>NZ_JBVKBH010000008.1:0-232492 GCF_055657175.1 Streptomyces sp. NPDC107581
GTCTTCAGGGCGAAGTCCATCACCTTGACGATCTTCTGTCCGTAGACCTCGCCGAGGGCGCCGCCGAAGACGGTGAAATCCTGGGAGAAGACGGCTACGGGGCGGCCGTCGACGGTGCCGTAGCCGGTCACGACGCCGTCGCCGTAGGGGCGGTTGTTCTCCAGGCCGAAGTTGGTGGAGCGGTGCCGGGTGAACTCGTCCAGTTCGACGAAGGAGTCCTCGTCGAGCAGCAGCTCGATCCGCTCACGGGCCGTCAGCTTGCCCTTGGCGTGCTGCTTTTCGACGGCGCGTGCGGAGCCGGCGTGCGTCGCTTCGTGGATACGGCGCTGCAGATCCGCGAGCTTGCCCGCGGTCGTGTGAATGTCGATCTCTTCCGGCTCGGACATCGGGATCGCGGCTCCCTGCCTGCTCAAAAGGGGGGACGGTTACTCATCCGTAGCGTAGTGGCGCGCCTCGGTGTCGGCAGTGCGGCGTTTCCCACACCTAGGGTGACTTGCATGACGCCGCACAATGCATCAGACGACAGCCGTTGGTCCGACCTGGAACGTCCTCCGCTGAACGCCGCGGCGCTGCGGCGCGGGCTGCTGCGGGAGGGCAGTCTGTGGTCGCAGGTCGAGGTGGTCCAGCGGACCGGGTCCACCAACTCCGACCTGGTGGCCCGGGCCGCGGCCGGCAAGGCGGGCGAGGGCGCGGTCCTGGTCGCCGAGGAGCAGACCGCCGGGCGCGGTCGGCTGGACCGCCAGTGGACGGCTCCGGCGCGCTCCGGGCTCTTCTTCTCCGTCCTGTTGAACCCGGCGGAGGTGCCGGTGGCACGCTGGGGGTGGCTGCCGCTGCTCACCGGGGTGGCGGTGGCGACCGGGCTGGCCCGGGCCGCGGGCGTGGACACGGGGCTGAAGTGGCCCAACGACCTGCTGGTGAGCGTGGGCGGTGAGGAGCGCAAGGCCGGGGGCATCCTTGCGGAGCGGGCCGGGGACGACGGTGTGGTCATCGGTGTCGGTGTCAACGTGACGCTGCGGGCCGAGGAGCTGCCGGTTCCCCGGGCGGGGTCGCTGGTGCTGGCCGGGGCCGTGGGGACGGACCGGGATCCGCTGCTGCGGGCGGTGCTGCGGTCGCTGGAGGAGTGGTATCGGCGGTGGCGGGAGGCTGGGGGGGATCCTGTGGGCAGTGGGTTGCAGGAGACGTATGCGGCGGGGTGTTCGACGCTGGGGCGGGTGGTGCGGGCCGAGTTGCCGGGGGATCGGGCGATCGTGGGGGAGGCCGTGGCGGTCGATGGGGACGGGCGGTTGGTCATCGCGACCGAGGAGGGGGTGCAGGAGCCGGTGGGGGCGGGGGACATCGTTCATCTGCGGCCTGCGTGACGGTGCCCGCGGTGCCTGCGGCTGGGTGACGGTGCCTGTGCCTGGGTGGGGGCGCCTGCGGCCTGCGTGACGGTGCCTGCGGCTGGGTGACGGTGCCTGCGGCTGGGTGACGGTGACGGTGCCTGTGGCGGTGACGGTGCCTGTGCCTGTGCGGCTGGGTGGGGGTGCCTGTGGCGGTTGTGCCTGCGGCGCCTGTGCGGCTGGGTGGGGGTGCGCGTGGCGCCCCGGGGCGGTGGTGGGTCGGGGCCGCGTCGGGGGGTGTCCGTCCTCGGAACGGCGCGGAATCGGTTGTCTGCCGAAGTTCCGGTGTTGACGCGCCAACCGCTGCGGGCGGACACCCCCCGCCCCGTCCCCTTCCCGCCGTGGGCGTCTGGCGCCTGCGCGTGGACCTCCCCGTCCCGACCGCCCTGCGCCCTCCCCCTTCGCGCCATGGGTGACGACCGTGGATGGGGCGGCCCCCATGTTTCTGCGCCGTGGGTGACGCCGCCTGTGGGGTGACGCCGTCTGTGGGGTGGAGAGCCGCCGCCGTCCCGGTTCCTTCGCGCCGTGGGTGCCTGCGGGGAGATCCCGATCCCCGTCCCGCCGTCCCGCCGTCTCCCCGTCCCGCCGTCCCGCCGTCCCGCCGTCTCGCCGTCTCGCCGTCTCGCCGTCTCGCCGTCTCGCCGTCCTGCCGTCTCGCCGTCCCGCTGTCCTGCCGTCCCGCCGTTTCGCGTTCCCCTCGTCCCCTCGTCCCCTCCCCCTTTCGTTTCGTTGCCCTCGCCTTGTGCGCCTCGCTGTGGGCGGCTGCGGCTGCGGCTGCGGCTGCGGCTGCGGCTACGACGGCTACGGCTACGGGTGCGGCTACGGGTGTGGGTGCGGGTGTGGCTGTGGAGGTGGGAGTGGCGTGGCTGCTTTTTCTCTTGTTTTCTGGGGGGTGCGGGGTGGCTCGTTGTGGGGGTGGGTGGGCTGGGTGGTGTCGATGACCTGGTGTCGGGCCAACCCAACGGAGTGAGCTGGCGCACAGCTGCCGTAGAGTTGAGGCCGGTCGATACCTGACCGTGGCAGATCGGAAGGGCAACAGGCGTGACCGTCGACGACACGGGCTCCGGCGCGGACGGCCGCGTGGACCCCCACGCCGCCGACTCCGGCGAGGACCCGCTCGCCCTGCGTCTCGAACACCTCATCCTGGGCGCGGAGCGCCGCTACACCCCCTTTCAGGCCGCCCGCAGCGCCGGCGTCTCCATGGAGCTGGCCTCACGCTTCTGGCGGGCCATGGGGTTCGCCGACATCGGGCAGGCCAAGGCGCTCACCGAAGCCGACGTGCTGGCTCTGCGGCGTCTTGCCGGTCTCGTCGAGGCGGGGCTGCTCAGTGAGGCCATGGCCGTCCAGGTGGCGCGGTCCACGGGACAGACCACCGCCCGACTGGCCGAATGGCAGATGGACTCTTTCCTGGAGGGCCTGACCGAGCCCCCGGAGCCGGGCATGACCCGTACCGAGGTCACCTATCCGATCGTCGAGCTGCTCCTGCCCGAGCTGGAGGAGTTCCTCGTCTACGTCTGGCGCCGCCAGCTCGCCGCCTCGGCCGGCCGTGTCGTGCAGACCGGCGACGACGAGGAGATGGTCGACCGGCGCCTGGCCGTGGGCTTCGCCGACCTCGTGGGGTTCACACGGCTGACCCGCCGGATGGAGGAGGAGGAGCTCGGCGAGTTGGTCGAGGCCTTCGAGACCACCGCCGCCGACCTGGTGGCCGCGCGCGGCGGCCGGCTCATCAAGACCCTCGGCGACGAGGTGCTCTACGCCGCCGACGACGCGGGCACGGCCGCGGACATCGCCCTGCGTCTGGTCGAGACGATGGCGAACGACGAGACCATGCCCGAGCTGCGTGTGGGCATGGCCTTCGGCACCGTGACCACCCGTATGGGCGATGTCTTCGGTACGACGGTGAACCTCGCCTCCCGGCTGACCTCGATAGCACCGCGTGACGCCGTGCTGGTCGACAGCGCCTTCGCCCAGGAGCTGATCCGCACCAGTGAGGCCCCCGCCTCGGAGGCCGAGGCGGCCGAGGCCGCGGCCGCCGCGGAGAAGGAGGGCGAGGAGCCGCCGGCGTACCGCTTCGCGCTCCAGCCCATGTGGCAGCGCCCGGTGCGCGGGCTCGGCGTGGTCGAGCCATGGCTGCTCGCTCACCGCGAGGACCAGTCCTGAATCCCGTCGGCCCGTCTTCCCGGGCCTAACCCGGCAGGTCCACACACAGGCCGATCACCGGCACGCACACCCCGCCGCCCTGCGCGGGCGGCGGCGAGCTGTGGCTCGGGGCCGGTGCCGGGGCCCGGGTGGGCGTGGGTGTCGTGGGCGAGGGGCGCGGCGGAGGGGCGGACGCGGTGGCCGTCGGGTACGGGGCGCCGGTCGGGATGGTGGTCGGGACGTCGGCGTCCGTGCTGCCGGGGGGTGTGGTGGGGGTGGCCCCTGCCGTGGCTCCGGCCGTGGGGTCGGTCGTGGCCGTGGTCAGCGGGTCGGCGCTCGCGCCGCCCATGGCGGATGTGGCCGAGGGGCGGGGGGTGGGGGCGGAGCCGAGGGTGGCGGAGGCGTCCGCCGGCCGGTCCGTGGCGCTGCCGCCCGGGTCGAGCCGGGGCTCGGCCTCCGCGGTGCCGGGGGTGCCCACCCCCGGGTCCGGGGCGACGCGGACGAGGCTGAGGACTCCGGCCGCGAGCGCCAGGCCGCCGGCGGCCAGCAGGACCTTGCGGGGGCGGGGCTTGCGGTGCCGGCCGCGGCGGACGGCGGGCAGCGTCGGCTCCGCCGCCGGCCCGGGCCGCTGGTCCGTCTCGGCCGTACGGGACTGAGCGCGTATCGGTGTCATGAGGTTCCCTCCCCGCCGCGCGCCCGGGGCGCGCCGTGGCGGTGCGCACGCTATGCGCTGCTGTGGGCGGTGTGGGGTGAGACGGCCGGGATGTCACTCGAACGGGCGTAGTACGCCGGGCGGGATCGGCTCTTTTCAGGGGCTCTTTCCCGGGGTGGGGTACGGCTGCGATGATCGGGCCGACAGTGAGTTAACCCGCGTTAACCGGAGGGTGTCATGGGCGAGGAGCGGTTCGGGGAGTTCGTGCTGGTGCGGCGGCACGGGCACGTGGCGGAGCTGGTGCTGGACCGGCCGAAGGCCATGAACGCCGTCTCGACCGGGATGGCCCGCTCCGTCGCGGCCGCCTGCGCGGCGCTCGGCGCCGACCGGGAGGCGCGGGTGGTCGTGGTGACCTCCTCCCATGAGCGGGCCTTCTGTGTCGGGGCCGATCTGAAGGAGCGGAACTCCTTCAGCGACGCGGATCTGGTGCGGCAGCGGCCGGTGGCGCGGGGTGCGTACACCGGGGTGCTGGAGCTGCCGATGCCGACGATCGCGGCGGTGCACGGCTTCGCGCTGGGCGGTGGTTTCGAGCTCGCCCTGTCCTGCGATCTGATCGTGGCGGACCGTACGGCGGTGGTGGGGCTGCCGGAGGTGTCCGTGGGGGTGATTCCGGGCGGTGGCGGTACGCAGCTGCTGCCGCGGCGGGTCGGGGCGGCGCGGGCGGCCGAGCTGATCTTCTCCGCGCGGCGGGTGGAGGCGGCGGAGGCTGCCGAGCTGGGGCTGGTGGACCAGCTGGTGGAGGAGGGGCGGGACCGGGAGGAGGCGCTGGCGCTGGGTGCGCGGATCGCCGGGAACTCTCCGGTCGGGCTGCGGGCGGCGAAGCGGGCGCTGCGGCTGGGGCACGGGCTGGATCTGCGGGCCGGGCTGGAGGTCGAGGACGCGGCCTGGCGGTCGGTGGCGTTCTCGGGGGACCGGGCCGAGGGGGTCGCGGCCTTCAACGAGAAGCGGAAGCCGCAGTGGCCCGGGGAGTGAGCCGGGAGGGGGAGTGAGTGGAGTGGGTGGAGTGGGTGTGGTGGTGGTGAGCTGGTCGGGCTGCTGCTCCCCGGGGGTGCGGGGGGTGCGGGGGTGTGTGGGCGGTTCCGGTCTGCGAGGGCCGTGGGGATCGGAAGTGTCGGAAGTGGTGGGTGGGGGCCGACCGCGGCCCACATTGTCTCCGGCCACCTGATCGCCTTATCGGTCTCACCGTTTGCCGGATTTCCTCCTTAATCTGGTGGAATGGCTGAGGACGAGCGGCTGGCCGCTGTGGTGTCGCTGGCCCAGGGCATGGCGGCGGCCCGGACGCCGCAGGACTCGTGGCGGGCCGCCGCGCTCGGTGCGTGCCGGGCGCTGGACGGCGGCTTCGCCGCGCTGTCGGTGTGGGAGCGCGAGCTGGGGCGGCTGCGGGTCCTGGTGAACGTCGGGGAGCGCCGGGCGGACGAGGAGGAGTTCCCGGAGGCCGAGGCCTATCCGGTGCACCAGTTCCCGGAGATCACCGAGTTCCTGCACGAGCGGTGGGCGGGCGGGGGCGGACCCACCGCGTGGGTGGAGACCGCGGAGGGCACGGCGGCCGGTACCCCCGGCTACTTCCACCACCGCGTCGCCGCCCTGCGCCGCAGGGGACGCGGCTGCTGTCTGGTCGCACCCGTCGTGCTGCACGGCAGGGCCTGGGGTGAGCTGTATGTCGCCCGTGCGGTCGGTGCGCCGGTGTTCGGGCCGGCGGACGCCGACTTCGCCACCGTCCTGGCCGCCGTCGTCGCCGCGGGACTCGCCCAGACCGAGCGGCTGGAGGAGGCCCGCCGGCTCGCGTTCACCGATGCCCTCACCGGCCTCGCCAACCGCCGCGCCGTGGACGTGCGCCTGGAGGAGGCCGTCGAGCGGCACCGCGCGGACGGGGTGGTCGTCAGCCTCGTCGTCTGCGATCTCAATGGGCTCAAGAGGGTCAACGACACGCTCGGGCACGCCGTCGGCGACCGTCTGCTGGAGCGGTTCGGCTCGGTGCTGTCGCTGTGCGGGGCGATGGTGCCGGGCGGGCTCGCCGCGCGGCTCGGCGGGGACGAGTTCTGTCTGCTGGCGGTGGGGCCGCCCGCCGACGACGTGGTCAAGGCGGCCGATGAACTGTGCCGCCGCGCGGCCGAGTTGGAGCTGGGCGAGGGCGTGGCGTGCGGGGTCGCCTCGACCGAGGATCCGATCGGGCCGGTGCGGGACGCCCGGCGGCTGTTCCGGCTGGCCGACGCCGCGCAGTACCGTGCCAAGGCCGTGCGCGCGGACCGGCCGGTGGTGGCCGGGCGGGAGGGGCCGGACGATCCGGTCGTACGGTTGGCGGACGAGTCCCCGCTGGAACCGCCGCCCGCGCATGCCGATCGCCGTCGTTTCCGCGGCCGGAGGTCGTGAGGTGAGGCGGGGCGCGGACCGTGAGGCGAAGCACACGGTCCGGTAAGGGGTGGACCCGTTCCCCACTAGTGACATCAACGCATTCAATGCGTACGCTCCTGAATATGGATATGCACACTGTGGTGGTGGGGACGTCCGGTGTCACCGCGTCCGACGTTCTCGCCGTGGCGCGCGGCGGCGCCCGCATCGAGCTGTCGGCCGAGGCGGTGGCGGCCCTCGCGGCGGCCCGGGAGATCGTGGACGCCCTGGCGGCGAAGCCGGAGCCGGTCTACGGCGTCTCCACCGGTTTCGGAGCGCTCGCGACCCGGCACATCAGCCAGGAACTGCGCGCCCAGCTGCAGCGCAACATCGTCCGCTCGCACGCCGCGGGCCTGGGGCCGCGGGTCGAGCGGGAAGTCGTGCGCGCCCTGATGTTCCTGCGGCTCAAGACCGTCTGCTCCGGACACACCGGCGTCCGTCCCGAGGTCGCGCAGACCATGGCGGACGTGCTGAACGCCGGGATCACCCCGGTCGTGCACGAGTACGGCTCCCTCGGCTGCTCCGGCGACCTGGCCCCGCTGTCCCACTGCGCCCTCACCCTCATGGGAGAAGGGGACGCGGAGGGCCCCGACGGCAGCGTCCGGCCCGCCGGCGAACTGCTCGCCGAGCACGGGATCCAGCCGGTCGAGCTGCGCGAGAAGGAGGGCCTGGCGCTCCTGAACGGCACCGACGGCATGCTCGGCATGCTGGTCATGGCCCTGGCCGACCTGGACACCCTGTACAAGTCCGCCGATGTCACCGCCGCCCTCAGCCTGGAGGCGCTGCTCGGCACGGACAAGGTCCTCGCGCCCGAGCTGCATGCCATCCGCCCGCACCCCGGGCAGGGCGCCTCCGCCGCGAACATGCTGGCCGTGCTCAAGGGTTCGCAGCTCACCGGGCACCACCAGGACGACGCGCCGCGCGTCCAGGACGCCTACTCCGTGCGCTGCGCTCCGCAGGTCGCCGGTGCCGGCCGGGACACGATCGCCCACGCCCGGCTCGTCGCCGAACGCGAGCTCGCCTCCGCCGTCGACAACCCGGTCGTGCTGCCCGACGGCCGCGTCGAGTCCAACGGCAACTTCCACGGCGCCCCGGTCGCCTATGTGCTGGACTTCCTCGCCATCGCCGCCGCGGACCTCGGCTCCATCGCCGAGCGCCGCACCGACCGGCTGCTGGACAAGAACCGCAGCCACGGCCTGCCGCCGTTCCTCGCCGACGACGCGGGTGTCGACTCCGGCCTGATGATCGCCCAGTACACCCAGGCCGCGCTGGTCAGCGAGATGAAGCGGCTGGCCGTACCGGCCTCCGCGGACTCCATCCCGTCCTCCGCCATGCAGGAGGACCACGTGTCCATGGGCTGGTCGGCCGCGCGCAAGCTGCGCACCGCCGTCGACAACCTGGCCCGGATCATCGCCGTGGAGCTGTACGCCGCGACCCGCGCCATCGAGCTGCGTGAGGGCCTGACCCCGGCGCCCGCCTCCCGGGCCGTGATCGACGCCGTGCGCGCCGCGGGGGTGCAGGGCCCCGGTCCCGACCGCTTCCTGGCGCCCGACCTGGCCGCCGCCGACGCGTTCGTGCGCGGGGGCCGTGTCGTCGCCGCCGTGGAGCCGGTCACGGGGCCGCTGCGGTAGAGCCGCCGCACGAGCCGACCGCAAAGGGGTCCCGTCCCGGAGGACGGGGCCCCTTCCGCCGCTGTTCCCGCGTCACTTCGGCCCGGCCGACCGGGCCCTGACCGCTGGGGCGGCCCTTGCCGCCCGGGCGTCGGGGGAATTCAGAAACCGAGGCGCTCCCGGCGCACCGAATACACCACGAATCCGGCGCCGATGGCGAGGAACGCGCTGCCGCCGATGACGTACGGCGTGGTGTCGAAGCTGCCGGTGTCGGCGAGTTCGGTGGTGTCCTGTGCGGCCTCGGTGGTGGCCGTGGTGGTGGCCTCGGACACCGCCCGGGCCTGCTGGGCGACCCGCGTCGCCGTGGTGGCCGAACCGGTCTGCGCCGTGGTGGCTGCACCGGTCCGCGCCGCCGCTCTCGCCGGTCCGTCCTGGGAGGCGTTGGCGGACGGGACGAACCACAGCGCGCAGAGCAGGGTCCCCGCGGCGGTGGCGGTCAGCAGCGAACGGCGAGCGGTTGACACGGAATATCGATCCCCCTTGTGGCGCTGGCGAATTGGCCGTGTGGGGCGATGTTAGTGAAAGTCGCGGGTCACAGGAAAGTCACGGGAGGTTTCGGTCGTACGCTCCCGGCATGAGAGCTGAAGAGACATCACGGTTTGTACGGCTTCGGGTGGAGCTGGTCCTCGAGGTGCAGGACGAGGACGGGCTGACCAAGGCCGCGTTGCGCCGGCTCGCCGGTGATCCGGAGCTGCCGCCGGAGGAGCGGGCTCACGCCGAGGGGGCTGTGACGGAAGACACCGCGGAGGCCCTCGCCTATCTCGTGGATCCGTTCGACCTGGTCAGCGAGGTGCCCGGAGTGGAGCTCCAGCAGGCCTCCTGGTCCAGCGAGCGGATCGAGTACGACCCGGACTCGCCGGACTGGGAGCTGGACGAGGATGATGGGGCGGACGACGACGAAGAAGAGGTCGGCATCGGCTGAGCGTTCCGGGGGTACCCCATGACCCCGGGCGGCAACCGCCGTCCGGGGTTTCGTCGTCTCAGGGGGCGCACGGACGACTTCCTCACCACCCCGCTCGCGGGCGGACGTGGGATGGCCCACATCCACAAGCCATGTGGAACGGGGCGGATCGGCCGTACTTTTGAAGGTTCCCCGGCGGGGGCCCGGGGTTTGACGTATTCGGCAACGATGGAGAAGCGTGTGATGACGGACAGTAAGCGGCGCAAGGGCCTGACGGTCGCGTCCGCACTGCTCGGTGGTGTGCTGGCACTCACCGGATGTTCCGGCGGCGGCAACACCAAGGCGGCCGACGACAAGACATCCCAGGCCAAAGCCGACGCGGCGGCGGCCAAGAAGTCGTCCGAGGCACAGATCACGATCACGCCCAAGGACGGCACCGACAACGCCTCCATCAACAACTCGGCCGCCGTCCGGGTCGCCAAGGGCTCCCTCACCGGTGTGTCCATGACCACCGCCGACGGCAAGGCCGTCGCGGGCGCGCTGTCCGCCGACAGGACCAGCTGGAGGCCCACCGCCCAGCTGGAGCGCTCGACCACCTACAAGGTCGCCGCCGAGGCCAAGGACTCCGCCGGCCGGGTCGCCCACGAGAACGCCTCCTTCACCACGGTCTCGCCGACCAACAGCTTCATAGGCAGCTTCACGCCGGAGAACGGCTCCACCGTCGGCGTCGGCATGCCCGTGTCGATCAACTTCGACAAGGCGATCACCAACAAGGCCGCCGTCCAGAAGGGCATCACGGTCACCTCCAGCAGCGGTCAGGAGGTCGTGGGCCACTGGTTCAACGCCAACCGCATCGACTTCCGTCCGGAGCAGTACTGGAAGGAGAACTCCACCGTCACGCTGAAGCTGGCGCTCGACGGTGTCCAGGGTGCGAGCGGCGTCTACGGCGTGCAGCAGAAGACGGTCACCTTCCACATCGGCCGCAACCAGATCTCCTACGTCGACGCGCAGACCAAGCAGATGAAGGTCACGCAGGACGGCAAGGTCGTCAAGACCATCCCGATCTCGGCCGGTTCGCCGGAGCACAAGACGTACCAGGGCATCATGGTGATGTCCGAGAAGTTCAAGGAGACGCGCATGAACGGCGCGACCGTGGGCTTCACCGACGGTGACGGCAAGGGCGAGTACGACATCAAGGACGTGCCGCACGCCATCCGGCTGACCAGCTCCGGCACCTTCCTGCACGGCAACTACTGGGGTGCGAAGTCCGTCTTCGGCAACGTGAACACCAGCCACGGCTGTGTGGGCCTGTCCGACACCAAGGGCGCGAACGACCCGAGCACCCCCGCCGCGTGGATGTACAACAACTCCCTCACCGGTGACGTGGTCGTCATCAAGAACACCGGCGACAAGACCGTCGCCCCGGACAACGGCCTCAACGGCTGGAACATGGACTGGGCCCAGTGGAAGGCCGGTTCGGCCGTCTGACGTCCGGCACCCGGTCCACAGCTCTTCCGATGCCGCCCCCAGGGGCGGCATCGGTGTTTCCGGGCATGGTCACAGGCTTCTCATGCTTCTTTTATTTCGGCCTTATCGAGTCATCACGCACCGTACCTAGCTTGCGGGCATGTTCTTCACCTACCTGAGGCGCGAACTGCGCCGCCGCAGAAAGGCGGCCCTCGTCGTCGCCTCCGGTCTTGCGCTGGGCATCGCCCTCGTCATCGTGGTCAGCTCCGTGTCCAGCGGCATGGGGAAGGCCCAGGACAAGGTGCTCCAGTCGCTGTACGGCCTGGGTACGGACATGACCGTCACCAAGGCACAGACACCGACCGGAAGCAGCTCGCAGCGGCCCCGCTTCCAGTTCGGCGCGCGGGGCAACGACGACAAGTCCACCCAGAGCAGCGACCGGGTCATGGTCCAGGGCTTCACCACCCTGGCCTCCTCCACCGTCACCAAGGTCGCGGCCCAGAAGGGCGTCTCGTCGGCCGTCGGCGGGCTGAGCCTCAATGTGTTCAAGGTCAGCGGCCAGTTCACCCGCGGCCAGTTCCAGCAGAACGGCAACGGCGGCGGGTTCCGGCGCGGCGGCGGCAGCGGCGCGCCGCAGGGCGAGGTCAGGGGCGGCGGCGCGAACTTCGACATCAACCAGTACAGCGTCTTCGGCACGGACGTCACCAAGTCCGCGCTCGGGCCGCTGACCTCCTCGAAGATCACCAGCGGCCGCACCTTCGCGGCCACGGAGACGGACGCCAAGGTGGCCGTGGCCGATTCGGCCTACGCCAAGGAGAAGAAGTACAAGGTCGGCTCGACCGTCACCGTCAAGGGCGTCGCGTTCAAGGTGATCGGGATCGCCACCGCCGACAGCGGCGACCCGGCGGCCAACCTCTACATCCCGCTGCAGCAGGCCCAGACCCTCGCGGGCCAGAAGGACAAGGTCACGACGGTCTACGTCAAGGCGACCGACTCCCAGCAGATCGACACCGTCAAGGGCGCGATCCAGAAGAACGTCTCGGGCACGACGGTCACCACCTCCTCCGACCTCGCCAAGACGGTCTCGGGCTCCCTGTCCACCGCGTCCTCCCTCGCCACCAAGGTCGGCAAGTGGCTGTCCATCGCGGTGCTCGTGGCCGCGTTCCTGGTCGCCGGTCTGCTCACCTCCTCGGCGGTCTCCCGCCGGGTGCGCGAGTTCGGCACGCTGAAGGCCCTGGGCTGGAAGTCGGGCCGGGTGACCCGGCAGGTGGTCGGCGAGGCCGTCGTCAACGGCCTGGTCGGCGGCGCCCTCGGCATCGCGCTCGGCCTGGCGGGCGCGTACGCCGTCACGGCCGTCAGCCCCACCCTGCAGGCGCAGCTCGGCGGGGGCACCGGTGGCGGTGGCTTCGGCGGGGGCGGCTTCGGCGGGGGCGGCTTCGGCGGTGGTGGCGGCGGCTTCGGCGGACGGCGTGCGGCGAAGACCCTGGAGGTGGCGCTCACCGCACCGGTCAGCGTGACGACGATCGTCCTCGCGGTGGGCCTCGCCGTGGCCGGCGGCCTGATCGCGGGAGCGTTCGGCGGCTGGCGGGCATCGAGGCTCCGCCCGGCGGACGCGCTGCGGCGCGTGGAGTAGCGCTGCGTCGGCCGCATCCGGCGAGCCCGCCGGCCCGAGGGGCGCGGGTCACCGCGCGACCGGCCCCCGCCGGCCCGCGGCCGACGACGACCCGCACCACCCCGAACCCCACCCAGGAGCCACCATGTACGACCTCAGAAACGTGACCAAGCACTACACCAGGGGCAAGGACACCGTCCGCGCCCTCGACGGCATCGACCTGACCATCGGCGACGGCGACCGCCTGGTCATCCAGGGCCCGACGGGCGGCGGCAAGTCGACGCTCCTGCAGATGCTCGGCGGCCTCGACCGTCCGAGTGCGGGCGAAGTCGTCCTGGACGGCATCGACCTGGCCCAACTCTCCGAGGCCCGCCTGACGAAGGTCCGCAGCGAGAACATCGGCTTCGTCTTCCAGTCCTTCAACCTCATCCCCACGCTCACCGCACAGGAGAACGTGGAGACCGCCCTCGTCCCGCTCGGCATCAAGGGGAAGGAGCGGCGCGAACTCGCCGCCGAGGCGCTGCACTCCGTCGGTCTCGGCGAACGCCTGTCCCACCTGCCCTCCGAAATGTCCGGAGGGCAGCAGCAGCGCGTCGCCATCGCCCGCGCACTGGTCAAGAGGCCCAAGGTGCTCCTCGCCGACGAGCCGACCGGCAACCTCGACGAGGGCATGCGCGACGAGATCATGGACGTACTCGAACGCCTGTGGAAGGAGCACGGGCTGACCTTCATCATGGTCACCCACGACTCCGCGATCGCCAGGAAGGCACCACGCCTGGCCACCCTCCGCAAGGGCCGGATCAGCGTGCAGGAGAACGCGGGTGCCTGACGGCGCATAACACCGTTGGGACGCACGGGACTTCGCGATCGTGTAACGGAGTCCCGCCCGGTGCGTAACAGTTCCGGGCAGCGCTTTCTCACTGTCTTCTCATCTATTGAGCCGTCAGATCACCCCCCGGCATACTTCGGCATCCGGGGGGTTGACGCGCAGTTGTGCGGGACGACCCCCCGCCGGGTGAATGGGGAATTCGCCCGGTACTCCATCTCCAGGGGGAGAACTTGCGCAGACAAGTGAAAAGAGCAGCTGCGGCCACCGTGGCCACCGCCGCAGCCGTCGCCCTCGCCGCGGGTATGACCAGCCCCGCGTCGGCGAAGGCCGGGCAGCGTGACGCTTCCGCCGCCTCCTCGTTCACCGCCGAGCACCACGTCACCCTGATCACCGGCGACCGTGTCGCCCTCGATGCCAAGGGCCGCGTCGTCGGCCTGCAGCGGGCCAAGGGGCGGGATCACATACCCTTCCAGGTCCGCAAGGCGGACGGGCACACCCTCGTCGTCCCCGCGGACGCGGCCCGCCTGGTCGCCTCCGGCACGCTGGACCGGCGCCTGTTCGACATCACCGAGCTGAACAGGGCCGCCACCCGCAAGGCCCAGAAGAACGGCCTGAAGGTCATCGTCGGCTACAGCGGCACCGCCGCGGCCGCCAAGGCCGACGTCCGCGACGCGGGCCACCTGCGCCGCAGCCTCAAGGCGCTGAACGCGGACGCCGTGCAGACCCCGGTCAAGGACACCACCGAGCTGTGGCACGCCGTCACCGACGGCGACCGGACCGCCTCGGGCATCGCGCACGTCTGGCTCGACGGCGTCCGCAAGGCCTCGCTCGACAAGTCCGTGCCGCAGATCGGCGCCCCGACGGCGTGGGCGGCCGGCTACACCGGCAAGGGTGTGAAGGTCGCCGTCCTGGACACCGGTGTGGACACCACCCACCCGGACCTCAAGGACCAGGTGATCGAGTCCAAGAACTTCACCCCGGCGGCCGACGCCAAGGACCACTTCGGCCACGGCACGCACGTCGCCTCCATCGTGGCGGGCACCGGCGCCAAGTCGGGCGGCAAGTACAAGGGTGTCGCTCCCGACGCCAAGATCCTCAACGGCAAGGTCCTGGACGACACCGGCTCCGGTGACGACTCCGGCATCCTCGCCGGCATGGAGTGGGCGGCCGCGCAGGGCGCCTCCGTCGTCAACCTGAGCCTCGGCGGCTACGACTCGCCCGGCATCGACCCGCTCGAAGCCGAGGTCAACAAGCTCTCCGCCGAGAAGGGCGTTCTGTTCGCGATCGCCGCGGGCAACGACGGCCCGCAGTCGATCGGTTCGCCGGGCAGCGCGGACGCCGCGCTCACCGTCGGCGCCGTCGACAAGAAGGACAAGCTGGCGGACTTCTCCTCCACGGGTCCGCGCGTCGGCGACGGCGCGATCAAGCCGGACGTCACCGCGCCCGGCGTGAGCATCACCGCCGCCGCGGCCAAGGGCAGCGTCATCGACCAGGAGGTCGGCGAGAAGCCCGAGGGGTACCTGACCCTCGACGGCACCTCGATGGCCACCCCGCACGTCGCCGGCGCCGCCGCGATCCTGAAGCAGGAGCACCCCGACTGGGGCTACGCCGAGCTGAAGGGCGCGCTCACCGGCTCCGCCAAGGGCGGCAAGTACACGCCGTTCCAGCAGGGTTCGGGCCGGATCGCGGTCGACAAGGCGATCAAGCAGTCCGTGATCGCCGACCCGGTCTCGGTCGCCTTCGGTGTGCAGCAGTGGCCGCACACCGACGACAAGCCGGCCACCAAGCAGCTGACGTACCGCAACCTCGGCGACAAGGACGTCACGCTCAGCCTGACCACCACGGCCACCAACCCCAAGGGCCGGACGGCTCCGGCGGGCTTCTTCAAGCTCGGCGCGACCACGGTGACGGTCCCGGCGCACGGCAAGGCCTCCGTCGGCCTCACGGTCGACACCAGGCTGGGTGGCACCGTCGACGGTGCCTACTCCTCCTACGTGACCGCGACCGGCGCCGGACAGACCGTCCGCACGGCCGCCGCGGTGCA
Organism: Streptomyces sp. NPDC107581; assembly: GCF_055657175.1. Lineage (NCBI taxonomy): Bacteria > Bacillati > Actinomycetota > Actinomycetes > Kitasatosporales > Streptomycetaceae > Streptomyces > Streptomyces sp. NPDC107581. The sequence goes on from NZ_JBVKBH010000008.1 coordinate 15,142, forward strand.
GCGCGAGGTGGAGTCGTACGACGTCACGCTCAAGTTCATCGGTCGTGACGGCAAGCCGGCTCCCTACTACAACACCGACCTGACCGGTGTGGCGGGCCTGGCGAGCGGCCAGGAGCTGGCCCCCTACGACAAGTCCGGCACGGTGAAGGTGCGCGCGCCCAAGGGCACGTACATCCTCAACACCGCCGTCTTCAAGAACCCGCAGGACGCCACCAAGGGCCTCGACTGGATCGCCCAGCCGAAGCTGACCGTCGCCAAGAAGCAGACGATCACGGTCGACGCGCGCAAGGCCAGGCCGGTGGACATCACCGTCCCGGCCACCGGCGTCAAGTCCGTGTTCGCCGCGCCGGAGTGGGACGTCACGATCGGCGGCAACCAGTACGGCTACGGCTGGTTCCTGGACACGTACAAGAACTTCCGCACCGCCCACCTGGGCCCGGCGCTGCCCTCGGGCGCGCTGTTCCAGCAGTGGGACGGCCACTGGTCCAAGGGCGCGAGCGAGCAGTACGACGTCACGTCCGGCGGCCCGGTCAAGCGGCTCGCCACCGGCTACACCAAGCACTACAGGGCGAGCGACCTGGCCACCGTCAAGGCCGGGCTCGGCGCCGCCGCCGGCGGCAAGACGGGCTCCGTCACCGCCTCGGGCTGGCTGCCCGGCAGCTCCAGCGCCTCCGGCATCAGCATCCCGCAGAAGCTGCCCGGCACCCGCACCCTGCACCTGTCCGCCAAGGGCGGCGTGAAGTGGGGCCTGGAGTTCGAGCAGGACGGCGCGGTCGACCAGGACGGCTTCCCGGTCCCCGACTCGTCGTACTCGGTCGGCGCCCAGTCCTTCACGGCGGGCAAGACGTACACGAGGACCGTCAACACCGCGGTCTTCGCCCCGCTCGTCAACACCGACCTCGGCCTGTTCCGCGACGGCAACACCATCTACGGCTCGCTGCCGCTGTTCGCCGACGGCGCCGGGAACATCGGGTACTCGACGTTCACCTCGGTCAACACGAGCCTGTACCGCAACGGCACCAAGGTCGGCTCCAACGACGACCCGCTGTTCGGCGACAAGGTCTTCACGGTCCCGGCCGGTGACGCCGCCTACAAGCTGACCACCTCCGTCAAGCGCTCGGCCAAGGTCGCGAACGCCTCCACGCGGATCGACGCGACCTGGACCTTCCGCTCCAAGAAGCCGGCCGGCGCTCTCGCCAAGCTCCCCGCCTCGGCACTGTCCTTCGGCGCCAGGACCGGCCTGGACAGCCGCGTCGGGGCCGGCAGGACGATGACCTTCCCGGTCGCCGTGGAGGGCTCGGCCGCGGGCCGCAACCTGAAGTCCCTGTCCGTCTACGTCTCCTACGACGGCAAGACCTTCAAGAAGGTCGGCGTCCACAACGGCAGGATCACCGTCAAGAACCCGGCGAAGGGCAAGGGCATCTCGTTCCGCGCCCAGATCGCCGACAAGAAGGGCAACACGTCGACGATCACGATCTACAACGCCTACTTCGGCAAGTGAGCCGTACCAGCTGAACAGGCCGTGAGCGCGCGGCCCGCCGGAGCAGCGGCTTCCGGCGGGCCGTTCGTGTTTCCGGGCTCGCCCGACGGCTCACGTTTCCGGGCTCGCCCGACGGCTCACGTTTCCGGGCTCGCCCGACGGCTCACACGGTCGCCCGCATCCGGTGGCGCGCCCCCGGACAGCGGCGGGCGGACCTCCGGTCCGCGCGCACCCGCGCCGGCCCTTCGGCCGGGCAGCCGGTGCCGAGGCGGAACCGGGGAGCGACGCCGTCGTATCAGGGGTGATCGGCGCGGGCGCCGTCGTGCGTCCGGTGTGCCGGCGCCGGACCGTCCGTGCCCGCGCGGGTCGCGTCCGTCCCCCAGCTCGCCAGGAGACGCAGGGCCTCCGCCGACGGGGAGTGCGGCTCCGCGTGATAGATGATCAGCGCCTGGTCGCCGTCGTCCGCCACCCGGAACGTCTCGTAGTTCAGGGACAGGTCCCCGACCAGCGGATGGCGCAGGCGCTTGACCCCGTGGCTCTTCTCCTTGACGTCATGGGTCGCCCACAGCCGGCGGAACTCCTCGCTCTTCACGGAGAGTTCGCCGACCAGGGCGGACAGCCGCGGGTCGTCGGGATAGCAGCCCGCGTCCATCCGCAGGGCGCAGACGATGTCGATCGCCTTCGACTCCCAGTCGATGAACAGATCACGGTACTCGGGGTGCAGGAAGACCAGCCGGGCCCAGTTCCGCTCGGCGGCCGGGAGCTCCGGCCAGTCGCCGAAGACGGCCGCGGCCATCCGGTTCCAGGCGAGGATCTCCGAGCGGCGGCCGACGATGTACGCCGGCACGCCGTCCATCGTGTCCAGCAGGCGGCACAGCGCCCCCCGCACCTGCTGCTGCCGTGCCGCGGGCTTCTTCTTGTGGGCCTTCGGCTTGGCCAGGTGGGTGAGATGGGCGTGCTCGGCGTCCGTCAGCCGCAGGGCGCGGGCGATCGAGTCCAGGACCTCGGCCGAGACGTTCCGTCCGTTGCCCTGTTCCAGCCGGGTGTAGTACGCCACCGACACCCCGGCCAGCTGGGCCAGCTCCTCGCGCCGCAGCCCGGGCACCCGGCGGTGCCGTCCGAAGTCGGGCAGCCCCACGTCCTCGGGCTTCAGCCGGGCCCGCCGGCTGCGCAGGAACTCGCTCAGCTCGGCCCGCCGGTCCAGGGACCGGCCGGCGGCGGCTGCTTCCGGCTGTTCGTCCATACGGCCAGTATCTGCCCTGTCACCTGGTCCTATGCCCGCGAGCCTGACCCCGCCAGTGGTAGGCACGGCGGTCGTACGCAAACCGGGGGACTGGGTGGCGCACGGGGATCGGATGCAGGCTGGAGACGTGCCCGGTCGGAAGGTCACCGGGCACGGAACCTCTGCTAGGAGAACACCGGCATGACCACTGTTGCTGCCTATGCCGCGCCCGCACCGAAGGCCCCGCTGGAGCGGACCACCATCGAGCGGCGTGCGGTCGGCGAGTTCGACGTCCTCATCGACATCAAGTTCGCCGGTATCTGCCACTCCGACATCCACCAGGCCCAGGACGGCTGGGCCCCGGGCATCTTCCCGATGGTCCCCGGCCACGAGATCGCGGGCGTCGTGGCCGAGGTCGGCCCCGGCGTGACGAGGTTCGCCGCCGGTGACCGGGTGGGCGTCGGCTGCATGGTCGACTCCTGCCGCGAGTGCGACAACTGCACGGCCGGTCTGGAGCAGTACTGCTCCAAGGGCGGCCCCACCTGGACCTACAACGCCGTCGGCAAGGACGGCGAGCCCACCTACGGCGGCTACTCGGAGAAGGTCGTCGTCGACGAGAACTACGTCGTCCGTGTCCCCGAGGGGCTCTCGCTGGACTTGGCCGCGCCGCTGCTCTGCGCGGGCATCACCACGTACTCGCCCCTGAAGCACTGGAACGCCGGTCCCGGCAAGAAGGTCGCCGTCGTCGGCCTCGGCGGGCTCGGCCACATGGGCGTCAAGATCGCGCACGCGCTCGGCGCCGAGGTCACCGTACTGTCGCAGTCCCTGCGCAAGAAGGACGACGGGCTCCGGCTGGGGGCCGATCACTACTACGCCACCAGCGACCCGGACACCTTCGAGGACCTGGCGGGCACGTTCGACATCATCCTGAACACCGTCTCGGCGCCGCTCGACTTCTCCGCGTACGTCTCCCTGCTGCGCACCGACGGCACCATGGTGAACGTCGGCCTCCCCGAGGAGCCGGTGCAGATCGTGCTCCAGTCCCTGTTCGGCAACCGCCGCAGCATGAGCAGCTCCGGCATCGGCGGCATCGCCGAGACCCAGGAGATGCTCGACTTCTGCGCCGAGCACGGCCTGGGCGCGGAGATCGAGCTGATCCGCGCCGACCAGATCAACGAGGCGTACGAGCGGGTGCTGGCCAGCAACGTCCGCTACCGCTTCGTCATCGACACCGCCACGATCTGAGCCGCGGGCAGCGGGCAGCGGGCGGCGGGCGGCGGGCCGCGCTGCCGGCGCCGTCACGATCCCGGCGCCGGCAGTGCCATCCATCCCGTCAGGGTCACGACGCCTCCCGGCGCAGGCACGACCCGCATCCCCGATCGATGCTTGAGCAGGGCCTGCAGGATCACAGGCCTACCGGCTTGCCGGCTCACTGGCCTGCCGGCCTACTGGCCTACGGGCTTGTCGGCTCACTGGTCTCCAGCGCGGCCTCGGGGCCGTCTTCCGGTGTGCTCTCCGAGGCCCAGCCGGGCAGGCGTGGGGCTCGTCGGCCTCGGTGACGGCGATGCCGGCAGGTTCCGGTCAGCCGGTCAGCCGGTCAGCCGGTCCGTCAGCCGGGCAGGTTTGCCGGGCTGCCGCCGTTCGCCTCGTACCCGGCCACCGCCAGCGCGCGGTACAGGGCGAACTCGGCCGCCGGGTCGGCGGTCAGGGTCCAGGGCAGCGCGCCGACATGGCCGTCGACGTGTATCAGCTGGTCCATGGCCTCTGCCCAGCGCTCGGCGCGCACCAGGAAGAAGACCAGCAGGTGGCGGACGTGGGCGAGCACCGGGTCGTCGGGGCGGGCCGCGTGCACCGCGTGCAGCGCGCCGTGCATCGCCTTGGTGACGACCTCGCTCTGGTAGAAGCTCGCCACCAGGTTCACCTCGGGGAGGTGCTCGAAGACCGCGAAGAGCGGCAGCGCGGCCAGCAGCGAGCCCTCGGGTGCGCGGGCCGCCGCGGCCTCGGCGAAGGCGTACGCCTGCTCGCGGGAACCGTGCCACTTCTCGCACCAGTAGTGCAGCGCGGCCAGGTGCGCCCCCATGTGGTGCGGGGCGCGGTCCAGAACGTTCAGCCACAGCTTCTCGAACTCCGGCTGCGGATGGGCAAGGCCGCGGGCGACGGACAGCTCGACGATGTACGGCACCGGGTCGCCGGGAGCCAGCAGCGCCGCCTGCCCGCACGCCTCCCGGGCCTCCTCCATGATGATCCGGAACTCGTCCGTGCCCGGCGTGGCCGTCCGCCACGCCTGCTGCACCAGGAACTCGGCGTGCACCGCCGCGCCGCCCGCGTCCTTCGGCTGCTCGGCCCGCCACACCCTGAGCCACTGTCCGCCCGGTATCTCGTGCACTCCGCCCGGCCGCTGCTGCAGTTCCAGGGCCACCGCGCCGGCGAAGGCCTGCACCCGCTGCCAGCGCACCTCGCCCTCGGTCTCGGTGCCGGCCAGCAGCTGGGCGGCCGCGCGGTAGTCCTGCGTGCGCTGCACCAGGTCCAGGACGTCCAGCAGATCCTCGTCGGGGCCGGGCATCCGCACGTCCAGGTCCTCCTGGCGCACGAAGCCGTAGCGCGCCGGATCGGCGGCGTCCGGGTGGCTCGCGGGAACCTGCTCGATCAGCCCGCGCCTGCGCCGAACCAGCGGGAGGATCACGAAGCTCAGCAGGAGCAGGGCCATGAGCAGCCAGAGAATCACCATGTCTCAAGCGAACCAGACACGGCCGACAATTGGCCAACCTCGCCCGCCGGGCCTGTGGAAAACTCCGGCGCGGGTCATGACAGAGGCGGCCACCGCCGCCGCACACCGCCGCCCGCCGCCGCCCACCAGGGGCGACCGCGGTCCGGCCCCGCCGTGCGCACAAGCCGCTGTGCGCACAAGCCGCCGTGCGCACCGGCCGCCGTACGCACAGGGTGCCGTACGCACAAGCCCCCGGCGCACAAGCCGCCGACCGCACCGGGCGCCCTGCACACAAGCCGCCGTAAGGACCGGCTGCTGCACGGACCGGCCGCCGCACGGACCGGTTGCCGTACAGACCGGCTGCCGTGCGCACCGGCCGCCGTACGCCCAGGGTGTCGTACGCACAAGCCGCCGAACGTACTGGCCGCCCTACGCACAGCCCGCCGTACGCACAGGGAAAACCCTTTCGCCGGGGCCGTGCGACCCCGCCGTCCGGCACCACCCGCGTGAGCGCACTACGCTCGGTGCCCATGAGCGACAGGCATATCAGTCAGCACTTCGAGACCCTCGCGATCCATGCGGGCAACACCGCGGATCCCCTCACCGGCGCGGTCGTCCCGCCGATCTACCAGGTCTCGACCTACAAGCAGGACGGCGTCGGCGGCCTGCGCGGCGGCTACGAGTACAGCCGCAGCGCCAACCCGACCAGGACCGCCCTGGAGGAGAACCTCGCCGCGCTGGAGGGCGGCCGCCGCGGCCTCGCGTTCGCGTCCGGCCTGGCGGCCGAGGACACCCTGCTGCGCACGCTGCTCAGCCCCGGCGACCACGTGGTCATCCCGAACGACGCCTACGGAGGAACCTTCCGCCTCTTCGCCAAGGTCGTCACCCGGTGGGGCGTGGAGTGGTCCGTCGCCGACACCAGCGACCCGGCCGCCGTCCGTGCCGCGATCACCCCGAAGACGAAGGCCGTCTGGGTGGAGACCCCCTCCAACCCGCTGCTCGGCATCACCGACATCGCCGCCGTCGCCCAGGTCGCCCACGACGCCGGTGCCAGGCTCGTCGTCGACAACACCTTCGCCACCCCCTACCTCCAGCAGCCGCTCTCGCTCGGGGCGGACGTCGTCGTGCACTCCCTGACCAAGTACATGGGCGGCCACTCGGACGTGGTCGGCGGTGCGCTGATCGTCTCCGACCAGGCGCTGGGCGACGAACTGGCCTACCACCAGAACGCGATGGGCGCCGTCTCCGGTCCCTTCGACTCCTGGCTGGTGCTGCGCGGCACCAAGACCCTCGCGGTGCGCATGGACCGGCACAGCGAGAACGCCACCAAGGTCGCCGACATGCTGACCCGGCACAAGCGCGTGACCAGCGTGCTCTACCCGGGGCTGCCCGAGCACCCGGGCCATGAGACCGCCGCCAAGCAGATGAAGGCCTTCGGCGGCATGGTGTCCTTCCGGGTCGAGGGCGGCGAGGAGGCCGCCGTCGAGGTGTGCAACCGCGCCAAGGTGTTCACGCTCGGCGAGTCGCTCGGCGGTGTCGAGTCGCTCATCGAGCACCCCGGCCGGATGACGCACGCCTCCGCGGCCGGCTCCGCCCTGGAGGTTCCCGCCGACCTGGTGCGCCTGTCCGTGGGCATCGAGAACGTCGACGACCTGCTGGAGGACCTGCAGCAGGCCCTGGGCTGACGGTCCGCGTCACCAGCCGGTGATCGGTGGAGTCGTCTGCGACGGCGGCTCCACCCAGGGGTGGGCGTGCGCCGCCCACACGGTGAACGCCACGGCCGCGGCGCACAGCAGCAGCCACAGCAGGCGGTGCTCCAGGCGCCTGCGCCGCAGCACCCGGTTGCCGCGGCGGACCACCTCGCCGTACAGGTCCGGGGGCACGGGGGCCGGTGCCTGCTCCATGATCCGTCGCGCCGCGGCCTCCCGCTCCGTCCGGTTCACCGGGTCCTGCCCGCGCTCCGGCGCCTCATGAGGGCGCCACCTTCGCACCGCCCATCGCGCGCGGTGCGGCCGTACGCGCAGGATGCAGCAGGGTGGCCGTCGCACGGTCGCAGATGGTGTGCACGCGCTCGGATGGGAGGCCGAGCAGGGCCGCCGTCTGCTCCTCGGCGACCCCCTCGTACAGCCGCAGCACCAGGATCAGCCGCTCCTGCGGTGTCAGGGCGGCGAGCGGGCTGCGCGGATGGGCCCGGGTACGGCCGAAGGCGCCGTACTGGTGCCATGTCCCGTGCGAGAAGCGTGTGGCGAGGTACTGGCGGGCGCGGTCGTACGGGTCCTCGCCGTGCAGCCGGTCCCAGCGGGCGTAGGTGTGGGCGAGGGCCAGCGTCAGCAGTCTCCGCGCGCGCGGGTTGGCGTCCGGCGCCTCGGCGGTGAGCAGGGTGGCGGCATGCAGCAGCCGTCCGGCCGCGCCCGCCACGAACGCCTCGAACTCCCGGGCCCGGCGGGCATCGCGGGATGCCTGCCGATCGCGCACCGCGCCTCCCCCCTGAGGGGGCCCTGTCCGGCACGCGGCGGATGAACCGCGTACCACGCAGGACCCGGTCTCATATGAGGCCAGCGGCGGCCCAAGGTCAATACTCCGGACCGCACCCGTGCGGCAGGTCGCCTCAGGCCGTCGGCGGCTCCTCCGGGGACGGCACCCCCTGGACCGTCATACGGGCGGAGAGCGCGCTGTTGAAGCGGGTGAGGAGCGTGCAGAACTGCTCGCGCTCCTCCGGCGCCCAGTCGTGAGTCAGCTCGGCCATCAACTGACGCCGCGAGGAGCGCACTTCCTCCAGCCGGGAGACGCCGCGCGGCGACAGCTGGAGCACCACCGCCCGCCCGTCCTCCGGGTGCGAGGTGCGCTTGACGAGCCCGGTGTCGACCAGCGGAGCCACCTGCCGGGTGACCGTGGACGAGTCGATCCCCATGCTCGCGGCGAGCGCCTTGACGCCCATCGGACCTTCGTTGTCCAGACGGTTGAGCAGCAGGTACGCGGCGCGGTCCATGGAGTTGCGCACCTGCCCGACCCCACCGAGCCGGGTCTGCTCCGCACGGCGGGCGAACAGCGCCACCTCGTGCTGGAGGGTGTCGAGGAGACCGGTGTCACCGAGGGTCGTCATGTCCATCGACATTTCAGGTGTTGTGGGCATGGCCGGAGGCTCGCTTCATGAAGGGTGCTGGGTTGGGGGACAGGGTACGCGGCCCGGGGGCGAGCCGTACCGGCGCTGCACAAACCGGTCTCGGAGGTTGGTCACACCCGTCGTGTGCGACCGTGAACTGCGAGACTTGAGTCATGAGCTACGGCACGGCTGACTCCTTGCGCTCCGTCACCCTCGACGATGTGCGCGGAGCCCAGAAGATGCTCTCGGGTGTGGCGCGGGTGACCGCGATGGAAGGCAGCCGGCACCTGTCCCAGCTGATCGGCGCGCCGGTGCACCTCAAGTGCGAGAACCTGCAGCGGACGGGCTCGTTCAAGCTGCGCGGCGCCTACGTTCGGATCGCCGGACTGCTGCCGGAGGAACGTGCCGCCGGGGTGGTGGCCGCGAGCGCCGGGAACCACGCGCAGGGCGTGGCGCTGGCCTCCTCGCTGCTGGGTGTGCACGCCACGGTGTTCATGCCGAAGGGCGCCCCGCTGCCGAAGATCAGTGCCACCCGGGACTACGGCGCCGAGGTGCGCCTGCACGGCCAGGTGGTCGACGAGACGCTCGCCGCGGCGATCGAGTACGCGGCCGGGACGGGCGCGGTGTTCATCCACCCCTTCGACCACCCGGACGTGATCGCCGGCCAGGGCACGGTCGGCCTGGAGATCCTGGAGCAGTGCCCGGAGGTGCGCACGATCGTCGTCGGCATCGGCGGCGGCGGGCTCGCGGCCGGGATCGCGGTCGCGGTGAAGGCGGTACGGCCGGACGTCAGGATCGTCGGGGTGCAGGCGGAGGGCGCCGCGGCCTACCCGCCCTCGCTCGCGGCCGGCCGGCCGGTACCGGTGCAGAACCCGGTGACGATGGCCGACGGCATCAAGGTGGGCCTGCCGGGCCTGGTGCCGTTCGGGATCATCAGCGAGCTGGTGGACGAGGTCCGCACGGTCAGCGAGGACCAGCTGTCGGCCGCGCTGCTGCTGTGTCTGGAGCGGGCCAAGCTGGTCGTCGAGCCGGCCGGGGCGAGCCCGGTGGCGGCTCTGCTCGGCGAGCCCGGCGCCTTCCCCGGCCCGGTCGTCGCCGTGCTGTCCGGCGGCAACGTCGATCCGGTGCTGCTCCAGCGGGTGCTGCGGCACGGCATGACCGCGCAGGGCCGCTACCTGGCGGTCCGGCTGCGGCTGACGGACCGGCCGGGCGCCCTCGCCACGCTCCTCGGGGTGCTGTCGGTGGTCGACGCCAACGTCCTCGACGTGAGCCATGTGCGAACCGATCCCCGGCTCGGGCTCACGGAGGCGGAGGTGGAACTGCACCTCGAGACGAAGGGACCGGCCCACTGCGCCGAGGTCGGCCATGCCCTGCGCGAGGCGGGCTACACGGTCATCGACTGAGCCCGGACGGGGCCTGCCGGGGCGCTGTCGGGGCGCTCTCGGGCGGCGGTGTCGTTCGTTCGGGGAAATCCATTGATGGACGCGATACATCGCGTTATGGTGTGTCGCGTGGCCGCCGGTCCGCCGCCGGCCCACCGGATCGCGGGCGGAAACCGCAGACAGGAATCTGCGGACAGCAATCCGCAGGCGGAGTTCCGCAGGTGGAAAACTGCGGGCGGCTCCGGGCGCGCAAACCTACTCTCTCTTCCGACTCTTCCGAAGAATCCCGACGACGTGGAGACTCACATGCCAGGCGCCATCTATGCCGAAGGCCTCGTGAAGACCTTCGGCGACGTAAAGGCACTGGACGGCGTCGACCTCGATGTCCCCGAGGGCACGGTCCTCGGCCTGTTCGGGCCGAACGGCGCCGGCAAGACGACGACGGTCCGCTGTCTGACCACCCTGCTGCGTCCCGACCACGGCAAGGCGGTCGTCGCGGGCGTGGACGTGCTCAAGCACCCCGACACCGTCCGCCGGTCCATAGGCCTGTCCGGCCAGTTCGCGGCAGTCGACGAATACCTGACCGGCAGGGAGAACCTCCAGATGGTCGGGCAGCTCTACCAGATGAAGGCCAAGGCGGCCAAGCAGCGCGCGGCCGACCTGCTGGAGCAGTTCAACCTCGCGGACGCGGCCGACCGCCCCGCCAAGACCTACTCCGGCGGCATGCGCCGCCGGCTCGACCTCGCCGCCGCCCTCGTGGTCTCCCCGCCCGTGATGTTCATGGACGAACCCACGACCGGCCTCGACCCGCGCAACCGCCAGCAGCTGTGGGAGGTCATCAAACAGCTCGTCTCCGGCGGTACGACCCTGCTGCTCACCACGCAGTACCTCGAAGAGGCCGACCACCTGGCCCACGACATCGCGGTGGTCGACCACGGCCGGGTCATCGCAACGGGCACCTCCGACCAGCTCAAGGCCCGCACCGGCGGCGAGCGCGTCGAGGTCGTGGTGCACGAGCGCGACCACATGGCCGGCGCCGCCGAGGTGCTGCGCGGCTTCGGCAAGGGCGAGACCACCGTCGAGGAGCACACCCGCAAGCTCACCGTCCCCGTCACCGGCGGCGCCAAGCTGCTCGCCGAGGTCATCCGGGAGCTGGACGGCCGCGGCATCGAGATGGACGACATAGGACTGCGCCGCCCCACCCTCGACGACGTCTTCCTGTCCCTGACCGGGCACGTGGCCGAGGCCGCCGAACAGAGCGGGACGAACGGCAAGGAGGCCGTGAAGTGAGTGCCGTGACCGACACCGCGCCCCTGGCGACACCCGGAAACTCCATCGGCCGGTCCGTCCGCGACTCGCTGATCGTTGCAAAACGCAATCTGATCCGTATGTCCCGCATTCCCGAGGTGGTGATCTTCGGGCTGATACAGCCGATCATGTTCGTGGTGCTGTTCACCTACGTGTTCGGCGGGTCCATGAAGATCGACGGCAGCACCAGCGCCGAGTCCTACAAGAACTTCCTGATGGCGGGCATCTTCGCGCAGACCGTCACCTTCGCCACCGCCAGCTCCGGCGCGGGCATAGCCGACGACATGCACAAGGGCCTCATCGACCGCTTCCGCTCCCTGCCCATGGCGCGCGGCGCGGTGCTGACCGGGCGGACCCTCGCCGACAGCGTCCAGACGGCGCTCACCCTGCTGGTTCTCGCCGTCGTCGCGCTGGTGGTCGGCTGGCGGGTCGGGACCTTCCACGACACCGACGCGGGCCGGGTCCTCGCCGCGTTCGCCCTGCTGCTCCTGCTCGGGTACGCGTTCACCTGGATCGGAGCGCTGATCGGCCTGACCGTGCGCACCCCCGAGGCGGCCACCTCCGGCGGGCTGGTCTGGCTCTTCCCGGTGACCTTCATCTCCAACGCGTTCGTGGACACCAGCAACATGACCCCGTGGCTGCGTCACATAGCGGAGTGGAACCCGTTCAGTGCCACCGTCCAGGCGGCCCGCGTGCTGTTCGGCAGCCCCGGTCAGTCCCAGTCGACCGCCTGGCCCATGCAGCACCCGGTCTGGGCCTCGCTGATCTACTCGGTCCTGATCGTCGTCGTGTTCCGCACCCTGGCGGTCCGCAAGTACCGCTCGGCGACCGCCTGACGAGACGGCAGCGCCCCCGGCGTCACACGGACACCGGGGGCGCGATACGAAGCCGGGGGGGCTCAGTCCGAGTAGGGCTTGGCCTCCAGGATCTTCACCGAGGCCTTCTTGCCGTTCGGCAGCTCGTACTCCGCGTTCTCGCCGACCTTGTGGCCGATGACGCCGGAGCCGAGCGGGGACTGCGGCGAGTACGTCTCGATGTCGGAGCTCGCGTACTCGCGGGAGGCGAGCAGGAACGTCATGGTGTCGTCCTCGTCACCGTCGAAGGCGATCGTCACGACCATGCCCGGCGCGACGGCACCGTCCGCGGAGGCCGTAGCCTCGCCCACCTGGGCGTTCTCCAGAAGCTGGGTCAGCTGGCGCACGCGCAGCTCCTGCTTGCCCTGCTCCTCCTTGGCCGCGTGGTACCCGCCGTTCTCGCGCAGGTCGCCCTCCTCGCGCGCGGCCGCGATCTTGGCGGCGATCTCCGTGCGCGCAGGACCAGTAAGGTACTCAAGCTCATGCTTGAGCTTGTTGTACGCCTCCTGGGTCAGCCAGGTGACGTTCTCGCTGGTCTGGGTCACAGGGTGCTCCTCGTCGGTACTGGGAATACAAATCATCGCCCTACCCAGAAGCATGTTCCCTCTTGGAAGGGCGAAACCACGAGCCTAACAATTCCGCGGCCAAAGGGGGAGGACATAAGCCGTCAGAATCGCATCAACGCAGGTCAGCGCATACGCATTGTGGGTGACACCGGGCGCTGTCCGGCACCGGCGGGCCGGTTCGGCCGGTGGATCAGCCCGCGTGACAGCCGAGCAGCTCGGCCGTCGTGCCCTTGGCCGTCGTACGGAGCGTGACGACCCTGTCGATGCGCGTGGCCGGACCGGTGAAGCGGAAGTCCGCCCGGCCCACCTCGGCGCCGTCGGCGCTCTGGGAGCGCAGCGTGCAGTAGCCGGAGGCGTCCGCGTCCTTGTGGACCTCCAGGTGCACCCGGACCGCGTCGTCGGACGCGTCGAAGGTGATCACCTGGGCGCTGATCTTGTTCTCCGCCACGTAGTGGTAGGCGAAGTAGCCGACCAGGGCGAGCAGGGCCGCGCCGAGCACCGTGCCGGCGATCCTGAGCTTGCGGTCGGCGCGCTCGTCCGAGGAGCGGCCGTAGCGGCCCTCGGGCAGCCGCGTGCTCGCCGTACTCATGATCGTCCTCCCGGCAGGGTCGGGACCTTGTCCCGAAAAGGGGCCCCGGGGCGCGACCCCGGAATTATTCGCCCCCCGATTCGGTCACTATAGAAGCCGCCGATCGCACCCGAAGACACCGGGGCGCCGACATACCAAGGATTGAGTCTTGACTGACCAGCTGCGACTGATGGCCGTTCACGCGCACCCCGACGATGAGTCGAGCAAGGGCGCGGCCACCATGGCGAAGTACGTGTCCGAGGGGGTGGACGTGCTGGTGGTGACCTGCACCGGCGGAGAGCGTGGGTCCATCCTCAATCCCAAGCTGCAGGGCGACGCATACATCGAGGAGCACATCCACGAGGTGCGCAAGAAGGAGATGGACGAGGCCCGCGAGATCCTCGGCGTCGGCCAGGAGTGGCTCGGCTTCGTCGACTCCGGCCTGCCCGAGGGCGACCCGCTGCCGCCGCTGCCCGAGGGCTGTTTCGCCCTGGAGGACATCGACAAGGCGGCGGCCGAGCTGGTGCGGAAGATCCGCGCCTTCCGTCCGCAGGTGATCACCACCTACGACGAGAACGGCGGCTACCCGCACCCCGACCACATCATGACCCACAAGATCTCGATGGTGGCGTTCGAGGGTGCGGCGGACGCCGAGAAGTACCCGGAGGCCGAGTACGGACCGGCCTACCAGCCGCTGAAGCTCTACTACAACCAGGGCTTCAACCGTCCCCGCACCGAGGCCCTGCACAACGCGATGCTGGAGCGCGGCCTGGAGTCGCCGTACGGGGAGTGGCTCAAGCGCTGGAACGAGTTCGAGCGCACCGAGCGCACCCTGACCACGCACGTTCCGTGCGCGGACTTCTTCGAGATCCGTGACAAGGCGCTGATCGCGCACGCCACGCAGATCGACCCCGACGGCGGCTGGTTCAAGGTGCCGATGGAGCTGCAGAAGGAGGTCTGGCCGACGGAGGAGTACGAGCTGGCGAAGTCGCTCGTCGACACCTCCCTCCCCGAGGACGACCTCTTCGCGGGCATCCGCGACAATGCCTGACATGAGTGCAAGCGTGAGCCTGGCAGTGACGCATCTCGTCCCCCTCGCCAAGGAGGTCGACGAGAACAAGGTCACCCCCGGCGTCCTCGGTTTCATCGTCTTCGCGGTGATGGCCCTGGCCGTGTGGGGCCTGATGAAGTCGATGAACAAGCACATGCAGAAGGTCGACTTCAAGGAGGCGGCCCCCTCCAAGAAGGAGGCCGCCCCGGTCGGCTCGGGCAAGGCCTCCGACCCGGTCGAGCCGCGGCAGGGCTAGGCACGCGGCAGGGCTGGGACACAGGGCCCGATGGCTTCGGCACCGCCGGGTCCGACGGCCGTCTCACTGCTGCGCCGGTACCGTCACCCCCATCACCTCCCGGGCGTGGCGGTCCGGCGTCATGTGCAGGCGCCAGGCCTGCCAGCCCGTCTCCAGGCTGACGCCCCGCTCCAGCAGCAGGGCGTAGGCCGGTACCCACTCGCCCAGCTTCTCGTCCCGCAGCGGATGCGTGGCGCGCGACAACTGGGCCAGCTCCTCCTGGGCCACCGCCGTCCCCACCTCGATCCCGCCCGGTGCCGCGTACGGCAGCAGGGTGCAGCGCAGAAAGCGCGCCCAGTCCTCTCCGCGGCGGTCGCCGAGGGACGTGAAGAGGGTCAGCGCCTCGTCGCACAGGGCGAGCGCCTGCTGGATCCGGGCGTTGCCGGCGTCCACCACCGCCAGTTCCAGGCAGGTCCAGGCCTCGCCGTGGGCGACGCCGATGCGCTGGAAGTCGGCGCGGGCGTCGACGAGCAGCTGGCGGGCGAAGCCCGAGTTGCGCAGGGATCCGGTCTGCGCGGCCCGCTGGTCGCGGGTGGCCCGGGCCGAGTGGTGCCGGGCGCAGGCGAGGCCGTAGACGTCCCGCATCCGGGAGAACATCGTGCGGGAGCGTTCCAGGTCGCGCACCGCCTGGCTCAGTTCACCGGTCTCCTCCAGGGCCTGGCCGAGGTAGTACAGCGTCCAGGCCTCGCCGCGCGCGTCCTCGTTGTCCCGGTGCCGGGCCGCCGCCCGGCGCAGCGCCTCGGCGGCGGGGGAGGGATCGCCGTCGACCAGCCGTGCCCGGGCCAGCTGGGTCAGCGCCCAGGCCTCCCCGCGGGCGTCGTGGGTCTGGCCGTACCGCTCCAGGGCGGCCCGCAGTTCCCTCTCCGCGCGCGGTACGTCGCCCATGCGCAGCGCCAGCTGGCCGAGCTGGAAGTGGGCCCAGGCCTCGCCGTGCAGGGAGCCGCCCTCGCGGTGCAGGACCAGTGAGCGGGTGAGCAGGTCCAGGGCCTCCGACAGGCGGCCGCGGTCGCGCTGGACCGCGCCCAGCGCGTGCATCGTCCAGGCCCGGTCCGTCTCCAGTTCCGGGGCCGCCTGCAGGTCCAGAGCCTCCTGGAGCCTTGCCGCCGCCTCGGTGAGGTTGCCCTGGTGGTGCAGGGTGATCCCGAGGGAGCACAGGGCGCGGGCCGCACCCGCGTCGTGATGGGCCTCCCGGTAGAGGTCCACGACGGAGGCGAGGGTGGTGCGCGCCTTGTCCAGCTCGCCCAGCTGGCGGGCCGCGATACCGGTGCGCCACTGCACCGAGCGCACCAGCAGACCCTGGTCCACCGCCTGGGCCAGTTCGCTGATCTCGCCGAGCCGGTAGAGGTCGCCGCGCAGCAGGCAGTAGTCGCACAGTGCGCCCAGCAGGTTCTGTACGGCCGCCTGGTTCACGCCCTCGGCCTGGCGCAGGGCCGCCGTGATGAAGCTCGACTCGTCGTCCAGCCAGCGCAGCGCCTCGTCCAGCGAGGTGAAGCCGTGCGGGCCGAACCGGTCCGAACGCGTCGACATGTTCCCGTCGACCAGCCGCAGCACCGAGTCGGCGAGCTCCGCGTAGTTCACGATCAGCCGCTCCTGTGCGGCCGCGCGCTCGGCCGGGTCCTCCTCGTCCAGCAGACGGCCCTGGGCGAAGGCCCGCACCAGATCGTGCAGCCGGTAGCGGCTGCCGCGGACGTGGTCGATCAGACCGGCCTGCGCGAGGGCGACCAGATGCCGGGTGGCCTCCGGTTCGTCGGTGGCGAGCAGGGCGGCGGCCGCCGCCGCGCCGAGCGAGGCCCGGCCGGCCAGCGCGAGCCTTCTCAGCAGCCGGCGCGTGGTCTCCGGCTGGTCGGAGTAGCGCAGCCACAGCACCCGCTCCACCGGATCCACCGGGCCGTACGCGTCCAGGTCCGTGGCCAGCTGCCGGGGCGAGCGCGGGCCCAGCGCCGAGCCGGCGGCGCGCAGGGTCAGCGGCAGGCCTCCGCACAACTGCCGGATCAGGTCGGTGGATTCGGCGTCGTACGGGCCCGAGGCGTCCTCGGCGGCCGCGCTCAGCAGTTCCTCGGCGCCCGCCGCGTCCAGGGGCCGCACCGGCAGGTGGTGCACCCAGGCGGGCAGGTCCGCGGGCAGCTCCAGGGCGGTGCGCGCGGTGACCAGGACCAGACTGTCGGAGTGCTCCGGCACCAGTGCGCGTACCTGCTCCGGGTCCCAGGCGTCGTCCAGCACGATCGTCACGGGCAGGCCGGTCAGATGCCGGTGGTAGAGCTCGCCGAGCCGCTTGACCTGCTGGTCGGGGGAGGAACGCTCGCGGAACAGCAGTTGCTCGCGGGGTGCGCCGAGGCGGTTGAGCAGGTGCAGCAGGGCGTCGCGGGTGGGCAGGGACGGTCCCTCCCGGCTGCCGCCGCGCAGGTCCACCACGACCGCGCCCCGGAAGTGGTCCTTCAGCTCGTGCGCCGCGCGGACCGCGAGCGTCGTACGGCCGGAGCCGGGCTCGCCGTGCAGCACGACCACCGTCGGCCGGGTCTCGGTGGCCGCACGGGCCGCCTGCGCCCACTGCCTGATCCGCGCCACCTCCTGGCGGCGGCCCGCGAACGGACCGGCCGGTACCGGCAGTTGACCGAACGACTGCTCCAGCACGGTGCGTCTGCGGGCCGCCGCGCTCTTGTCCGAACCGCGCAGCGCCGGGCCGCCCGGCGGCTTGGGGCCCGTGGAGGCGCTGAGCACCCGCTGCTGGTCGAGGAACGGGCGGATGCCGCGCACCTCCAGTGCGGTCAGCCACTGCAGCCGCAGCTGCTCCGGGCCGCCGGGCTGGCCGGCCGCGCCCGCGCGATGGTGGGCCGCGGGCAGATGGGAGCCGGCCACCTTGATCACGGTGACGGCGGCACCCAGCACACCGGCGGCGACGCCCGCCCCGGCCGCCGTGCCCGCGCCGGTGCCCAGGGACAGGTCGGCCACGGCCGCGCCTGCCGCCGTGACCGCGGCCACCAGCAGGGCGGTTCCGGCGCCCTGGCGTGCGTAGCGCTGGCCGAAGGTGAGGCGGCCCGCCTCGGTCTCGGCGAGTGCTTGCGCATAGGCCTCGTACTCCTCGGCGGCCGGCCGCGCGATGGTGTCCAGGGCCCCGCGTGCCCGCGACAGCAGCAGCCGTCCGTCGGTCCGCCCGCCGGAGCGGCGCACCTCCTCCTCCACGGCCCGCGCCAGCAGCCGCTCGGCCTCCGCCCGATGGTCGTTCCGCATGTCCCGTCCCCCTCCGGCGGCAACTCCTTTGCCTACGAGTGTGCTTCGGGGGTGGCGGGAACGCGAGGGGGCGGTGATCAGGGGCTGGGTGAGGGTTGCACGGCAGCCCGCCGGTGCAGGGCCGTCCTGCGCGTGGGCGCCGGCCCGGTGCCCTTCCGGCACACCACGCCCGCGCCGGCCGCCATGGGCCCGGCGCTGCCGAGCCAGGCCTGCTGTCCTGCGGTGTCCGGACGCTCGATCCGGTGGAGCGGCAGGACATGTTCGAGGTCGGCCCGTTCTGCTCGCCGGCGCTGCTGTTGGCGGCGGCCGCGTCCGCAGAGCCGGTGTCCGCCGTCTCGTGCGCCGGCTCCTTGGGCGGTGCGAAACGCGGGCGCAAGCAAGCCCGTGCGGGCACCACTGGCCGGGCCGGGCATTGCGAGAGGCTGGGACGTATGAACCGGTTGGCTGGTGTGACCTCGCCTTATCTGCTTCAGCATGCCGACAATCCCGTCGACTGGTGGCCCTGGACGCCGGAGGCATTCGAGGAAGCGCGGCGGCGTGAGGTTCCCGTTCTGCTGTCGGTCGGCTACTCGGCATGCCACTGGTGTCATGTCATGGCCCACGAGTCCTTCGAGGACCAGGCCACCGCCGACTACCTCAACGAGCACTTCGTCAGCGTCAAGGTCGACCGTGAGGAACGCCCCGACGTCGACGCCGTCTACATGGAGGCCGTCCAGGCGGCCACCGGCCAGGGCGGCTGGCCCATGACCGTCTTCCTCACCCCGGACGCCGAGCCCTTCTACTTCGGGACGTACTTCCCGCCCGCGCCCCGGCACGGCATGCCCTCCTTCCGGCAGGTGCTGGAGGGCGTCCGGCAGGCCTGGGAGGAGCGGCGCGACGAGGTCGGCGAGGTCGCCGGGAAGATCGTGCGCGACCTCGCCGAGCGGGAGATCAGCCACCAGGGTGCCGAGGCGCCCGGTGAGCAGGAACTCGCCCAGGCCCTCCTCGGACTCACCCGGGAGTACGACCCGCAGCGCGGCGGATTCGGCGGCGCGCCGAAGTTCCCGCCGTCCATGGTCCTGGAGTTCCTGCTGCGCCACCACGCGCGCACCGGGTCCGAGGGCGCACTGCAGATGGCCCAGGACACCTGTGAGCGGATGGCCCGGGGCGGGATCTACGACCAGCTCGGCGGCGGCTTCGCCCGCTACTCCGTCGACCGTGACTGGGTGGTGCCGCACTTTGGGAAAGTGGCTGTCTAAGATCCATCACTTACGTACCATTTCCCCTGAGAACAGAGGGGGTTGTGGTGCGCGAGGATCACGCGACGCTCGTTGAGTTGGGGCTCAGCTCTGAGGAACTGGGAACTCTGGGATTGGACAAGGCTGCGACGGCGGACCCGCCCGGCCTCATGGATGCCTATCTGCGACGCAGCAACAAAAAGGAAGACCTGGCCACGCTGCGGGGGCATCTGCGAGACGTGGTGCGCTGGGCGCAGGCGAACGGGCTTCAGATCCGGCACGTCTGGTTTGAACAGCTCTCGGCTTCCAAGGCCTACGTACGGCGCAGGAAGTTCGAGAAGGCCACACAAGCGATCATGGACGGCAAGTCCAAGACGCTCGCTGTGTGGAAGACGGACCGCTTCGATCGGCGCGGCATGGGGGCGGTGGGCCGGATGCTCGACGAGTTCGACCGCCGGCAATCGCGGCTCGTCTCCGTATCCGAAGGGTTGGACTCGTCGCAGGGCGGCCGCATGGTCTTCGCGATCCTGAGCGAACGCGCCAGGGAGGAAGCGAAGGACATAGCGAAGCGCGTGAAGATCGGCCATGACTCGCACAAGGCGGAAGGTCGAAGAGGAACGGGCAGGCCACCGTTCGGTCTCTACAGCGCCCCCGGAAGCGGCAAGGTCGAACCCCATCCCGACGAGTACGGCACAGCTCGCAGGCTGGCGGACCTCCTGCTCGACAAGAGGACGACGAAGGACACGGCCCACCAACTCAATGACGAGGGATGCCGGACCCGGAGCGGTGCCACCTGGTCGCCCACGGCGGTGAGCAAGCTGGCTCAGTCCCCGCTCTTCGCGGGCATGGTCCCGGTCCGGCGTCGCAAGACGGACGAGCACGGCAACCCGTTGGACAGTTGGGAAGGGTACGGCGAGCCCCTGCGCAATGAGAAGGGCGAAGTCGTCATGTGTGGCAAGGGGGTTGTGACGTCGAGCGAGTGGTTCAAGATCAAGGCCCTCATCGCAGAACGGACCGATGATCGGTGGGCGAGGGGGAAGCCGGAAGCGAAGTACCTGGGGACGGGGAGCTACCGATGCGGGCGGCTGCGGGACAAGAAGGGCGCGGGCGAGCTTGATCCGTGTGGCGGCTCGATGAGCCACCGTGGCGGACGCTACCGGTGCGAGGTCCGGCAGACGCGGGGCAAGTCGATCTGCGAGGGAGTGGTGACCCTCGCCGACCGCATCGACCATGCGGTTGGACAGGCTTGGATCCACCACATCACCGCCCTTGAGCCCGGTGACCCGGTGGTCATCGAGATAGCCCGTCGATGGCTGGCCTTCGCGGACCCCGAAACGCAGGCGAAGAAGGACGAGGCCCAGAAAGCCCTTGAGGCGGCCCAGCGGCGTGTGAAGAAGCTCGAAGACGACTTCTATGTGTACGGGAAGATGGACGAAGAGCGCTTCGAGGAGCTGAGCGAAGGGCAGCGCGCCGTTATCGAGTCCGCCACGGCGACCCTTGAAGCGTTGGACGCGGAGGCGGACCTCTCGCCCCTCACCCAGATCGACACTCTGCGTGAGGCGTGGGAAGCGGCGGATATGGCGGACAAGCGGATACTCCTGAAGTGCGCCCTTGGAAGGAAGGGCATCACGGTCAAGCCCGCCGCACGGCAGGGAGACCACACCCCGATCCTGGAACGACTTGAGTTCGACTGGCTGTCGAAGAGGGACACCACCACCGAGAAGTGAGTTCGAAGCGCACTTCCGTGATCGCGGCGGCGCGGGGCGGCAGGAGTGGGAGGACAAGGCCCGTCCCGGTCGCTGAGCTACAGAAGGGCAGGCGGCCGAGACGGTCAGCAAGGGGGCGGGGACCGTTTCCCCACTACGTGCTGCGAGAGGAATGGTCCCGTGCCCGTTGTGCCCCACGGATCCGGAGAACGGGTGCCGTGGTGCGCGCGGTGCGGGGCGTTCTTCGGGCTCTCCCTGCCCGCCTGCCGGGGTCTGTGGTGGTGGCGCAGTGCCGCCACTCGTCTGCCGGTCCGGCCGCGCGAGCACTGGGCTGGCACCTCTTCGTCCTGTTCGTGCGCTGCCTCCGTGGCGCATGGGCGGGGCGGAGGCGGGTGCGCAAGGATGGGGGTATGCCCAACCGACTCGCGCAGGCCACGTCTCCGTACCTCCTTCAGCACGCGGACAACCCCGTTGACTGGTGGCCCTGGGAGATCGACGCGTTCGAAGAAGCCCGGCGGCGTGACGTCCCTGTGTTCTTGAGTGTCGGCTACAGCGCCTGTCACTGGTGTCACGTCATGGCGCACGAGTCGTTCGAGGACGACGACACGGCCGCGTACATGAACGAGCACTTCGTGTCCGTCAAGGTGGACCGTGAGGAGCGGCCCGACGTGGACGCGGTCTACATGGAGGCCGTGCAAGCCGCCACCGGGCAGGGCGGCTGGCCCATGTCCGTGTTCATGACGCCGGACGGGGAGCCCTTCTACTTCGGCACCTACTTTCCGCCCGAGGCTCGCCATGGCATGGCGTCCTTCCGCCAGGTGCTCGAAGGTGTGCACAGCGCCTGGACGAGCCGACGGGACGAGGTGGGGGAAGTCGCGGGGAAGATCACTCGGGATCTTGCCGCGCGGGAGTTGAGCGCCGGGGATGCCGGGACGCCCACCGAGGAGACTCAGGCTCTGGCACTCCTCCAACTGACCCGAGACATCGACCCCACGAGCGGCTGGTTCAAGGGAGACACCAAGTTCCCGCCGTCGATGGTGATCGAGTTCTTGTTGCGCCACCACGTGCGGGCCGGTTCCGTGGCGGCGCTGGAGATGGCGGAAGGGCTGTGCGGCGCGATGGCTCGTTCGAGTCTGTACGACCAGGTGGGGGGCGGGTTCCACCGGTACGTGCTCACACCGAGGGCGGGTGGACCCTTGGTGCCGCACTTCGAGAAGATGCTGTACGACAACGCGCTGCTGTGCCGGGTCTACGCGCACCTGTGGCGGGCCACCGGATCCGGTCTGGCCCGCCGTGTCGCGCTGGAGACCGCCGACTTCCTGGTGCGTGAACTGCGCACCCCTGAAGGCGGGTTCGCCTCGGCGCTCGATGCCGACAGCGAGGACGGCAGCGGACGGCACGTCGAGGGCGCGTACTACGTGTGGACCCCCGAGCAGCTCCGCGCCACGCTCGGCGACGAGGACGGCGACCTGGCCGTCCAGTACTTCGGGGTGACCGGGGAAGGCACCTTCGAACACGGGCGGTCCGTCCTCCAGCTTCCGCAGACCGAGGGCGTGTTCGACGCCGAGAAGGTCGCGTCGGTCAAGGGCCGGCTGCTGGAGAAGCGGGCGCAGCGCCCCGCCCCCGGCCGGGACGACAAGGTCGTCGCCGCCTGGAACGGCCTCGTGATCGCCGCGCTCGCCGAGACCGGCGCCTACTTCGGCCGCCCCGACCTCGTCGAGGCCGCCGTCGGCGCCGCCGACCTCCTCGTACGCGTGCACCTGGACGAGCACGCCCGGCTCGCCCGCACCAGCAAGGACGGCCGGGCGGGCGCCAACGCGGGCGTGCTGGAGGACTACGCGGACGTCGCCGAGGGCTTCCTGGCGCTGGCGTCCGTGACGGGGGAGGGGGTGTGGCTCGACTTCGCCGGACTGCTCCTCGACCATGTGCTCGCCCGCTTCACCGACCCCGGCAGCGGCGCCCTGTACGACACCGCCTCCGACGCCGAGCGGCTCATCCGCCGGCCCCAGGACCCCACCGACAACGCCACCCCGTCCGGCTGGACCGCGGCGGCCGGCGCCCTGCTGGGCTATGCCGCCCACACCGGTTCGCAGTCCCATCGGACGGCCGCGGAACGGGCGTTGGGGGTCGTCAGGACGCTCGGGCCGCGCGTGCCCCGGTTCATCGGCTGGGGGCTGGCCGTCTCGGAGGCGCTGCTGGACGGGCCCCGGGAGGTCGCCG
Organism: Streptomyces sp. NPDC107581; assembly: GCF_055657175.1. Classification (NCBI taxonomy): domain Bacteria; kingdom Bacillati; phylum Actinomycetota; class Actinomycetes; order Kitasatosporales; family Streptomycetaceae; genus Streptomyces; species Streptomyces sp. NPDC107581. Next base: position 38,049 of record NZ_JBVKBH010000008.1, read on the forward strand.
TCGTCGGTCCGTCCCTCACCGAGGAGCGGACAACCGCCCTGCACCGTACGGCACTTCTGGGCACCGCCCCGGGCGCGGTCGTCGCCGCGGGGACTCCGGACAGTGACGAGTTCCCGCTGCTCGCCGACCGTCCGCTCGTGGGCGGTGAACCGGCGGCGTACCTCTGCCGTAACTTCACCTGCGACGCCCCGACGACGGATCCGGAACGGCTGGGAGCGGCGCTGAACACCCGCTGAACAGGGCAGAGGCAGGGGAGGGCGGAGGAGTCGAACTGTCCGTATGTGAGCGGGTGTTCGGATAGGTACCGCTTCCCGCACGACGTTCCGAAACACGCTATTTATCGGAACAGCTCCCGCATTTCACAGATCCCCCCTACTGTCTCCACTGCGCGCGACGGGTGTGACGCACCGTCGTGTGCACAGGGGGTAATGGGGATCTGGGGGGATCTTTTTGCTGACGTCTGTCTTCATCGCTGCCGTCTCACTGGCACTGTTCTGGATGGCGGCCTTCACTCTGTGGTGGCAGATGCACGCGTGGCGTACGCCCGAGGTGCTGGCCTCCACCCGGTTCGGCAGACCTGACGGGGGCGAGCACGTCTCCTTCTCGCTGCTGCTGCCGGCCCGCCACGAGCAGGCCGTGCTCGACCACACCATCCAGCGGCTGCTGGAGTCCACACACACCGACTTCGAGATCATCGTGATCGTCGGGCACGACGACCCCGAGACCACGGCGGTGGCCGAGCAGGCCGCCGCCCGTGACCCGCGGGTGCGGGTGGTCGTCGACACCCACGAGAAGAAGAACAAGCCGAAGGCCATGAACACGGCGCTGCCGCACTGCCGCGGCGATGTCGTCGGGGTCTTCGACGCCGAGGACCAGGTCCATCCGGAACTGCTCGCCCACGTGGACCACGCGTTCCGGACGACGGAGGCGGACGTCGTCCAGGGCGGTGTCCAGCTCATCAACTTCCATTCCAGCTGGTACAGCCTGCGCAACTGCCTGGAGTACTTCTTCTGGTTCCGCTCCCGGCTGCACCTGCACGCGCAGAAGGGGTTCATCCCGCTCGGCGGCAACACCGTCTTCGTGCGGACCGCCGTCCTCAGGGAGGCGGACGGCTGGGACCCCGACTGCCTGGCCGAGGACTGCGACCTGGGCGTACGCCTGTCCAGCACCGGCAAGAAGGTCGTCGTCGCCTACGACTCCGACATGGTCACCCGCGAGGAGACCCCCGGCTCGCTGATGTCGCTGCTCAAGCAGCGCACCCGCTGGAACCAGGGCTTCCTGCAGGTGTACCGGAAGAAGGACTGGCGGCAACTGCCCGCCCTCAGGCAGCGGCTGCTCGCCCGGTACACGCTGATGACCCCGTTCCTGCAGGCCTTCTCCGGCGTGATCATCCCGCTCAACGCGGCCGTCGCGCTCTTCCTCGACGTCCCCGTGGGCATCGCCTTCCTCACCTTCCTGCCGCTGGTCACGGCCGCCGTCACCTTCGTCTTCGAGGTGGTCGGACTGCACGACTTCGGCAAGCAGTACGGCCTCAGGGTCCGCCTCGTCCACTATGTGAAGCTCGTCGTGGGCGGCCCCTTCTACCAGGTCCTCCTCGCCGGTGCCGCGATCCGCGCAGTGTGGCGCGAGCAACGCGGCCGGAACGACTGGGAGTTGACCACTCATGTCGGCGCGCACCTCACCGCGGCCGAGCCCATGCGAGAGGACGTTCCTGCGTGACCTCCACTCTTCCCGCGGTGACCGCTCAGAAGGTCCCCGCGCAGAACCGGCCTGCGCCCGAGGCGCGTTCGACCGGCCGAACAAGTCCTCCGGAGCGGCTCCGCTCCTCCCGCCCCGACCTGTTGGTGTGCGGTCTTCTGCTGGTGGCGATCCTCGTCGTCCAGGGCTGGAACATCGCCGACTACCCGACCCTCAGTGACGACGAGGGCACCTACCTCGCCCAGGCCTGGGCCGTCCAGCAGGGCAGGGGCCTGGCCCACTACACCTACTGGTACGACCATCCGCCGCTCGGCTGGATCCAGATCGCCCTGCTCAGCTGGATACCCTCGGCGCTCAGCCCCGGCTCGATGACCGTCGGCTCCATGCGGGCCACCATGCTCGTGGTCGGCGCCGTCAGCGCGGTCCTGGTCTACGTCCTCGGACGGCGGCTCTCCCTGCCCCGCTGGGCCGCCGGGCTCGCCATGGCCCTGTTCGGACTCTCCCCGCTCGCGGTCGTGCTCCAGCGGGAGATCTTCCTCGACAACATCGCCGTGATGTGGCTGCTGCTGGCGTTCTGCCTGGCCGCCTCGCCCAGCCGGCACCTGTGGCACCACTTCGGCGCGGGCCTCGCGGCCGCCGCGGGCGTGCTCACCAAGGAGACGATGCTCGTCGTCCTGCCCGCCCTGTTCGTCACCATGTGGCGGCACAGCCACCGCGACACCCGCAAGTTCGCGCTCACCGGAGCCGTCACCGCCTGCACCCTGATCGGCTTCTCCTACCCGCTGTTCGCCCTGCTCAAGGGCGAGCTGTTGCCGGGCGCCGGGCACGTCTCCCTGTGGGACGGCATCACGTACCAGATGTCCAGGCCGGGTTCGGGCTTCATCCTGGACACCTCCTCCGGTTCCTACGGCGTGCTGCACTCCTGGCTGTACTACGACCGGGTGCTGCCCCTGGGCGGTCTCGCCGGAGCCCTGCTCCTGCTGGCCACCTGGCGCTGGTCGGTCACCGCCCGGGCGCTCGCCGGACCGGCCCTGACCGTGGCCGTCCTGGCCGCCGTGGCCCTGCGGCCGGACGGCTACCTGCCCGCCATGTACGTGATCGGCGCGCTGCCCTTCCTCGCCCTGGTCCTGGCCGGCGGCGCCGCCTCCGTCACCCACGCGGTGCTGCGCCGGTGGCGCAGGGAGGGCGAGGGGCGGTACCTCACCGGTGGCCGGTACGCGCTCGCCGCCGTCCTCGCCGTCGCCGCCGGCGCCTATGTCGTACCGCACTGGTACGACGGCGACCGCACCGCGCTGACCGCCGACGCCAACAAGCCCTACCGGCAGGCCTCCGCCTGGCTGAGCACCCGGGTCGAGAACCCGAAGAGCACCCGGGTCCTCGTCGACGACGCCCTCTGGCTGGACCTCGTCCACGCCGGATACCGGCCCGGGCTCGGCGCCATCTGGTTCTACAAGGCCGACCTCGACCCGGCCGTCACCAAGACCATGCCGCACGGCTGGCGGGACCTCGACTACGTCGTCGCCTCGCCCACCGTCCGCCGCGACGCCAAGGACCTGCCCCATGTCAGGGCGGCCATCCAGCACTCCACGCCGGTCGCCACCTTCGGCACCGGGGACGACCGCATCGAGATCCGGCAGATCGGCACGGCAGCCGCGGGAGGCGCGCGATGAGCAGCCACGAGTACACCGCCCGCGTCCCGGGCCTGGACGCGGTCGAAGTCCCCGAGCCGGGCGCCGTCACCATCGTCGTCCCGACCTTCAACGAGTCCGCGAACGTCCGGCAGCTGCTGCACCGGATCACCGAGGCGGTGCCCGTCCGGCTGCCCTGCGAGGTCCTCTTCGTGGACGACTCCACCGACGACACCCCCGAGGTGATCCGCGAGGCCGCGCAGGACTGCCCGTTCCCGGTGGCCGTGCTGCACCGCGAGGAACCGGCCGGCGGGCTCGGCGGGGCGGTGGTCGAGGGGCTGAAGGCGGCCGCCTCGGAGTGGATCGTCGTCATGGACGGCGACTGCCAGCATCCGCCGTCCCTGGTACCGGAGCTGGTGGCCACCGGCGAGCGGGCGAACGCCGGGCTCGTCGTCGCCTCCCGGTACATCAAGGGCGGCAGCCGGGCCGGGCTCGCCGGCAGCTACCGGGTGGCCGTCTCGCGCGCCGCCACCTGGCTGACCAAGGCCCTCTTCCCGCGCAGGCTGCACGGCATCAGCGACCCGATGAGCGGATTCTTCGCCATCCGGCGCAGCGCGGTCACGGCGGAGGTGCTCAAGCCGCTCGGCTACAAGATCCTCCTGGAGCTGGCCGTCCGCAGCAGACCCCGGCAGGTCGCCGAGGTGCCGTTCGTCTTCCAGGAGCGGTTCGCAGGCGAGTCCAAGTCGACGGCGCAGGAGGGCTTCCGCTTCCTGCGCCACCTGGCCGGGCTGCGCACCGCCTCACCGGTCGCCCGCATGGTGGGCTTCGGGCTGATCGGGGCGAGCGGCTTCGTGCCGAACCTGGCCGGACTGTGGGCGCTGACCGCGCTCGGCCTGCACTACCTGCCCGCCGAGATCCTCGCCAACCAGCTCGGCGTCGCCTGGAACTTCCTGCTCATCGAGCAGCTGCTGTTCCGCGACCGGCGTGCGCACCGCCGCTGGTGGGACCGGCTGGGCCGGTTCGCGCTGCTCGCCAACGCGGACCTGGTGCTGCGCATCCCGCTGATCGCGCTGCTCGTCGGCCGGTTCGGGATGCAGGCCCTGCCGGCCACCGCGCTCGCGCTGGTGCTGACGTTCGTCCTGCGCTTCGCCGGGACCGAAGCGCTGGTCTACCTCCCGCGCCGCGGGGGTCGTACAACCGCAAGGAGAGCCGTGTGAACAAGCACCGCAGACGGACCGCGCTGGTCGGGGTGGGGGCCCTGACCGCCGGTCTGCTCCTGACCGCACCCCAGCCGGCCGAGGCGGCGAACCTGGTGCAGAACCCGGGCTTCGAGACCGCCGGTACGGACGGCATGCCGTACTGCTGGGAGAAGTCCGGCTGGGGCGACAACGACTTCGCCTTCGAGACCACCTCCGACGCCCACTTCGGCACGAAGGCCATGAAGGTCACGCTGACCCGCAGGGCCGACGGCGACCGCAAGGCCCTGATCACCGAGTCCACCGCGTGCGCGCCGGTGGTGAGCGTCGGCAGGCAGTACGACCTCGGGCTCTGGTACAAGACCACGACGCCCGATGCCAACATCACCCTCTTCCGGCACGACACCACGGCCGGCTGGCAGTACTGGACGGACCTGAAGACCCTGGACATGGCGGCCGCCTGGACCGCGGCCACGGTCCGCACCCCCGAGGTCCCGGCCGGCACCGACCGGATCACCTGGGGTGTCTCCGTCTACGGCACCGGCTCGGCCACCACCGACGACTACACCATGGAGCAGGTCCCGGACACGCTGCCGCCCGCCCAGTGCACCGGCACGAACGACCAGTGCGCGAACGGCAGCTGGTCGGTGCTGCCGACGCAGAACCCGGTCCGCTCCATGCACTCCGTCGTCCTCAACAACGGCAAGGTGCTGCTGATCGCCGGCTCCGGCAACAGCGAGGAGAACTTCGACGCGGGCACCTTCACGTCCGCGGTGTACGATCCGGCGAAGGGCACCTACAAGGTCATCCCGACGCCGAAGGACATGTTCTGCGCGGGCCATGTGCAGCTCCAGGACGGCCGGGTGCTCGTCATGAGCGGCAACAAGGCCTACCCGGTCGCGGGCGGGCACGGCTACGAGGGGTTCAAGGAGTCGTACGTCTTCGACCCGAAGACCGAGACCTACAGCAGGACCAACGACCTCAACGACGGCCACTGGTACCCCTCGGCGACCGAGCTGGGCAACGGTGACGTCGTCTCCTTCGGCGGCCTGCGCGAGGACTCCACCGGCTCGGTGACCGCCGAGTACTGGTCGGACAAGGACCAGCAGTGGCTGCCGCTGTGGAAGGTCAACCAGACCTGGTCGTACTGGGGTCTGTACCCGTCGATGATCCTGATGCAGGACGGCCGCCTCTTCTACACGGGCAGCCACGTCTTCGGCAACAACATCCCCGGCACCGGCTCGGCGGTCTACGACTACGGCGCGGGCACCGTCACCCAGATCCCGGGGCTGCAGAACAAGGACGAGCGGGACCAGTCCGCCAGCGTGCTGCTGCCCCCGGCGCAGGACCAGAGGGTCCTCACCATCGGCGGCGGCAACATCGACTCCAACCCGGACGCGAACCGCCTGACCGACCTCATCGACCTCAAGCAGCCGAACCCGTCGTACACCGCCGGGCCGCCGGTCCCGCAGGGCACGGTCGACCTCGGCACCGGACCCCGGCCGGAGACCGGCAACCAGGGCAAGATGTACGTCTCCGCCGTGCTGCTGCCCGACGGCAAGGTCCTGGAGACGGGCGGCGCCCTGCACAACCGGGCCGACCCGGTGTACGAGTCCTCGATCTACGACCCGGGCACCAACACCTTCGACCCCGTGGCCGCCGACCCCGAGTCCCGCGGCTACCACTCCTCGGCGTTCCTGCTGCCCGACGGCCGGGTGATGGCCACCGGCGACAACCCGGGCAACGGCACCTGGAACCACAACGTGTCGATCTACACCCCGCCCTACCTCTACCAGGGCACCCGGCCGACGATCACCTCGGTGATCAACCAGGAGTGGAAGTACGGCGACACCCAGCGGATCACCGTCGACCGGCCCATCGCCAAGGCCGAGCTGATCCGCCCGGCCGCGGTCACCCACTCCTCCGACCCGAACCAGCGCTTCGTCGACCTGCCGCTGTCCGTCGACGGCAACAACGTCGACCTGAACGTGACCAGCAACCCCGACCTGGCCCCGCCCGGCTGGTACATGCTGTTCGCGGTGGACGCCAACGGGGTGCCGTCGGTGGCCAAGTGGGTGCACCTGCAGGGTCCGGCCGCGCTGAGCGCCTCCGACGCGTCGGCGCACGTGCACTCCTTCGCCGACGACCTCGGGGGCAAGGTCTCCGGGCCCGGCGCGAAGAGGACGTCACAGAAGGTCAGCCCGACCATCTCCGGCTGCGACCGGCACTACGGCTCGGTCAACGTGTGCGTGCCCACGGTGTTCCCGCCGCAGGTGAAGAAGACGGCGGCGGGGCGCTGCGCCTGGCTTCAGCAGAATCACTACGGGCGGCTGAAGGTCAACGGCGGTGACGATCCCCTCGGATTGGACCGCGACAGGGACAGGATCGCGTGCGGGAGGGGCGACGTGCGTTAGTCACCGCGGGCGCGCGGGGGCTGGTCGCACAGTTCTCCGCGCCCCTTCGGGGCGCTTCACTTCCGTCCGCTGACATCCAGGGCGCGTTCCACGATCGCCTCCAGCTGGTCGTGGTGCGCGCCCTTCCAGTAGGCGCGGCCGCACTCGGTGCACTGGGCGAAGACGTCGTACGAGCGCTGGGTGCCGCCCTTGAGCTGGTCGGCGACCTCTTCCTTGGTGGCCTTCCTCAGCAGCCCGTTGCAGGCGGTGCAGCGGGTCCAGGGGTGCAGATCGGGGGCGAAGCGGTCCAGGACGTCCGGCAGCTGCTCGTCGGGGCGGGTGCTGTAGACGTAGGCCCCGGCCCACAGCTCGCGGCGGCGCAGCAGGCCCCGGTCGCGGCTCAGCATGACCCGCTTCTCGGCCGCCGAGCGCGCGGCCAGCGCCGGGTCGCCGATGTCGGTCGACTCGTAGGCCGCGTCCACGCCGAGCAGCCGCAGACGGCGGGCCAGGGTGCCGAGGTGGACGTCGAGGAGGAAGCGGAGCGGGGCGCCGGGGACCTGCTGCGGGCGCTGCACCGCGCGGACCGAGACGTGCTCGGCCGCCGCCGGGATGTGGGACACCGGCACCTCGCGGCCGTCCACCACCAGCGCGCCGACCTCCGTCAGCGGGATCCCGAGGGACTCGATCACATGGCCGAGGGTGGAGACGCCGTCCGTGCCGAGCGCGGTGGCGCCGGTGCGCCGCGCGGGCGGCACGAACAGGTGCAGCGCGGGGGCGACTTCGACCTGGATCTCGGTTCCGTTCACCTGGCCAGCATCGCACGGGCGGCGCCCGGAACCTCAGGGTTTTCCGCTGGGCAGGCCGCACGCCAGGACGTCCACGGCACGCTCCATGAGGTCCGCCAGATCGCCCTGGTGACCGTTCTCCGCCCAGTACATGGAGACCTCCATCAGGCCGCCGATGAGGGACATCGCGTACACCCGCACCTCCAGGCCGTCCTCCGGCAGGCCCGAGCGTTCCGCGACGGCCCGGCGCAGCAGCAGGCCGGTGGCCGACATGCTCTCGATCATGCGGGCGCGCACGGCGGGGACCTCCGCGGTCAGGCGTGTCCGCAGCCGGGCCACCTCGGGGTCCTCGTGCATGCCCACCGTGACGGCTTTGCGCACCACGTACCGCAGGGAGTCGACGAGCGGCTCGTCCGCGGGGCGGGCGCGCAGTTCCTCCAGCATGACCGCGTCGTACTCGTCCGTGAGGACGATGTCCTCCTTGGTCGGGAAGTAGCGGAAGACGGTGGACGGCGACACCTCCGCCCGCTCGGCGATCTGGTCGACCGTCGCGGCGTCGTAGCCCTGTTCCTCGATCAGGGCGTACGTCGCCGCGCGGATCGCCTCCCGGGTCTTGATCTTCTTGCGTTCGCGCAGGCCGAGACGGGGCCGGTCGGCGGCGGAGGCGGAGGATTGTGCAGCCGTCATGCGGGTCATTGTCCGGCATTCCCCGCGGGCTCGGCCACGACCGGGTTCTTCTCTCCTTCCGTGCGTCGCAGGACCGGGGCGTTCGGCAGGAACGCGGCGGCGAGCAGTGCCGAGACCAGGGCGGCGGCGGCGCACACCAGCAGGACCACGCCCATGCCGTGGACGTACGCGCTGTTCGCGGAGGCGGCCAGGGACGAGGATCCGGTCTTCTGCGCGATCAGGTGCGCGGCGACGACCGAGTCCCCGGCGGTGTGGGCGGCCGGTGCGGGCAGGCCGGTCACGTCCAGCCGGTCGCGGAAGACGTTGGCCAGCAGGCTGCCGAGCAGGGCGATGCCGATCGCGGAGCCGACCTGGCGCAGGGTCATCAGCAGTCCGGAGCCGCTTCCGGCCCGGTCCCGGGGCAGCGTCCCGAGGGCACCGGTCATGGCCGGCACCAGCGCGAAGCCGAAGCCGAGTCCCGCGAGGGAGAGCCACAGGGCGATGAAGCCGTAGCCCGAGCCGGTCGTCGTACGGCTGCCGAGCAGGGCGGCGAAGGCCAGCACGACCAGGCCCGCGGTGACCGCGGCGCGCGCCCCGAAGCGGGTGGCGAGCGGGGGAGCGAACTTCGCGGCGACGGACAGGCCGAGGACCAGCGGCAGCATCCGGATGCCGGTGCCGAGGGTGTCGTTGCCGAGGACGGCCTGGAGGTAGGGCGGCAGCACGAACATCAGCCCGGACAGCACGAACATCACCAGGGTCGCGGCGACGGTGTTGAACAGGAAGCCGCGCTGCGCGAGCAGGCTCATGTCCAGCATGGGGTGCGACACCCGGCGCGAGCGCAGCACCAGCCCGGTGATCAGGACCGCTGCCGCGGCGAACATGGCGAGGACCAGCGGGTCGCCCCAGCCGCGGTCGGGGGCCTCGATGATCGCGTAGATGAGCGCGCCGAGCCCCACGGTGGTGAACGCGGTGGAGACGGTGTCGACCGTCGGGGAGGCCGGGTCGCGGGTCTCGGGCAGCAGCAGGACACAGGCGAGGATGCCGAGCGCGACCATCGGGATGTTGATCAGGAAGACCGAGCCCCACCAGAAGTGGTCGAGCAGCCAGCCGCCGATGATCGGTCCCAGCGGCAGGCCCAGTGCCGAGCCGGTGGAGACGAGGCCGACGGCCTTGCCCTGTTCGTCGGGCGTGAACAGCGAGGGCAGCACGGACATCGCCAGCGGTGTGATCAACGCGGCGCCGATGCCCATCACCGCGCGGGCGGCGATCACCAGGCCGACGTCACCGGCCATGGCGCCCAGCACGGAGCCGGCCAGGAAGATCACGAGCCCGGTGATCAGCATCAGCCGTCGTCCGAACCGGTCGCCCAGCAGCCCCGCCGGAAGCATCAGGGCGGCGAAGACGACGACGTACGCGTCCGCCATCCACTGCTGCTGGCCGGTGGTGGCGCCGAGCTGCCCCGCCATGGTCGGCAGCGCCACGTTGAGGATCGTCATGTCGAAGCCGAGCACCAGCGTGCTCGCGACCAGGGCGCCGAGGGCCCACCAGCGGCGGGGGTCGGGACGGGTGTCGTCGGTGTGCGTGACAGTAGCCATGAAATGAGAGTAGCTCTCAAAAGCTATGCCATGTCAATCTGAATCTGCTGTCGGAACAGAAAAAGGCCACGGCTTGCGAGCCGTGGCCTGGGAGCGGGAGGGGTGGAGGGGTTATGCGTGCTGGTACGCCACCAGCGAGATGCCGACGTAGTGGACGACGAACGCGGCGAGCGTGAAGGAGTGGAAGACCTCGTGGAAGCCGAACCAGCGCGGTGAGGGGTTCGGCCGCTTGATGCCGTAGATCACACCGCCGGCGCTGTAGAGGAGGCCGCCGACGATCACCAGGACCAGGACGGCGATGCCGCCGGTGCGCATGAAGTCGGGCAGGAAGAAGACGGCGGCCCAGCCCATCGCTATGTAGCAGGGGGTGTAGAGCCAGCGCGGGGCGCCGACCCAGAAGACACGGAAGACGATGCCCGCGGTCGCCGCGGCCCAGATGCCCCACAGCAGCCACTGGCCCTTGGCGCCGGGCAGGAGCAGCATGGTCAGCGGCGTGTAGGTGCCCGCGATGATCAGGAAGATGTTGGCGTGATCGAGGCGGCGCAGGATGCCGTCCATCCGGGGGCTCCAGTTGCCCCGGTGGTACAGCGCGCTGACGCCGAAGAGCAGGCACGCCGTCAGGACGTAGATCCCGCAGGCGATGCGGCCTCTGCTGGAGTCGGCGAGGGCGGTGAGCACGAGGCCCGCGATGAGCACGGCCGGGAACATGCCGAGGTGCAGCCAGCCGCGGAGTCTGGGCTTGACCGGATGCGGCAGGGAGAGCGCTGCGGGACCGCGGCCGGCGGCCGGAGTGTCCGTGGGCGCGTCGGGGACGGGCGCAGTCATGCGGGGCATGGTACCTACGGCTTCGTAAGTCGCGTGTGAGCGCGCCCTGGTGAGCGGACAGAACGCAAAAAGTCCTTCCGTTGAACTCCATGTGGACGCAAAAAATCACGGAAACCGTGGCATTCCTCACGTCGCTCACCTGTGATGCCCTCTGGACAGATGGGCACTAGAATCGGATGATCAAATGAGTGCGGTCGGCACCGGATGAGCGCCAGACAGTCGACACTGTGAAGCATCCGGGTCGCGGCCCCCACGGGGCGACAAGACAAAAATCCCTCTTTTAGGAGCAATCGTGGCGCGCGACATCGCGGCTCCCACCGGCATCCCCACCAACCACCAGGAACTGATCTCGTGGGTCAACGAGATCGCCGAACTGACGCAGCCGGACAGCGTGGTCTGGTGTGACGGATCCGAGGCCGAGTACGAGCGTCTCAGCGAGGAGCTCGTCGGCAAGGGAACCTTCAAGAAGCTCGACCCGATCAAGCGCCCGCACTCCTACTACGCAGCCTCCGACCCGACCGATGTCGCGCGCGTCGAGGACCGGACCTTCATCTGCTCGGAGAAGGAAGCGGACGCCGGACCGACGAACCACTGGAAGGCGCCCGCGGAGATGCGGGAGATCTTCCAGGGCGAGAAGGGCCTGTTCCGCGGCTCGATGCGGGGCCGGACGATGTACGTCGTCCCGTTCTGCATGGGCCCCCTCGGCTCCCCGCTGTCCGCGCTCGGCGTGGAGATCACCGACTCCGCCTACGTCGCCGTCTCCATGCGCACGATGACGCGCATGGGCCAGGCGGTCCTGGACGAGCTGGGCGACGAGGGCTTCTTCGTCAAGGCCGTTCACACCCTGGGCGCCCCCCTGGAGCCCGGCCAGGAGGACGTGCCCTGGCCCTGCAACCAGACCAAGTACATCTCCCACTTCCCGGAGAGCCGCGAGATCTGGTCGTACGGCTCCGGCTACGGCGGCAACGCGCTGCTCGGCAAGAAGTGCTACGCCCTGCGCATCGCCTCCGTCATGGCCCGCGACGAGGGCTGGCTGGCCGAGCACATGCTGATCCTCAAGCTGACCCCGCCGCAGGGCGAGTCCAAGTACGTTGCCGCCGCCTTCCCGAGCGCCTGCGGCAAGACCAACCTCGCCATGCTGGAGCCCACGATCTCCGGCTGGACCGTGGAGACCATCGGCGACGACATCGCCTGGATGCGGTTCGGCGAGGACGGCCAGCTGTACGCGATCAACCCCGAGGCCGGTTTCTTCGGTGTCGCGCCCGGCACCGGTGAGCACACCAACGCCAACGCGATGAAGACGCTGTGGGGCAACGCCGTCTTCACCAACGTCGCGCTCACCGACGACGGCGACGTGTGGTGGGAGGGCATGACCGAGGAGTCGCCCGCCCACCTGACCGACTGGAAGGGCAACGACTGGACGCCGCAGTCCGGGACCCCGGCGGCCCACCCCAACGCCCGCTTCACGGTGCCCGCCTCGCAGTGCCCGATCATCGCGCCGGAGTGGGAGGACCCGAAGGGCGTGCCGATCTCGGCGATCCTCTTCGGCGGCCGCCGCGCCACCGCGGTGCCGCTGGTGACGGAGTCCTTCGACTGGAACCACGGCGTCTTCCTCGGCGCCAACGTGGCCAGCGAGAAGACCGCCGCCGCCGAGGGCAAGGTCGGCGAACTGCGCCGCGACCCGTTCGCGATGCTGCCGTTCTGCGGCTACAACATGGGCGACTACATGGCCCACTGGGTCGACGTGGCCAAGGACAAGGACCAGTCCAAGCTGCCGAAGATCTACTACGTCAACTGGTTCCGCAAGAACGACGCGGGCAAGTTCGTCTGGCCGGGCTTCGGTGAGAACAGCCGGGTCCTGAAGTGGATCGTGGAGCGGCTGGCCGGCAAGGCCGAGGGCGTAGAGACCCCGATCGGCATCCTGCCCACGCGGGACGCGCTGGACACCAACGGCCTCGAACTGGCCGACTCCGACCTCGACTTCCTGCTCACGGTCGACAAGGAGGTCTGGCGCGAGGAGGCGGCCCTCGTGCCCGAGCACCTCAACACCTTCGGCGACCACACGCCGAAGGAGCTGTGGGACCAGTACCGCGCGCTGGTCGAGCGCCTGGGCTGAGACCCGCGGGAAAAGACTCCACGGCCGGTTGGGAGGGATGCCCTGACCAGCGATCGTCACGGCCGGCCGTGGTGACACCGACGAGGGCCCCGCACAACGACGTGCGGGGCCCTCGCCTCATGCCTGCCGCGCCCGCCGGCGTGCGGAGCCTTTGCCTCACGCCTGCAGCGCATCCTGGCGTGCGGGGCCCTCGCCCGGCGTCTGCTGCGCGGCCCACTGCGCCTGCGCGGCCTGCGGAAACCTGCCGCGTCTACTGCGAACGGTCCTCCAGGTAGCGCGTGTGTGTCTCCTGACGCCGTGCCTCCGCATCGCGCAGGGCCGACGCCAGGCGCCCGGCCTCCTCGCGGAGCAGGGTGAGCTGGCGTTCCAGGTGCTGTTCGGGCGGCTCGGTGCCCGGCGTCAGCCGGGTCCACCACCGGGTGCGCACGAAGGTGTCCACCGCCTCCGGGACGTCCTGCCGGACGGCCCGGGAGAGGGTGTGGACGCCCTCGGGGTCCTGGGCGAGTGCCTCGGCGACCCAGCCGGGCTCCAGCAGCGCGGCCAGCAGGTCGGTCAGTTCGGTGAGCCGGGCGGCGGGGGCGGGCGGCAGGTCGATGTCCGCGAGATAGCCGCCGAGCCTGCCGAAGTCGGCGCGCACCGCGTCGAGCTGGGCCGAGGGATCGGGGAAGTCCGGCGGTGCGGGCCGCTCCGGCGGCGCGATCAGTGCGCCCGCGCCGTAGAGTCCGGCGACCACGACGGGCCAGTACGGGCCCGCGACCCCGGTGAAGGTCAGCACCAGGCCGACCAGGCCGCAGGCACCCCCGGCGAGGTTCTTGCGGGACTCCAGATAGCCGAGGACCTTACTGGTAGCCACGGATCTCCTCGAAGGCGCCGTCCAGCGAGCCGTTCCGGGCGTCGAAGAGGCGGCCGCCGGTCAGGTCGGCGATGTGCGCCAGCTCGGCGCGGTCGGAGTCGCCGAAGAGGATCGGGAAGACGGGGGTGTCCCGCCGGGTCCCGGTGAGCCGGCGGTAGAACCCGTCGAAGTCCCCGGCCTTCTTGCCGGTGGTGTTCTCGCCGTCGGTCATCAGCACGATCGAGGTGAACGTGTCGCGGTCGGCGCCGAGGTGGTCGTAGGCCTTCTCCAGGGAGGTGTAGATCGCGGTGCTGCCGTCGGCTTCGAGGGAGTCGGTGTCCTGGCGGATGGCGTCCAGTCCGGCCTTCGGGTCCCCGGGGTCCACGACGTGCGTCCGCACGCTCTTCACGCCCGAGCCGAACGGCATCAGCGTGACCTCCTCGCGGTCGCGGAAGTCGCCGGTGAGGCCGGTGAGCGCCTTCTTCAGCGCGTCCAGCCGGTCGCCCTCCATGGAACCGGAGGTGTCGAGGACGTACACGGTGCGCGAGGGGCGGCGCAGCTTGTTCTCGTAGGAGTCGAGGAGCCCGTCGGCGACGGAACGGCTGCCGGGGAAGGGCAGTTCGCGCCGGCGCCCGGTGTCGAGCCCGGCCGCGGGCGGCACCGAGGGGACGACCGGGCGGCGGTGGGTGGTCCCGGTGATGAGCCGCTGCACCGCCTCGGTGCGCAGGTCGTCCGTCACCTTGCGCACGTCCTCCCGGGTGCGCGCGCCGGTCGAGGCGAGCGAGGAGAGCGGGTAGTCGGCGGTGACGACGCCGTCGGCGGGGCGGATCACGGTCAGACCCGGGATGCCCTTGAGCACCGACTCGTAGTTGAACAGGGCGTCGACGGTGCCGCGCCGCTTGTACGCCGTCGCCAGCCAGCCCGACGAACCCGACGTGAGCTTCTGGCCCTTGAAGAACTCCTTCAACCGGGGTGTCGCCTTCGCCACGTCCGCGTCCGTCAGCGCGGACTGGGCGCCCGAGAGGGCCGAGGCGACGGAGATGAGCGTGGAGAAGCCGGAGTTGGAGCGGGCCGGATCGGTCATGCCGTAGGTGAGCTTCCCGTCCTGTACGGCCTGCTCGATCTGTGCCCAGGTGACCTTGTCCGGCTGCCAGCCGAGCGTGCGGACGGTGGCCGGCCTGACGCCGATGGCGACCGGGCTGGACATCACCGGTGTCTCGGAGACCACCTTCTTCGCCGCGTCGGGGCGCAGCCGCAGATAGTCGTCGGAGGACAGCCACAGCGCGTCGTACGTCTTGTCGGCCCTGCCCTTGGCGAGCAGGTCGACGGCGTCCAGGGTGCCCATGTAGGTGGGGCGGACGGTGACGCCGGTGTCCTTGCGGACGCGGTCGAGGACGGCGGTCATGTCGCTGAGTTCGCTGGAGGCGAGGATGCGCAGGGTGCCGGGCTTCGGGGCGGTCGCGTCGTCCTGGTGCTTCTCGGCCGTGCAGGCGGTCAGGAGCGCGGCGGCCGAGGCGAGCAGGGCCAGCGCGCGGGTGGTGCGTCTCATCCGAGCCCGCCCTCCAGTGCGTTCTGCGAACGGCTGCGCTCCAGGTGGGTGCTCGCGCCGTGCAGCTCGTCCGACAGGGACTGGATCGTCGAGGCCATCGCCTCGGTCGCCTGCACCTTGTAGGTGTCGATGGCGTCGAGGGTGCGGTAGATCTGCTGGAACGCCGAGCGCAGCGTCTCCGCGCCGACGGCCGGGTCGGCGGCGATGCGCTGGATCTCACCGCTCTGGGTGGAGATCATCTCGGCGTTGCCCCGGATGAGGTCCTCGGTGGTCCCGCGCAGGGCGTTGACCTGCTCGATGACCTTCTTCTGGCTGTCGAGGGCGGAGGCCAGCATCACGGAGATGCGCAGGGCCGAGACGGTGGTGGTGGCCGCCCGGTCGACGCCCTTGATCAGCTCGTCGTTGTTGCGGCGTACGACGTCCATGGCGAGGTAGCCCTGTGCGCACACCGCGAGCTGGGTGAGCAGGTCCTGGTGCTTCTGCCGGACCGGGAAGAGGACGTCGGCGCGCAGACCGTCGGCCTGCTCGGGGTCCGCGACCCGGTCGATGTGCTGCTCGACGGCCCCGTCCAGGGCCTCGGTGAGCACGACGTACTCCTGCAGCTTGCCCATGGTCTCCCACAGGCGCACCCGCTCGGTCTGCAACGCGGCGTTGTCGCGGCGCAGTTCGTCCTGGCCGCCGCGCAGCGAGCCCACGATCCGGTTGAGGGTGCCCTGCGCCGAGGCGTACTTGGCGACGTGGTCGCGCAGCTTGTTGCCGCCGGGCAGCCTGGAGAGGAACTTGCGGCCCCGGCTCACCGGCAGGTCGCGCGGGTCCAGGTCCTCGACGACCCGGCGGAGTTCCACCAGTGAGCCGGCGACCTTCGACTGCGCGTCCCCGCCCTTGTCGGGCAGGCTGCGCACGGCCCGCTCCAGCATGCGGTTGGACTGCGCGGCGGCGGTGCGCATGTCTCCGGCGCCGAGGGACGTGATCTCCCCGATCTTTCCCGCGAACTCGGGCGAGCGGGCGTCGAGCGAGGCGAGCCCCTCGACGTAGCCGGCGGCCTTGCGCGCCATGTCGGCACGGACGCCGTCCTCGACGGGCACGAGCCCGCCGGCCTTGTCCCGGGGCACGGGCGGTACGGCCTCGGGCGGGGTGAGCGTGAACCCGTCGTCGCCGGGCGGGGTGAGCGTGAACTCACTGTTTCCGGTGGTCATGTGCTGGTCCCCCCGTCATCCGCGCGCCCGGCGGGCCATCTCGTGCAGCACCGCGGAGGTGGGCACGGGCGCCTGCCGGACGCCGGTCAGCTTCTGGTTCAGGTAGTCGGTGTGGTCGGCGGTGGCGGCGACGAACTCGGCGGTGTCGCCCTGCGGCCTGAAGCCGTGCCGGACGGCGAGCTTGCGCAGGGTGGGGTCGGTGCTGAGGAGTTCGCCGAGCGCACGGCCGTCCGCGTCCAGCGGTACGACGGTGTGGTCGCTGTTGACCGTGGTGTCCGGGTAGAGGACCACGAGGTCGTCCGTGCCGGTGCCGGTGCCGGTGCCGTGCTGCTGGGCGAGGAGCGAGGCGACCTGTGACTCGTACACGAGCACCAGCGGATTGCCGGCGCCGCTGATGAAGTCCCGGAAGACCGCGTCCGAGCTGGACTGCTGGGCGCCCTGGACGCTGACCAGCTTGTGCAGCAGCGGTGCGGTGCGCTCGATGTCGGCGTTGTCCGCGGTCACCTTTCCGCCGCCTGCGACGTAGGAGGCGGCGGCGAGGTAGAGGGCGCCGGAGTTGGAGGTCTCCGGGTCGGTGCTCGCGATGTAGAGGGTGCCGGTCAGCTCCCCGTGCCCGGCGGATCCCTTGAGCTGCTGCCAGGTGCGGTCGTGCCGGGCGGCGTCCAGATAGGCGGCCATCTTCAGCGTGCCGCGGCTCTTCCCGTCCAGGGCGGCGAGGCCGTTCGCGGCCAGCACGTCGGCCGCGTTGCGATGGGCCACGACCACGAGGGGGGAGTAGAAGGGCCGGGGCAGCGGCTCCTGCACGTGGTACTTGGCGGCCAGCTGGTCGGCGGGCGCCTGGCTGGACGGGAAGGCGAAGTCGTACCCCTTGAGGTCCAGGCCCTCCATGGCCCAGGAACCCGATGCCTCCGTTCTGACGGTGAATCCCTTGGCGGCAAGGGCCTTCACCACGTCGGGATCGGCGAAGAAGTCCGCCTTCTCCGATCCGATCACCCCGCGCACGGTCTTCGTTGCCGTGCCCTTGTCCTCTCCTTGGCGGCCCGCGACGACGGCAGTGACCACGCCGCCGATCAGCAGGACCGCGAGGACGATTCCTGCGATTCGTCTCACGCGGGGGAGCGTGCTCCCGGAATCCAACATTCCCCGAGGCGGACGGTGAACGGGGGGTGATATACCGGCCCCGGCACTGCAACGCCCCAAGACCCGCACGACGAACGCCGCCTGGCACATTGACCCCGCCCGCTGCAGCGCCCCAAAGGGGCGCGGGGAACTGCGCGATCAACCACCGGACACCCGCAGCCGCTGGACGGGCCGAGCCGAAGCGGCGAAGACGCGTCGGGGCCGAGCCCAACGCAGTGCATGGCGCCCGGTCCGCGCGTCGCTGCGGGTGCACGCGGACCGGGGCCGTTCGAGGGACCCCTGGAGCGGGGTCAGTGAGCCGTGCTCAGTTCCTTCGGCCCGGCCAGCGCCGCGGCGTGGGCGTCCATGCGCTCGGCCGAGAGGATCGCCGCGGCCGTGTCGGCGCGCGAGGCGGCGACCACGAGGGCGCGGCCCGCGAGCGCGTGGGCCCGCCGGTGCAGGTCCTCGGGCGCACCGGCGGCGGCCGGCGCCGCCCGCAGCGGTGCGCGCCCGCTCCGCAGCCGGGACACCTCGACGGCGAGCCGCCCGGCCGCCGTGTCGAGGTCGCCCGAGGGGGCGAGGGAACGCAGTTCGTCGGTGACGGCGAGCAGTGCGGCGAGGTGTCCGGCGAGCTGGATGTCCAGCTCCTCCTCGCGCGACCGGTGGGGAAAGTCGGACGGGGTGCCGGCCATCGGGCTGTGGACCGACTTGGTGCGGATCGGTTCGTACATGGGGATGGCCTCCTGTGCTCTGACAGGAAGCCATCCTAGCTTGGATTTCGTCTAAAGTTGAGCCAGGTCACGGATTGCGGTCCGCCGGTCTCCGTCCGCTACGACTGGCCGCATTCGTCCGCTACGACTGGCCGTACCCGTCCAGGAAGGTCCCGATCCGCGTCACGGCGTCCCTGAGATCACCGGCGCTCGGCAGCGTCACCACCCGGAAGTGATCGGGTTCGGGCCAGTTGAAGCCGGTGCCGTGGACGACCATGATCTTCTCCTGGCGCAGCAGGTCCAGGACCATCTGCCGGTCGTCCTTGATCCTGAAGACCTGTGGGTCGAGGCGCGGGAAGAGGTACAGCGCCCCCTTGGGCCGTACGCAGCTGACCCCCGGGATCCGGGTGAGCAGCTCGTAGGCGACGTCCATCTGCTCCTTCAGCCGCCCGCCCGGCAGTACCAGGTCGTTGATCGACTGGCGTCCGCTGAGCGCGGCGACCACGCCGTGCTGGCCCGGCATGTTCGCGCACAGGCGCATGTTCGCCAGGATCGTCAGGCCCTCGATGTAGGAGTCGGCGTGGGCGCGCGGGCCGGAGACCGACATCCAGCCGACCCGGTAGCCGGCCACCCGGTACGCCTTCGACATGCCGTTGAACGTCAGCGTCAGCAGATCGGGGGCGACGGCGGCCGTGGGGGTGTGCGTGGCGCCGTCGTAGAGGATCTTGTCGTAGATCTCGTCGGAGCAGACCAGCAGGTTGTGCCGGCGGGCGATGTCGGTCAGGCCCTTGAGCATCGCCTCGTCGTAGACCGCACCCGTCGGGTTGTTCGGGTTGATGATGACGATGGCCTTGGTCCGGTCGGTGACCTTGCGCTCGATGTCGGCGAGGTCGGGCATCCAGTCGGACTGCTCGTCGCAGCGGTAGTGGACGGCCGTGCCGCCGGACAGGGAGACGGCCGCCGTCCACAGGGGATAGTCGGGGGCCGGGACCAGCACCTCGTCGCCGTCGTCCAGCAGGGCCTGCATCGCCATCACGATCAGCTCGGAGACGCCGTTGCCGATGAAGACGTGCTCGACGTCCGTCTCGATGCCGATGGTCTGGTTGTGCATGACGACCGCGCGGCGGGCGGCCAGCAGGCCCTTCGCGTCGCCGTAGCCGTGCGCCGTGGAGACGTTGCGGAGGATGTCCTCCAGGATCTCCGGGGGGCACTCGAAGCCGAAGGCGGCGGGGTTGCCGGTGTTGAGCTTCAGGATGCGGTGACCGGCCGCCTCCAGCCGCATCGCCTCCTCGAGAACCGGGCCCCGGATCTCGTAACAGACGTTGGCGAGCTTGGTCGACTGGATCACCTGCATGCCCGTGAGCTTACGGCCCGGTAACGCGTCATGGGCCGTGTTTTCCGCCACGTGAGGCCCGAAGGTTTGTGCTGTTATCGCCGGTAGCTGTCTCAGAAGTCACTTGCGTCTCTAGAATCCGCCGCCATGTCCACCGAACGCGACCACGGGACGGAGGCGTACGGCGCGCACGGGGCGGACGCCGGGCCTCCCGGCGGTCCGCACGTGTACCACCCGCTGACGGGCCCGGCCCCGTCGTACGAGGGGTATGCCGACCCCGCCGCCGCCCACGGCTGGCAGAACGCCTACGACGAGACGCACGAGTTGCCTGCCGTGCCGGCGCCGCGGGAACCCGCCGGGGGCCGCGCGGACCGCAGGCGGCGGCAGCGGCGCACCGGCGGCCGCCGGCGGGTCGCGGCCGTCGCCGGGGCGTTCGGGGTGGCCGGCGCGGTCGCGGTGATCGCCGCTGTGGCGGGCGGCCCGGACTCCGCCGCCCGGGACGGGTCCCGGCCGGCCGGCGGCGGACACATCGCCGTCGGCGACTCCGCGGGCGCGAGCCCCCGCACGGACACCGGCTCCCCGGCCGTGACCGCCCCGACCGCCGCCGCCACGTCCTCGCCGGCCGCGCCGCCCGGCCCGTCCGCCCCGCCGGCCGTCGTCGTGCCCCGGTCGCCGGCGGCCACCGGGCCGGCCGCCCCGACCTCGGTCCCGGGCTCGGCCCCGGCCTCCACGACGTCCGCCCCGCCCGCGCCCACGGCCACGACGGCGACCGCGACGGCCTCCGCGACCGGCTTCCCCGGCGGCTGGAACCACGGCCACCGAGGCGGCAGGCACCACCACTGAGCGGCGGGCGCGCCGCCCTCGCGCCGACCGGGGTCCGGTCTCGGCCGTTCGGCCGTCCGGTGCGCGCAGCGATCCACCGCCCGGTCCCTGGGGGCGGTGGCAGGACCGGTCCGGGTGAGGCCCAAGTCGGTTGTGTTTCAGGCGGGTTGCCCGGCCCCGCACGCACAGGGAAACCCCTACGACCTGACCCGGGTTCTTGTTCACACCCCTCGCAGCATCGACAATGCGCATGACAAAGCAATGGGCGGCCGGAAGATCTCCGGTCGCCCAAGTCGTCAGAGGGGACCCCCACATGAACAAGCCTCTCCTTGCCGCGCTCTCCGCCCTGGCCATAGCCGGGGTGGGCGCAGCACCCGCGGTCGCGGCCCCGCAGGCCAAAGCACCTGCCGCGACCGTCGACTTCGCCGGTACCGTCTCCCTCAGCAACTGCTCCGGATCCGTCATCCGCTTCCCCGGTTCCGCGGACAGCGACCCGGCGCTCGTGCTGACCAACGGGCACTGCCTGGAGACCGGTTTCCCGGACCCCGGCGAGGTCATCACCGGCCAGTCCTCCAGCCGTACCTTCGGCCTGCTGAACTCCTCCGGCAGCAAGGTCGCCACGCTCCGCGCCAACCAGGTCGTCTACTCGACCATGACGGACACGGACATCACGATCTACCGCACCACCACCACCTACGCGGCGATCAAGAGCAACTACGGCATCAGCCCGCTCACCGTGCAGGACACGCACCCGGCCGCCGGCTCCGCCATCAAGGTCGTCTCCGGCTACTGGAAGCGGACCTACAGCTGCAACGTCGACGGGTTCGTGTACCGGCTCAAGGAGGGCGACTGGACCTGGAAGGACTCGGTCCGCTACACCTCCGCCTGCAACACCATCGGCGGCACCTCCGGCTCGCCCGTGATCGACACCACCACCGGCAAGGTCGTCGCCGTCAACAACACGGGCAACGAGGACGGCGAGCGCTGCACCGTGGACAACCCCTGCGAGGTCGACCAGAACGGCACCGTGACCGTCCGCAAGGGCATCAACTACGCGGAGGAGACCTACATCATCCCGGCCTGCTTCACCACCGGCAACAAGCTGAACCTCAGCGCCTCCGGCTGCACCCTGCCCAAGCCGTAGCACCCGGCCGCCCGCCGTAGCACCCGGCCGCCCGCCGTGGTCCCCGGCCGTGAGCCGTGAGCACGGCCGCCGGCCTCGATTTCCGATCGGGAGTCGTGGATGCGCTTCCGTCGGCCGCGTTTCCCGATCGGGAGTCACGGATCCGCGGCCGTCGGTCGCGGCTCCCGGCGGTCAGCCGTAGCTCACGGCCGGCGGCCGTGTTCCACGGCCGCCGGCCGCAGTACTTCACCCTCACCCGCGGTTCCCGGTCGTCGGGTCACACGGGCGTACGGCGGACCGACCGGCCCGCCAGTACGTCCGTGCGCCGGCCGTCCTCGATGACGAAACGGCCGTCGACCAGCACGTGGGGGATGCCGGCCGGCAGCGTGCGGGGCTCGGCGAAGGTGGCGCCGGGCGCGACCGTCCGCGGGTCGAACAGGACCAGGTCGGCCCGGTACCCTTCGCGCACCAGACCGCGGTCCGGCAGTCGCAGCCGGGCCGCGGGCCGCCCGGTGAGGCGGGCCACGCACTCCTCCAGCGTGAGGATGCCCAACTCCCGCACGTAGTGGCCGAGATAGCGGGGAAAGGTGCCGTAGGCCCGCGGGTGCGGCTTGGTGCCCTGCAGGATGCCGTCGGAGCCGCCGGTGTGCGCGCGGTGCCGCATGATCGCGCGGACGTTCTCCTCGTGGCCGACGTGCTGGAGGACCGTCGTGCCCAGCCGGTCCTCGGTCAGCAGGCGGCGGGCGGTCGTCCAGGCACTCTCCCCGCGCCGGGCCGCCGCCTGGGGGACCGTGAGGCCGACGAGGTCCCCGAGGGCCGGGTCGCTCACCCCGGAGATCTCGATCGTCTCCCACTCCACCGGCACCCCGTGGCAGCCGTCCGAGCCGGTCACCTCCAGATCGTGCCGGATCCGCTCGGCCGTCGCCGGGTCGCCGAGCCGGGCCAGGACCTCCTGCGGGCCGCCCTCGCTCGCCCAACTCGGCAGCAGCGCGGCCAGGGTGGTGCACCCGGGGGTGTAGGGATAGGTGTCCAGCGTGATGTCCGCGCCGGAGTCCAGGGCCCGGTCGAGGAGGGTCAGCAGGTCGTCCGCGCGGCCCTTGTTGACGCCGAAGTTCATGGTGGCGTGGGCCAGGTGCAGCGCACAGCCCGCCCGCCGGGTCAGCTCCACCATCTCGGCGTACGCCTCCAGGGCGCCGGCGCCGTAGGAGCGGTGGTGCGGGCAGTAGTAGCCGCCGTACCCGGCCACCACCCGGCACAGCTCGGTCAGCTCGGCGTCCCCGGCGTACATGCCGGGCGTGTAGGTGAGCCCGGAGGACAGCCCGACCGCGCCCTGCTCCAGGCCCTCCGCGACCAGCTGCCGCATCCGGTCCAGCTCGGCGGGGGCGGCCGGCCGGTCCTCCCAGCCGACCGCGAGCGCACGGACCGTGCCCTGGGGGATCAGATAGGCGGCGTTGACGGCGATGCCCCGGTCCAGCCGGTCGAGGTACTCGCCGACGGTCCGCCAGTCCATGTCGACGTCGTCGCCGTACCCGTTCCAGCCGGTGATCGCCCGGCGGACCTCCTCCAGCGTTCGGTCGTCCACCGGGGCGTACGAGAGACCGTCCTGGCCGAGGACTTCGAGCGTGACCCCCTGCGCCGCCTTGGCGCTGTGGTCGGGGTCCCGCAGCAGGGCCAGGTCGGAGTGGGCGTGCATGTCGATGAAGCCGGGGGAGAGGACGAGCCCGTCGGCGTCCAGTTCCCGCCGCGCACGGGGGCGCTGGCAGCCCGCCGCCGCGGCCTCCTTGACGATCGAGACGATGCGGCCGCCGGCGACCACGACGTCGGCGCGGTAGGAGTCCGCGCCGCTGCCGTCGACGACGTCCGCGTCCCGGATGACCAGGTCCTCCACGGCACTCTCCGGCTCTCTAGAAGAACGTGCGGACGTAGTCGACGACCGTGCCGTCCGCCGTGGCCACCGGGATCAGCTGCCACTTGTCGAAGGACGTGCACGGGTGGGACAGGCCGAGCCCGATCCAGTCGCCCACCTCCAGGTCCGCCTCGGCCGAGGTGCGCAGCCAGGCGTGCTGGTCGGACAGGCCGGTCACCGAGATGCCGGCGGCCGGGCGCTCGGCGCCGTCCCGGCGGACCACCTGGGCGTCCGGCAGGTCCAGGTCGTAGGCCGCGTCGCGCTTGCCCGCGTTGGCGAAGGCCTGCTCGGCCGAGGGGCGGGAGACGATCTGCGCCCACAGGCGGAAGGCCGGCTCCAGGGCGCCCTCCTCGGGGACCCGGGCGAACGGGGTGAGCCTGCTGTAGTGGCCGTCGTCGTGCGAGACGTAGGCACCCGAGCGCAGCAGCTTCAGTACGGGCCGGGAGAGTTCGGGAAGCTCCGCGAAGACCTCGGCGACCGCGTCGAACCAGGCGCTGCCGCCCGCGCTCACCACGATCTCGTCCAGCCCGGCGAACCGGCCCTCCTTGTCGAAGGCGGCGGCCAGCGCCGTCAGCCGCCGCAGATAGGCCGTCACCCGCCCGGTGTCGGCCTGCGGCACCTCGCCCTCGTACCCCGCGACCCCGGCCAGACGCAGCGTGGGCACGGCGGCCACGGCGTCGGCGACGGCCGCGCACTCCGCCTCGGTGCGCACACCGGTGCGGGCATCCTCGCCCGCGGCCAGCTCCACCACGACGTCCACCGGGCGGGCGGCGCCGCGCAGGGCCGCGTCCATCAGCTCGACCCCGCGCACGGAGTCGACGTAGCAGACGAAACGGAAGGCGGGGTCGGCCGCCAGGTCGGCGGCGATCCGGCGCAGGGCGGCCGGGTCCACCAGCTCGTTGGCCAGGAAGATCCGCTCGGTCCCGAACGCCCGGGCCACCCACACCTGGTGGGGCACCGCGAGCGTGATGCCCCAGGCGCCGTGCGCGATCTGGCGCTCGAAGAGCTGCGGGGCCATCGAGGTCTTGCCGTGCGGGGCGAAGGCGAGGCCGTGCCGGGTCGTGTACGTCTCCATGAGCGCCAGGTTGTGCTCCAGCCGCTCGGCGGACAGGGCGAGGACCGGAGTGGTGAAGCCGTCGGTGAAGAGGTTGCGGCGCTGGGCGGCCAGCTCGGCGACGGTCAGGCCCGCGGCGTCCGGGGGGAGGCCCTTGAAACGGTGGTCGACGCGTTCCTCGGCGAGGCGGGCGAGTGCTTCGGTACCGGCCTGGCGGGCCATGGGGCCTCCCTGATCTGGTGCGTTGCACTTACTGCAACGTCCATTGCGTATGTCGCTCACTGCTGTCTAACATCTCGGCCAACACGGGGTCAACGGACTCCCACCACTGAGGAGCTGCGACGATCGTGACCGCCACCGGAACCCGCAACGCCCCTGACATTGTGGATGTCGTGGCGCTAGGCGAGTCCATGGTCACCTTCCTGCCCACCCGGCCCGGCCGCCTCGCCGACGTCCCCGCCTTCGAGCGGGCCATCGGCGGGGCCGAGTCCAACGTGGCCTGCGCGCTGGCGGCGGCGGGCCACGCGGCGCGGTGGGTGAGCCGGGTGGGGGCGGACGGGTTCGGGCAGCACCTCGTCGAGCGGATCGCCGGGTACGGGGTCGACACGAGCGCCGTGGGCGTCGACGCCGACAGGCCGACGGGCATCTACTTCCGCACGGCGGCCGACCGGGCCACCGACGCGCACGAGGTGGCGTACTACCGGGCCGGCTCGGCGGCCTCCGCGATGTCCGTCGAGAACCTCGATCTGGCCGCCGTACGCGCGGGACGGCTGCTGCACCTGTCCGGCATCACGGCGGCGCTCTCCGGCGACTGCCTGGACCTGATGCGCGAACTGACGGCGCCACGGCCCGGCCGCCCGCTGGTCTCCTTCGACGTCAACCACCGGCCCGCGCTGTGGCCGGACGCGGACGGGCCGCAGGTGCTGCTGGAACTGGCGCGGGGCGCCGACATCGTGTTCGTGGGCGAGGACGAGGCACGTCAGGCATGGGGGCTGCACGGCGGCCGGGCCGTCCTGGAGGCGCTGCCCGGGCCCCGGACCGTCGTCGTGAAGCAGGGCGGGGGCGGGGCGACCGCGTTCGACCGGAACACCGATGGGCTTCAGGACGGCGACGGCACCGCGACCTTCGTCAGGGCCCCGAGCGTGGACGTCGTCGCCCATGTCGGCGCCGGGGACGCCTTCGCCGCCGGATTCCTCTCCGGCACCCTGCGCGGACTGCCCCCGCGCGAGCGCCTCCGGCACGGGCACCTGATGGCCGCGGCCGCGCTCACCACGCACGGCGACCTCGCCCTCCCTCCCGCCCGCCACCCGGCCGCCGCCCCTCATGGAGCCGCCGCGCGGCGCCCCTCCTGGACGGGCCACGCCGACCGGCTGGCCGCCCTGGACGACGAGGCATGGGGGAGACTTCGACTCGGCCCCGGCTGGACGCAAGCCGAGCAGGCCACGGAGGAGGCGAACACCCCATGAGTCAGACCGTCGACCGCGCCCTGAGCATCCTGCCGCTGCTCGCCGAGGGCCCCGCCGACCTCGGCCAGGTCGCCGACCGGCTCGGCGTCCACAAGTCCACGGCCCTGCGACTCCTGCGCACCCTGCACGAGCACGGCCTGGTCTACCGCCAGTCGGACCAGCGCTACCGGCTCGGCGCCCGCCTCTTCGCCCTCGCCCAGGAGGCGATGGAGAACCTCGACATCCGCGAGATCGCCCACCCCCACCTCGTCCGCCTCAACGAGAGCTGCGGCCACACCGTGCACCTCGCCGTGTACGAGGAGAACGAGGTGCTCTACATCGACAAGGTCGACAGCCGCTACCCGGTCCGCATGTACTCGCGGATCGGCAAGCCCGTCGCCATCACGGTCGCCGCCGTCGCCAAACTGCTCCTGGCCGACCTGCCCGAACCCGAGCGCCGCGCCCTCGCGGACCAGCTCGACTACCCCCTCTACACGGCCCGTTCCACCCCCAACGCCGCGGCCTTCCTGCGGGAGTTGGAGCAGGTGCGCGAACAGGGCTGGGCCACCGACCTCGGCGGCCACGAGGAGTCCATCAACTGTGTCGCGGCCCCCATCCGCGGCGCCGACGGCCGGGTGGTCGCCGCGATGTCGGTGTCCGCGCCGAACGTCGTCGTCACCGCCGAGGAACTCCTCACCCTGCTCCCGCAGGTGCGCCGCAGCGCGGACGCGATCAGCGGCGAGTACTCCGGAAGAACGCCAGTGAAGGGCACCCCCGTATGACCGAGAAGACCGCGCTCACCCCGAAGACCCACACCACCCCGCCCGCGAAGTTCTCCCACGGCGTGAAGAAGGGCAACATCCTCCAGGTCGCCGGCCAGGTCGGCTTTCTGCCCGCCGAGGAGGGCAAGGCCCCCACGCCGGCCGGTCCCACCCTGCGCGAGCAGACCCTGCAGACCCTCGCCAACGTCAAGGCGATCCTCGAAGAGGGCGGCGCGGGCTGGGACGACGTGATGATGATCCGCGTCTACCTCACCGACGTGGACCACTTCGCCGAGATGAACGCCATCTACAACACCTATTTCGAGGAGCAGGGCCTCACCCGGCCCCCCGCCGCCCGGACCACGGTCTACGTCGGTCTGCCGGCCGGACTCCTCATCGAGATCGACGCCCTCGCCGTACTCGGCTGAGACCTGGCGATCCTTCCCCCACCTCCCGCAATTCCGCACGGCACGGCACCCCTTCGGGGCGCCGTGCCGCGATCCTCCCTGCCCGAAAGCACGATGCACTTAACCAGAGGACCCCCGCATGTCCTTCCCGCTCGCCGCAACCGCCCCCGCCGCACCACCCCACACCGGAGGCCTGCTCCTCCTGCTCGACGGCACCCCCGGGCTGCTGACCGTCGCCGGCATCGGCATAGCCCTGCTGCTCTTCCTGATCATCAAGGTCCGGCTGCAGCCCTTCGTCGCCCTCCTCGCCGTCTCCATAGCCGTCGGCCTCCTGGCCGGCCTCTCGGTCACCGAACTCTTCGGCACCGTGCAGCGCTCCGACGCCGTGTCCACCGTCGAGTCCGGCATGGGCGGCATCCTCGGCCATGTCGCGATCATCATCGGGCTGGGCACGATGCTCGGCGCGATCCTCGAAGTCAGCGGCGGGGCGGAGGTGCTGGCATCCCGTCTGCTGGGCCTGTTCGGCGAACGCCGGGCGCCCCTGGCCATGGGCCTGACCGGCCTGATCTTCGGCATCCCGGTCTTCTTCGACGTCGGCATCTTCGTCCTCGCGCCGCTCGTCTACGCGGCCGCCAAGCGCGGCGGCAAGTCGATCCTGCTCTACTGCCTGCCGCTGCTCGCGGGCCTGTCCATGACCCACGCCTTCCTGCCCCCGCACCCCGGGCCGGTCGCCGCCGCCGGACTGCTCCACGTCCAGCTCGGCTGGGTCGTCCTCATGGGCATCGTCTGCGGCATCCCCGCCGTCCTGGCCGCCTGGGCGTACTCCGCCTGGATCGGCAGGCGGATCTTCGTCGCCGTACCGCAGGACATGGTCGAGGCGGCCGAGGAGGCCCGGCAGGCCGTGGTGGCCGAACAGCGCAGGGCGGGGGTCCCGCCGCAGGAGAACCCGGTGCCGCTCGGCACGGTCCTCGCCATCATCGGCACGCCGCTGGTGCTGATCCTCGCCGCCACCTTCTCCTCGATCGCCCTCGACCCCTCCACCGGCCGCTCGGTGCTCGAGTTCTTCGGCAGCCCGTTCGTCGCCCTCACCCTCGCCCTGCTGCTCGCCTACTACCTGCTCGGCATCCGGCGCGGCTGGTCCCGCAAGTCCCTGGAGAGCGTGTCGACATCGTCCCTCAAGCCGGTCGGCAACATCCTGCTGGTGGTCGGCGCGGGCGGTGTCTTCGGCGCGGTCCTCAAGGCGAGCGGGGTCGCCCAGGCCCTGTCCGACACCTTCCACGGCGTCGGACTGCCGGTGATCGTGCTGTCGTACCTGATCTCGCTGGTGCTGCGGGTCGCCCAGGGCTCGGCCACCGTCGCGATCGTGACGACGGCGGGCATCGTGGCGCCCCTGCTCGCGGAGGACCACCACTCCCAGGCCTTCGCCGCCCTCGTCATCATGGCCATCTCCGCCGGCTCCATCTTCGCCTCCCACGTCAACGACGGCGGCTTCTGGATGGTCGCCAAGTACTTCGGCATCAGCGAGCGGGACACCCTGCGGACCTGGACGGCGCTGGAGTCGGTGCTGTCGGTGGCGGGGTTCGCCGTAGCCGGGGTCGTGAGCCTGTTCGTGTAGGCAGTATGGGTACGTGACCTCCTCCTCCGACCTCGACGCCCAGCAGGCCGACCCGATCGGTGACATCACCGCCGAACGGGACGCCGTGCTGGACCAGTTGGCCCGGCAGTCGGCCGGACACCCGGGGACGCCCGCCCTGTGCGGGTACGCCGGCGAGCTGAGCCACCGGCTCTACCTGCTGCGGCGGGACGACGGCCGGGACGAGGAACTCGCCCTGGCCGTCGAGGCGTTCGAGCACGCCTTCCGCAGCCCCGGGGGCGATCCGCCGTGGGCGTCCTGGCGGATCCGGTTCGGGCATCTGCGGGCCGTGCAGTACGAGGACGGCGGCGACCGGCAACTGCTGGAGCAGGCGTGGCAGTTGCTGGTCGAAGGCGTCACCGGCGTCACCGGCGTCACCGGTGTCGGCGGCGTTGAGGGCGTTGAGGGCGTTGAGGGTGTTGACGGCGCCGACGGCGCCGCGGGGCCGTTCGTCGGCGACCCCGGCTTCGCGTGGGAGCGGGAGTGGGGCCGGCATCTGCTCGCCCTCTGCGCCAAGCTCCGCTACCTCGCCGCACCCGACTCCGCCGAGCTGCTCGACGAGGCCCGGCGCCGGCACGCGGACGCCCTGGAGCATGCCGAGCCGGGCAGCGAGGAGGAGGCCGACCTGCGGGCCGGGGCCGGCTTCCTGCTCCTGCAACGGGCCCTGCAGTTCGGCGACATCGACGCCGCGGACGCATCGGCCCGCCACTACCGCGCCCTCCTCGACACCGCCCCGCCCGCCGACATCCCCCACCTGCGCCACAGCCTGGGCCTCGCCACCCTGGTGCACGGCCGCGCACGGGCCGACCGCGAGCGGCTGGAGGAGGCCCGGGACGCCTTCGACACCGCCCTCACCGAGGCCCGCCGGGCGGGCGGCCCCGAACCCGACTGGGCGTTCGAGGCCGAGGTCAACGCCCTCTTCGTACGCGCCCTGATCTGGTCCACCTGGCAGGACCTCGGCCACTGCCTGGCCGCCGAGGTCGAGGTGCGCCGCCTGCTGGAACGGCCCGGCGCCGAGGAGCAGCTGCTGCCGCAGTACCTGGACCTGTTCGGGCGGCTGCTCTACGAGCGGGCCGCGGCCCGCGACGACCCCGCGGGCCGGGACCGCGGCATCGCCCTGCTGCGCCGCGCCCTCGACACCTGGGTGCCGGACCGCGACGGCGACCTCACCGCCACCGCGCTGTTCCTCGCCCTCTTCCAGCAGGCCCGCCACCACGACGACCCCGACCCCGCCCGCGCCCAGGACGTGCTGCGCGCCGCCGCCCTCGTCCTGGACGCCGGAGACGATCCGCACCATCTCGCCCAGACCGCCCGCATGCTCGACGGCTGGGCCCGCTTCACCCTCGCCGACCACGGTGTCCTCACCGAGACCGACGGACGGCCCGAAGGGCTCGACCTCGAACAGCTCAAGCAGAGCATGGGAGCCCTTCTGGAGGACTTCCGCGAGGGCCGGGCCTTCGTCGACTTCGGGGAGGAGGAGTTCCTGCGCGGCATGGGCCGGGACGTGGCCGGACAGCACCGCCGCATCCAGGGCTTCGAACAGGCCCTCGCCCGGCTGCGCTCCCTCGGACCGGACGACCCCGGCCGGGCCGAACTCGCCGCGCTGATGCTGTGCAACCTCACCCTGGTGGACCCGGAGGGCACCTACGTCACCGCGGAGCACCGGCGCGAGCTGAGCGAGGCGGTGCTCCAGCGGGCGGAGTGCGACCCGGCCTGGCGGGGCCGGGCCCATGCCGTCAGCGGAGTCGCCCGGCTGCACCAGGAGATGAGCGCCGGCTCCACCGCGGGGCTCGACGAGGTGCTCGCCGACCTCGACCGGGCGGAGGCCGTCGGCGGCCTCGGCGACGACCACAGTCACGGCCTGGCCCTCGCCCGGTTCGTCGCCCAGAGCCACCGCGGCCAGACCGGCGGCGCCGACGACGACATGGAGGCCGGCGCCGCCACCTGGCGCCGGCTGCGCTCCGACCCCGCCCTGCCCGCCCATCTGCGCACCCTGATGGACCTCCAGCAGGCGGGCTTCGACGCGCACGCCGCCATCCGGCGCGGCGACCTGGCCGAGGCCGACCGGCTCATCGCCGAGCTCACCGAGGGACACGCCGCGCTCGGCGACGAGGAACCCTCCCGCATCGAGATCCTCACCCACCTGGAGAACACCCGCGCCGGCCGCGACAACCTCGCCCAGCACCTCGGCGTGCCCCCGCTGCCCCCGTTCCGGGCCCGGCCGAGCGCGTCCGAACTGCGCCGCCAGGCGAAGCGGCTGCCCCGCGACCACCGTGCCTGGGTGCTCGGCGACAACGGCATGACCCGCTTCGTGCAGGCCGCCACCCAGCAGGACGGGCCCGGGATCTCGGCGGCCATCGGCCTGCTCCGGGAGGCCCACGAGCTGTGCGAGCCGGGCGGCGACCGCCGGCTGCGCTACGCCAACGGACTGGGCATCGCCCACTGCGCGCTGTCCGAGCTGGAGTTCGACCGGGTGCGCCGCAGAGAACGTCTGGCCAAGGGCATCGCCCTGCTGGAGGGTGCCTTCGCGGAGACCGGCGGCCCCGAGCACCGCCTCTACGCCGACACCGGCCTCGCGCTCGCCCGCGCCCGCCGCGCCCGCGACGACCTGCACCGCCGCGACCGGGACGGCGCCCGCGCCACGGGCCTGGAGTCGCTGCGCGGCCACGCCTGGGCCGCGCTGCTGCAGTCCGGCACCGACCATGCGACGGTCGCCGCCGCGCAGGCCACCCGGGCGGCACTGGAGGTGGCCGGCTGGTGCCT
Organism: Streptomyces sp. NPDC107581; assembly: GCF_055657175.1. Taxonomy (NCBI): domain Bacteria; kingdom Bacillati; phylum Actinomycetota; class Actinomycetes; order Kitasatosporales; family Streptomycetaceae; genus Streptomyces; species Streptomyces sp. NPDC107581. Next base: position 69,604 of record NZ_JBVKBH010000008.1, read on the forward strand.
GCGCGACGACGAACCCGAGCAGGCCCTCCAGGCCCTGGACGCCTGCCGGGGGCTGGTCCTGCACGCGGCCCTCACCTCCGCGACCGTCCCCGACCTGCTCACCGCCACCGGCCACACGGAGCTGGCGGAGCAGTGGCGGGCCACCGGAGCCGACACGGCCGAACAGCCCGCCGACCCGCTCACCGCCGTCCGGACCCCGCTCGCCGTCCCCAGCACCCTGCGCCGCCGCGTCCTGGCCGCCCTCGGCGGCACCCACCAGGCCCGGCTCCTCGACCCGCCCGCCCCCGCCGAGATCGCCGAGGCCCTGCGCACCCTCACCAAGGACGCCCTGGTCTACCTGGTGCCGAGCACGGAGGACACCCCGGGCACCGCCCTGGTCGTCACATCGAAGGGCACGGTGCACGCCGTACCCCTGCCGACCCTGACGGAGGACGCGGCGCCGCTGAAGGAGTACGGCCCCGCGGCCGGGCCGTCCCGCGAGGCCGGTCCCCGCGACCTCGGACCCGTCCCCGGATGGCGCCCCGCCGCCCCGGACTCGCTGCGCGCCCAGCTCGACCGGCTGTGCGGCTGGGCCTGGTACGCGGCGGTCAAGCCCCTGCTGGAGGCCTTCGAGATGCCCGCCGGGCGGATGCCCAGGCTGGTGCTGGTCCCCATGGGGAAGCTGGGTCTGGTGCCCTGGCACGCGGCCTGGCAGGAGGGCGGCCCGCGCGGTCGGCAGTACGCACTGCAGGCCGCCGAGATGTCGTACGCCGCCTCGGCCCGCCTGCTGTGCCAGGTGGCCGCCCGGCCCGCCGCCGAGCACACCGGCGCCGCCCTGATCGTCGGCAACCCCACCGGCGACCTGCGGCACGCGGGCGAGGAGGCCGACGCCGTCCAGCGCGCCTTCTACCCAGGGGCCCGCTTCCTCGGCCGCCGCACCACCGGTCCCACCGACGGCCCCGGCACCCCGGACGAGGTGCTGCGCTGGCTGCGCGAGACGCCCGAGGACGGGGGAGTGCTGCACCTCGCCTGCCACGCCTCCGTCGCCGCGAACACCCGCCGCAGCGCCTATCTCTCCCTGGACGACGGCCAGTTGGCGGCCGAGGAGATCACCGGCGCGGGCGGCGACCGGCTCGGCCTCGTCCTGCTGGCCGCCTGCCGCAGTCATGTCTCGGGCCGGGGCCACAACGAGGCCTACACCCTCGCCACCGCCTTCCTCGCGGCCGGCGCCCGCTCGGTCGTCGGCTCGCTGTGGCCGGTCCCGGACGAGGCGACCTCGGTCCTGATGTTCCTCACCCACCACTTCCTGCGCACCGACGGCGAACCCCCGGCGCGGGCCCTGCGCCGGGCCCAGCTCTGGATGCTCAACCCCGGACGCGAACTACCGCCCGGCCTGCCGCGGTTCCTCGCCGAGCGGGCCCGCCGCATCGACCCGCACGACCTGAGCGCCTGGGCCGGCTTCACCCACTTGGGCCACTGACGCCCGTCCCCGGGTCCGGCACCCGTGTGCGCAGCGGCACGGTCAGCGCCGTCCAGCGGCCCGCCGCGCCCACCACCGGACCCAGGTCCCGGGGCCCGGTGACCCGGTCCCAGGCGGGCAGCTGGAACGGCAGCGTGTTCAACTCCCGGTCGGCGACGATCAGTTTCAGCCAGTCCCGGACCTCGGCCCCCGGCACGGCGGCCCGGGACGCGGGCAGCGACAGCTGCACCGGGTCGCCGTCCAGCGCATGGCCCGTACGGCCGGGTCCGACGAAGTGACCCGGGAAGAGCGCCGAACCGGACGCATACCCGTCGGTCAGATCCAGCAGCACGCACCACAGGGTCCGGTCGGCCGAGCGGTTGTGCAGGCGGATCGACACCCGCGGCGGGCGCAGACCGCTGCCGTAGGCGCAGACGATCTCACCCGAGGCGTCCGGCCGCAGCGGCTCGCCCCCGCCCCACGGGACGATCTCCAGCTCCACCAGACCGTCCAGCAGCGAGGGCCGCGGGGCGAGGTCGCGCAGCTGGTGCCAGCGGGTGAGGTGGGCCAGGCAGTCCGCGACCCGCCCGGCGTCTCCCGGCCCCCCGAACGGCAGCGGCGCCGTGAACTCCGTGCCGTCGCGCCGCAGGACGGACGCCCGCCCGTCCCGCACCCGCACCCGGAAGTGCAGCCCGTGCGCCTGCTCGGGCCCCTCCACCAGCCGTACCAGCGGCCCGAGTCCGCCCGCCAGCCACCGTACGTCCCGCGGGGAGCCGTCCACGGTCGCACTGGCCGGCTCCAGCGCGACCTGCGACAGCGCCACCGGATACACCCGCTCCGGCTCCGGCTCCCAGTCCACCGGCGCGACCAGCGTGCGCGCGGCCGACACCTCCACCGCCCGCACGGCACCCCGGCCCGGACCCTCCTCCAGCGCCGCGAACGTGGTGTCCTGCGCCTGCGCACCGCCCTCCCGCAGCCCGTGCACGGCACCGCAGTCCACCTCCCAGCCGTCGGCGCCGTACCGCAGCAGGTGCGGGCCCGCCGTCCGGGCCGTACCGCCCAGCAGCGGCCGGTCCGCCGCGCCGCCCGGCAGGTCCGGGTAGAGCACCGGATGCTGGGTGCTGCCCGCCCGCTGCACCCGCGCCGCGGCCCCCGCCAGCAGCTCCCGGCAGGTGGCGCCGGGCCCGGCCGCCCGTACCGCGCCGGCCAGCGCATGCGTGAACGCCCCGTGCCGGCGCCCCTCGAACCAGCCCTCGTACGACGGCTCGTCCAGCCGGCTCGCCGCCAGCAGCACATGCCGGGGCGGCCCGCCGGGCCCGCGCACCTGCGGCCCGCCCAGGTCCCAGCCGGGCCGGGGCGGCGCGTACCGCGCGGTCAGCTCCGCCTCCCGCGTCGCACCGCCCGAGTGGCAGCAGTCCAGCACCGCCGTCACCTGCGCGCCGCCCGCCGCGACCCGGTCCAGCAGCGCGCCCAGCCGCTTGTCGAGCAGCGGCCCGTCCACGCACACCAGCGCCTGGTTCAGGCCCGTCGCCTCGATCAGCAGATCGTCGCCGGTGGCGGCCTCCTGGGTGCCGTGCCCCGAGAACCAGAGCAGCGCGCAGTCCCCGGGACCGGCCGAGCCCAGGTGCCGCAGCACGGCGTCCGTGACGGCGTCCACGGTCGCCTCGTCGTTCAGCAGAACGGTGATGTCGGCCTGTCCGCCGGCCAGCTCCGTCAGCAGCCCGCGCGCCTCGGTGACGTCGTTCACGCAGCCGCCGAGCGCACCCGCCACGGACGCCGGATAGTCGTCGATGCCCACCAGGAGCGCCTTGATCCTCCCCATGGAGGAGAGTCTGCCACTGTCACGTGGTGGTCAATACGGCGTACCGGGATGCACTCTTGACGTGACGTCACTAACCTTCACCTTCCGTGCATCGCACAACCGCTCACCACCCATGACTCTCGGGGGACACATGGGGAACACCGAACGGCCGCGCCGGATCGTGCGGCCGGCACCACAGGGCCCGGGCGCTCAGCCGGGCCTGGGCGCACAGAGGGCCTCCGCGCCCGCGAACCCGGCACCCGGCGCCGTACGCCGCGCGCTGTACACACCGCGCTCCCGCGAGCTGCTGGACGCGGTCGGCCGGCTCGACGCCGGACTCGACGAGCAGGCCTGCCGGTCACTGGCCGACTGGCTGCGCGAGCAGTACACGACCGCCTACGGCTCGGTGCCGCTCGGCTACGTCGCCCGCTGCCACCTGGGCCCGCCCTACGTCGACCACCAGCTCAGCCTCCTCGGCGTCATCGTCCGGCACTTCTCCGCCGCCGAGCCCATGCCCGAGCCGTTCTCGGCCGCCCGCATGCTCGCCCGCTCCGGCGGCTACGCCTGTGTCGAGGTCTACGACGACGGCCTGATCCTGCCCGTCCTGGACGACGGCACCGTCGTCCGCCCCTGACTTCCGCCCCCTGATCCCCACCCCTGCCCGCTCACCCCGCAGCACGCGAACGGAGTTCCGCATGTCCGAGGTCGACCTCGCGCTGCACCGCAAGGTGCAGGAAGTCAGCAACCTCGTCATCAGACTCAGCGAACAGGTCGGCTCCGTCTCCGGCCAGGTCTCCACCGTCGAGGCAAACCAGCACCACACCCGCACCGAACTCCAGCAGCTGCGCGACGAGTTCCTCGCCTTCGTCCGGCAGGCCGAGGCCACCGCCAACGTGCAGCGCGCCGAGACCCGCATCGGGGTCATCGAGGACAAGATCGATCACGAGTTCGGCCACCACAAGACGGTCCGCCGCACCGCGGTCGGCATGCTCCAGGCCTTCGACGTCGGCCTGGTCTCCGAGGAGAACGTCCGGATGGTCAGCGACCAGCTGATGATCCAGACCCCGCGCTACTGGCTCGCGCCGGCCCTGGTGGCCCTCGCCTCCTGGTCCGCGGACGACCGCACCCTGTGCGACCGCGCCGTCGACGAGGCGTTCCGCCGCTCGCCCGACCGCACCTCCCTGTTCTTCGCGCTCGTCCTGCGCCGCCAGGGCCGCTCCGAGGCGGCGGTGCGCTGGCTGCGGCACTACCTCCTCGCCCAGGACCCGGCCGCGCTCGGCCGCGAGTTCGCGGTCATCCTGGAGGCCATCGCCCAGGGCGCCTTCGGACTCGTCGGCCGCGAACTGCTCGACCGCACCCTCGCCGAGTGGCGCGCCCAGCTGATGGACAGCGCCGACGCCCAGGCCCGGCAGGTCCGGCGCTGGCGCGACGAGCTGGAGTCCCTGCGCGGCCCCTCCCAGGCCGCGGAGTTCCCGCGCCTGGCCGCCCTGTCCCCGCAGTGGGTCACCCTCGACGGCGTGCTCTCCTCCGCGCGCGGCCAGCAGCCCCTGCTGGACAAGTACCGGGCCGTCATGGAGCGGGAGTTCCGGCCGTCCGAGCGCATCGAGGACGCCGTCGACGACATCCTCGACCGGCTCGTCTCCGAGTACGACAACGAGGAGCTGCCGCTCCGCCGCGACCTAGCCTTCAACCAGGCGGTGGTCGACCACGACGGCGACCTCGGCGTGGCCCGCACGTCCGCCGACGCGGACTCGGCGTCGTACGAGGAGACCCTCGACTACCTCACCGTGCAGACCACCGCGGCGCTCAACCCGCAGGCCATCGGCACCTCGCCGGCCACCCAGCGGCTCTCCGTCGCGGCCTGCCACGAGTGGTTCCAGCAGGCGCACGCCGGCCACACCCGCGACTACCGGGCGGCCGTACCGCAGGACGTCCAGGCCCAGTTCGCCACCACGCACACGGTGGGTTCGCAGCTCTTCCAACTGCCCACCTGGGTCGGTTCGTTCACCCAGCCGCTGGCGTCCCTGGAGAAGTCCCTGAGCGACCACTGGGACCACTACACCCGCCCCTTCGTGGACGGGCTCGCCTTCCCGTGGCTGAAGAAGGCGGCCCCGCTCGCCGGTGTTGTCGCGGCCATCCTCCTCTTCCTGGTCGGCAGCTGGCCCGTCTTCGCGATCGGCGCCGCGGCGATCGTCGCCCTGGTCTGGGGCCTGATCCTGCGCAACCAGGCCCAGACGGCGGCACGCGCCCAGGCCGCGGCCCGCGAGCTGCTGGAGCGGGCCAGGACGGAGTCCCTGCACCAGCTGCGCGGCGCCTCGGCCGAACTCACCGACTGGTACGAGAAGTTCACCGCCGCCGACCGGGTGGAGGCCAAGGTGCGGGAGCTGATCGCCACGCTGCCGACGGCGGGTGGCGGCGCCTCCCCGTACGAGGGACGCACGGTACGCAAGGAGACCCCGGCCGAGCCGTCGCCCCGCGAACGGCCGGCAGGCGATCCGCAGGCGAAGGAGACCTCGGGCGAGCCCCGGACGGCCTCGTCCGAACCCCGGACGACCTCGTCCGAACCCCGGACGACCTCGTCCGAACCCCAGGAGACCCCGCTCGAGGCCAAGGAGGACAGCGCCCGATGAGCACCCCACCGCCGCCCGCCCACCAGCCCGACCCCACCGCGCCGGCGCCCGGCACAGCCGCGGACCAGCGCTCCCGGGCGGCCACGGGCGCGCAGCCCGCAGCCACGGTGCCGGCGCAGGGCGCCACCGCCGTCCCGCCGTCGTCCCCGTGGGCCGCGGCCTCTCAGCCCGCCACGGCCCCGCAGCCCGCCACGGCCCCGCAGCCCGCCACGGCCCCGCAGCCCGCCACGGCCCCGCAGCCCGGCGCCGCCCCTCAGCCGGCGACGGCCCCGCAGCCCGGCGTCGTCTCCCGGCCCGCGACGGCCTCCGTCCCCGGCGCGGGCGCAGCGCAGGCCGCCTCCCCCTGGGCCGCCTCCGCCGACGCCGGCCGTGCGCAGGGCTCGCCGTGGGCGGCTCAGCGCCGCCCGCAGCAGGAACGGATCACCAGCAGGCTCCGCAAGGTCGTCGAGGGGCTGCCCGACTGGGAGCCGCTGCCGCCCGGCGAGACCTTCGTACGCCGGCCGGGCAGCACCGCATGAGCGGGCTGTGGGGCGACGGCGGCCCGTTCCAGGCCTGGGTCGATTTCCTGCGCCGCTGGTCCGCCCTGGAGCCGGTCGACCCCGCCGGCCTGCCCGCCCTCCCCGAGGAGCAGTGGGACGACGACACCTGGGCCCGGCTGGGCGAGCACCTCGGTGCCGCCCTGGGCGCCCGGCTCACCGCCTGGGCCGCCCATCTGGTCCGCGCCCTGAACGAGGCCAGGGACGAGTTCTCCTACGGTCGTGAACTCGCCCAGGCCCGCACCGGCCTGCACACGATCCGGGCCCTGGCCGCCCACCCCGGCCTGCCGGAGGACCTGCGCACCGCGCTCACCGGGATCGTCGACGGCCAGATCACCCAGGTGCAGGGCCAGCTGGAGCAGAGCCTGGACGACGAGGCCCGGCGCGGCGCCGATCCCCGCCTGGTGGAGCGCCGCCGCCGCACCCTGCGGGACAACGCGCTGACCGCGACGCTCACCGCACCGCCGCACGGCGGCGTGCCGAACGCGGGCGGCTGGTCGTACGACCCGGCGGCCCCGCCGAGACGGCGCATCGTGCCCGGCTGAGGCGACCGACCGAGGGGCGCTCCGCCGCTGCCCCGCCGCCCGCACCCCACCCTCCCAGAAGGCCCGAACCCCGAATGTCGAACTACGCCGAGAGCCTCAGCCACCTCGACAGCTACATCTCCGCCCGCGTCCCGGTCATCGCGATGCGCACCATCGAACAGCAGCGCGCCCTGCGCCTGCTGCGCGAGGCGGCCACCCAGTCCCGGCGCAGCAGCATGCCGTTCTGGATCTACACCCGGGCCACCGGCCTGCGCGACCTGCGCAGCAACGCGGCCGTGCAGGACGACCGTTCGCTGGCCGGGGCGATGGACTTCGCCGCCGCCCAGTTCGGCAGCCGGGCCAACGCCACCGTCGTCTTCGTCGACCCCGACGAACTGGAGTCGGACACCCCGGTCACCCGTCACTTCGCCGAACTGGCCCGGCTGGCCGACAGCAACATGGGCAGCATCGTCCTGATCACGGACACCCCCATCTGGAGCGGCCTGCAGCGCCTCGGCATGAGCCTGCGCCTGGACCTGCCCGACTCCGAGGAGATGTACGGCATCCTCAGCGGCTTCCTCGGCGACCACCACGGCCACATCCCCATCGAGTGGACCGAGGAGGACGCCCGCCGCGCGGCCGAGTTCCTGAGCGGCGTCACCGAGGCCGAGTGCGTCAACCTGATGGCGACCATCGCCGCCAAGGGTGCCATCCGCCGCGAGGACGTCCTCGGCCTCGCCCAGGCCAAGGACCGCATCTTCAGCGACCTCACCGGGCTGGAACGGGTCCACCTCAAGCAGAGCGACTACGCCATCGGAGGCCTGACCGGCCTGCGTACCTGGCTGGAACGCAAGCACGACATGATCTCCCGTGACCTGCGCCACACCGCCCTGCGCCCGCCCCGCGGCGTCCTGCTGGTCGGCGTACCCGGCTGCGGGAAGTCGCTGTCGGCCAAGGCGATCGCCCACGACTGGCAGTTGCCCCTGTACCGGCTGGACATGGCCAGCATCCACGGCAAGTACCTCGGCGAGTCCGAGGGCCGCTTCCGCGAGGCGCTGGCGATGGCCGACCGGGTCGCCCCCTGCGTCCTGTGGATCGACGAGATCGAGAAGGGCCTGGCGGGCCGCGACGACATGTCCGGCGTGCCGCAGCGGATCATCGGCCAGTTCCTGTACTGGCTCCAGGAGTCCCAGTCCCGCGCGTTCGTCGTGGCCACGGCCAACGACATCCGCAGCCTGCCCCCCGAGCTGCTCCGCAAGGGCCGCTTCGACGAACTCTTCTTCGTGGACCTGCCCGACGCCCACGACCGCAAGGAGATCATCCGCATCTACCACCACCGCTACCTCCAGGCCGAGCCCACTGCCGAGCAGCTCGACCGTCTGGTCGACCTCTCCGAGGGCTTCGCCGGTTCCGACCTGGAGGCCGCGCTGCACGACGTGGGCGAGGAGGCGGTGCGCCGCGGCGGCTTCGACCGGCTGAAGGACTCCTACGTCATGGACACCTTCGCCCAGGTACGCCCGCTCAGCGTCAGCAACCCCGAGCAGATCGAGGAGATCCGCGCCTGGGGCCGCGAGCGCGCGGTGCCGGCGGGCCGGGCGGCGGTGACGCCGGTACCGGGGGACGGGGGCCGCACCCGCAGGATCGTCTTCATGGACGAGTGACCGGAGCCGACCGGCCGGCACCCCGATGCCGTGACCAGGGTCAACCCATGTGCCGGGTGGTCCGACTGGTTCCGGCACAGGAATGTCGTCCATACTTCCGCCGTGGAGCAGCGCATAGGATCGAGCAGCAAGCCCCTGGAGGGCGAGCCCGTCAAGGGCGCCGGATTCGACCCGGCCTTCATCCCCGGGCTCACCGCGCCCGCGAAGGCCGAGCCGCAGGACGCGGAGCCGACGGCGGAGGCGGAGCAGCCGTCGGCGCCGGAGCCCGCCGAGGAGCCGGAGGCGCACGCCGCCGACGCCTCGGCCGAGCCGGAGGAAGCGGAGGCGGCGCCCGAGGACGGCCCCGTCTTCGAGGCCTCCGACCGCCGCGCCAGGTTCGTCGCCGACCACCGCGGGATCCGTCTGAGCCTGGACGAGGAGAAGTGCGAGTTCCGCTGGGAGGAGATCGCGGCGGTCGAGACGGAGTCCCCCCGCTTCGGCAAGCGCTTCACCATCACGGTGCACACCCCTGAACGCCGCTGGTACCCGATCGAGATCGAGGCCACGGCCAGGGCGCGCTTCAAGGAGTGGGAGTCGGAGCTGGACGCGGTCCTGGACGCGTACTTCGAGGAGGCCTAGCTGCAGTACTGGGCGGCCTTCCCGATCGCCCGGTACATGCAGTCGGCGTTCTCCAGCAGCTGCAGCACCGCATCCTTGTTCCGGGACGTCTCCCGCTCGATGACCTCGTCGGGCGGGTAGAACCCGCCCTCGAACGCGGACGTCGGATACATCTCGAAGGTGTAGTCGAAGATCTTCTGTGTACCCCACAGATAGTCGTCGATCGATCCGTCGGTGATGTACAGATCACTCGACTGCTCGGCGGTGTACCCGTTGCTGGCGGCCATCTTCTGCCCCACGGCCTTGAACGCCGCGGCGTCGTCCGCGGTCATCCCGGCAGCCGTGTCCGCGTACGTCCACCCGAACGGCCACAGCACCAGCTCGCTGTAGGTGTGGAAGTCGATCCCGGCCCTGATCTGCTGCCTGCCCCCGACGACCCGGCTGCGCACGAAGTCGGCGACGACCTTCACCTCGGGCGCGGACTCGGCGGCCGAGCCACGGTACGTCTCGGACGACTTCGAGCCCGAGGACCCGCCACAGCAGCCCCACTTGTAGTTCCAGTTCCGGTTGAGGTCGGTCCCGACGTACGAGGAACCGGAGTTGGGCTGCCAGTTCTTGCGCCACGACCGGTACGACCCGGTGGCGATGTCGTACTCCCCGCCGTCCGGATTCAGATCGGGGACGATCCAGATCTCCCTGCTGTCGACGAGGCCGGTGATCCGGGGGTCGCTCCCGTACCCGGCGCCCAGCTCCCGCAGCAGATACAGCGCCATCTCGACGGTCAGGTGCTCACGGGCGTGCTGGTGTGCGGTGAAGAGGACCTCGGGCTCGTCCTCGTCGGTGCCCACGTTGTCGCTGACCTTGATGGCGACGATGTCCCGGCCCTCGTACGACTTCCCGATCACCCGCTTGCTCATGATGTCCGGGTGGGCGGCCAGCCGCTGGTCGATCTCGGCGTTCATCTCGGCGTAGTTGTGGTACTTCGAGTCGGCACCGGGGAAGTCGTACGGCCGGGTACCGGAGCGCCGGGGTGCCGCGCCCAACGGACTCACCTCATAGCCGAGTTGACGCAGCCTCCTGATCTGCCCGGCCCGTCCCGAGACGACGACGGTCTCCTCGTCGGCCTCGTCGACGGTGACGCCGGCCTGCTGAATGGCCGTACGGGTCACGGGAGTGGTGCTCCGATGGATCTCGTACTGCAGGATGCCGTCGCCGAAGGCCGCGGTCCTGCGGGCGCTGTCGGCGGCGGCATGCGGGGCGGTGGCCGCCACGGGGGCGGCGAGCGCGAGGGCCAGCAGCGTGCCGAGGACAGCGGTACGTCTGCTGCCGCGCGCGCCGGAGCCGCGGATGCGGAGTCGCATGAATTCTCCTTGAGTCTCCAGGGATTCCGGGGTCACCGCGGGGGTCGCCCGGACGTGGGGAGTGGAGCTGGGGGAGCTGGGGGGTGTTTCAGTGCGACGGTGCGGGGCTGGCGCTCATGGTGAAGGCTTGGCATGGCCGGGTCAAGAGTGTGCCAAGGTGTCACCATCGGAAAGCAGCCGCGGCCACCGGCTGTTCGCGTGGGTGCTCAGTGCGGGGCCGGCCGGAGTCGACCGATGCGGCCGGGACCGCCGGCGAGCAGGTCCTCGTGACCGGGGTGATGCTGCCGCCCGCAGTACGCAGTCGTGCCGGAGAAGGCGGCCTCACCCGCCGAGACGCACAGGGCGGCGCCTCACTTGAAGGGAACGGTGAGCCAGGGGCTCTCGGGGTCGGACATCAGGAGCCGGTGGAGGTCGGCCATGTCCGTGTACCACTCCCCGAACTCCTCGTCGTCGAAGTGCAGACAGCGCCCGAGGATGTACCCGGCGGCGAAGTCCTGCCAGGACTTGTACGACCGTGCGGCGGCCCGGCCCGCCTCGACGACGGCGGACTCGGCCTCCTTCAGCGAGCAGTACCGGGATGCCAGCCCCCAGCGGGCCATGCCGGAGGCCCGGCCGAAGTTCCAGGCGTCCACGGAAGTGACGAACCGGTTCTCGTCGAGGATCCCGTCGGCCCGGAAGCGCGCCTCGTACCGGGTGATGCGCCCTACGAGATGCTGCACACCCTTGATCCGCGCCTCGGTCTCCGCCTCCGGGGCGGCGGGGGTGCTGGTCACCCCGTCCGGGGTGATGACGGTCTCGCCGCCCGCACGGGCCCGCAGCACCCGGGCGACCATGTCACGCCAGTAGGCGGTGTCGACATGGCCGCCGAAGTCCCGGGCGATGGTGCGGCGCAGCCCGAGGGCGAACTCCCAGACTTGGTTGGCGCCGTCGGGGTCGAGCAGGGCGCTCTGCTGCTCCCTCCACTCCTCCCGGCCGGTGACGCCCCACCACTCCCGGAGCGCCCTGCGCTCCCCCGGATAGCCGTTGCCGTGATGCGCCATGGCGTTCCAGGGGAACCCGTAGCGCACGATCAGCAGCGCACCGCAGGCCAGCCCCTGGGCGACAGATCCCTCCAGGGGCCCGCCGACCCGGAGCGTGCGCACCCTTGCGCGGTTCAGCGGACCCTGCGCCTTGTACTGCGCCCACGCGGCGGAGTGCGGGGGAGCGGAGGGCAGGAACGCCTCGCACGGACTGCCCGGATTGACCACGATCATGGACGGATCGCTCGGCTCCCACACCCGGGCGAACCACCCGAGGCTCTGCCAGTCCAGCACCCGGTGCGGGTCCGGCGCGGGCAGCATCCCCTCCGTGTACACGGCCCAGATCCGGCCTCCGGCGACCCGGGGGTCGTGTCCGAAGACGGGAATGGTCCTGCCCCGTTCGGCATCCGCCCCGTCGCGCCGTATCTCGAAGTACAGACGGCAGTCCGCGAGCGTACCGAAGTAGGCGGCCCAGTCCTCACGCGACTTGGCCTCGAAGAGGTCCTGCTCGACGGAGGTCGGCGCAGTCCAGGCGGGCGGAGCCGGGGCGGGCGGAGCCGACGGCGGCGGGGTGGAGGCCGACGGGGGCGGGGTGGAGGCCGGTGGAATCGACGGGGCCGGGGTGGAGCCCGGCGGATCCGAAGGGGGTGGTGTCGCAGGCCCGAACCCTGCGGGTGGCGGACCGAACGACATGTTTGCCCTTTTCAACTTATGGCCGACTGAGGCAACTTGCTTTGTGTGGTCATGTTATGAGGCGCGGGGGCGGTGGCTTCGGCGGGGTGGGGTATACGGCGCCGTGTCCACCACAACGGTGCCGGAGGGGGCCGTGTCCACGACAGCGGTGCCGGAGGGGGCCGTGTCCACGACAGCGGTGCCGGAGGGGGCCGTGTCCACGACAGCGGTGCCGGAGGGGGCCGTTCTCCAGCAGGGCCACGGCCGCACGGCCGGCCGGACTTCGGTGGGGTGCGGTGAACCGCCGAGGACGGAGTGGAGTCCGTCCCGCGTCACATGATCCGTGCCCCGTGACGGCATTGTCCGGAGTCCGTGACACAGGTTCCTCCGGTAGTGCGGCGCGCGCCGGGGCGTTGCTACGGTCCCGGACCGGGAGCGGCCGTCCGGGCCGTCCGTGAACAGGGGGGACGTTCCACCATGCACGCTCATCGCCTCAGACCTGCCGTCATCACGCTCGCGGCCGTCGCGCTGGCCGCGGTGCTCACCGGTTGCCAGGGGGACGACACGGCCGCCGGAGCCGACGGCACACCGAGCGCCGCCGCCACGGCGAGCAAGGCGCCCGGCACCTCCGGCGGTGGCAAGGGCGGGGGCACGGGGGCCACGGGTGGCGCGGGAGGCACAGGGGTCACCGCGACCGCGTCCCCCGGTTCGGCCGGTGCCGGGACGCCCGCGGCGAAGCCCGCCTCCAAGGCCTCCGGGTCGGCCAAGACCCCGGCACCGGCGGCCGGTTGCGCCACCGAGGCGCCGGACCCGGACCATGTCGACCCCGACGAGATCGCCGTCTACCGCGTCGAGGAACTCCCCGCCGGCACCGGCAAGGTGAACCTCGTCATCCAGCACGGGGCATGGGGATGCCCCGGCAAGGACTCCGACGGCAAGCCGTTCGTCGTCACGGGCGAGGACAGCCGCTGGGCCCTCGACCAGGCCGCGTATGTCACCGCCACCAACCCCATCGTCGCCAGCAGCAAGAACCAGCGCATCGGCGTCCAGGAACTGATCGACTGGATCAAGGCGCACCCCGACTCCGGCCTGGTGTTCAAGTACGGGACGGGCGACGACGGAGCCATTCACAGCCTGGAGCAGGTGTACACGCCGTAGCCGCCGGAACGGGAGGTGGATGCTCTACTGCCCGGCGATGAGCGCGGGCAGCTTCCGCATGTCCTGGAAGACGGTGGTGCCGGGACCTTCGAGCCGTCCGGCCGGGGTGAGCCCACCGGCGTATCCGAAGGCGCGCATGCCGGCCGCGCGGGCGGCCTGGACGCCGGGCAGGCTGTCCTCCACCACCACGCAGGCGGCGGGATCCACCCCCATCTGCCGGGCGGCATGCAGGAACAGATCCGGGGCGGGCTTGCCGCGGGCGACTTCGGAGGCACTGAAGATACGGCCCGCGAAGCGGTCGTAGAGCCCGGTGCGACCGAGCGTGTGCCGCATCTTGCCGTGGGAGCCGCTGGAGGCGACGCAGGTCGGCAGGGCTATCGCGTCGAGTGCCTCGGGCAGCCCGTCGACGGGGGCGAGGTCGGCGTCCACGGCCTCCCTGTGCAGCCGTTCGAACCGCTCAGCCCAGACCGCGGCGGTCTCCTCGCCGAGCCGGTCGGCGACCTGCTCACGGATGGCGGCGTGCGAGCGCCCGATGAAGCGCTCGACGACCTCGCCCTCGGTGAGGGGCCAGCCCAGCTCGGCGCCGAGGGTGACCTGGACGCGGGCGGCGATGCGTTCGCTGTCGACCAGCACGCCGTCGCAGTCGAATATGACGAGTTCCACGGGATTGATCATCCGGGCAGCTTAGGAGCCCGGCCGGTCCCGCCGGTGATCTTTCGCGAGCGCCCGGCGAGCCGCCGGTGTCCGAGGCGGGCGACGGCTGACGGCCGACGGCTGGCAGGCGGTGTCCGGTCCGTTCCATGGGCGGTGGCCGATGCGCTCGGCGGGCGGCTGCCGACAAGCGTCAGCCGATGCGTTCGACGGCCTCCTTGGCCTCCCTCAGGCCGGCGCCGGTGGCCTCCCGGTACACCTTGATCGCCTGGATCTTCTTCCCCTCGCGCACGAGCGCGTTCACCTCGTCCATCCGCGGAAGCTCCTCGTGCAGGTCCAGGTGCTTGATGACGAGGTCGAGCTTGCGCTCGACGCGCGCGAGACGGTCATCGGCCCGCCCGAACCGGCTCACGGTGCTGAGCATGAGGCCGAGCACGGCCAGGGCGAGAGCGAGGAAACCCAGTATGTCCATGACCATGATCTTAGAAGCCCCCGGCCGCGCTGCGTGACGTGGACACGCTCTTGACCCGTGTGCGTGTAGACGTCCGTCTCCGACTCAAAGCCCCGCGGGGCGAGCCTCTTTCAGGGCTTCGATGAAGGGGACGAAGGAGGCGGCGGGGAAGGTGAGGGTGGCTCTGGCCGGGGCCTTGGAGTCGCGGACGGATATGTGGGTGTCCATGTCTGCGACTTCGACGCAGTCGTTGCCCTCGCCTCCGCCGGAGAAGGACGACTTCTTCCACGAGGTGGGGGTGATCATGACGGTCCTCACAGCTCCTTGGTCAACTGGTGGATGAGGTCACGTGACTGCTGCGGAGGCAGTGCCTGTTCCTTAACCCTACGGAAGAGCGTTCGAAAGTGCTCCAATTGTGCTTCGGAGTCGACGAAGGCGGTGCCATGAGGGGCATCGCGTACGACGGTATCCAGACGTGGGATCGTGCCGCCCACGTGCACCATGGTGCTTCCGGCTCCGGCGAAGTCGTCCACGGTGAACGGGACCACCCCTACCGTGACATGGTCGGCGTCGGACATCTCCAGGATGCGGCGCAACTGAGCCCGGGTCGCGGCGCGCCCTGCCACGTTGATCCGAAGCGCCGCCTCATGGATCACGGTCTCGTACGGGATGGGATCCGTTCCTTCGATGACGACCTTCCGCTTCATCCTGTGCTCCACCCGGAGCCTCACCTCGCTGCCCGGGAACTCAGGGTTCATGTAGGCGAAGAGGGCCCGGGCGTAATCCTCCGTCTGGAAGAGCCCCGGCACGTGGATGACCGCCACGTCATGGCGGAACCTCGCGTGATGGTCCAGCTCGGCGAGGTCCTGGTACGCGGCTGGGAGGACGCCTCGGTACTCCTCCCACCAGCCCCGGGTGCGATCGGACGCCATGGCTGCCAGGGCGTCGATCAGATCCTCGTCCGAGCAGGCGTAGTTGGCGGCGAGCCGACGCACACGCTGCTCGCTCACCCCTGCGATCCCGGACTCCATCTGGCTCATCTGCACGGAAGTCACCCCGAGCAGGCCGGCCGCCTCGGTGGCTCTCAGTCCGGCGGCTTCGCGGAGCCTGCGGAGTTCGATCCCCAGGCGCACCTGGCGTGCTGTGGGATGCCGTCGTGCTGGCACGGCGCCCTTCCTTCCTCAACGGCTCTGGTGAGGCGACTCGTTCGGGCGTCAGGTTACGCGATCCGCTTGCCGCGAATGAAATTTATGCCCTACCGTCGGTGACGTAGCAAGCACACAGCGGAAGTGCACCGCGCTGTCCCGTCATGACGGCTGCGGCAATGCCACCGCTCGCGAAATCCCCTCCCACTGAACGGAGTTGACGCATGTCCGAAACCGAGTCCTGGGACTACACCCTCTACATCCCCAACGACCTCAGAGCGGTCACGGTGTGCCGTCGCACCCTGCGCCTGATCCTGACGCTGCACGGCTTGATCGGGTTGGTGGACACGGCGGAGCTGCTGGCGGCGGAACTGGTCTCGAACGCGGTACGGCACACGAAGGGCCCGGCCGCGCTCAGGGTTCGCCGTACGGCGGAGGGGGTGGTCTGGATCGGCGCGTGGGACACGGACCCCGGACCGCCGGAGCCCCCGCAACCGCTGGACCGGGCGGGGGAACTGGAAGAGGCGGGCCGGGGTCTGGGCCTGGTGGTGGCCTGCGCGGAGCAGTGGGGCTGGCAGCCGTCGGCGCGGTTCGGGAAACGGGGCAAGTACGTGTGGTGCGAGCTGACGGAGGCGGCGTGATGGTGGGCCAGTCGCACGAGACACTGCACCGCACCTTCCAGAAGGACCCGGCACTGTTGACGCGGGTGTGACACACGGGTGTGGCCCGCGGGCCGCGAGCTGATCGCCGCCCGATTATGGCTGGCCGTCTACCAGTTGCCGCCGTACGCTCCCGAGCTCAACCCCGTCGAGGGCGTGTGGCCGCACCTGAAGAGGTCGCTGGCCAACCTCACCAAACACAGCCTGGACCAGCTCACCGAGTGGGTGAAGGCGCGGCTGAAACGCATGCAGTACCGGCCCCGCCTCATCAACGGTCTCATCGCCAAGACCGGACTCGACTTCCACCCACCGTGACCTCAGTGGTTAAAGATCTCTAGATCCTGTTACGAAAAGGGGGGTACCAATCTCTTGGCAAACTTTGGATGGTCTCGATCTCTGCTAGCTCGTCATTTACGATCCTGAAGGACGTGTAGGTTGCCGGATAGTTTACTGCTGACATTGCCTGCTCTCGTGTGAGAACCTGCAGATCAGCTCGGTGCGTTCCGAGGAAGTGGATGCTTGAGGTGAATCCGATAGATTCGTCGTGATGAACCGTAATGGATTCCTTTGCGTGATTTCTGTGCAAAGTGAGAAGCCAATTCGTCTGCCAGGTCCCATCGCTCAGTTGCCTGAAGGCCCCCCATTGTGTCTTGCGTAGGGCCGACGCGGGATATGGATCTTCGCTTGGTGTCATGGAGTGATTGGTCCCAGCCATTGCGCCTCTCCGTTGATCGTTTCGAATGCGTCGGGATGGAATATGGTCTCGTCGGGGACTCCCTCACCCACCTCGCGAATCAAGACATGCCCCTGGTCTACGAGCCTCTGGTACGTCGCCTCGGGGAGGCGCATAATGACGATAGTCGATGGAGACTGACGATCCACTCGCAGACCCCACTCGTAGGCGGACTGGAAGCCGGGTGATTGTGCACCGGCCACCTCATGTGTGAAGAAATGGCCGGGCCTGCTCATCGAACCCCCATGCGTGGCGGTGCGTCCAGCATCTGCACTCAAGCCGTTCTCGAGTATGTCCGATGCGAACTTCTTGGAAGTTCCGTGCGCGAAATCTCGGTAAGGAGCAAGTCCGAGAGGGTCGCTCCAGGTGTGTGGGTTCAGAATGTATGTGGCAGGATTCGGGGCGGGGGTGAGCCCCAGGGGATCCGGGCTTAAATAACGACCGCTCTCAGGGGCGTAGTAGCGGAAACAGTTGTAGTGGAGACCGGTTTCCGGGTCGTAGTACTGGCCAGGGAAGCGCAGGGGTGTATAGGCGGTGCTGTTCGCCGCCCACGCCGTCGTTCCCCACAGGGTGCTGCGGGTACGCCAGGTAATGTCGCCCTGTTCGTCGATGAGTTCGCTCGGAGTGCCGACCAGGTCCGTGACGATGGCGAAGAAGCGGGAGTCGATCTCGTCCTGGGGCGCGTCGGCCGCGGTGATGCGTTCCGTTTGGGCCAGGGGGCGCAGGCCCTGGTGGTCCCAGGTGAGGGTGACCGGGTTCGGGAGGTCCAGAGACCTCGTCGTCTGTTCGCAGAGAGTGGTGCCGTCCCAGGTGAAGTCGACCCGCTCCAGGACTGTCTCGCCGTCTGCCGCGAGGCGGAGTTTGGCGGTGCGCCGACCCAATGGGTCGTAGGTGTAGCGCCAGCGGGTGCCGTCCGGTGTCGTCACCGAGGTGAGGCGGTCCTCGGCATCCCATGCGTAGCGCCAGGTGTCGGGCTTACGGGACAGGCGGGTTTTCTGGCGGAGTGTGATGCGGCCCAGGGCGTCGTGTTCGTAGCGGACGTTTCCGGCACGTGTGATGCGTGTGCCGGTGTACTCGCGGATGCCCACAGCCTCCTGGCCGGGGTGGTCCGCCGGCCACGATGCCTGTGTCTGGTTGCCCGCCTCGTCGTACGCGTACCGTTCCGTCCAGCCCGCCGCGTGGACCGCTGTCACCCGGCCCGCCGCGTCCAGGTCGAAGCGGCGGGAACCGGCGAGCTGGTCGTCGATGCCGATGAGGTTGCCGTCGGCGCGGTAGGCGTACGCCCGGTGCTGCACCGCGCGGCCCTCCACCCCGGTCACCGACTGGGTCGTCAGGCGGCCCAGGGGATCGAAGGTGTGCTCCAGAGTGATCGTTCCGCCGATGTGGCGGGACAGTTCTCGGCCTGCCTCGTCGTAGGTGAAGTCGATGGCGCGGCCCGAGGCCACCATGCCGGTGCGGCGGCCGGTGGCGTCGTACGACCAGGTGGTGACGGCGCCCGTGGGGGTCGTGCGCCCGGTACGGTGGCCCAGCGCGTCGTACGTGTAGCTCAGGGTCCGGCCGTCGACCGTCTCCGAGTGCAGCCGGCCGTGGCGGTCGCGGAGCAGGGTGAGGGTGGTGCCGTCGGGGCCGGTTGCCCGCGCGAGCTGGTCGGTCAGGTCGTAGGCGTACGTCGTGATCTGGCCGGCCGCGTCCTTGCGGGTCACCTGGCCCAGTTCGTTGCGCTCGAAGGAGACCGTCTCGCCGAGAACGTTCCTGCGCGACGTGAGGCGTCCCGCGGAATCGTAGGTGTAGGTCAGCGTGCGGTCGTCGAAGTCCGTCTCCGTGACGAGGCGGCCCGCCGCGTCGTACTCGTACGTCCACGTCAGGCCCTGCGGGTTGCTGACCTTCGTCAGGCGCAGTTCGCTGTCGTGGTCGAACTCGTAGCGGACACCGTCGGGGCCCGTGCGCGCCGTCAGCAGGTCGAAGTGGGTGTGCTCGAAGCGGGAGACGCCGCCGATCGGGTCGGTGTGGCTCGTGCAGTTGCCCTCGCCGTCGTACGTCCACGTCTCGGTCGTGCCGTCCGGGGCCGTACGTCGGGTCGGATGGCCCTCGATCGACCATTCCAGCAGTGTCGTCGCGCCTGTGGGATCCGTGACCGCCGTCGGACGGCCCAAGGCGTCCCGCTCGTAGCGGGTGGTCGCGCCCAGCGGGTTCGTGATCTCCAGGGGGAGGCCCGCACGGTCGCAGACGACTCTCGTCGTATGGCCGAGAGGGTCGGTCACGGAGGTCAGGTGACCGGCCTCTGCGTAGGTGAAGCTGGTCGTCCGGCCCGCCGAGTCCGTCACCGACGTGCGGTTGCCTCGCTCGTCGTACGTCTGGCGTACGACTGTGCCGTCCGGGTTGACCACCTTCACGGGCAGGCCGAGTTCGTTGTACTCAGCTCTCCACTCGCGGCCGTCCGGGCGTACGGCCGACGTCAGGTTGCCGTCGTCGTCGTAGTGGAACGTCGCCGTGTGGCCCAGCGGGTCCGTCCGGGAGAGAAGGCGGTTGTAGCGGTCGCGGTGGTATCGGGTGGTCGCACCGAGGGCGTCGATCTCCGCGACCACCTGCCAGGCGCTGTTGACCAGGTAGCGGCGCGTGTGGCCCTCGCCGGTCGTGGCGGTCGTGGTCCGCAGGCCGGTATCCGGATCGGGGTCCCCGTAGGTCAGGCGTAGAGCCATGTGACCCGCTGAGCCGCCCTCGGCCGTGCAGCGGTCCCGGTCGTCGTACTCGTAGGTGTAGCTACGGTCGTTCGTGTCCGTCCAGGAGGTGACTCGGCCTGCCTCGTCGTACGTGAAGCGGAGCGGCAGGCCCGAGGAGTTGATGACCTCCGTCAGATTGCCGTCCGTGTAGCCGTAACGCTTCAGCTCCTCCCCTGTTGCCGTCAGGTGGAAAGCAACGATGCGGCCGGCGTCCGTGGTGACGCGGATGGTCTGGCCGCTGCTGGAGACCACCGCGAGCGGCGTGCCCTCCGCGTCGTACTCGAAAGTGATCCAGTTGCCGTTGCGGTCGTCCATCTGTTCCAGGACCGACAGGGTCTCGCTGCGGTCCGCGAAGTGCCAGGTACGGTGCGTCCTCGGGTCCGTGACCGTGTAGCCGCCGTCCACCCGGTCGAGGGGCCGGCGGGGGCCATGGCTCGGGAGAGTCGGCAAGCCCGGCGCCGGGTGCGGGTAGGCCAGGAGCAGGCCGTCCTCCGCGACGAAGACGACTCCCTCCGTATCGATCTCCAGGCGCTGGTCCAGGGTGGAGGACCAGGACGGGCCGAACCAGCGGCCGAGGTGGTAGCCGGACTCCACCCGCCGCTTGAGAACGAGCGGCAGCACGCCCGGCAGGGTGACGTCCGTCTGCGGCAGGTACACCTTGCCGGTGGCGAGGTTGATCGGGTCGGTGCCCCCGCTCTCCGTGCTGCTTTCGTCGTGGGAGGTCGCCGGCGGGTCCTCGTCGACCTGCTCCCGAGCGGATTTCCCGCCCGCGCTCTCGGCGGCCTCAGCCCCCGCTCCCGCCTCACGTCCGGCCGCCGCTTCCGCTGCCTGACGGGTCGCGACCCCCTCCGCAGCCTCCCGCGCCAGGCCCGTCTCCACTCCCAAGCCGTCGGTGCCGATCGCCTGGGGGATCAGACGTCCGGTGAACTCGGACGGGTCCTTGCGGAACTCGTCCCACATCGTCTTCACGGTTCGGTCGGGGTGCGTGGCGGTGGACACCAGGCCCGCGAGCGTCATGCTCGTGTTCTGGAGGAACGCGGCGGGGTGGGTGAGGTTGTAGGGGTCCGTGGGGTTGAGGCCGCGGGCGAAGTTGATCAGGCCTGCAGCCCCTTTGACGATGCCGCCGTCGAGGTGGACGACCTCGGTGTTGAAGGCCCCCAGGCCATCGGCGCCGTCCGCCTTCAGACGGGCGAGCGGGGGTGGCTCGGCGGGTGCGTGGGCGAGGGCCTTGCCGACGGCTTCCGATGCGATGCCTGCGGCGGTGTTGCGCTGCTTGCGGGCCGTGGCGAGCTTCTCCGACGCCGCCTTGATGTCGACAGTTCCGGGGTCCTGGAACGGCCCCGGCTTCGGACCCGGGTCCTCGTTCGCCTTGATCTTGGCGTTGTAGGCGTCGACCTTCTTGTTGTAGGCCTCGGCCCCGTCCTGCGACGCCTTCACGCCCTTCTTGTAGAGCTCGATGGCCTCCTGGGCCTGCTTCTGCGCCCAGGTGACGGTGTCGGCATAGTTCTCCAGCGCGCCCGCCGCAATATGGCAGGCATCCGCCGCGTGCAGCCACCCGACCGGGTGCACGGCGAACTTCTTGCGAAACGCGTCGGCCGCCTCGCCCTGCCAGGACGAGGAGTCCAGCTTCCGCATTCCCTGGCCGACCTTGTCGAAGGCTGCGTGGAAGTCCTTCAGGTGCTTGGCGCTGGCCTGGATGTCCTTCGGGTTGCCGTGGACCAGCTCGAAGGCCAGATCGGTCTCACCGAGCTGCATCTCGCCCGGAGTGGCGCCGAGATCCGAGGCGATGTAGTCGCCCCCGGCCCTGATGGCGTCGGCGTACTTGTGGGCACCGACCTTGTCCAGAAGGTCACCGGTGATGTCCGTGGCCTTGTCGATGCCCTTGCCGACGAGCTTCTTGCCGCCGTCGACGAGGTGCTCGGCCCCGCCCACGACCGAGTTGGTCAGGTCACCGAGCCCCATCAGCCGGCACTCCCGTCCTGCCCGCCCTCAACGCCCTCGACCGAGTGCTTGAGGTCCTCCGCGCTCACGCCCACAGAGCCGAAACCCATCGGGCCGAACTTCGCGGTCACCACGTCGTGCCCGGCGTTCTCGGCGTCCTGCTTCGTGTGCTGCCACGCCTCCTCGAAGGACTTCCCGCTGTAGTCCGGATCGGTGTAGGCGTCGGCGCCGTTCCGCGCCAGCTGGTGCCAGCTCTCCTTCTGGACGTCGTCCTCGGACATGTACGGGTTGCCCCACAGCGAGTTCGCGCCGACCTTCAGCGCCCCGCCGACGTACTGGTCCGTCTCGTACAGCGTGCCCGCCGCCAGGCCCACGTCCTGCGCGAACGCGTTGCCCTCCAGTACGAGCGTGCGCACGCCCCACTCCCACCGTTCGCAGAACGACTTGAACTTCGACGTCAGGTCCTCGTGCCCCAACTGCATCCCCGAAAGTTCCAGGTTCGAGAAGCCCCGGCCCGCGCCCGCCAGACTGTCGATGCCCAGCTCCTTCAACTCGGCCAGGGTGAGCGTGATGCCCTGCGCTATCTCGTCCAGGCCCTCGGACCTGAGGTCCTTGCCCCCGCTTCCGCTCACCGCGGCACGTCCTCCCTCGTCCCGGCGGCCCGGTCGACGGCCGCCGCATCCGGCACGATCCCCAACACCGGCGGAAACAGCACACCTTCGCCCTCGGTGCCGACGTCCAGGGCAACCCCGCACGGCACCCCGACGGCCGGGACCCCGGCGTCCAGCAACCTGGCCCCCAGCAGCCGCTGGTACGCCCACTCCCGGTCGCCCTCACCCCTCGCCATCGCGAAACGCGCCAGTGCCGGCTCGTTGGAGAAGGCCAGGATCCAGCGGATGCCGCCGTGGTCGGCGGTCAGGGGGTTCTCGTCCGCATCGATGGGGACGAGCACGGCCGTACGGCGGAACTCGCCCAGCAACGCGGCGAACTCCCGGCGCCTGCGGCTTGTGTCAGCCGATTCGGGCACGATGGCGGCAGGCACGCTTGGAGACACCTGGTGCACTTCCGGAGATACCTCGTCGGGTGCGCCCGCCCTGGCCACCTCTGCGTACTCCGACAGCCGTGACCTGCGTATCTCGCCCGCCTGGTCGGCGGCACCCCCGCTCTCAGCCATGCCCGGGATCATCACATCGGCACATTGAAGGATGCAACGCCGTACCCGACCCGGTCGACGGACTTTGGCCGAATACGTCCCCCGGAGATGTGCACTACGCATACGGCGACGTCCGGCTGAACGAGGGGATGCGGTGGGGCTCCTTCAAGGAGAAGACGTCGGTCCACTTCTGCCCCTGTGACCCCCGAACGATGACGCTTCCGTCGATGGAGAGCATGACGAACTCGGGATGCCCCCAGCCGCAGCCCGTGACCCGAGCTTCGGCGCCTGCCCCCGCGAAATCCCAGTCGGCCTGCAGTGCCACCCGCGCCCACCCGGCGACACCAGGGTGATCGTTCTCCGCGTCACGGACGGCGCACCACCTCGTGCAGGCGAACCTTGGGCAGGCCCGGCGGGGCGCCGCGACAGATGCGGGTGATGCCCTCGGGGTTGATCACGAGCATTGTCCACGGCGTGGCCGCCTGCCGTCCGGTCCGCTATCGGAAGGGAATGTCGAGCCAGGGGCTGCCGGGCTCGGACATCAGGATCCGGTGGGCCTCGACCATGTTCTGGTACCAGTCACCGAACTCCTCGTCGTCGAAGTGGAGACAACGCCCGAGGACGTAGGCGGCGGAGAAGTCCTGCCACGACTTGTAGGAGAGTGCGGCCGACCGTCCCGCCCGGACGACGGCGGACTCGGCCTCCTGCAGCGTCCCGAAGCGGGCGCCCAGCCCCCAGCGGGCCATTTTCGAGGCGCGCCCGAGATCCCAGGCGTCGACGGAGGAGACGTACCGGTTCTCCCCGAGTACGCCGTCGGCTCGCATCCGTGCCTCATAGCGGGTGATGCGCCCGATCAGCCGCTGCACACCCTCGACGTGGGCCGCGACCTCGGACTCGGGCCGGGGCTCCGACCTGGTGACGCCCTCCTCGGACACGGCGGCCGAACCCCCGGACCTCGCACGGATGATGTCGGCGGCGGCCTGCCGCCAGTACCCCGTGTCGACGTGCCCGCCGAAGTCCCGGGCGATGGTGCGGCGCAGGCCCAGGGCGAAATCCCAGGTCGAGCTGTGCTGCTCGCAGGCGAGCAGGTCGCGGAGGTAGTACTGCCACTCCTCGCGGGTGGTGATGCCCCACCATTCGCGAAGCCGGTCCCGCTCACCTGGATATCCCGCGCCGTGCCAGGCCATGGCGTTCCAGAGGGAGCCGTTGTTGACGCACAGGAGCGCGCCACAGGCGAGGCCGTGGGCGACGGGACCGTGCTGCGGCCCACCGACGCGCAGGGTACGCAACCGCAGGGACCGTTTCCGGGCGGGAGCCCGCTCTCCGTACTGCGCCCAGGCCGCCGAATGCGGCGGCGCCGAGGGAAGGAACGCCTCGCACGGGCTTCCGGGATTGACGACGATCACCGGCGGATCGGTCGGCTTCCACACCTTGGCGAACCACTCCAGGTAGTTCCAGTCGAACACCCGGTGGGGTTCCGGCGCGGGCAGCATGCCCTCGGTGTACACGGCCCAGATCCGCCCGCCGGCGACACGCGGATCGTGTCCGAAGACGGCGTACGTGGCACTGGGCGTCGCATCCGCCCTGTCCTTCTGTATCTCGAAGAACAGCCTGTGCCGGGCGAGCGTCCCGAAGTACGCGGCCCAGTCCTCGCGCGACCTGGTCTCGAACAGGGTCCGCTCGACATCCGTCGGCGGTGTCCAGGCGGGTGGTGCGAGCGGCTGGAAATGCGTGGGTGGCGGACCGAATGACATGATCCGGGATCATCACATCAGCACATTGACGCATGCAATGCGATACGTGGCACAGTGGCGAGGTCCGGCCGAATGCGTGCCGAGCTGCAGCGCGCATACGACAACGCCCGGACCCCACCGCGGGGTACGGGCGTCGTCCTCACGCCGGGCGGTTGCGGCGGCTCCCGCTACGGCAGCCCGTGCACATGCGCCCCCACCGAGCTGGACCACGCATTGCCCGCAGCCGCGTCCCAGTTGGTCGACCACGTCATCGCGCCCCGCAGGTCGGGGTACGTCTTGGACGGCTTGAAGGAGCCGCAGCCCGTGCCCTTGGCCAGGCAGTCCAGGGCGTTGTTCACGACCGTCGGCGACACATAGCCGCTGCCCGCCGCGCTCGTCGAGGCCGGCAGGCCCAGACCCACCTGGGACGGGGACAGGCCGCCCTCCAGCTGGATGCAGGCGAGGGCGGTGAGGAAGTCCACCGAGCCCTGGCTGTACACCTTGCCGTCGCAGCCCAGCATGGAACCGCTGTTGTAGTACTGCATGTTGACGACCGTGAGGATGTCCTTGATGTTCAGGGCCGTCTGGAAGTAGGAGTTCGACGTCGACTGCATGTCGATCGTCTGCGGGGCCATCGTGATGACGAGCGACGAGCCCGCCTTCGCCGACAGGGAACGCAGCGCCTGCGTCATGTACGTCGCGTTCAGGCCGTTCTCCAGGTCGATGTCGACGCCGTCGAAGCCGTACGTCTGCATCAGGGAGTAGACCGAGTTCGCGAAGTTCGCCGCCGACGCCGAGTCGCTGATCGACACCGTGCCGTTCTGGCCGCCGATCGAGACGACGACCTTCTTGCCGGCCGCCTGCTTGGCCTTGATGTCGGCCTTGAACTGGTCGACCGTGTAGCCGCCGAGGCCGGCCGAGTCCAGGTTGAAGGACACCGCGCCCGGCGTCGAGGTCGCGTCCGCGAAGGCGACGGCGATGATGTCGTACGAGGACGGGACGTCCGACAGCTTCTGGACCGTCGCGCCGTTGTTGAAGTTCTGCCAGTAGCCCGTGACGGCGTGCCTGGGCACGGCGCCGCCTCCGCCGCCGCCCCCGGTGGCCGGGGTCGTGCCGGTCACCGCACCCGACTTGGCCGACTCACCCGCCGAGTTGGTCGCCGTCACCTGGAAGGAGTACGACGTCGAGGCCGCAAGGCCGGTCACCGTCGCCGACGTGCCCGTCACGGCCGACACCTTCGTACCGTCGCGGTAGACGTTGTAGCCCGTCGCGCCCGAGACCGCGGACCAGGACAGGGAGACCGAGGACGAGGTCGTACCGGAGACCGACAGGCCCGAGGGTGCGGCCGGCACCGTGGGGGCCGGGTCGCCGCCGCCCCCGCCGTCGGGGCCGTAGACCGAGATGTCGTCCGCGTAGTAGGCGGCCTGGCCGTACCAGCCGTGCGTGTACACCGTGACGGACGTGGTCGAGGCGCCCGTGGTGAAGGTCGTCGACAGCTGCTTCCAGGACGACGAGTCGGGCGTCCACGTCGAGACGTCCGTCGTGCCCGTGCCCGTCACGCCGAGGTAGGAGTAGCCGCCCTGCACCCACGCGCTCAGCGTGTACGTGGAGTTGGGTTTCACCGCCACCGACTGGGTGCACTGGGCGTTGTCCTGGCCGGCCGGGGTCGCCTTCAGGGCCGACGATCCGCCGTGGACCGGGGACGGGACCGTCGTACCGCTGCCCGCCGTACAGGTCCAGTTGGTCAGGCCCGACTCGTAGCCGGCGTTCTTGACGTTGTTGACGTCCGCTGCGGACGCGGGGGTGGCGGCGAGGCCGGCCACCGAGAGGGCGAGGGCGGTGGCGGCGGACCATGTCGCGATCCGCCGTCCGTGTGGTCTGGGCATGCCTGGTGCGCGGTCCACTGGGGCCTCCGGTGGGGAAGTCTTCGGGGAGGAAGAGAGAGGGGGAGGTGGGGGAGGTGGGGGAGAGGGACGGTGGCCACCGTTGGCGTACAAGTTGGTCCAGACCAATCTCGCTGTCAAGAGGTCCAGACCAAAACCATCTCCGCCGAAGGGGAGTTGCGCGGAGGTCGCGCGGAACGTCGCACTGAAGGACGCCTGGAGTGCGGCACCGAAAGTCGCGCGCTCAACCTGTCCGGTTTTGGCGGGACTTGTGCCCGAAGAGTTCCACACGAGCTACACAAACGCTGTTCTCCGGTCATTGGGGCGTGGATACAGTGCTCAGGTAGTCACGCAATGAAGTCGTCCTGGCGCATGGGAGTGACACCGGTGGGCCGCAGGGCGTGAAGAGCGGGGAGCTGCGCGTGCCAACAGTCATTGCCGTGACCAGTGCCGACATGGCACTGCCGGCGCAGGACGAGCGGACCATGCCCGCCGTGGTGCTGAGCGACCTCGACCAGCGCCCGCTGGACCACGCGCTCACCGAACTGCACGCCCTGACCGAGCAGTACGGGCATGTGGTCGTCGTGTGCTCCCAGGCCACCGCGGAGCCCGTCGTACGGCGGCTGCACACCCTGCGGTCGCTGCTGGAGAGCGACCGCATCGCCTTCTTCCGGCCCGAACTGCCCCCGCTCGGCACGGCCGTCCTCGCCCGGCAGCTGCGGCAGCTCGCCTCGTGCGATCTGAGCCCGGGCGTGCTCGCCTCCGCCGGGCGGCTGCTCACCCACTACATCCACGCCGGCGCCGTGCTCGGCTCGGTCGCCCGGCTGGACCGGGTGCCCGTAGGACTCAAGGCGCACGCCAAGTCATGGGTGCCGGGCAGCCAGTTCGCCGTGCTCGCCCACCCCGAACCGCAGCTCGTCAGGCTCGTCCCCGGCACCACACTCAAGGGGCCCGAGTTCAGCACCTGGATGGTCGTCGCCAAGGGGCAGCTGCAGACCGACTGGGTCGCCGGCCTCGCCGAGCAGTGGGGCGCGCACGGCCTGCGCGAGACCCCGCTGCCCGCCGAGTCCCCGCAGTGGTGGGGCACCGGCCGGATGGTCGAGTTCTGCAGCCATCTCGCCGACCTCTCCGTCCTCTACCAACTGGTCACCTCGGTACGGCAGTCCCGCTGCCACTGGTGCGGCATCGACGTCATCGGCGACCGCTGTGTCTTCTGCAGCGCCGGCCCGCCCGTGTACGAGGCCCCGGCCCCCCGTGCCCTGGAACAGCGAACACCCGCCTGACCCGACCCGCCGCCCGAACGCGACTCACCATCCCGCTCGACCGATTCCCCCAATGAGGTTGCACGGTTCATGAACTCCCGTCAGCGCCGCGGCGTGATACTCCTGATCCTGTCGGTCCTGTGCGCTCTCGGCGCGTTCGCCGGTGTGCTGTCCGTCGTCCACGACGCGAATTCCAAGGTCGGACCCGAGGTCGCCGCCTATCGGGTCAGGTCCGACGTGAAGCCGTACACGACGCTGAGCACGGGCCAGTTCGAGAAGACCGAGATGCCCAGGCGGTGGCTGTCCGGCAACGCCGTCACCGACCTCCGGCAGATCCAGGGCAAGATCGCCGTGACCACCCTGCGCGCGGGCTCCCTGCTGCAGACGGACATGATCGTCGACCAGCCCGCCCTCCAGCCCGGTCAGCAGGAGGTCGCCATCATGATCGACGCGGCGACCGGCGTCGCGGGCAAGATCACCCCGGGGTCGAGGGTCAACGTCTACGCCACCTTCGAGGGGAAGAAGGAGGGCGACCCCGACCAGTCGAAGATCATCGTCACCAACGCCCGGGTCCTCGACGTCGGCCAGATCACCGCCCTCGACCCCGACCGGGACAAGGACCAGCAGCCCACCGAGGCCGTCCCCATCACCTTCGCGCTCTCCACCCTCGACGCCCAGCGCATCACCTACGCCGAGTCCTTCGCCCAGCGGGTCCGGCTCGCCCTGGTGGCCCCCGGCAGCGAGACCACGGTCCCGGACAAGGACCGCACCTACGAACTCGCGACGGACAAGTGAGAGGCGGCCCGCATGCCCACCAGGATCCTCCCGGCCGGCGCGGACCCGGACGCAGTCCGCTCCCTCGTCACGCTGCTCAGCCAGCTCCCCGACGCCGAACCACAGCCACCCGTCGCCGACTCCACCCAGCTGGTCGACACCCTCGCCCGGCAGGCCGCCGAGTCGGTGGACGAGCTGCCGGAGGTCGTCGTCGTCCATGAACGCATCGGCCCGGTCCCGGCGCTGGAGCTGATCCGTGAGGTCGCCCTGCGCTTCCCGGCCGTCGGCGTCATCCTCGTCACCACCGATGCCGGCCCCGCCCTGTTCGCCGCCGCCATGGACTCCGGCGCCCGCGGCCTGGTCGCGCTCCCGCTGTCGTACGAGGAACTCGCCAGCCGCGTCCAGGCGGTCGCCCAGTGGTCCACCGGCGTACGCCGCCACCTCGGACACGGCGGCTCCGACGTCCTCGGCGGCGTCGGCGGTACGGTCGTCACGGTCAGCGGCGCCAAGGGCGGCGTCGGCGCGACCGTGACGTCGATCCAGCTCGCCCTCGCCGCGCAGGCCTCCGGCCGGCCCGCCGCCCTGGTCGACCTCGACCTCCAGGCCGGTGACATCGCCTCCTACCTGGACGTCCAGTTCCGCCGCTCGGTCGTGGACCTCGCCGCCATCACCGACATCTCCCCCCGCGTCCTCGCCGACGCCGTCTTCCGCCACGACACCGGCCTCGCCCTCCTCCTCGCCCCCGCCGAGGGCGAGCGCGGCGAGGAGGTCACCGACCGCGCCGCCCGCCAGATCATCAGCGCCCTGCGCTCCCGCTACGAGGTCGTCGTGGTGGACTGCGGCGCCCAGCTGGGCGGGGCCAGTGCGGCGGCGGTGGAGATGGCCGACACGGCCCTGCTGCTGACCACGCCCGACGTGGTCGCCGTACGCGCCGCCAAACGCACCGTGCGCATGTGGGACCGGCTGCAGATCCGCAAGGCCGAGGAGACGACCGTCGTCGTCAACCGCCACAGCCGCGGTACGGAGATCCAGCCCGCGCTCATCCAGCGCATCACCGGCACCGCACTGGCCCGTACGGCCGTCCCCGCCAACTTCAAGGAGCTGCAGGGGGTCGTGGACGCCGGACGCCTGCACGAACTGGACGGCAGGAGCACGGTCAAGCAGGCCCTGTGGGGGCTCGCCGGGGAACTGGGCCTGGCGAAGCCGCCCGAGGGGTCCCACCGCGGAAGCGGCCGGCTGCGCGGCGACCGCGGTGCGGTGAGCATGCGGCGGCGGAAGGAGTGAGGGGGCGATGAGGCGTCTGCGAGGGGACGACCGGGGGCAGGTCAGCATCGAGTTCCTCGGGATGGCTCCGCTGATCATCCTGACTCTGGTGCTCATGTGGCAGTGCGTGCTCGTGGGGTACGCCTACACCCTCGCGGGGAATGCTGCGGACGAGGGGGTACGGGCGGGGACGGCGGTGCCGCGGGGAGAGCGTTCCGGCGCATGCCGGCAGGCCGCCCTGAAGCATCTGTCGGGGGCGTGGCGAGGGGGTGCCGGCGTGGACCGGTGCGGCGGGACCGGTTATGTGACGGCGGACGTCTCGATCAAGGTCCCCGTCCTCTTCCCCGGCTCGATCGACTTCCCCGTCACGGTGCACGGCCATGCCGGTGCCGTGGAGGAGGTGAAGGAGTGAGATGTCGTACCGCCGGAAGCGCGACACGGGCCAAGTCGCCATCGAGTACCTCGGGTTCATTCCGGTCCTGCTGATCGTGGGGCTGGCCGGGTTCCAGATCGGGGCGGTCGCCTACGCGGCCGAGCAGGCGGGTACGGCGGCGAGAGCGGGGGCGCGCGCCGCCTCGCTGCGCCAGGGTGCGCAGCAGGCGTGTGCGCAGGCCGTCAGCGGGGGGATCAAGGTGGAGTGCTCCGCGGCCGAGGGGGGCGACACGGTCACCGTCACCGCGTCCGTGGACATCCCCCGGATCGTCCCCGGCTGGCACTTCGACCCCGCCGAGAAGTCCGCCACCATGCCCCTCGACCACTGACCCGGGAGAAGCGAACCATGAGCCTGCGGGCACGGATCAACACTCCCGAGGAGCACGGCAGCCGGGGCGAGGACGGGCATCTGGTCGCCTCCTACCGGGCCAAGCTGCTGGAGGAGATCGACCTCGCGGAGATGAGTTCGCTCGCGGCGGCGGAGCGCCGGGCCCGCCTGGAACGCGTCCTCGGACACATCATCAGCCGCGAGGGCCCGGTGCTCTCGACGGTCGAGCGCTCCCAGCTGATCCGCCGGGTGGTGGACGAGGCACTGGGCCTCGGCATCCTGGAACCGCTCCTCGAAGACGCGTCGATCACCGAGATCATGGTCAACGGGCCGGACGCGATCTTCGTGGAACGCGGCGGCCGGGTCGAGCAGCTGCCGCTCCGGTTCGTCTCGGCGGACCAGCTGATGCAGACCATCGAGCGGATCGTGTCCACGGTCAACCGCCGGGTGGACGAGTCCAACCCGATGGTGGACGCCCGCCTGCCCTCCGGCGAGCGCGTCAACGTGATCATCCCGCCGCTGTCGCTGACCGGCCCCACCCTCACCATCCGCCGCTTCCCGCGCTCCTTCACCCTGCAGGAACTCATCGGCTTCGGCTCGCTCGACGAGCACATGGTGTTCCTGCTGGCGGGCCTGGTGCAGGCGAAGTTCAACATCATCGTCTCCGGGGCGACGGGCACCGGGAAGACGACCCTGCTCAACGCCCTGTCCGGGCTGATCCCGGAGCACGAGCGCATCATCACCATCGAGGACTCGGCCGAACTCCAGCTCCAGCAGTCGCACGTGGTCCGGCTGGAGTCCCGGCCGCCGAACGTCGAAGGAAAGGGACAGGTCAGCATCCGGGACCTGGTCCGCAACTCGCTGCGCATGCGGCCCGACCGGATCGTGGTCGGCGAGGTCCGCGGCGGCGAGTCCCTGGACATGCTCCAGGCGATGTCCACGGGCCATGACGGCTCCCTCGCCACCGTCCACGCCAACAGTGCGGAGGACGCGCTCACCCGGCTGCAGACCCTCGCCTCCATGTCCGACGTCGAGGTGCCCTTCGTGGCGCTGCACGACCAGATCAACAGCGCGGTCGACGTCCTCGTCCAGCTCACCCGGTTCGCCGACGGCGCCCGCCGCATCACCGAGGTCGCGCTGCTCGACAGCCACGGCGGCGAGCCGTACCGGCTGGCGACCGTGGCCCGCTTCACCGCACAGCCGATGACCCCCGACGGCCGGGTGTACGGCGCCTTCGACTACTTCCCACTGCCGCGCCGCACCGCCGACCGCCTCTACATGGCGGGCCAGCCCATCCCGCAGGCGTTCGGCGTCGCCCACTCCGCGGCCCAGCTCACCACCCGAGAAGCCAGGTAGGTAGGCCACCCCCCATGGAACTCCACACCCTCGTCCAGGTCACCACCGGTGTCGCCCTGCTGACCTGCGTCCTGGCCGTCGTCGGCGTGCACGCCTACGCCTCGGGCCGGGCCCAGCGCGCCGCCCTGATCGACCGCCTCTCGCACACGGGCGCCGTCGCCGCCTCCGGCCGCCGGCGCCGCTTCCGCACCCTGGACCGCCGGCTGCGCCGTACCGCCCTGGGCCGGAAGCTGGAGCTGAGGCTGGCGGCCACCGGACTGGACATCACACCCGGCGAGTTCTTCGCCTGCATGCTCGCCGCGGTCGCCGCGCTCTGGCTGATCGGCCAGGCCACCCTGGCCCCCTTCTTCGGACCGCTCGCCGGTCTGCTCGGCATCTGGGCGGCCGTCCAGTTCCTCAACTGGCAGCGGCAGAAACGCATCGAACGCTTCATCAACCAGCTCCCCGAACTGGCGCGCATCCTGGCCAACGCCACCCAGGCCGGCCTCGCCCTGCGCACCGCGATCGGCATGGCGGCCGAGGAGCTGGAGGCCCCGGCCGGCGAGGAACTGGCCAAGGTGGCCGACCAGCTGGCGATCGGCCACTCCCTGGACGACGCACTCGGCGAACTGGCCGACCGCCTCCCCTCCCGCGAACTGGTCGTCCTCGTCACCACCCTGGTCCTGTCCAACCGGGCGGGCGGCCAGGTGGTCTCGGCCCTGCGGAACCTCACCGAGACCCTGGAGGAACGCAAGGAGACCCGGCGCGAGATCCGCACCCAGCTCTCCCAGGTGACCATGACGTCGTACGCCGTCCCCGTCCTCGGCATCGGCGCCCTGTTCCTGATGAACGGGGTCAAGAGCGGCGCCCTGGACCGGATGACGGGCTCACCCGTCGGCCAGGGCTGCGTGATCATCGCGTTCGGGATGTACGCCGTCGGCTTCGTGCTCATCCGCCGGATGAGCCGGATCGACGTGTGAGGGGGCCGGTCCGATGGTGGCAATCCTGCTCGCACTGCTGATGGGCCTCGGCGTCTGGGGCGCCTTCGCCGGCGTCCGCATGTACCGCGCGGACGCGAAACTCCCCGGCGACCTCGCGGTCGCCCTCGAGGTCGGCGCCACCCGCACCGGCGCGGTCGGCTCGGTGATCGACCGCATGGGCATGCGCTACGCCCCCGCGGTGCTGCGCCTGATGGGCCCCCGCATGGTGGCCAGGTACCGCCGCAGGATCGACCTCGCGGGCAACCCCGGCGGCCTGACCATCGACCGCTACGCGGCCCGCCGCGCGGTCTACGGCGCCCTCGGCAGCGTCGGCTTCCTGGTCTTCCTGCTCCGCGGCCAGTGGTTCGTGGCCCTGATCCTCCTCCTGTTCGGGGCGTTCTGGACGGAGGTCGGCATCTGGTCGGCGATCCGGGTCCGCAAGGACGTGATCGAGCGTACGCTGCCCGACTTCCTGGACGTGCTGGCGGTGGTGGTGAGCGCGGGACTGGGCTTCCGCCAGGCCCTGGACCGGGTGGCCTCCCGCTACGAGGGCCCCTGGGCGGACGAACTCCGCATCACCCTGCGCCAGATGGACCTCGGCATGAGCCGCCGCCAGGCCTTCGCGGAACTGCGCCGCCGCAACGACTCGGAGCAGGTGGCGATGTTCGTGACCGCGCTGCAACAGGGGGAGGAGCTGGGCGCCCCCATCGTGGACACGCTGGTCGCCCTCGCCAAGGACATGCGCCGCACGGACGCCCAGAACGCCCGCCGCAAGGCCGCCCGCGCGGTGCCCAAGGCCACGCTGATGATCACCACGTTCATGGTCCCGGCGACCATGCTCCTGCTCGGCGCGGGCCTGCTGCTGGGCTCCGGCGTGGACTTCGGCTCGCTCACGGGGAAGTAGACGGGGGGCGGGGAGATGGCCATGGTGATGACGAGGGAGGGCAGCGGCCGTGCGGGTCGTGGGGGCCGTGCGGGCGGCGACGCGGAGCCGGCCGCAGGCGGGACGCACCCCGAGGGATCCGCACCGGAGAAGCTGCAGGTCCGGGCCCTGCAGGCGAT
The DNA here is from genome assembly GCF_055657175.1 of Streptomyces sp. NPDC107581. Lineage (NCBI taxonomy): Bacteria > Bacillati > Actinomycetota > Actinomycetes > Kitasatosporales > Streptomycetaceae > Streptomyces > Streptomyces sp. NPDC107581. The sequence continues at coordinate 103,506 of NZ_JBVKBH010000008.1, forward strand.
GTGCCGGCAGGTCTTCGGCTTCCGGCTGGCGATGATCGTCCTGGCGGCCCCCGCGGCGCTCCTCAACGCGGCCCCCGGCCTGGGCGTCCGCCTGGTCGGCGCGGCCGTGGTCGTCACCTTCATGGTGTCCTACGTCCTCTTCCGCGACTGGGAACGCTTCGGACCCCTCCTCCTGCGCCACCCCAGCCTCCTCGCCGCCGACACCCTCTTCGGCTCCTTCCTGCTGATCTCGGCGGGCCCGGACACCACCCTCGCCTACGTCAGCGTCTGCACACCGCTGCTGGCCGGCCTGGTCTACAGCTGGCGGGGCGCCGCCTGCTTCGCGTCCCTCCAGTCCCTGATCCTGCTCCTCGTCCACGCCACCCTGAAGCCGGACGGCCAGGCGGGCGTGGCCGAGTCGCTCCTCCTGCCCGGCCTGTGCGTCATCGCCGGGGCGATGGGCTCCACCCTGCGCAACCTGATGCTCCGCTTCGGCGCGGCCACCCAGGCCCTCACGGCGGTCCAGGCCCGCCTGGCGGCGACGGAGGCGGTGCACGCCGAACGGGCCCGCCTCGCACGCGAGATGCACGACTCGGTGGCCAAGACCCTCTACGGCGTGGCCCTGGCGGCCGACGGTCTGGCCGCGACGGCAGCGGCCGGCGCGCCCGACCCGGACCGCATCCGGCGCCAGGCGGACCTGGTGTCCCGCTCGGCCCGCAGGGCGGCGGCGGAGTCCCGGGAACTGCTGGAGGACCTGCGCCGGGACGAGACGACCGCATCGGCGAAGCCGACGGACATCTGGACGGAACTGACGGCACGCGCGGCCGACTTCACGACCCGCACGGGACTGCGGGCGGTATGCCGGCGGACGGGCCCCGCACCCCTTCCGCCCGTTCCCGCACCCCTCGCCCGCGACCTGCTGGCCATCGCCACGGAGGCGCTGGAGAACGCCCACCGCCATGCGGCCGCGACCCGGGTGGAGCTGACCGCGGGAGTGGACGGTGACGTGCTCCGCCTGACGATCCGCGACGACGGCCGGGGCCTGCCCCCGGGCACGACCCTCGAACACCTGCGGCACTCCGGCCACTTCGGCCTGCTGGGCATGGTCGAACGGGCGGCCCAGGCGGGGGCCCGCCTCAGGGCGGGGCCGGACGAGAACGAAAGAGGCACGCGGGTGGTCGTGGATCTGCCGCTGAGCGCCCTGACAACCGACCCACCGTCCCAGGAAGCCTGAGAGGAGGCACCCGATGCAGCACCTGAACCCCGGCCGGGGCTTTCCCCCGCCCACCGCCACGGCACCCCTGCGCCTCGTGGTGGCCGACGACAATCCCGTGATCCGGGCGGGCCTCACCGCCCTTCTCTCCGACCGCGAGGACACCACGGTGGTGGCGGAGGCGGCGGACGGCCGCGAGGCGTACGAGGCGGCGCTGCGGCACCGGCCCGACGTCATCCTCCTCGACGTCAGGATGCCCGGCGTCGACGGAATCTCGGCGTTACCCCACCTGGTCCGGCTGGCCCCCGTCATGATGCTCACCTACAGCCATGAGACGGAGACGGTGCGGGAGGCGCTGCGGCTGGGGGCGGGGGGCTATCTGGTGCACGGGGAGTTCACCACGGAGCAGTTGGTGAGGGCGGTACGGGATGTGAGGGAGGGGCGGCCGCATGTGACTCCGGGGGCGGCGAAGGCGTTGCTGACCGGGCTTGGCGCGAGTGCATCTGCACACGCCGGACCGGAACTGGTCGCTCCCCTGGGCAAAATTCAGCCCCAAAACCTTTCGCAACTGCAATCTGGTGTGGGACAGTCATTTCGGTCGCGGTTCCAACTGAGCAGCAGGGAGGCGGAGATCATGGACCTCATCGCGTCCGGCATGACCAACCAGCAGATCGCCGCCACCTGCTTCATCAGCGAGAAGACCGTCAAGAACCACATCAACCGCATCTTCGCCAAGCTCCACAGCACAAACCGGTCACAGGCGGCGGCGAAGTGGCTGGGGGTGGCCTGAGATGCCCGCACGGGTCAGGGGATGGGCCCGGGAATGGGTCCTGGGGCCCTCTGGGGGGCAGGCTGTCCCGGCATACGTTTCCGACTTCGGAAGCGCATCTGGAGGGGAGCACTATGAGCGACCTGATGCTGAAGTTCTTGGTTGCGATGCAGCGACGCACCAACGACAAGGGGCAGACTGCCGTCGAGTACCTGGGGATCATCGCGGTGGTAGTGGCGATTGTGCTGGCGATCACGGGTACCAACATCGGTCAGACGATCCTCAACAAGATCCAGGAGAAGATCAACGAAATCACCTGATGCGGTGGCACAGGTGTAACGATGCAGGGCAGGCCTTCCCCATCTACATCACGGTGGTGGCGGGTCTGCTCTTTCTTGCGTTCGCCTACCTCGCTGTCGGTCAGGCTGCAGTCAATCGGAGCGGCGCCCAGACGGCGGCTGACGCTGCGGCGCTCGCAGCCGCGCAGAAGGCGCGTGACGAACTTGCAGGCAAGTGGTTGGAGAGCTTGCTCGACCCCGCCAAGTGGCAGGACATCTTCGATGGCAAGGGTGCCAGCAACGCCTGTTGGCGCGCGGAGCAGTTGGCTGCTCAGAACGACGCCCGATTGAACTCCTGTGTCCCTGAGCTACTGAAGTACTCGGTGGAAGTGCAGACCAACAAGTCCGTCGGCGACTCAGTCGTACCTGGTACGGAGAACATCAAGTCGACGCAGTCGGCGACTGCCGTGATCCAACCCCTCTGCGCTTTCCACCTACCGGGTGTGGATGCAGGGGGCGGCCCACTGCCGCGACTCACCTGCAGGGACAAGGACTGGAGCCCGGACCCCGCTGATCTCGCCGATCTTCCGGGTCCCGAAGACCTCTTCGATGTCCATCTGGCCGACTGATATGCGAACGACGAGGGATGAAGGAAGCAGAGCGATGAGTGTTCGGTTCACTGCGAGGGCCAGCAGGGGGGTGGTCGCATTGACCATCGCGACCGGTCTGGCCGTCGGTTTGGCGGGCTGCGGTAGCGGTGGTGGCGATGACAAGAAGCCGGAGAAATCCGCATCCGCTTCCAAGGAAAATGGGTCCAATCCGAGTACTCAAGAGGGGCAGTCGGAGCAGCCCATGGCCGAGCTCAAGGGAACAGGAGGGCTGCTGCTTCAGGTTACCTCTGCGCAAAGGGATTCTGGGGGGTTTGTCACTGTAAGCGGCAATCTGAAGAACGATGCCGCCAAATCAGTTGTTGTGCCGGCCCAGACGAGTGGTGACGAGACCGAGATCGTTAAGCATGGGTCTTCCTTCGGCGGAGCCACGCTCGTCGATCCAAAGGGCAAGAAGCGCTACTACGTGCTGCGTGATACCGAGGGACGCCCCCTCACCACCACCGGCATCGTCACAATTCAAGCGGGCCAGTCGCTTCCGGTCTTCATGCAGTTCCCCTCCCCACCCGCCAACACTCCAGAAGTAACCCTCCAACTGCCCACGTTCTCCAGCGCCACCATCAAAATCTCCGGGTGAGGCCAAAGTGACCACCACCCCCCGCCTCACCCTCACCCTCGGCGCCGCAGCCCTCCTCGCTGCCGCCAATCTCACCCTGGCCCACGCCGACGACACCGGCCCCAGCCAACCCCCGGGCACGGAACCCTCCGCCACCGCGCCGGTGAAGATCGACCCCACCGACCCGGACCTCAAACTGCCCGAGGGCGCCACGCTCGCGCAGCCCAAGGTGCTGGACATCAAGTCGGTCGTCGAAGACCAGAGCGGCGACGAACGCCGGGAGGACACCAACGCCGACGTCACCTTCGCACTGCAGGCCGAGGTCCTCTTCAGCAAGGACAGCGCCAAGCTGGGCGACGAGGCCAAGGCCCGAATCGAGACGATCGCCGAGGAGGTCAAGAAGCAGAACGCGACCCAGGTCCGCGTCTTCGGCTTCACCGACAACCTCGGCTCCTCCGCCCACGGCGACATCCTGTCCAGGCAGCGCGCCAACGCCGTCCAGGCGGTGCTGGACCAGGACCTGAACGACCCGAACATCACCTTCGACGTGCGCGGCTACGGCGAGCAGTACCCGATCGCCGACAACTCCACCGAGGAGGGCCGGAAGAAGAACCGCCGCGTGGAGGTCTCCTTCCCGCGCACCGAGCAGCAGTGAGCGGGCAGCAGGCGGCCGCCTACTCGCCCACCGCGTACTCGAACCGGATCCGATGGGTGCCGTCCGCGTCGATCACCAGGCCGCCGGCCCCTCGGATCCCGGCCAGCGCCCCCGTCCCGCTCCCCGGCACGATCACGAAGAAGTCCGCTTCGCGGCCTTCCCCCCCCGTGTCGTGGCGGAGTGGGCGAAGTTGAAGGAACCGCTCAGGTCGTGGAGGGTCCCCTCGAAGGACTCCATGGCCACATAGGTACCGGTCGCGGTGGACTGGTCGTACGCCGCCGTGAACAGCGTGGCCGACACCCCGCGGACCTCCCCCTCGTACCGCTTGCGCATCGTGGCCACCCCGACGGGCACCGCCGTCTCGACCGCCGGCTCCGGCACCTGCACGGGCGCCGGGGTGAACTCCTCAACCGTGAACGTTCCCGAGGCTCTCATGCCCGGATGCCAGGCCGCCCCACTGACAACGCCCCCGAACCGACGGCCGGCCACGGCGTCCCGAACGGCCGGTTGTCGCGCCCCGGCCACCGCGTTCCGACCGGCCGGTTGCCGCGCCCTGGCGACAGCTACGGCTACCGCGTCCGGCTACGGCTACCGCGTCCGGCGACCGCCATCGCGCCGTGGCGACCGCTACCGCGCCCCGGCGGCCGGTTCGATGCGGATCACCGCCCCCGCCGCCAGCCCCCACCCCGCCATCGCCCCGGCCTCCGCCTCCAGCACGTGCCGCGCCCGCAGCCTCGGTCTGCCGAGCCGGCCCGGTCGCATGGTGCGTACGGCGATGACGCGCATCCGCCGGTCGAGGTAAGCGACGTCGATCGCCATCCGCATCCGGAAGGTGTGCACCCCGCTCGCGGGTGAGAGCAGCATCGCCCCGTCGACCGAGTCACGGCCCAGCAGGCCCTTGGTCCGCGCGCGATAGGACGCCGCGATCTCCAGCGGAACGGCCGCCGGGGTCCCGCCGCCGTTCCCGTCGATCAGCAGGCTTCCCCGCCCGTCACGCCAACGCGCCATCCCGAGGCCACCTCCGCAGTGACCGTACCCATGAGGCTGCGGGGAACGCCTGTGAACAAGCAGTTCTCTTCGAAGGACCCCCGGCGGGGCCGAACGAGCCCAGGCGGGTCCGAAGGAGTTCAGGCGAGTCCCGAAAAGCCCAAAGGAGTTGTCCCGTCCAGGCGCGGGCTACTAGGAAGGCCCCATGACTGGACTAGGCGCGGTATTCCGGCCCCAGGTCCCGCCCGAGCGTCTGCGTGACGTGGCCTGTCTCGCGGACCAGGTGGGGCTGGAGGAGCTGTGGCTGTGGGAGGACTGTTTCCTGGCGGGCGGTGTGTCCACGGCCGCGGCCGCTCTGGCCTGGACCGAGCGGATGCGGGTCGGTATCGGGCTGTTGCCCGTGGCGCTGCGGAACGTCGCCGCCACCGCCATGGAGGCGGCCTCGCTGGAGCGCATGTTCCCCGGACGGGCCGTCCTGACCGTGGGGCACGGGGTGCAGGACTGGATGGGACAGGTCGGTGCCCGGGCGGCCTCGCCGCTCACCCTGCTGGGCGAGCAGCTCGACGCCCTGCGCGCGCTGTTGCGCGGGGAGCGGCTGAGCGTGCGCGGCCGCTACGTCCGGCTGGACGACGTCGGCCTCGACCGGCCCCCGCCGCGGCCGGTCGAGGTGTTCGCCGGCGCCACCGGGTCCCGTACGCTGCGCCTCGCCGGCGCCAGGGCCGACGGCACCCTGCTCACCGCCTCCACCTCGCCGGACGGCGTACGGCAGGCCCGGCTCCTCATCGACGAGGGGCGCCGGGAGGCGGGGCGCACCGAACCGCACAAGGTCGTCGTCTATCTCCTGACCGCCACCGGGGCCGGTGCCACGGACCGGGTGCGCGCCGAACTCGCCGCCGAGGGGCTGGAGTCGGCTCCGGAGGTCGGTGTCGCGGGCGACGCCGGTGCCGTGGCCGGGGCGGTGCGGAGGCTGGCCGAGGCGGGCGCCGACACCGTCGTCCTGCAGCCGACCGGGGACGAGCCCGACCCGGAGGGCTTCGTACGGTTCGTCGCGCAGGAGGTCCGGCCCCTGGTGCCGTAGCGGCAGGGGCGTTGTCAGTGGGCGCTGCCACACTCGCGAGCATGACGGACGAGTACAGCGATGTGAGTCTGCGGCCGGTCCGCGAGGAGGACCTCGAACACCTCCTCGCCTATGAGCACGACCCGGAAGCCGTCCGGCGGTCGAGGTTCACGCCCCGACCACGGGAGGCCTTCCTGCGGCACTGGCGGGAGCGGGTGCTCGGCGATCCCGACAGCCTCGTGCGGGCGGTCGCGGTCGACGGCGAGGTGGCCGGGAGCGTCCTCTCCTGGACGCAGGACGGGCGGCGGTTCGTCGGCTACTGGCTCGGGCGGCCGTACTGGGCGCGTGGCGTCGGCACCCGGGCCCTCGGCCTCTTCCTGGAGCTGGAGCGGGTGCGGCCCCTGTACGCCGACCCGTTCTCCGGGAACACGGCCTCCGTCCGTCTGCTGGAGAGACACGGCTTCGCACGCTCCGGCACGCTCCGGCACGGCGAGGACGAGCACATCCTGCTCGTCCTGACCCACCCCGACGCGCCCGGCCGGTGAGCCCTGTCGCCGGGTCCCGGGCCGGAGCGGGTGCCGGACGGTTCCGCCGCCCGTGAGGCCGGGTGCCGGACGGTTCCGCCGCCCGTGAGGCCCGGCGTCCGCCGGGCGCCGGGCCGGCGGATGTGCCCGGTCCGCCGGATGTGCCCGGTGCCCAGGGGGCGTCCGCGCCCGTCTCCCAGCCGGTGCCGGCCGACGGGGCCAGGGCGGCCCGGCATGTCCAGGGGCGGCCCGGAAACTGGCAGGACCCGCCGACGAGGCCCTGCCACCATGGCGTTCATGGCAGAGAACCGCTCTTTCGCAGACCTGGTGGCCGAGGGTGCCGCCGTGCCCACCGAGGGATGGGACTTCTCCTGGTTCGAGGGACGGGCCACCGAGGCCCGGCCCTCCTGGGGGTACGCCCGGTCGGCGGGGGAGCGGCTGGCCCGGGCCGAGGCCGCCCTGGACATCCAGACCGGGGGAGGGGAGGTGCTCGACTTCGCCCTCGGCCGTGCCGCACCGGCCCGCCCGCGGCTGATCGCGGCCACGGAGGGGTGGCCGCCGAACGTGGCCAGGGCCACCGCCCTGCTGCGGCCGCGCGGAGTGGTGGTCGTCGCCGCACCGGACGACGCGCCGCTGCCGTTCGCCGGCGGGGCCTTCGACCTGGTTCTCAGCCGGCATCCGGTGCGTCCCCGCTGGGAGGAGATCGCGCGGGTGCTGCGGCCCGGCGGCACCTACTTCGCCCAGCACGTCGGGCCCGCCAGTGTGTTCGAGCTGGTCGAGTACTTCCTCGGGCCCCAGCCGGACGCCGTGCGCGCCGGCCGCGATCCCGAGGGGGAGCGGGCCGCGGCACGGGCGGCGGGCCTGGAGGTCCGGGACCTGCGCGCGGAGCGGCTGCGGATGGAGTTCCACGACATCGCCGCCGTCGTCCACTTCCTGCGCAAGGTGGTCTGGATGGTCCCCGGCTTCACCGTCGAGGCGTACGAGACCCAACTGCGCGCCCTGCACGAGCGGATCGAGAAGGAGGGGCCGTTCGTCGCGCACAGCGCCCGGCATCTCTTCGACGTCCGGAAGCCGACCCCCTGACCGGCCCGGTGGACGCTCGCGGATCGGCACCGGCCGCACCCGGCATGTGCACAGGGTTTCCACATCGTTATCGGCTCCGGTTCACATCCGCCCCATGCGTCACGTAAGTTCAGACCAAGGTAATTCGCGCCAGCAAAGCTGTGCGGGTGGCACCGCGCGGTGGAGGGGGCTGCGCGGTGCCGCGATGCCGTGCGGGGCCGTACCGGAACCGTCAAGTCACCGTTCGCCGGCCGGGTAGCCCGTCGGAGGGACCCCCGGGCGACGCGCCGAGCGCTCCCCGGACGGCCCAAGCCCTCTCGATCTCTCCGAATACGGTCCGATTCCCTGAGAATCCGCTGTGAATCGGCCATGGAGCGCCCCCGAATCCAGCATTCCGCGCCCACCGGGGCGTCGCCGGGTGATTCCGGAGAGTAGTTGTGGCACGCCGATGCACGCACCATCCCTCACGAAGGGTTATGGTGGAAACCCCCCCTCGGGCCGGTCCGTCTCCCCCCCACGGACCGGCCCGTTTTTTTCATCGGGAACTTCCGGGAACTTCGCGGCAGGGGCGAGGCGCCCCCGGCTGAAGGGGAGCGGTGCCGTATCGGTGTGCGGCTCCGCCGCCCGGGCCCGACCGACCCCCATGTACCCGCACCGAGTCGGGCCGCGGCCGTCCGAACCCCCAAAACCCCGAGCCCCGGCCGAACCGGCGGCCGGGGTAGGCTCGGGCCCGCGGTGACCGTACCCGCGCTCAATCCCGGAGGGCTCTGTGAACCTGCGCGACAAGCTGCGCAGCCTGCTCGTCAGGCTCTACGCGCGCCGGGTGGAAGGCCACCTGGACCACGCTCAGGTGCCCAAGCACATCGGCGTCATCATGGACGGCAACCGCCGCTGGGCGAAGGCCGCCGGCTCCACCACGGTGCACGGCCACCGGGTCGGCGCCGAGAAGATCGAGGAGTTCCTCGGCTGGTGCAGTGAGACGGACGTCGAGGTCGTCACCCTCTGGCTGCTGTCCACGGACAACTTCGACCGCCCGCAGGAGGAGCTGGGCCCGCTCCTCGGCATCATCGAGGACGTCGTGCGCACCCTCGCCGCCGACGGCCGCTGGCGGGTGCACCACGTCGGCACCGTGGACCTGCTGCCGCCCGGGATGCAGCGCACCCTCAAGGAGGCCGCGGAGAGCACCGCCCACGTCGACGGAATAGTGGTCAACGTGGCCATCGGCTACGGCGGCCGCCAGGAGATCGCCGACGCCGTGCGCTCCATGCTGCTCGACGCCCAGGACAAGGGCGTGTCGATGGAGCGGCTCGCCGAGTCCGTCGACGTCGACATGATCGGCCGTCACCTCTACACCGGCGCCCAGCCCGACCCGGACCTGGTGATCCGCACCAGCGGCGAACAGCGGTTGTCCGGATTCATGCTGTGGCAGACGGCCCACTCCGAGTACTACTTCTGCGAGGTCTTCTGGCCGGCCTTCCGCAAGGTCGACTTCCTGCGTGCGCTGCGCGACTACGCCGCGCGCCACCGTCGTTACGGCGGCTGAGCCGCCCCGGGCGCCCCGCCCGTCACCACCGTGGCGAGGTGCTCCGTATACCCCTGTTGGGGCGGATGTAACAAGGTGTTCACCGGCGCGCTGTTGGCTGCTTCTGCATGGCGGCGCATGTTCGAGGGCATAAGCCAAACAGGTCGATGCCCGAACCCCGGGCGTCGCATCTCAGCGGGCGGCACGGGGCCGTCCGCCCGGGAGGCCCTTTGCACCAGCCCGACCGTGCTGTCACTGCACGGAAGCAGCCGCGGAGGTCCGGTGTCCGGCCCGCCGTATGCGGTGGCCCGGGACCGGTCGCACTGCTCCCACCCTCCCGGCCCGGCTTCCACTTCGTCGCTCCCCGACCTCATCCGAGGGGGTACGTCCTTCCGTGGTGACCAGCACAAAGCGCCACAAGCCAGACCGGCGCACCTATGTTCTCGACACCAGCGTCCTGCTGGCCGACCCGAACGCCCTGACCCGCTTCGACGAGCACGAGGTCGTGCTCCCCATCGTCGTGGTCACGGAACTGGAGGCCAAACGGCACCATCCCGAACTCGGGTACTTCGCCCGCCAGGCCCTGCGCCTGCTGGACGACTACCGGGTGAAGCATGGCCGCCTCGACGCCCCCATTCCGATCGGGGAGCTGGGCGGGACCGTCCGTGTCGAGCTCAACCACTCGGACCCCAGCGTGCTGCCCACCGGCTACCGCCTGGGGGACAACGACTCCCGCATCCTCGCGGTGGCCCGCAATCTGCAGGCCGAGGGGTTCGACGTCACCGTCGTCTCGAAGGACCTACCGCTCAGGATCAAGGCCTCCTCCGTCGGCCTGCAGGCCGAGGAGTACCGCGCCGAACTCGCCATCACGGAGAACTCCGGCTGGACCGGAATGTCGGAACTGACACTCTCCGGCGAGCAGGTGGACATCCTCTTCGAGGAAGGGCACGTGTACGTCCCGGAGGCCTCCGACCTCCCCGTGCACACCGGCCTGACCATCCAGTCCGAGCGCGGCAAGGCGCTCGGCCGCATCACCGCGGAGGGCAACGTCCGTCTGGTGCGCGGCGACCGGGAGGCGTTCGGCATCAAGGGCCGCAGCGCCGAGCAGCGCGTCGCGCTGGACCTGCTGCTCGACCCGGACGTCGGCATCGTCTCGATGGGCGGCCGGGCCGGCACCGGCAAGTCGGCGCTCGCGCTGTGCGCGGGTCTGGAGGCGGTCCTGGAGCGCCGCCAGCACCAGAAGGTGATGGTCTTCCGGCCGCTGTACGCGGTGGGCGGGCAGGAACTGGGCTATCTGCCGGGCAGTGAGGCGGAGAAGATGAGCCCCTGGGCGCAGGCGGTCTTCGACACGCTGTCCGCGGTCACCAGCCGGGAGGTCATCGAGGAGGTCACCGCGCGCGGGATGCTGGAGGTGCTGCCCCTCACGCACATCCGGGGCCGGTCCCTGCACGACGCGTTCGTGATCGTGGACGAGGCGCAGTCACTCGAACGGAATGTACTGCTGACCGTTCTGTCCCGGATCGGCGCCAACTCGCGGGTCGTTCTGACCCACGACGTGGCACAGCGGGACAATCTGCGCGTAGGCCGTTATGACGGTGTGGTCGCCGTCGTGGAGAAGCTGAAGGGACACCCGCTCTTCGCACATGTCACGCTGAACCGGTCCGAGAGGTCCCAGATCGCGGCCCTTGTGACCGAAATGCTCGAAGAAGGCCATATCTGAGCAAGCCCAGTTGGCGCCGTCCGGCAAAGGCCAAGAGCCTAGCCGGGCGGCGCCTTCGCGCGTGAGGGTTTCCTGAAATCCCCAGGGGCAAACGAGGTGTGAGCTTTCACACTCAACTCGGAATTGCCACTCGGCGTCGGGTTACGGCAGAGTCTCACTCCTGTCAGGCCCCGCATGCGACACACCTGTACCCCCAGCGGTACGGCACCACAGAAGCACCACCTCCAACTCCATAGAGTCGTCGTATGCCGCCCGAGCATCACGTGGCGCTCCCCTCGCGGGAGTTGCCCACCGGGCCCGCGCCTCCCGTGACCCCGCAGTTGGGAGGCCAGTGTCAGGGGCACGATTGCGTCCGCCAGGGTCACCGAAGCGGGCGATGCTGGAAGGAAACCGTGTGAGCCGGATTTCGGTCCGGGGATTCGCAGTGGCCTCGGCCACCGCGGTCACCGCCGTCGGAAGCGTTGTCGGCGTTGCCTCGGGCAGCACCGCGCAGCCCAACAACGACGCCGAGGCGACGGCAGCCGACACCACGCTCCTCGCGGACATACCCGCGGGTCAGCAGGCCCAGGTGCAGACCGCGTCCCTGACGCAGCAGGCCGACGCCCAGGCCATCGCCGCCGACACGAGCGCCAAGAAGGACGCCGAGGAAGCGGCCCGCAAGGCCGCCGCCGAGACCGCCGTGGCGAAGAAGGCTGCCGCGGAGAAGGCGGCCAAGGAGGCCAAGGCCGCTCGCGAAGAGGCGAAGCAGGCGACCACCCGCTCCACCCGTGACTCCTCCAGCTTCCCCGTCCAGGGCAGCTACAGCGTCGCGCAGATCCAGGCCATGGCCAGCCAGATGGTCGGCGCCGGCCAGTTCCAGTGCTTCAGCAACATCGTGGACCACGAGTCGAGCTGGAACTACCGGGCGGTCAACGCCTCCTCCGGTGCCTACGGCCTCTTCCAGGCTCTGCCCGGCTCCAAGATGTCCTCCGTGGGCGCCGACTGGCAGACCAACCCGGCCACCCAGATCAAGTGGGGCCTCAACTACATGAACAGCCGGTACGGCAGCCCGTGCCAGGCCTGGTCGTTCTGGCAGGCCAACCACTGGTACTAGGCCGCCCGTTCGCCGCTCAACCTTGCGCAGCCCCTCCCCGTCCTCAGGGGAGGGGCTTTCGCCCTGTACGGTCGTACCCGAACGACTCCAGGGGGAGTGGTGGCGAGCACCCGGGGACGCGGGGGAAGAGGACAGATCATGTCGCGAGTGCCAGGGTGGCTCGGCCGGCTCGGGGCCGGTCTCACCGAGGTGAGTGAGCGCCTGGACGAGCGCCGCGCGGAGGTGGAGAAGGAGCACATCGCGCCCGAGCCCGCCGACCCGGCCCCCGTCGCCGACGCGCCACCGCCACCGCCCGCGCCCCTGACCGCGCCGAAGGCCGGCCCCCGCCCCGACCCCGCCGAGGCGGTGCCCTGGGGCGTGCGGGTCGCGGCCGAGGCCGGCTGGCGGCTGCTGGTCCTGGCCGGCACCGTCTGGGTGCTGATGCGCGTCATCAGCGCCGTACAGCTGGTGGTCTTCGCCTTCGTCATCGCCCTGCTGATCACCGCGCTGCTGCAGCCGACGGTCGCCCGGCTCCGGCGCCACGGGGTGCCGCGCGGCCTGGCCACCGCGATGACCGCGATCCTCGGCTTCGTCGTCATGGGCCTGATGGGCTGGTTCGTGACCTGGCAGGTCATGGAGAACATCGACACGCTCTCCAGCCAGATCCAGAACGGCATCGACGATCTGCGCAACTGGCTGCTGAAGAGCCCCTTCCACGTCACCGACAAGCAGATCAACCAGATCGCCAAGAACCTGCGCGAGGCGATCGGAGCCAACGCCGACCAGATAACGTCCGCGGGCCTGGAGGGAGTCCAGGTCATCGTCGAGACCCTGACCGGCATCCTGCTGGTCTTCTTCTCGACGCTGTTCCTGCTCTACGACGGCGAGCGCATCTGGCAGTGGTTCCTGAAGCTGGTGCCCGCAGCGGCCCGCCCGGGCGTGGCCGGCGCGGGCCCGCGCGCCTGGCGCACCCTGACGGCGTACGTCCGCGGCACGGTGCTGGTCGCGCTGATCGACGCCATCTTCATCGGCATCGGCATCTACTTCCTGGACGTGCCGATGGCCGTCCCGCTGGCCGTCTTCATCTTCCTGTTCTCCTTCATCCCCCTGGTCGGTGCCGTCGCCTCCGGCGCGCTGGCCGTGATCGTTGCGCTGGTGACCCAGGGCGTCTTCACGGCCGTCATGACCCTCGTCGTGGTCCTCGCCGTCCAGCAGATAGAGGGCCACGTCCTGCAGCCCTTCATCCTGGGCCGCGCGGTCCGCGTCCACCCGCTCGCCGTGGTCCTCACGGTGGCGGCCGGCGCCATGGTGGCGGGCGTCGGCGGCGCGGTGGTCGCCGTACCGCTGGTGGCGGTGACCAACACGGTGGTGGGGTATCTGCGGCAGTACTCGCTGGAGCTCCAGAACCGGCAGGCCCCCGCGGTGCCCGAGCAGGCGTCCGGTGAGAAGAACGCGGAGGACCCCGCCCACCAGGGGTGAGCGGGGTCCGGGAAGAGCGCGGCCGGACTACTCGGCGAGGATCGCCTCGGTGTCCAGCGTGACGCCGACCGCCTGAACCACAGAGGCGATCTTGAACGCCTCCTGGATCACCTCACGGTCGACGCCGGCCTTGCGCAGCACCTGCTCGTGCGAGTCCAGGCACAGCCCGCAGCCGTTGATCGCGGAGACCGCGAACGACCACAGCTCGAAGTCGACCTTCTCCACGCCCGGGTTGCCGATGACGTTCATCCGCAGACCGGCGCGCAGGGTGCCGTACTCGTGGTCGGACAGCAGGTGCCGGGTCCGGTAGAAGACGTTGTTCATCGCCATGATCGCGGCCGCGGACTTGGCCGCGGTGTACGCCTCCGGCGTGAGGTTCGCCTTCGCCTCGGGCTCCAGCTCACGCAGCACGATCGGGGAACGGGAGGCGATGGCGGTCGCCAGCACCGTGCCCCACAGCTGCTGCGCGGGCAGGTCGGAGTTGCCGATGACCGAACCCAGGTTGAGCTTCAGGTCCTTGGCGTAGTCCGGGACGCGGGACTTCAGCGAGTCGAGCGACATGGGTCACTCACCGGCCAGCAGCGCGACCGCGTCGAGCGTCTCGTCGCCCTTGCTCCAGTTGCACGGGCACAGCTCGTCGGTCTGCAGGGCGTCCAGGACCCGCAGGACCTCCTTGGGGTTACGGCCGACGGAGCCGGCGGTCACCATGGAGAACTGGATCTCGTTGTTCTGGTCGACGATGAAGACGGCGCGCTTGGCGAAGCCGTCCTCGCCCTCGATGCCGAGGTCGCGCATCAGCTCGTGCTTGGAGTCGGCCAGCATCGGGAAGGGCAGGTCGCGCAGGTCGTCGTGGTCCTTGCGCCAGGCGTGGTGGACGAACTCGGAGTCACCGGAGAAGCCGAGGATCTGCGCGTCGCGGTCGGCGAACTCGTCGTCCAGCTTGCCGAACGCGGCGATCTCGGTCGGGCACACGAAGGTGAAGTCCTTGGGCCAGGCGAAAACGATCTTCCACTTGCCCTCGTAGGTCTTGTGGTTGATCGTGTCGAACTCCTTGCCCTTCTCCAGCGAGACGCAGGCGGTCAGTTCGAACTCGGGGAACTTGTCACCAACAGTGAGCACGTAGTCTCCTAGCAGCGAAGAAACACCCCTTTTGAGGGTGTTTCCCGTATGGGTTGGACGCTGTCGATGTTGGCACAGGGTGCATTGATTAGGGAAATAGCTACACTCGGTCGTGTTGATCGGAGGTAGCTATCAGTGACCATCAGTAACGGCAAGCGGAGGCAGCCGAGTCTCGCGCAGCTGCGGGCCTTCGCCGCCGTCGCCGAGCATCTGCACTTCCGGGACGCGGCGGCCGCCATCGGGATGAGCCAGCCCGCCCTGTCCGGCGCGGTCTCGGCACTGGAGGAGACCCTGGGCGTGACCCTCCTGGAGCGTACGACGCGCAAGGTGCTGCTCTCGCCCGCCGGTGAGCGTCTGGCCGTGCGGGCGCAGGCGGTGCTGGCCGAGGTCCAGGCGCTGCTGGAGGAGGCCGAGGCGGTCCGGGCGCCGTTCACCGGGGCGCTGCGGCTCGGTGTGATCCCGACCGTCGCGCCGTACCTGCTGCCCACCGTGCTGCGGCTCGTCCACGAGCGCTATCCGCAGCTCGACCTCCAGGTGCACGAGGAGCAGACGTCGAGCCTCATCGACGGCCTGAACTCCGGCCGGCTCGACCTGCTGCTGCTGGCCGTCCCGCTCGGTGTTCCCGGGGTCGTGGAACTCCCGCTCTTCGACGAGGACTTCGTGCTCGTCACCCCGCTGGACCACTGGCTCGGCGGCCGCGAGGGCATCCCGCGCGAGGCCCTCAAGGAGCTGAACCTGCTGCTCCTGGACGAGGGCCACTGCCTGCGCGACCAGGCCCTGGACATCTGCCGGGAGGCCGGGCGCGAGGACGCGCCGGTCACGACCACGGCCGCCGGGCTGTCCACCCTGGTGCAGCTCGTCGCGGGCGGCCTCGGCTGCACCCTGCTCCCGCGCACCGCGCTGAAGCTGGAGACGACCCGCAGCAGCCAGCTCCTGACCGGCTCGTTCGCCGAGCCCGCGCCCAGCCGCCGGATCGCCCTGGCGATGCGTACGGGGGCGGCGCGCGGCGGGGAGTACACGGAGCTGGCGGCCGCCCTGCGCGAGGCCATGCGGCCGCTGCCGGTGCGGGTCGTGGGCAAGGACGCATGACGCCGAGGGCCCCTTCCCGGCAGCGGGAAGGGGCCCTCGGACGACGGCGCCGGCGCTACTCGGTGCGCAGGCCCTCCGGGCGCATCAGGCGCAGCAGCGGAGGCAGGCTGAGCAGGGTGACCGCGAAGACGATCCCCGCGCCGATACCCGTCATCGTCAGGATGCTCGGCCAGTCGACGCCCACCGCCGAGCCCGCCATCTTCAGCAGCACCACTCCCAGCGTGAGCCCCACGGCCGTGGCGAGCAGCAGGCCGAGTGCGATCGGGATCGCGGTCTGCCACAGCACCGACAGGCTCAGGGTGCGCCGCCGGGTGCCGAAGGCGACCAGCGCCGACAGCAGCTTCCGGCGCTCGCGCAGCTGCTCCAGCTGGGAGACCAGCAGGCTCGCGCCGATCAGCGCCAGGACGCAGGCGGCGCCCACGAACAGCCCGGTGCGGATGGACTCGAAGGTCTTGGACCGCTCGTTGGCCGCCCACACCATCGCGTCCGCCAGCGGGTCGACCGCCGCGGCCGTGTTGCGGACGTACTCCTGCACGTCCGGCACCGACTCGTCGAGCGTGATGTACACCGCCGCGTTCAGCTCGCGGCTCAACCGGTCGGGCACGGCGGCCGGCGTCAGCAGCACGCTGCTGTCCTTGGTCCCGTTCGGGCCGGTGATCGCGCGGGCCGGCTTCAGGCCGCCCGGCACGGTCCAGGTGAGATCCGTACCCCGGCCCAGTCCGTTGCTCGTGTCGACGTGGAGCGTGCGGCCCGACCGGACGGTCTTCGCCAGGTCGCTGTCGTTGTCCCCGCCCCTCGCCACGAACGCGTCCCCGTCGTGGCAGGACGTCAGCCGGGCCACCGCCCGCAGGGACGCGCAGGAGCCGACGGTCAGCAGCGCCGTGGTGTCGGGCCCGCGCTTCCAGTCGCGGTCGCCCAGTTCGGTACTGCCCAGCGCGGTGGCCTTGCGGACCCCCTCGGTGGCGGCGAACTTCGGTGCGACCGGCAGGAAGTCCACGCCCCGCGACAGGTTGACCTGCATCTGCGCCAGCCGGGTGTCCCGTCCGGTTGACTTGGTGTAGTCGCCCTGCACGCCCGCGAACAGCATCTGGAGCGCGATCGCGCCGGCCACCGCGACCGCGATGCCGTTCACCATGCGGGCCGCCGTGCCGCTGCTCAACTGCAGCCGCCGTACCGCCAGCTGCCAGGCCACCCCGCCGCGGCCCAGCCGGGCCACCACGGCCTCGACGACCCACGGCAGGAGCGTCGTCACGCCGACGAGCAGCAGCAGGACACCGCCGACCACCAGATACTCGTTGAAGTTGCCGTTCGACCGGCCCTGGCCGATCATCGGGGCGAGCATCGCAAGCCCGCCCAGCGGCAGCAGCAGCCGCCACCACAGCCGGCGGCGTGCGGGCTTGGCCGTGCGGACCACGCCCAGCGGCTCGATGACCACCCCGCGCAGGGCGAACAGCGTGACCAGCACCGCGGCCGCCGGGACGGCGACGGCGACCAGCGCGGCGAGCGCGGGGGCGGGGTTGAGATAGCTGGGGAACATGCTGACGCCCAGGATCTCGATCGAACCGGCGAGTTCACGGCCGAGCAGGAAGAAGACGGTGCCGAAGACGAGCCCGACCAGCGCGCCCGAGAGCGCCTCGCCCGCCGCGATCCGCCGGGTCATCCGGCTGTCGGAACCGACCAGCCGCAGTGCGGCCAGCCTGCGGTCGCGCCGCTCGCCGCCGAACCGTACGGCCGCCGCGATGAAGACGGCGACCGGCATCAGCAGCACCACGAAGACGACCATGATCAGCAGGATCAGGATCGGGTCCAGCCGGTTCGCCGGCGTCGGCTGCCCCGGCCCGAACTTGGCGATCCGGGCCGTCTGCCACCCGTTGATGCGCTGGGCCAGGTTCTTGGCACCGGCGTAGTAGGACAGTTCGCGCGAGCCGACCAGACCGGGCTCGCCGATCGTCCCGACGATCCGGTACGGCAGCCGCGCGCGCAGCAGCTTCCCGTCGCCCGAGCCGAGCAGCTGCTTCAGCGCGGGGGAGGCGACCATCTCGCCGGGGCCCGGGTACGTCGCGAGGCCGGGGGCGATCGGCGCCCGCGGCCCCTCGGGCTCCACCAGCCGGCCGCGGATGTCCTCGCCGTGGTAGGTCGAGTCGGCGTCGGCGATGATCAGGGTGTCGGCGCGCTTCTTCGGCAGCGAGCCGTAGGTGTAGTCGGCGCGGGCCTCGTCGCGGTCGTGCCGTACCGCCAGCGCGGTGGGGATCGCGGTCGTCAGCAGCAGCAGGGCCACGCCGAGCCCGACGCCGACCGCCGTCAGCAGCACCCTGATCCAGCCCTCACGCCCGCCCGTGAAGGCGAACTTGGCCCCCATGCCCAGATCCCGGGCCCATTGACGGGCACTCATACGATGCGCTCCATGTCCCGGGACTTGCCGTCGCGTACGACGATCTCGCGGTCGGAGTAGGCCGCCACCCGGGCCTCGTGCGTGACGAGGACGACGGCCGCGTTGGTGGAGCGGGCCGCGTCGGTCAGCAGCTCCATCACGCGCTCGCCGTTGAGGGAGTCCAGTGCACCGGTCGGCTCGTCGGCGAACAGCACCCGGGGCCCGGTGACCAGCGACCGTGCCACCGCGACCCGCTGCCCCTGGCCGCCGGAGACCTCGCCGGGCCGCTTGCCCTTGAGGTCGTCGACCTCCAGGCGCGCCATCCAGCTCAGGGCCGTCTTCTCGGCCTGCTTGCGGGGGGTGCCGTTCAGCCGCAGCGGAAGCGCCACGTTCTCCACGCAGGTCAGCTCCGGTACGAGCTGCCCGAACTGGAAGACGAACCCGAAGTCGCTGCGGCGCAGCGCGCTGCGCTCGGCGTCGCTCATCGTGGCCAGTTCACGGCCGGCGTAGAGGATCGAGCCCGAGTCGGGCGGCACGATCCCCGCGAGGCAGTGCAGCAGCGTCGACTTGCCGGACCCGGAGGGGCCCATCACGGCGACGACCTCGCCGGGGTGTATGGAGAACTCGGCGCCGTCGAGCGCGAGCGTGGGCCCGTAGGCCTTGCGCAGGTTCTCGGCGGTGAGCAGGGAGCCCGGGGGAGGGGGAACGCTGGTCATGCGGCCACCTCCGCACGGAGCTTGTCCAGGCGCGCGGCGGTCAGTTCCAGCCAGCGCAGGTCGGCCTCCAGGTGGAACAGGGCGTGGTCGCAGATCAGCTGGTCCGCGAGGTCGCCCCGGCGCTTGCGGTCGGTCAGGATCCGCATGCTGCGCAGGTGCTCGGCGCGCTGTATGTCGAGGATGTCGGCCGCGTTCCGGTGGGTGAGCAGCGCGAGGACGACCTTGGTGTACAGGGTCGACTGGAGGTATTCCTCCGGCTTCTCCGGGGACGCGAGCCACCGCTCGACATCGGTGACGCCGGCGGTGGTGATGGCGTACCGCTTGCGCTCGGGCCCGCCGCCCGCCTCGATCCCGTCGACTTCCACCAGCCCGTTCTTCAGCAGGCGGGACATCGTCGAGTAGACCTGGCCGTAGTGCAGCGGCCGGTCGTGACCGAACTTCTCGTCGAAGGCCCGCTTCAGGTCGTAACCGTGTCGGGGGCCGGACTCCAGGAGTCCCAGGAGGGTGTGACCGATGGACATGGCAGCACTCTACACACGGTGTATACGCCGCGTGTATACGCGGTGTGTGCAGATCATGGCGCGGGGTACGCAGGTGCAGGTGGGGGCCGATTGTCACGGTTCCGAAACAGGCGGACGGCCCCTGCGCGGGAGCGGTCCCGTGTCCTTCGGCAGGCGCCCCGCCTCGGCCAGCGCCTTGCGCAGCAGGAACTCGATCTGCGCGTTGGCGGACCGCAGCTCGTCCCCGGCCCACCGCGCGAGCGCCTCGTACACCGACGGGTCCAGCCGCAGCAGCACCTGCTTGCGCTGCTGCGGCCGGGGCTGGGGGGCCGGACCCCCGGAAGGGGCCGTCACTGGTAGAGGGTCCCGGTGTTGAGGACGGGCTGCGGTGCGCGGTCCCCGCACAGCACCACCATCAGGTTGGACACCATCGCCGCCTTCCGTTCGTCGTCCAGCTCCACGATGTCGCGCTCCGCGATCCGGGCGAGCGCCGCCTCCACCATGCCGACCGCCCCGTCGACGATCTGCCGCCGCGCGGCGACGACCGCGCCGGCCTGCTGGCGCTGGAGCATCGCCGAGGCGATCTCGGGAGCGTACGCGAGATGCGTGAAGCGTGACTCGATGATCCGCACGCCGGCCGCCTCCACCCGGGCCTGGAGCTCGACGGCCAGCTTCTCGGTGATCTCCTCGGCGTTGCCGCGCAGCGAGAGGCCGTCCTCCTCGTGGGCGTCGTAGGGGTACTCGATGGCGATGTGCCGTACGGCCGTCTCGGTCTGCGTGGCGACGAACTCGGCGAAGTCGTCCACCTCGAAGGTGGCCTGCGCGGTGTCCTGCACCTTCCACACCACGACCGAGGCCAGCTCGATCGGGTTGCCGTAGGCGTCGTTGACCTTCAGGACGGCGGTCTCGTGGTTGCGCACCCGGGTGGAGATCCGGGTCCGGGAGGTGAGCGGGTTCACCCAGCGCAGCCCGTCCTGCCGGATCGTGCCGCGGTAGCGCCCGAAGAGCTGGACGACGCGCGCCTCGCCGGGCGCGACCGTGTTCAGGCCGCGCATCGCGATCACGGCGGCGAGGAAGACGAGGACGCCGCCGGTGATCAGGCCGCCCTTCGCGCCGGCCGCCGAGACCGCCGAACCGGCCGCGAACAGGGCGACGGCGGCGGCGAGTCCGAGCAGGCCGAGGAGCAGGGCGAGCCCGCCGCCGATGCTGTGCGCCTGGAACTCCCGCACGCGCGGCGCGGGCATCTCGGGTACGTCGGCGGTCGCGGACGTGTCGTGCGTGGACATGGAGGGTCCCCCGTTCTGCTGGAGCTTAGCTTCGTACTAGCTAAGTGATATCACTTTATGCCTGAAGGCAACCCATGGCCAGTGATATCCGTCGGTTCCCTTGGGGCGGGTGCTGATTGTCACGTCCGTAAAAGAACGGATCGGACGTCCTTTGTCATATAGACGGGTGTTAGTTTTCGGAGCTGACCCCGAGACGGAAGCGGAGTGTAGGGACCCATGGGACGAGCGGAAGAGAGACGAGCGCGACAGCGCGGTGGCCGCCGCGCGGCGCCCAAGCGCCCCCGCTCGCAGGCCCCCGCGTCACCGGCCGAAGCCGCGCAGACGGCGGGTGCCGCGCAGGCCGCCGGTCCCGCACAGGCGGCGGGCGGCCGGGCGGCCTCCAGGTCCGCCAAGGCGGCCAAGCCTCCCAAGGGCCGGATACGCAGGCTCTTCACCTGGAAGAAGATGCTCGGCACGTTCCTCGGTATGTGCCTGCTGGGCATCGGCGGCTTCATCGCGCTGTACATGTACGTCGACGTGCCCCAGGGCAACGCCGTCGCCCAGCAGGAGAGCAACGTCTACAAGTTCAGCGACGGAACGGTCCTGGCCCGCGTGGGCAAGACCAACCGCGAGAGCGTGGACCTGTCCAAGGTGCCCAAGGAGGTCCAGCACACCTTCGTCGCGGCCGAGAACAAGAGCTTCTACCACGACTCCGGCATCGACCTGAAGGGCCTGGGCCGGGGCCTGTTCAACACGGTGACCGGCCGGGGCACCCAGGGCGGCTCGACGATCACCCAGCAGTACGTCAAGAACTACTACCTCAACCAGGACCAGACCGTCTCCCGCAAGCTCAAGGAGATGGTCATCTCCCTGAAGGTGGACCAGCGGCTGGGCAAGGACGAGATCCTCGCGGGCTACATCAACACCAGCTACTACGGCCGCAACGCCTACGGCATCCAGGCCGCGGCGCAGGCCTATTACCACAAGGACGCGAGCAGCCTCACCGTCCAGCAGGGCGCCTACCTGGCCGCGCTGCTCCAGGCCCCGAGCCAGTACGACTGGGCGGTCGCGGGCCCCGTGGGCAAGAAGCTGGTCGAGGCGCGGTGGAACTACGTGCTGGACAACATGGTCAAGCAGCACTGGCTCGACGCCGGCAAGCGGCAGGCGATGTCCTTCAAGAAGGACGCGATCCCCAAGGCCCCCAAGGGAACGCCCGGTGAGGAGGGCCAGAAGGGCTACCTGGTCCAGCTCGCCAACCAGCAGCTGGAGGACCAGCTGATGAAGACGGAGGGCATCAGCCGCAAGGACGCCGAGCAGGAGGTGGTCGACCGCGGCTGGACCATCACCCTCAACATCGACAAGAAGAAGCAGAACGCGCTGGAGAAGTCGGTCAAGGAGCAGCTGACCAGCAAGCTGAACCCGAAGAAGCGCAAGGTCGACGGCAACGTCCAGGCCGGCGCCGTGTCGGTGGACCCCAGGACGGGCAGGATCGTCGCCCTGTACGGCGGCCAGGACTACTTCAAGCACTGGGTCAGCAACGCCACGCGCCGCGACTACCAGCCCGCGTCGACGTTCAAGCCGGTCATCCTCGCCGCCGCGCTGGAGCAGCGGGCGACGACCCAGACCGGCAAGCCGATCAACGCGGACACGGTCTACGACGGCACCAGCGGCCGCCAGGTCCTCGACCACGGCAGCAAGGTCGGCTTCGGCCCGCCGAACGAGGACCACGTCGACTACGGGCCGATCACCGTCCAGAAGGCGATGAACCAGTCCGTCAACTCGGTCTTCGCGCAGATGGGTGTCGACGTCGGCATGACCAAGGTCATGGACACCGCCAAGGAACTCGGCATGGACACCGAGGGCATGCAGGCGGTACCCGCCCAGACCCTCGGCTCGATGGGCGCCAGCCCGCTGGAGATGGCGGGCATCTACGCCACCTTCGCCAACCACGGCTACAAGGTGACGCCGTCCATCGTCAAGTCGGCGGAGCGCAAGGGCCGTTCGCCCCAGATGCCCAACCCGGTCGGCGGATCGGTGATCAGCCGCACGGCCGCCGACACGGTGACCTCCGTGCTGACCGGCGTGGTCGACGACGGTACGGCCAAGAAGTCCGTGGCGGGCAACCCGCTGCGCGACGGCCAGCAGGTGGCCGGCAAGACCGGTACCTCCGACGAGAACAAGTCCGCCTGGTTCACCGGCTACACGCCCGACCTGGTCACCTCGGTGGGCCTGTTCGGCGAGGACATGAAGAGCCAGGCCCATGTCTCCATGGTGGGCGCCACCGGCCTGCTCCTGCCCCCCGGCCGGGTCAACGGCGGCACCTACCCGGCGGAGATCTGGGCCGCGTACACCTTCGGAGTCACCAAGCAGGCGACGTTCGACCTGAACACCACGCAGGGCGCGGCCGTCGAGCCGACGGACACCCCGACGTTCAGCCAGACGCCGTCCCGGACCCCGTCGAACACCCCGAGCAGTCAGCCGCCGACGTCCTCGACCCCGTCCAGGACGCCGTCGCAGACGCCGAGCCAGACGCCGTCGCAGACACCCACCCAGCCCTCGCCCACCGGCACCCCGACCACCTCGGGGCCGCCCACGGGCACGGCCTCGGACGATCCGCTCGAGCCCGACGACGGACTGGGCTTCGGCCAGTAGGCAGCGGCACACGGCACATCGCACACGGCACACGGAATGGGCGCCCGGGGACATCTCCTCCCCGGGCGCCCATTCCGCGTCCTCAGGCCCGGTTCAGCTCGAACCAGACCACCTTGCCGGTGCTCAGCCGGGTCGCGCCCCAGCGCCGGGCCAGCCGGTTGACCAGGTACAGGCCGCGGCCGCCCTCGTCCGTGGCCCGGGCCTGTCTGAGCCGCGGCAGCTGGGGCACGTCGTCACCGACCTCGCAGCGCAGCACGTCCGTGCGCAGCAGCCGCAGCGTGACCGGGCGGGAGGCGTACCGCACGGCGTTGGTGACCACCTCGCTGACCAGCAGCTCCACCGAGTCCGTCAGGTCCTCCAGGTCCCAGCGGGCCAGCGCGCGCCGGGCCAGCCGGCGGGCCTGGCCGGGGGCCGTCTCCTCCGGCTCCAGGGTCCAGTACGCCACGTCGCTCGGCGCGATCCCGTCGAAGCGGGCCGCGAGCAGCGCGATGTCGTCGTCCCGGTCGCCCGGCCCGAGCATGTCCAGCACCTCGTCGCACAGCGCTTCCAGCGGCGGCGGATGGTCCGGGCCGGTCAGCTGGGCGGTCGCGGCGAGCTTCTCGCGCAGCTGCTCTATGCCGGTCCACACGTCCCGCAGCCGGGACTCCACCAGGCCGTCGGTGTACAGCAGCAGCGTGGCCCCGGCGGGCGCGTCCAGCTCGACCGCCTCGAAATCCACCCCGCCGACCCCGATGGGCGCGCCCGGCGGCACCCGCAGCACCTCCGCACGGCCGCCCAGGTGCAGCAGCACGGGCGGCGGATGGCCGGCGTTGGCGATCGTGATGCGGTGCGTGACCGGGTCATAGACGGCGTACAGACAGGTCGCCATGCGGTCGGTGCCCAGGCGCTGCGCCTGTTCGTCCAGGTGGTGCAGCACCTCCTGCGGGGGCAGGTCGAGCCCGGCCAGGGTCTGCGCGGTGGTGCGCAGCTGGCCCATGATCGCCGCCGAGGTCATGGAGTGCCCCATGACGTCGCCGACGACCAGCGCGACCCGGCTGCCGGGCAGCGGGATCGCGTCGTACCAGTCGCCGCCCACCCGCGCGGTCTCCGCGGCCGGCAGATAGCGCGAGGCCAGCCGCACCCCGGTCGGGCGGGGCAGGGTCTCGGGCAGCATGGTGCGCTGCAGCTCGTCGGCGATGTAGGCCTCCCGGCCGTACAGCACCGCCTTGTCGATGCCGAGCGCGCTGTGCGTGGCGAGCTGGGCGGCCACCAGCAGGTCGTCCGCCTCGAACGCTAGGCGCTCCGGACGGCGCAGGAAGAGCGCCGCTCCGATCACCCGGCGCCGGCCGCGCAGCGGCGCGAGAATCGCGTGCCGCCCGCCCGGTACGAGCGCCTCGCCGCCCTCGCCGAGCAGCTCGGGCAGCGCGGCACGCGCGGCGGGCGCGTCCGCGAACACCGGCCGCACCCCGCGCAGCACCTCGTTGAGGGCACCGCCCGGGCGGACCTCGCACAGCTCCGTCGTCAGCGACGACAGCTCCGACAGAGGCGACGGATCCGGCTCCGGCTCCGGGAACGGCGGGAGCAGCAGGCCCTCGGTGTCCCGTTCGTCCGGTATCCGGTCGGTCCGGCGCAGCCGCAGCACCACCGGGCCGGTGGGACGCTCGTCACCGACCGGCAGCGGGTCGCGCAGATAGACCAGGATCGCGTCCGAGAACGTCGGCACGGTGGCCCGGCACAGCCCCATCACGATCTCGTCGAGGTCGATGCCGCGGGCGATCCGCCGGGTCGCCGCGCCCACGAACCGCAGCCGGTCCCCGTCGCGGCGCATCGGCATCGGCCGGCCCGGCGGCAGTCCGCGCCCGGTACGGCGCTCCTGGGCGCCGAGCGCCTTCTCCTCCTCGGCGCCCGGCTGCGGGGGAATGCTCTCCGGGGCGGGGCGCGGCCGGTGGGTGTCGGGCTCGGCGGCGGCCGGCTGGGAGTGTTCGGGGCCGTTGACTGGGGGCTCCTTCCCCTTGTTCCCCTTGCCGCAGGGCGTGTTCGCCGGCGGGCCCGACGGCGTGCCGTCGGCCCGTGCCTGGGCCGGTAAGGCCGGGTTGCCGAGCTGCTTGGGGGTACGCAGGAGCGCCCCGCGGGTCTCCGCGGGGTCGACGCCCGGCTGGGGGCGTTCGAAGGAGGTGGGCTGCTCCGTCACGCGAGTCGCATCCGTCCGTCCGGGGCTGCGCGCCGAGCGCGCAGATGGTCCCGCCGAAATCCCGATACCCGGAATACGTGCCCCAGGAACGGAATTCCCGCGTGGTCAGAGGTTGTTCCTGTGCCACCGGCGAACCCTGGCGGGTCAGCGGTGGTGTTGCCCTCGTACCCCTCGCTCACGTCCTGCCGCCCCTCGGTGACGTTCGGTCAAGCCCTGCGCATGTTCAGGTAGTTGCTGTAGCGCCCCCTTGCGGAGGACGATCCTACGGTTGTGCACCGGGGGCGCATCAAGGGTCTCATGAGGACACGTGCGCGGGCGTACGGTCCCAGTCCTCGGGGAGAGACGGTACCGCCCAGGACGGGTCCGGACGCCAGTGCTGCCAGCCGTCCCGGAACGGCGGGCCCCAGGCGTCGATCGCCGCCACCGCGGACCGCCCGGCCGCCCGCGCCCGTTCGGCCGTCGGCGCGTCCATCAGCCCGTCCAGCTGGGCCTGGGCGAACTCGTCCTCGTCCCGCCAGTGCCAACTCCGGTCCGGCTTCACCGAGATGTCCAGGAAGTAGTCCACGGAGTCGACCCCGCCCGTCCAACGCGCCAGCGGCCGTTCGAGGTTGACGTACCAGTCCTTGAACCGCCAGCCCGGCTCCCAGAACAGCCACACCGACCAGGGCTCGCCGGGCCGGGCCAGCTTCAGCACGCCGGTGCCGAACCACCGGCCCCGCTGCACCGTGCGCGGCTTGGTGTAGCGGGTCTCCAGCGGCTCCAGATGCACGGGTGTCCCGTCGGCCAGCACCGGCTTGATGCACTCGGTGCCGGGTGCCAGCCACACCGCGAGCAGTTCCGCGTCGTCCCGGACGACGGTCACCGGACGCGCGATGTGAAAGCCCTCACCGGCGTTCTCCCGGTACCGCCACAGGATCTGTGTCCCGGGAGCCCAGTACGTCGCAGGTCCACCTGCCACTCGCCTCACCGTTCCGTCGTCCGCCATGGACAGATATTAGGTGTCGTAGGCATACGACGCTGCGGCGGGCGTCACGGTTCGGCACGGCCGGGGTTCTCGTTACGGACGCGTCATCCGCAGGACGTCCAGCGCCTCGTCCAGCTGCTCCAGGGTGAGCAGGCCGCGTTCCACGTACCCGCCCTCCAGCACCACCCGGCGGATGGTCTTCCGCTCCGCCAGGGACTTCTTGGCGACCTTCGCGGCCTCCTCGTAGCCGATGTACCTGTTGAGCGGGGTCACCACGGACGGGGAGGACTCGGCGTACTCGCGGGTCCGTTCCCGGTCGGCCTCGATCCCGTCGACGGTCCGGTCGGCCAGCAGCCGCGAGACGTTCGCGAGCAGCCGGATCGACTCCAGCACGTTCTTGGCGATCACCGGGAGCATCACGTTCAGTTCGAAGTTGCCGGCGGCGCCGGCCGTGGTGATCGTGGCGTCGTTCCCGATCACCTGGGCCGCCACCATCAGCACGGCCTCCGGGATCACCGGGTTGACCTTCCCCGGCATGATCGACGACCCCGGCTGGAGGTCGGGCAGCCGGATCTCGGCGAGCCCGGTGCGCGGCCCGGACGCCATCCAGCGCAGATCGTTGGCGATCTTCGTCAGCCCGACCGCGATGGTCCGCAGCTGCCCGCTGGTCTCCACGATCCCGTCGCGGGCGCCCTGCGCCTCGAAGTGGTCGCGGGCCTCGGTGAGCGGCAGCCCGGTGGCCCGTGCGACCTCCTCGATGACGGCGGCGGAGAAGCCGGGGGGCGTGTTGATGCCGGTGCCGACGGCGGTACCGCCGAGGGGCAGCTCGGCGAGCCGGGGCAGGGAGGCGTTCAGCCGCTCGACGCCGTACCGCACCTGGGCCGCGTAGCCGCCGAACTCCTGGCCCAGCGTCACCGGCGTCGCGTCCATCAGGTGCGTCCGCCCCGACTTCACGACGTCGGCGAACTCCTCGGACTTCCGGGTCAGGGAGGCGGCGAGGTGCTCCAGCGCGGGGATCAGATCGCGGGTGACGGCGGCGGTGGCCGCGATGTGGATCGAGGAGGGGAAGACGTCGTTGGAGGACTGCGAGGCGTTGACGTGGTCGTTGGGGTGCACGTCCCGGCCGAGCCGCTCACCGGCGAGGGTCGCGATGACCTCGTTGGTGTTCATGTTGGACGAGGTGCCCGACCCGGTCTGGAACACGTCGATCGGGAAGTGCTCGTCCCAGGCGCCCTCGGCGACCTCGGCCGCCGCCTCCTGGATGGCCCCGGCGATGTCCTTGTCGACCACACCGAGCCGCGCGTTCACCTTGGCGGCGGCGCCCTTGATCCGGGCCAGCGCCTCGATGTGCGCCCGCTCGATGCGCTGGCCGGAGACGGGGAAGTTCTCGACGGCGCGCTGCGTCTGGGCGCGCCACTTGGCGTCGGCGGGGACGCGCACCTCGCCCATGGAGTCGTGCTCGATCCGGTATTCACTCATGCCGGTAACAGCGATCGGAACGGCAGGGTTGTTCCGGACCGTGGGCCGCACGGGCGACGGCGGCGGCCACTGTGACCCAGGTCTCATCGGGGGCGTGCAGCAGGGCGGGCGGCGCGCACGTCGAGGACGGGTGACAGGAAGGGAGGAGCGTGTGGAGACGGACTTCGACGGCTTCGTCGCCGCCCGGTCGGCCGCGCTGTTCCGGGGTGCGCTGATCCTCACGGGAAGCCGTGAGACGGCCGAGGACCTGGTCCAGGAGACCCTGGAGCGGGCCTGCCGCAAGTGGCGGAGCATCGCCGCGGCGGACGCCCCGGACGCCTACGTACGGCGGATCATGATCAACCTCGCCAACGACCGCTGGCGCAGGTTCCGCCGTACCGTCCCGGATCCCGGCGACCGGATCGCCCCGGGCGACGCGTACGGACAGGTGGACAGCCGGGACCAGTTGGTGCGGGCGCTGCAGCGGCTGCCCATGCGGATGCGGACGGTGGTGGTGCTGCGCTACTTCCACGACCTCTCCGACGCCGAGATCGCGGCCGACCTCGACATCTCGCCGAGCACGGTGCGCTCTCAACTGGCCCGGGGGATGGAGAAGCTCAGAAGCCAGTTCCCCGCACTCTCCGGCCCTTCACCGGTACGGCAGCCCACGGAAGGAATGCGATGACCTCGTACGACGGCGACCCGCGGCCTCCGGGCTGCACCCCCTTCGAAAAGGACCTGGTGAACGCCATGAAGCACTACGCCGACTCCGCCGACGCGCCCGCCTTCGACGCGCCGGGAATCGTCCGCCGCACCCGCCGCCGGCGGGCGGTGGGCATCGCCGCCGTCACCGCCGCGATCGTCGTGGCGGGCGGTGGTACGGCCCTGGCCTCGATGACCGGGGGTACGACCCACACGGCGCGCCCCGCCGCAAGCAGTACGCCGGCTGCCCCGAAGGGCGCGGCCGCCACCCTGCTGTACAGGTTCTCCGACGGCTCGACCCTCCCGATCGACTTCTCGGGCTGGGACCTGGAGAGCGCCAAGGCGTACCTGGCGAAGACGCAGACGAAACTCGGCACCGTCGGCAAGGCGGCGGTGAAGGGCTGCAAGCCGGGCTCGGTGGTCGCCGTGGCCCCGCACGCCCCGAAGACCGTCAAGCCGGGGGACAAGGTCAACCTGACCCTGTGCGCCGGCTGACCTCGCCCCGAGGAGGCGCCCGCCCCTGCCGCAATCAGGGGCGGCGCCCGTCACCCGCTTCCCTACGCCGGCCCCGGTCCCCGCACCGGAATGCTCGTGAACGTCGGCTGGGGCGCCGGGTCCTGGAAGAAGTCGTTCGACTTGTTCAGCCTGCGTGGACCCTCGTACGATCTGCGCCGTGATCTCTAACCCGAGGGTCCTGGGGGCCGTACGCCTGTCCATCCTGAAGGACGACACCACCAGTCCCGAGAAGCAGCGGCAGGCCGTGGAGCACTGGACTGCTGGCCCCGCCGTGGACGGCCGCATAGCGGGCTGGGCGGAAGACCTGGACGTGTCCGGAGCGATGCACCCCTTCAAGCGACCGGGCCTCGGTCCTTGGTTCAACGAGCGGGCCGACGAGTGGGATGTGTTGGCCGTCTGGAAGCTCGACCGTCTCAGCAGGAAGGCGGGCCATTTCGCCGAGGTCTTCGAGTGGTGCCAGAAGCACGGGAAGTCCATCGTGTCCGTGACCGAGGGCATCGACATGTCCACCCCCATGGGCAAGATGTTCGCTCAGATCATCGCCGCCTTCGCCGAGGGCGAGTTGGACACCATTCGCGCCCGCGCTCTCTCTGGCTCGGCCGCTCGTAAAGCCAAGGGTGTTTGGATCGGTGGCGTCGAACCGTACGGGTACCGCTTCGAACGGCAGGAAGGCGGCGGAAAGAAGCTCGTTCAGGACCACACGTATGCTGAACTGTTCCGAGAGATTGTCGAGCGGCTGAAGGGCGACTGGTCGTCGTACAAGATCGCGCTTGATCTGAATAAGCGTGGCGTTCCCACTTGGCGGGATCATCTTCGAATCGTGAAGGGGGAAGATCCGAGGGGCGTTGTCTGGACTGCCAACGCGATTCGCGCCATAGCTATGAATCCCACGGTGGCCGGCATCTACACGTACAAGGGCGAGAACGTCGTAGACGAGAACGGCGAGAATGTTCGGATCACCGATGATCCGTTGATGGATTTTGCCGAGTGGTCGGAATTCGTGGCCGCGCTCAAGAGTGATCGTCCGGTTAGGCGGTCTACCCCTTCGCGGTCGATGCTGGGCGGTGTGGCTACCTGCCAGGATTGCGGGGCCCGGATGTCGTCCAACAAGAAGATGAAGCCGAACGGCCGCGTGCATCACTACTACGCCTGCAACAACGTCAACACCGGAACGTGCCCTAACCCTGGCCGCATTCGGCGCGATGACCTGGACATGGCAGTTGGTACTTTCGTGAAGGTCACTCTCGGCCCGCTCCCGGTTATGGAGCGGGCGGGTAATTCCATCAGTCAGGATAAGATCGAGCTTGCCGAGGCCGAGGCGACGCTAGACCGGCTGGAAGCCGATTACCTGGCTGGACGGTTCAAGACCGACGTTCAGATTGAACGCTACTGGGGACAGCACGGATTCCAGTCGGTCAAGGTTGAACGTCTGAGGGACGAAATCAAGACTGCCGAAAATGCCCCGGCATGGAAGGAGACGGGGCGGACTTACTCCGAAGAGTGGACGACCAAGGATGACGAACAGAAGCGTGTGTTCCTGCAACGGCACGGCATAACTGTGACGGTGGGGGCCACGGAAGACGGGAGCCGACGAGTCGTCTGCAAGATGCCTGAGCTTGCCGAGATCGCCAAGGAAACCGGGCTTCAAGTTCCCGAGGGGTACTGGCTGATCGAGCCGGAGGCGGAATACATTCTGCCGAAGCAGATGGCCTATAAGCGGAAGTAGGTAGGGCCGCCCCCGACCCTTGGCCCCCGTCGCGTGTAAACGCTTCAGGGGCCTTTCCATGTCCATGCTCGGCCCTCTGGCCGTTTAAACGCTCTCGCCCCATCGAGGGCGTCGAAGTCGGAGGTTCGCGAGCCGAGCGATATGTTCGCTAGGTCTCGCAACGTTCCCCCAAGCATCTTGTCCGGGGGCAGGCCATTGATCATCTCTTGCAGACCCAACACCGGGTCGGCTAGTGCAACCTCGGCAAGGTTGGCCATCCGCAAGACGTACTGACACTTCGACTCGAAGGAATTGGCCAGGTGCAACGCGCGACCAGCCGACAGGGAAAGCGCGTCCAACAACCGTGGTTCACGCGGCTTCAGATAGCTTAGCGACCAACTCATGCGGTCCACAGTACTGACACCGTCAAGGGGATTTCGGCCGGCTGACGGGGAAGGCGCCGGTGTTCAGGTCGCGGAGGCTCCCACCACGGCCCTGGCCACCGGAAAGGGCTGGGAAGAGGGGTCTGAAACTCTGAAGGCATCCTTCCGGGCACCCGCGTCCTTCCCTTCGCTTGAACAGGCGGGGGTTCGGCCGAGTTGGCGGCAATGCGAATGACGGGAAATATCGGTGGCGCCGATCTGGTCCTTCGAACTCAGCGGGCACCCGGCCGGCGCCAGGTGCCCCTGGTTTTTTCGTTTAGCAGAGAACCGGAGGAACTGGGTTCGCTGGTTCATCCAGCCATACGGTTTCGCCGTCCGCAGTGACCGTGAGCCCGAAACGTTCGAAGCCGGGGCAACCTTGCTCCTCCCACCAGCAGTACGCCTTTTCGACCTCATCCCACAGTTTCCTGGGACCAGACTGCACGACTTCGAACTCTGTCCGCCCCTTCTCGTAGTCAGCCGTCGCCCATGACGTAACCGCCGTGTCTCGAAGCCACAGGGTGTATGAACCGTCCGTGTACGACTCCATCCACGGGAACGCGTCGGCAACCTGCACTCCGATGGCGAACATGACGCGCCAGTCGCCCACGTCATCCGGGGAGAGAGCCGTGGTCGACTTGACGCCGTCGGCTGGCCACGGCTTGCCCTTCAGGTACTCGCGTACGTGTTGTCGTTTCGTGCGCTGGGCACGGAGCCGCATGAATGCCGAGGACCCGAGGAACTTCCCCGACGCCGACCTGTCCGACTTCACCGTGAGCCTTACGACCGCTTCTCCGCCGTACGTCGGCCCCCACGGGGCCACGATCACCCCGCCCGGCTTCGTCTGCGCGATCCAGGCGTAAGGGACCTGGCCAATCGAGCACGTCGCAATCACCCGGTCGTATGGGGCCTCCAGCGCGAATCCGGCCGCTCCGTCACCGACCACGGCCAGCGGTACGAACCCCGCGTCCTGAAGACGCTTTCTGGCGTCCGCCGCCGTGGCTTCGTCCACCTCGACCGTGATGACGTTCTCAGGGCCTACGCGGTGCGACAGCAGCGCGGCGTTCCAGCCGGTACCCGTCCCGATTTCCAAAACGCGATGGCCTTCATGGACGCTCAGGGCGTCGAGCATCGAAAAGACCATGGTGGGCATGGAGTTGGAAGACGAAGGGATCTTGCCCTTATCGGGACCCGTGTGGGCGCCGTCGTCCCATTGCGTTGTGATCGGCGCGTCCCTGTAGACGGCGTCCCGCCACGCCCGAGAGTCCTCGGAACGGATGATCCGGCTCTTCTGCCGGTTGCCGCCCGCAGTACCCGGCCAGATCACATCCGGCACGAACATGTGGCGCGGCGCCCGCTTGAAGGCCGGAAGCCAGTCAGACGTCAGGACGCCCTTCTCCATCAGCGCGGACGCCAGCCGCTCAGGGCTGGCGTCCGTTCCGTGCTGCTCAGTCATTCAGCGGCCGTCCGCCGGTCCCTGGCCGTCGTTCGTGTTGCCACCCTCGTCCGACCCGCCACCGCCGTGCTTGTTGCCGCTGTCGCTGTCGTCCTGCGGGTTGCCGGGGTCCTCGGCCGTGAGCCACTGCTTACGCATCTGGATACCTCCAGTTGGATGGTGCCTCTTGAACCGTCCCGCTGTATGCGGAACGGGATGTTGCCCACCCCTGCCGGGCTTCCGAGCCATGGGGCATAGGGAATCGGGTCAGATCCGACAGGGGTGGAGATCAGCGAGAAATGATCACCAGACACTGGGCAGAAGCGGACCGCCGGCACAGGTAGGGCAGAGCACCCTCCGCCGGTTGTTGCAGCCCGAACAACCCTCGAAGCCGAAGCAGATGGGGCACCAGATTTCGCGGTGTCCGGCACACGTTCCGCAGTACTCCCCGTACGACCACAGAACCTGAGTGATCGCTTTAGGACGGCGCGGGGCGGTGCGCGCCATCAGAGGATTTCGCCACGGCTCCGAGCATTGGCTTCGGCGACCCGTTCCCGGAGGGTCGTACGGCCCACTCCCGGATGAGGTGCAGCATCCGCCCCTTCAGCCGTCGTTGCCAAGGGGTCATCCACCAACAGCATGCCGTTGGTGCCGAACAGGTCGAACGCCTCAGACAGCCGGACTCTTGCGTCGCTCGCCATGATCGCTCGCCCTCCTCCGGTCGTGCAGACCACGCTAGGAACGCGCCACATCGGGGCTCTACGAAGTTCTACGAAATTGCACGCGAGTTAGCCGAGCGTCTCGATGGCCTTCGTGATCAAGGTTCGTGCCGTGGCCCCATAGACCGCCGCTTCCGACAGTCGTTCGAACGCTCTCGCGTACTGCTCGATCTCCGACGGCGCCGTGACATTCACAGCCGCTGTCAGCAGCTCCACCTGGGCTTGTGCGCTGTCGTAGATCGAGAATGTCTCCAGCGGCCACATGTGCCTTGAGGCGGTAAACGGCACGACTCCCAGGGAGACCGCCGGCAGGGACATGATCGACAGTAGATGGCCCAGTTGTCCGGCCATGATTCCGGCGTCACCAATGCGGTACCGCAAGACGGCTTCCTCGACGAGGATGGCGAACCGGTGATCTCCTTCGCGGAGAACCCGCGCACGATCCATGCGGGCGGCCACAGCCTCCGTGACGTCATTGGGCGTCTGCCGGAAGTCGGTGATCTCAGTCAGCAGCGCGCTTGCGTACGCGGGGGTCTGGAGCAGGCCGGGCACCACGTTGGAGCAGTAGATCCGGAAGGTTCGGGTGCGCTCGAAGAGAGGTACGTACGACTCCTGGAGTCGGCGTAGCCCGGTGCGCTGGAGCCGTCGCCACTCGACGTACATCGACTCCGCCGAGCGAGAGGCAGCGATCAAGTCGGCAGCTTGATCGTCGGCTCCACAGATGCGGCACCAATCGCGAATGTCTGCGTCCGAGGGGGGCGTTACGGCGTTCTCCAGCCGACTCGCCTTGGAAGGATGCCAGCCAGCCTGTACGGCTACCTCACGGGCCTTCAGACCAGCGTCTAGGCGAATATCCCGAAGGCGTGCTGCAAGTGCCTCACGGGCCGCCTGGACGCTGGATGAAGGGGAACGGGCCATTGGTGCTGTGCGTTCTCAGATCTTGTAGCGGTCCTGCGGAACGGCCCGATCCCAGACGGCTTCGAACGCCGAGGCGCACAGCTTGACCACCTCGGCGCGGTCGTCCACTTCGTCGCCGAGGTACACGCCCCCACCGGAGAAGTAGCCGAACCTCACCAGCCGGTCATCGAAGCACCAGAAGTCATTGCCAGGGAGTGCCAGATCCGACGCGTTCCGCCGCGGAAGCCAACGGATCTGCTCACCAGCGGCGATGTTGGTGAACGTGCCGTCGTAGAGGTACCGGGTGTACTCGCTCACCGGCTCGGAGACGATCCGGGCGCGGCGGATCACGACACCACGGGAAACCGCCTCGGACACCATGCCGAGCCAGGGGCGCCACCAGGACGCCCGGTCGTTCGGGTCCGGCCGATGCCCGGCCCTCCACGCGGCCACGCGCGGAGCCTCGTCCGGGTCGTCGTAGAAGTCGCGCATCTCCAGATGCACGGCGGACCGCTGGCAGCTCGCCAGCAACTCACTGAACGGTGGGGCCGTCTGCGGCATCACAAGCCTCCCTGATGGCGGCGACCATACGCGCAGGCAGCCGGACGACGGTCTCATTGTCGGGGATGGGGCCGGTCTTCAGGCACTCGGCGCGCGTCGCCTCGTCCACCGTCCAACCCTGCAACACGATCTCTTGCTTCTCCTCGTCGAGCCAGACCGTGGGGCAGTTCGCCCCGTCCGTGTTCGGGTCCTTGGCGATGAACCGTAGCGACACAGCAGCCTCCCGGGCTACGCGGATTGCACGGACTTCTACGCATGGACCCTCCCGATGCTGCCGTGCTGGCGTCAAGGGTGCGCTTCAAGCCACGGGAGCGGGGGGCTCATAGCGCCACCCACGGGACAGCAGCAGACCCCCCGGCGACGCCGAGGGGTCCGTGACTTAGGGGTGGCTCAGGACAGGCCGGGGCCCCGCACCGGGATGCTGGTGAACGTCGGCTGCTCAGGTTCCCGCGAAGTGAAGAAGTCGTTGCCCTTGTCGTCGACGACGATGAACGCCGGGAAGTCCTCGACCTCGATCTTCCAGACCGCCTCCATGCCGAGCTCCTCGTACTCGACGACCTCGACCTTCTTGATGCAGTCCTGGGCGAGGCGGGCGGCCGGGCCGCCGATGGAGCCGAGGTAGAAGCCGCCGTGACTGCCGCACGCGTCGGTGACCTGCTTGCTGCGGTTGCCCTTGGCGAGCATCACCTTGGAGCCGCCCGCCGCCTGGAACTGCTCCACGTAGGAGTCCATGCGGCCGGCGGTGGTCGGGCCGAAGGAACCGGAGGCGTAGCCCTCGGGGGTCTTGGCCGGGCCGGCGTAGTACACCGGGTGGTCCTTCAGGTACTGCGGCATCTCCTCGCCCGCGTCGAGCCGCTCCTTGATCTTGGCGTGCGCGATGTCACGGGCGACGACCAGCGGGCCGGTGAGCGAGAGCCGCGTCTTGACCGGGTACCTGGTCAGCTCGGCGAGGATCGTGTCCATCGGCTGGTTGAGGTCGATCTTCACCACGTCGGAGGACTCGTCGAGGTGCTCGTCGGTCGTCTCCGGCAGGAAGCGCGCCGGGTCGGTCTCCAGCTGCTCCAGGAAGACGCCCTCGGCGGTGATCTTCGCGACGGCCTGGCGGTCCGCGGAGCAGGAGACGGCGATGGCGACCGGGCAGGAGGCGCCGTGCCGCGGCAGCCGGACCACGCGCACGTCGTGACAGAAGTACTTGCCGCCGAACTGCGCGCCGATCCCGATCTTCTGCGTCAGCTCGAAGACCTTCTGCTCCAGGTCCTTGTCCCGGAAGCCGTGGCCGAGTTCGGAACCCTCCGCCGGGATCTCGTCCAGGTAGTGCGCGGAGGCGTACTTCGCGGTCTTCAGCGCGTACTCGGCGCTCGTACCGCCGACGACGATCGCCAGGTGGTACGGCGGGCAGGCGGCCGTACCGAGCGAACGGATCTTCTCCTCCAGGAACTTCATCATGGAGGCCTCGTTGAGGACGGCCTTCGTCTCCTGGTAGAGGAACGACTTGTTGGCCGAGCCGCCGCCCTTGGCCATGAAGAGGAACTTGTAGGCGCCGCCGTCGGTGGCGTACAGCTCGATCTGGGCCGGCAGGTTGGAGCCGGTGTTCTTCTCCTCCCACATGGTGAGCGGAGCCATCTGCGAGTAGCGCAGGTTGAGGTTCAGGTAGGCGTCGTAGATGCCGCGCGACAGGGCCGCCTCGTCGCCGCCCTCGGTCAGCACGTTCTGCCCGCGCTTGCCCATGACGATCGCCGTGCCGGTGTCCTGGCACATGGGCAGCACGCCTGCCGCCGCGATGTTCGCGTTCTTCAGCAGGTCGAGGGCGACGAACTTGTCGTTGGCCGACGCCTCCGGGTCGTCGATGATCCGCCGGAGCTGGGCGAGGTGGGCGGGCC
This sequence comes from Streptomyces sp. NPDC107581, assembly GCF_055657175.1. Lineage (NCBI taxonomy): Bacteria > Bacillati > Actinomycetota > Actinomycetes > Kitasatosporales > Streptomycetaceae > Streptomyces > Streptomyces sp. NPDC107581. The sequence goes on from NZ_JBVKBH010000008.1 coordinate 140,188, forward strand.
GCAGATAGTGCTGGATGTCGTGGATGGCCTCCTCGGCCAGCTTGCGCAGCGCCTGCGGCTCCACCTTGAGGAAGGTCCGCCCGTCGGGCCCCTCGACCGTCGAGACGCCCTCGGACGTCACCAGCCGGTACGGGGTGGTGTCCTCACCCTGGGGGAGCAGATCGGTGTACGCGAACTCAGGCATCGCAGCCCATTCCTCACTCTGACGGACGGCGCCCGCCGACGCTGGCGGGCCTCACCAGCGTAGAACCTGCCGCCGGCGGGAAGCCTGTGAGGTAAGGCTCAGTCGCCGGACACGCGGGTTGCCGCCACCCCTAGTCGCGATCTATCGCGTTTCGGTACGCTGCTGTCGTGGACCTTCAGAAGCACCCCCAGCCGCAGGACGGCGCGCCGCACGTGGCCACGCTGCGCGCCTCGGACGCCGACCGTGACCGTGTCGCCGACATCCTCCACGAGGCCCTGGCCGAGGGTCGGCTGACCGTCGACGAACACGGCGAACGCGTGGAGGGGGTGCTGAGCGCCAAGACGGTCGGTGAGCTGGACGTCTTCATACGGGACCTGCCCGCCGCCCAGAGCGCGCCCCCCGCCTACACGGCCGTCCCGTCCTGGCCCGCACCCGGTGCGGTCCCGGCCGAGGCCGACGCCAACGTGGTGGCCGTCTTCAGCAGTGCCGTGCGCCGGGGCCGCTGGCGCGCGGGGCGCCGGCTGCACGCCTACTCGGTCTTCGGCACCATCGAGATCGACCTCAGCGAGGCGATCTTCGAGTACCAGCAGGTCGTCATCAAGGCCGTCTCGGTCTTCGGCGACGTCCAGATCCGCGTCCCGGAGAACGTGTCGCTGCGCGGCACCGGCGGCGGCGTGCTGGGCAACTTCGAAGTCGACACGCTGGATTCGGCCGACCCGCAGGCCCCCGTGGTCTACGTCGACGGGTGGGCCGTGCTCGGCAATGTCGAGGCCCGGCCCAAGCGGGGCAAGCTCGTGGCGGACATCATCCAGCGTGTGCAGGACAAGGTCGACAAGAAACTGCGCAAACACCTGGACCGTTGACGGTCGCGAATCCGCCGGTGACTGCAGGGCCGCGAGCCGGCCGCGGCGGACGCCGGGGGGCGCGAACAAGCCGCCGCGCGCCTGCGGTTGGAAACGCAGTGCATAGGCACGCGCACAGCGGGTAGGCCTTGCTGCATCGTCGCTCACTCGCGAAGCCGTCGTCAGGAGTAGACCGTGCTGCAACCGCCGCATTCGTCCCTGCAGGTAGCTGCCGTTCCGGCCCAGCGGGTGCCAGCGCGCGACAGGGATCAAGACGCACCCTGGCACACCGAGGCGGTGTGCCGACGCGATGAGGCCGGCCTGTTCTTCGCCCCGTCGAAGGAGCCGACGGCCGCCCGTCTGTCCCGCGAGGAAGCGGCCAAGCGCGTCTGTGCGCGCTGCCCCGTGATGGTCGAGTGTCGCGAACACGCCCTCCTTCAGCCCGAGCCCTACGGCGTCTGGGGCGGCCTCACCGCGGCCGAACGCCGAGTGGTCCTGGCGCGGCGCCGCAGGCGCGAGGTGGAACTGAAGAAGGCGGCCCGGGCGACGGCGAACCGTATAGCGGGCTAGCGATGTGAAGGGGGGCGCCCTCTCCGCACCGAGGGCGCTTCCCCGTCAACTTCCCCGTCAAGGGGTGCCGGGCCGCGGCCAAGCCGCGGTCAGGGGGTTCCGGGGCCGCGGCCGAGGGGCGGTCTGGGGGTTCCGGGTCCGCGGCCGAGGGGCGCCGAGGCTGCGTCCGGCATGGGGCTCCACCGCGCGGGCGTGAACACCCACGGGGGGCGAGGCGCCAAGGCGGGCGCGAACATCCACGGCGAGCGCGCGCCCGTCACCGGGCTCGCGCCTGTCACCGGGCTCGCACCCGTCGGCGCATGTGCGCCCGGCCCCGCTCGCCGCTCCCCTCGTGCGCTACTTCGCCCGGTCGAAGTCGACCGCGCTGTAGGCCCGCAGCTTGCTCAGACGGTGCTCGGAGTCGATCCGCCGCACCGTGCCGGACTTCGACCGCATCACGATCGAGTCGGTCGTCGCGGTCTCCGAGCGGTACCGGACCCCGCGCAGCAGCTCACCGTCGGTGATGCCGGTGGCGACGAAGAACACGTTCTCCCCGGTGACCAGGTCCTCCGTGGTCAGCACCCGGTCCAGATCGTGCCCGGCATCGATGGCCCGCGCACGCTCCTCGTCGTCCTTGGGCCACAGCTTGCCCTGGATGGTGCCGCCCAGGCACTTCACGGCACAGGCCGAGATGATGCCCTCCGGGGTGCCGCCGATGCCGAGCAGCAGATCGATGCCCGTGCCCTCGCGCAGCGCCAGGATCGAGCCGGCCACGTCGCCGTCGGTGATCAGCTTGATGCGTGCGCCGGCCTCGCGGACCTCCTTGATGATGCCCTCGTGCCGCGGCCGGTCGAGGATGACGACGGTGACGTCCTCCGGCGCGGACCGCTTGGCTTTGGCGATCCGGCGGATGTTCACGGCCACGGGCGCGTCGATGTCGACGAAGTCCGCCGCCTCGGGGCCGGTGACCAGCTTGTCCATGTAGAACACGGCGGACGGGTCGAACATGGCGCCGCGCTCGGTGGCCGCGAGGACGGCGATGGCGTTCGGCATGCCCTTGGCCGTCAGCGTGGTGCCGTCGATCGGGTCGACGGCGATGTCGACCTCGGGGCCGGTGCCGTCGCCGACACGCTCCCCGTTGAAGAGCATCGGAGCCTCGTCCTTCTCGCCCTCTCCGATGACGACGACGCCGTTCATGGACACAGTGGAGACGAGCGTCCGCATGGCGCGCACCGCGGCGCCGTCGGCGCCGTTCTTGTCGCCGCGCCCGACCCAGCGGCCGGCGGCCATCGCCGCGGCTTCGGTCACGCGGACGAGTTCCAGGGCGAGGTTGCGGTCGGGAGCCTCGGAGGGGACGTCCAGCTCGGACGGCAGGTGATGATGTTCGGTCATCGGAGCGCACCTTTCTGATACGGCGACGGCCGGATGAGGGTATGTCTTCGACTCTATCGTTAGGCGGACAATATGAGCAGGGGACCCCACGGATGAGCGCTCCGGGCACCTGCGACGATAGGGGGCGTGGCAGGTTCGAACGGCAAGCAGAAGACGGTCCGGGACATGATCCTCTCCCTGGCCCTCATCGGGCTGGCGGCGGGGTTCATCTATCTCCTCGTCCCGCACAGCGATCACGCTCCCGATCTCAAGCGGGTCGACTACCGGGTCGAGCTGCTGACGGCACGCCGTGCGGCGAGCTATCCGGTGGCCGCACCGGAGGGCCTGCCCGCGGCCTGGAAGGCGACCTCGGTGCGCTACCAGGGTGAGGACGCCGACCGCTGGCACCTCGGCTTCCAGGTCCCCGGCGGTCAGTACGTGCAGGTCGAGCAGTCCACTCAGAAGCGCTCCGACTTCATCGACCAGGCCAGCCAGGGCGCCTCGGCGACGAAGCGGACCGAGAGGATCGGCGACCGCACCTGGACCCGCTACACCGGCGGCCGCTACGACGCCCTGGTCCTGGAGGGCACCCCCGGCTCCACGACGGTGGTGGCCGGCACGGCCTCCTTCGACCGGCTGACGCAGATGGCGGCGGCGCTGAAGACGCAGTGACCGGTCGCCGCGCCCTGCGCGCGGCCGCCCCGCCCCGGGGCACGCACACACGCAAGAGGCCCCCAGCGACGCTGCTGGGGGCCTCTTGCCGTATTCGGGGCGGCGGCTCGGGCTGCCGTATTCGGGACGCCGGCCCGGGGTGCCGTGCTCGGGGTGGCTCAGACGGTCGTGACGACGTCGTCGTAGGCCAGGCGCGGCGAGCGCGGGAACCAGGCGTCCGGGCCCGGACGGCCGATGTTGACCACCATCAGCGGGGTGTGGTCGTCGTCCAGGAACTCCTTGCGGACGCCCTCGAAGTCGAGGCCGGTCATCGGGCCGGCGGCCAGGCCCGCGGCGCGGACGCCGATGATGAAGTACGCGGCCTGCAGGGCGGCGTTCAGGGCGGCGGCACCCTCACGGGCCGGACGCTCGCTGAAGAACACGTCCTTGGCCTGCGGGAAGTGCGGGAAGAGGGCCGGCAGCTCCTCGTGGAACTCGTTGTCCGCGGAGAGGATCGCGACCAGCGGGGCGGCGGCGGTCTTCGCCTGGTTGCCCTCGGCCATGTGCTGCACCAGGCGCTCGCGGGCCTCGGCGGAGCGGACCAGGGTGATGCGCAGCGGGCTCTGGTTGAAGGCGGTGGGGCCGTACTTGACCAGGTCGTAGATCGCCTGGACGTGCTCCTCGGTCACCGGCTCGTCGGTGAAGGTGTTCGCGGTACGGGCCTCGCGGAACAGCAGGTCCTGGGCGGCGGGGTCAAGAACGAGAGACATTGCGTGAACTTCCTCGGGGTGGCGTCCGATCCGGACCACGGTCCGGATCGGCTGACGACACCGACGGTACGCCAGGGAAGTTCAAGGTTCAACGAAAACGGGGCCGTGGTGATCCGCTTCACAGCCCGGTACCCCGCAGGACCTACTCGGCGGCGCCTTCGGACTCTGCCGCTTCTTCTTCCTCCTCCTCGGCGAGTGCCGCGTCCAGCCGGGCCCGGGCGCCCTCCAGCCAGCGCCGGCACACCCTGGCCAGCTCCTCACCGCGCTCCCACAGCGCCAGGGACTCCTCCAGCGTCGTACCGCCGGCCTCCAGCCGCCGCACGACCTCGATCAACTCGTCCCGCGCCTGCTCGTACGAGAGCGCCTCATCCACCTTGCTGGTCATCCGTCCACCCTAGACATCGGCTCGGACATCGACGCGAACCGTGAACTCCCCCTCGGCGACCCGCGCCCGCAGCGCCTCGCCCTGCGCCACCTCGTCCGGATCCCGCACCACGTGTCCGGCGGCCTTCTGCAGCACCGCGTACCCCCGCTGGAGCGTGGCGGCGGGGGAGAGGGCCACCACGCGCGCGTGCGTGTGCGTCAGCTCCGAGTCGGCGCGGTCCAGCAGGTGGCCGACGGTGCGCCGGCTGCGGGCCAGCAGGGAGGCCACGTGGTCGGCGCGCTCGTCGATCATCCGGTGCGGATCCTCCATCGAGGGCCGGGCCAGCGCATGCGCCAGCCCCCGCTCCTCCCGCTCCAGGAACGCGCTCACGCACCGCCGGGCCCGGTCCCGCAGCATCCGCACCCGCTCGAACTCCTCGCCCACGTCCGGTACGACCTTCTTGGCCGCGTCGGTCGGGGTGGAGGCGCGCAGGTCGGCGACATGGTCGAGCAGCGGATTGTCCGGCTCGTGCCCGATGGCGGAGACGACCGGCGTACGGCACTGGGCCACCGCCCGCACGAGCTGCTCGTCGGAGAACGGCAGCAGATCCTCCACGCTGCCACCGCCCCGGGCGACGATGATGACGTCCACGCCCTCGAGCCCGTCCAGCTCCTTGACGGCCTGCACGACCTGCGGGACCGCGTGCACGCCCTGCACGGCGACATTGCGCACCTCGAAGCGGACGGCGGGCCAGCGGTGGCGGGCGTTCTCCAGCACGTCCCGCTCCGCGGCGGAGGCCCGGCCGCAGACCAGTCCGATCAGCTGGGGCAGGAACGGCAGCGGCTTCTTCCGCTCCGGCGCGAACAGCCCCTCGGCCGCCAGCGCCTTCTTCAGCTGCTCCAGCCGGGCCAGCAGCTCGCCGACGCCCACGGGCTTTATCTCGGCGGCCCGCAGCGACAGCTGCCCGCGCGGTGCGTACCACTCCGGCTTGGCGAGTACGACGACCCGCGCGCCCTCGCCGACGACATCGGCCACGGCGTCGAACACCTGCCGGTAACAGGTCACGCTGACGGAGATGTCGTGCGACGGATCGCGCAGGGTCAGAAACACGACCCCGGCACCCGGCCGCCGCGACAACTGCGTGATCTGCCCTTCGACCCACACGGCGCCGAGCCGGTCGATCCACCCCCCGATCATCCGGGAGACCTCACCGACGGGGAGGGGCGCTTCGGGCGACGTGTTCAGAGCCATGCGCCGAGCGTAGTGGCCGGTACCGACAGGCGAGGGGTGCGGCGGTGGCGAGGCGTGAGGGGGGAGCGCCTCGGATGCCGGACGGATCGGAGTGCCCCGGATTTTCGATGGGCCGGAGTGCCTCGGATGCCGGGCGGGCCGTGGCGCCTCAGACGTCCGATGGGCCGGAGCGCCTCAGTTGCTCGGCGGGCCGTGGCGGCTCAGATGCCGTCCGGGTCCGTGCGCCTCAGCTGCCCCACCAGTACCAGGAGCCCGATGGCCAGCCAGGCCGCCCCCACCGCCTGTGCGGACCCGTCGGCCTCCACGACCACCGCCACCGTGATCGCCGCCCCCGCCACCGGCACCACCACATGCCGCCACCAGCGCACCGGCCCCCCGCCCCGCCGCACCGCGAAGAACCCCACCACGCTCGCGTGCAGCAGCGTGAACGCGGTCAGGGCGCCGATGTCGACCACCGAGACGAGCCGGTCGAGGCCGTCGTCCCGGCGGGCCGCCCACCCCGCCGCGATCAGCGTGACCAGCGCCGCAGCCAGCAGCGCCACCCGCGGCACCCCCGCGTCCGTCCGGGCCAGGGCCCGCGGCAGCCTCCCCTCCCGCCCCATCGCGAACAGCAGCCGCCCCGCCGCCGCCTGTCCGGCCAGCGCCGCGAACGCCGCCCCGACCGCCTTGCTCGCGGCCACCAGATCGTGCAGCCACGGCCCGACCGACGCGTCGACCGCGTCGTAGAAGGCCGGCCCCTGCTCACCCGGGGCGGCCGCCAGCCGCGCGGACGTCGTCGGCTCCAGCAGCGCCACCAGGTACGTCTGCCCCACGAACAGCACACCGGCCAGCGCCAGACAGCACAGCAGCGCCCGCGCCACCTTCGCCGAGCCGCCGGTGACCTCCTCCGCGAACGAGGCGACCGCATCGAAGCCCAGGTACGACAGCACGGCCACCGACACCGCGCCGATCACCGCCGAGAGCGCGAACGCGCCCTGCGTACCGTCGCCCGTCAGCGGTGCCAGCCAGCCGCGCGTCGCCCCGTCCCGCGCCAGGACCACCACCGCCGACACCGCGAACACCAGCAGGACGGCGATCTCCATGGCCAGCACGAGGAACCCCGCGCGCGCGGCCGCCCGTACGCCCCACAGGTTCAGCAGCGTCGTGACGACCACCGCCAGCGCCGTCCACACCCACCGCGGCACCTCCGGGACCAGCGCGTTCATCGCGATCCCGGAGAACAGATAGGCCACCGCGGGGATCAGCACGTAGTCCAGCACCGCCATCCAGCCCGCGATGAACCCCGCTCCGGTGCCGAGGCCCGCGCGCGCGTAGGCGAACACCGACCCCGCCTGCGGCACCACCCGCACCATCTGTGCGTAGCTGAACGCGGTGAACGCCATGGCGACCGTGGCGACGACGTACACCAGCGCCACCGCTCCGTGCGACCTGGCGTCCAGCGTGCCGAACACCCCGACCGGCGCCATCGGCGCGATGAACAGCAGCCCGTAGACCACCAGGTCCCGGAAGCCGAGGCTGCGCCGCAGCCGGTGGTGCGTGTCGGTCGCGGGCGCCGCCGTGCCGGTCTCGGACATAAGGACCAGTTTTCCCCGGGAGGGAAGGGGCACGCGATCTCAGGCCCGCCGAACGCGGCCTTACGATGGGTCCCATGACCGCTTCGCCTGGCCGCCGTGTCCTGCTCGCCGCCCCCCGTGGCTACTGCGCCGGTGTGGACCGCGCCGTGATCGCCGTCGAGAAGGCGCTGGAACAGTACGGCGCCCCGATCTACGTCCGGCACGAGATCGTCCACAACAAGTACGTCGTAAAGACCCTGGAGAAGAAGGGCGCGATCTTCGTCGAGCGGACGGAGGAGGTGCCGCCGGGCAACATCGTGATGTTCTCCGCGCACGGCGTCGCCCCGGTCGTGCACGAGGAAGCCAGGCAGGGCCGCCTCGCCACCATCGACGCGACCTGCCCCCTGGTCACCAAGGTCCACAAGGAAGCCGTCCGGTACGCCAACGAGGACTACGACATCCTCCTGATCGGGCACGAGGGTCACGAAGAGGTCATCGGCACCTCCGGCGAGGCCCCCGACCACATCCAGCTGGTCGACGGCCCCGAGGACGTCGCCAAGGTGGAGGTCCGCGACCCCTCGAAGATCGTCTGGCTGTCCCAGACCACCCTCTCCGTGGACGAGACCATGGAGACCGTCGACGCCCTGAAGACGAAGTTCCCCGGACTCGTCTCCCCGCCCAGCGACGACATCTGCTACGCCACCCAGAACCGCCAGCTGGCCGTGAAGCAGATGGGTGCCGAGGCCGAACTGGTCATCGTGGTCGGCTCGCGCAACTCCTCCAACTCCAAGCGGCTGGTCGAGGTCGCCAAGCTCGCCGGCTCCCGCGACGCCCACCTGGTGGACTTCGCCGACGAGATCGACGAGGCCTGGCTGGAGGGCGTCACCACGGTCGGCGTCACCTCCGGCGCCTCCGTGCCCGAGGTCCTGGTCGAGCAGGTCCTTCAGTGGCTCGCCGAGCGCGGCTACGGAGACGTCGAGATCGTCAAGGCGGCCGAGGAGTCCATCACCTTCTCGCTGCCCAAGGAACTCCGCCGTGACCTGCGCGAAGAGGCGGCGACCCTGGTCGCCGAGCGCGGTGGATCGGGTACGTCGGACGCGTGAGCGCGGGGTTTTCCGGGGCGTGACCGTCAGTCGTCCGTCGTAACGTGGAGCCATGCAGATCTTCGGCGTGGACATCGGCGGATCCGGGATCAAAGGCGCCCCTGTGGACCTGGACAAGGGCGACCTGGCCCAGGAGCGCTGCAAGGTGCTCACCCCGCATCCGGCGACGCCCGACGGCGTGGCCGACGGCGTGAAGCAGGTCATCGACCACTTCGGCTGGACGGGCCCGGTGGGCCTGACCTTCCCCGGAGTGGTCACCGGCGGCGCCACGGTGCGTACGGCGGCGAACGTGGACAAGAGCTGGATCGACACGGACGCGCGCGCGTTGTTCGGCGGGCGGCTGGGCGGCCTGCCGGTGACCGTGGTCAACGACGCGGACGCGGCGGGCGTCGCCGAGATGCAGTTCGGCGCGGGCCGGGACCGGCGTGGCACGGTCATCCTGCTCACCTTCGGCACCGGCATCGGCAGCGCCGTCTTCGTGGACGGCGCCCTCCTGCCCAACACCGAGCTGGGCCACCTGGAGCTGAACGGCCACGACGCCGAGAAGAAGGCCTCCAGCAAGGCCAAGGAAGACGGCGAGCTGACCTGGGAGCACTGGGCCCGCCGCGTCCAGAAGTACCTCGCCCACGTCGAGATGCTCTTCTCGCCCGAGCTGTTCATCATCGGCGGCGGGGTGAGCCGCAAGGCCGACAAGTTCCTGCACCTCATCGAGGGCATCAAGGCCGAGATGGTGCCGGCCCAGCTGCAGAACAACGCGGGCATCGTCGGGGCCGCGATGCACGCGGCGCAGACACAGCAGGCACTTTAGATGTAGACACAGGCGTGGGCGCGGGCGCGGGCGCGGGCCGGTGGGGCCGCCGGTCAGCCGGTCAGCCGCGGCGCCGGCGGCTCCGCACCCACCGCACCCGCCGTACGAGCACGATCACCCCCGCGACCAGCGTCCCCCCGTACAGCCAGCCCGCCTGCGTGGCGAGCCCGGTGACCAGGCCCATCAGCCGGCCGAGCAGCCCCCCGCTGCCGTCGGCGACGGGGAGGAGCCCCGCGGCGAAGCCGATCGGCACGACCACGGGAGCCGTGAGCAGGTCGCCCCCGCGCACCCACAGCGCGGTCAGCACGCAGACCGGCACGAACAGCACCCCGTACAGCGTCAGGGACGCCCCGAACAGCAGCTGGTCCAGAAGGCCGAGCACGACCATCACGGCCACGCAGAAAAGCCCCCCGCCGAGCCCGGTGAGCCGGGGGCCCGGTACCCCGCCCGATGGCACCGGACTGCCGCCCCGGACCGACCGCGCCACCCGGGCCGGCCGCGCGTCCCTCCCCGCCCCCGGCGCCGGCCTGCGCTCACCCGTCTGCCGCCGTGCCTGCGGCGGCAGCGGCGTGTGCGGTGTGCGTCGCCGTCCGCCATTCGGGGGTCGTGATCTGTGTTGCTCCATTGGACCAACTTAGGTCTGCTTATGTGCTCAATCGGCCCACAGACACGCCGACGGGAAGAGCTTGGCCAGGCGTTCGACGCTCCCGCGAGCCTGCCGCCGTGGACGCCGTAGACTGGTGGATCGGCCAGTGTCTCTGGCCCCTGGCAGCCCCTGGCCCTCTCATCTACGGGAAGTCGCAACGTGTCGCTCACGATCGGAATCGTCGGCCTGCCGAATGTCGGCAAGTCGACCCTGTTCAACGCCCTGACCAAGAACGACGTGCTGGCGGCCAACTACCCGTTCGCCACGATCGAGCCGAACGTCGGCGTGGTCGGCGTCCCCGACGGCCGCCTCGCCCAGCTGGCGTCGATCTTCAAGTCGGAGCGCATCCTTCCGGCCACGGTCGACTTCGTCGACATCGCGGGCATCGTGCGCGGCGCCTCCGAGGGCGAGGGCCTGGGCAACAAGTTCCTCGCGAACATCCGTGAGTCCGATGCGATCTGCCAGGTCATCCGGGCCTTCAAGGACGAGAACGTCGTGCACGTCGACGGCAAGGTCTCGCCGAAGGACGACATCGAGACGATCAACACCGAGCTGATCCTGGCCGACCTCCAGACGATCGAGAAGGTCCTGCCGCGCCTCCAGAAGGAGTCGCGGATCAAGAAGGACATCGCGCCGAAGGTCAAGGCGGTCGAGGAGGCCAAGGAGATCCTGGAGAAGGGCGACACGCTCTTCGCGCACGGCATCGTCCAGGGCACCGAGCGCAACGAGCTCCTCCACGACCTGCACCTGCTCACCACCAAGCCGTTCCTGTACGTCTTCAACGTCGACGAGGACGAACTGGTCGACGAGGACTTCAAGAACGAGCAGCGTGCCCTGGTCGCACCCGCCGAGGCGATCTTCCTGAACGCCAAGCTGGAGGCCGACCTCGCCGAGCTGGACGAGGAGGAGGCCCTGGAGCTGCTGGAGTCCGTCGGCCAGCACGAGCCCGGCCTCGCCACCCTCGCCCGCGTCGGCTTCAACACCCTCGGCCTGCAGACGTACCTCACGGCCGGCCCGAAGGAATCCCGCGCCTGGACCATCAAGAAGGGCGCCACGGCCCCCGAGGCGGCCGGTGTGATCCACACCGACTTCCAGAAGGGCTTCATCAAGGCCGAGGTCATCTCCTTCACCGACCTGGTCGACTCCGGCTCGGTCACCGAGGCCCGCGCCAAGGGCAAGGCCCGCATGGAGGGCAAGGAGTACGTGATGCAGGACGGGGATGTGGTGGAGTTCCGCTTCAACGTGTAATACGTCCGGCGAAAGGCCGTCTGACCTGCTACGGAGCGGGGTTGGGCGGCCTTTGCTGTCCGCGCAGAGTCCGCAGCGTGCTGACTTCGGTCAGCGCGCGGGGGAGCGGCTATGCCGCTTCGTCGACCTGTGGCTGGGCATCGGCGGACTGGTCCGCGTACGCCTTGTCGACCGCGGCCCGGGTCCGCTCCTCGGAGTCGGGCCACAGGTGGGTGTAGATGTTCAGCGTCATGGCCGCGTTGGTGTGGCCGAGGCGCTCGGAGACGGTCTTCACCGACTCGCCGTGCTTGATCAGCAGGCTGGCGTAGTGGTGCCGCAGGGCATGAGGTCCGGTGCCCTTCGCTATGCCGGCCTTCGCGCAGGCGGGCCGTCAGGACCCGTCCATGAAGTGCGTGTAGACCACGGGCCCGCCTTGCGGCGCCGTGAAGATCCAGCCCTCGGGCCCATCGGCGGGGAAGTCCCGCAGGTGGGCCTTCATCGCATCCACCGCCATGCGGGGGAGCGGAACCGTGCGGTGCGAGCGAGCGGTCTTGGGCGGGCAGACGTACACGCCGTGCTTGGCGGTCTGTTGGATCTGCTGCTCGACCGAGACGGTCGCGTGCAGCAGGTCCACGTGCCGGAGCTGGAGGCCGAAGAGCTCGCCGGGGCGGAGCCCGGTGGCCGCGCCGAGTAGCACGATGCCCTTGTATCGGGCGGGTATCTCGGACAGCGTCCGCACCTGGTCGACGGCCAGCGGCACGAGTGCCCATACGGAAGTCTTCCGAGAGGTAGATGTAGTAATCCCCATCGGGGTACGGGCTCAAAGTCCAGGCCAGCTTCCCAGGGCCACCGACGCCCTACGGTGCGAAACGATACGACGCGTGCTGCCAGTCGAGCGCGAGCAGCGTTCCGCTCGGGCCAGTGCAGGAAGTCAGCCCCTGCTCGACTACCTCGACCAAGCGGTCCAAACGCGTTTTTAACACCCCTGGGAGGAGTTCCTCTGTCTGTTTGGTCAGAAATTCCTCGACGCCGCATCTGCGGAGGTAGACACGCTTCTCGGCCAGCCGATTCGTAGGTCCGGCAGGGCAGTCGGCACCGTCCGAGTTGGTCCCGACTCCACCAGGCACCCAGGTAGTCAGACCCCGCAGCGCGTCCTGATGCCCTCGCTGCTCGTGGCAGCGAGGGCGTCAGTCGTCAGGCGGCGCGGGCTGTGTGTAACTGCGCGACCCACCTCACGACCTCGGTCAGGAGCTCGGGCTGTAGACCGAGGTGCGGCTCGGGTTGAACGAGGAGCGTCGCCCTTCCCTTGGCGGTGCGCTCCGTCGCCCAAGCGTGGTCGAGGCCGGTGAAGTCGTCGTCGATCCAGACGGCGGGGGCGTCGCCGAGCCAGGCGTCGACGTGGTCGCGCTTCCAGAGGTAGCCGTTGGGGTGGCTGGTGGTGATCTGGCGACGTGGCAGGTCGACGTGCGGCAGGGCCGGAAGGTCGAGTAGGGGCCCGATGAGGGTGGTGGCGTCCTGCCGCCAGCTTGTGCACCAGACGGGGGTGACCAGGCCGGTGCGGATCACGTCCATGAGAAGTCGGCCGTGGTCGGGGTTGAGCCAGACGGTGACAGGGTTGTCGGCGCTGCGGCCGGTGGGGACGACGTCGTGGCGGGCGTGGGTGGCCGGGGTCGAGCCCTTTGCGTCGGGGAAGGGTATGAGGACGCCGTCGATGTCGAGGAGCAGGTAGGGCGGGCGCATCGGTTCCTCCACGGGAAGCCGGGGCGAATGGCTGGTCAGAGCTTGCGAGCGCGGATCAGCAGGGTGGTGGGCCAGTGGCCCATGCGGGGGTCGTGGAACTCCAGGGCTGAGGTGAGCCAGAAGCCTGCCTGGCTGAGGTGCTTCTCCCACCGGTCCGTGGAGAACTCCCAGCGAGCGATGGGGAGCCGGGTGCGGTCGGGAAGGGTGACGTAGTCGCGGCGGGGACGGTCGTCGCCCGAGGGGCTTCGGCCGCCGCGCTGCGGGTGGGGAACGGAGAAGGCGAGCACTCGTCCGGGCGTGAGGCGCTGGGCGATGGCAGGGAGCAGGAGCTCGGGGGCGACGAGGCCGACGGCGCCGAAGACGGAGTAGATCGCGTCGAACTGCTCGTCGGAGGCGTGCAGGTAGTGCAGGGCGTGGCCGGCGACGAAGGTGAGGTTGTTCAGCCGTCCGTAGTGGGAGCGGGCGCGGCGGACCTGGAGGCCGACCAGGTCGACGCCGGTGACACGGGCGCTATGGCGGGTGGCGAGGTGGGCGGCGTTGTGGCCGGGGCCGCAGCCGAGTTCAAGGAGTCGCTTGCCGCGCAGGTCGGGGCCGAGGATCTCGGCGCCGGGCCCTTGGCCGGGTCTCGTGGTCCATTCCATCCGGGCGGGTATGGGGAGGGGTTCGGCGAGTCGGGCGGCGGTGCGCTGGAGGGCGTGGGCGTGCCAGGGGGATGTCTGGGCGAGCACGTCAGATCTCCAGGAGGTGGAGGACGTCGGTGAGGTGGCGGCGGACGGCCTTGATGTAGGCGGGGTCGGTGGCCGGGTCGTTGATCCAGCGGATGGACTGCTCCATGAACCACTCGCCGGCCCACATGCGGTGCCAGCCCAGGGCCCAGTTCTCGGCGGTGAGCCCGCCGCGCGGAGAGAGGGCGTCGGGGGTGCCGCCGGCGGTGACGTACTGCTCCAGGAAGACGCGCAGGCGTACGGGGTGCGGGGGCTCGATGGTGCCGTGCCAGCTGGCGAGGTCGAGCAGACCGGGACCCGTGAAGGCGCGGGCGAAGTCGAGCAGCCGCCACCCGCGCTCCCCGATGTGGAGGCTGGTGGGGTGGAATTCGGAGTGCACCCAGCCGAACGGTTCCAGCGTCGCTCCGGCCGAGCGGGCCTCGGCGGCCTGGGCGATCCGGTCGAGCGCGTCCTCGACGTCGTCGGCGTCCTGCCACCGGTCGGCCTTGCGCAGCCGTTCGAGGTGTTCCAGCGCCCGGGCCGGCAGCGTCCGCAGGCGCTCCCGGCCGAGGACGGGCAAGGGCGGAGCCGTACGGGTGCCGTGCAGGACCACGGCCGCGGCGACGCCGTCGAGGTCGTCGGCCTCGCGGACGGACGGTCCGAGGTCCTCCACGAGCATGCCGAGCCAGCCGTCCAGGACGGCGGAGGCGTGGACCTGGGGGACGGGTACGCCGAGGGTGTGGGCCAGGCGAAGGGCCTGGTCCTCGCTGTCGAAGGGCTTCTTGGCGTACTTGAAGATGGCCGTGGCACCGTCGGGGAAGGTCACGCGCTCGACGCCGGACATGGACCACACGCGTACCTCCTCCCGTACGGCGGTGGTCTGGCCGGTCGCGGTGAGCAGGTTGTCGAGGAGTTCGGCGCTGGGGTTTGTGGTCACGGGAGGGCTCCGGGGGATGGTGGCTTCCGGGGCGGGCGAGGGATGCCGGCCCGCCCCGGAGCCTGATCGGATGGTGGGTTACACGGCGGGGTTCACGCGGTGGGCGGAGACCTGCTCGATCCAGCCCACCTTGAACGCGGCGAGGTCGTCGCGGAAGTTCGCCATCGAGGCACCGTAGGGCGCGACCACGCCGCCGGACTGGTCCGGCACGGACTGGCACCCGTGCACGAGCCGGCCACCGAGCGCCGCGTGGGCCTTGATGGACTCGATCCGGCGGTGCTCGTTGAACCAGCCGCCGTGGTAGACCTCGTCGAGCATCCCGCCCATCTCGTCGTCCAGGTCGAAGACCACGGAGGTGGCGGCGGGGAAGAACCAGCACGGGCCGACGTTGGAGATGTGCCCGTCGAGCTCGACCTTGTTGAGCGCCATGAGCGTGGCCGCCTCGCGGAGCATCCGCAGATGATCGGCGGTGATCTGCGGCAGGCCGAGGCCGGCCAGGTGCTCGTCGCGGAAGAGGTACGCGTACACCTCGTACGCGGTGGCCAGAACGCGGGCCGCATCGGAGGTGGACTCGCTGTGCTGCTTGATGAAGTCGAGCGCGAACTGCTCGACCGCGCTCTCGGTCGTCTCGTCCACGTCCAGGAGCTGGGCCTTGACCAGCTCCCAGTCGGCGACGAGCCACGTGCTCGACTCGAAGCGGAAGAAGTACTCGGCCGGGTCGATCGTGATGCGTCGGCCGTCGACCTGGATGCCGGGCAGCCGGCTCCAGCGCGGGTCGAACGCCTCGGGCAACTCGACCGTGATGGCCGTGGTGTCGATGGTGGTCACCGTGTCTCCGTCTCTGATCGGCCAGGTTCGGGCACAGGAATGCCCGAGCCCGGTGTGGGCGTACGGAACTTCGGGGTGCCGCCCGGACCAAGGGGGAGCCTGGATCACGGTCGCGCCGTTCCGGACGGCTGCTGATAAGTGAACCGGTGGTCACGCTCAGTGGGTACGGTGGAAGGCAGTTGAAGCGGTATACGCGGTTTACAGCTCCAGGGCGGAGGCGATCGTGGCGGCGCAGCGAGAACCCAACTCCCGTCTGCGGGACGTCATCGACGCGGCCGGCTGCACTTACGAGGCCCTCGCCCGAGACGTGCGGCGCATCGCTGCCGAGAACGGCGAGATCTTTCAGACCAACAAGTCGGCCATCTCGCACTGGGTGAACGGCACTCGTGCCCCGTCGGGCCGAGTAGGCCAGTACCTCGCCGAAGCGCTGTCCCGTCGAGCGGGGCGCACGATCACCCATACCGAGATCGGCCTCCAGACCAGTGATGACGAAAAGTCGGCGGAATCCGACCCCGTCCTCGCCGTCACCGACCTGGGCCGGGCCGACGTCGAGCGCCGCCGCTTCCTCGCCATCGCGGCCTTCACCACCGCCGGCGTCGCCATGCCGCTCGGCTACGACCACGAAGCCACCACCCGTATGCTCCGAGCCCGCACCGGCACGTCCCTAGTCGGCGCGGAGGACGTGGACGTCGTACGCCAGATCACCGCGGCCTTCAGCGCCGCCGACGAACGCCTCGGCGGCGGGCACGGACTGACCACCGTCACCGCGTACCTCGCCGACACAGCGGCCCCCATGCTGCGCGGACGCTTCCCCAGCGATGCCTTACGCCGGGCCGCCTTCGGCGCCGTCGCCGAACTCGCCTACCTCGCAGGGTGGAAGCACCACGACCTCGGCCAGGAAGGCGCCGCCCAGTGCTACTACCAGGTCGGCTACAAGCTCGCCTGCGAAGCCGACCCCCACGGCCACGCCGCCTGGATGATGCGCGCCCTCGCCCACCAGGCCCTGAGCCTCAAGCAGCCCCACCACTGCGTCGACCTCGTCGAAGGCGCCCTACGCACAGGTCTCGGCCACGTCGACGGCCAGACCGAGGCCCTCCTCCACATCACCCACGCCCGCGCCTACGCGGCCACCGACGAGAACCCGTCGGCCGCACGCGCCCTCCTCGCCGCAGAAGACGCCCTTCTCCGCGACGACGGCCTCCAGCCCAGCTACTCCCGTGTGAGCGGCCCCGCCGCTGGCACCGTGGCCAGCCACACTGCCCGCACACTGACCGACCTCGCCGACCACATCGGCACCGAGCAGCAGCACCGCGACGCCCTCACCCGCTGGGACCCCGACAAGTACAAGCGCGTCCACGCCCTCACCCACGCCGACCTCGGCGACAGCCTGGCCGCCCAGGCCCGCGCCGACGAGGCCGTCGCCGCCTGGACCCAGGCCCTGGTGCTCATGGAGGGCATGACCTCCGACCGCACTCGCAAGGCGATCACCTCAATCCGCTCCACCCTCGCGGTCTACCAGAGGCGCAAAGTGCCCGGCGCCGCCGATCTCGCCCGCCGCGCCCGCGAGACCCTCGCCTAACATGCCCAACAACCCGCCCGACGAAGGGAACACCGTGGCCCAGCAGACCAACGACCAGCCGAAGGCCCTCAAGCCGGCGCTCGAATCGATGACCCTGCTGGTCGCCGCCGTCATCGTCCACGACAAGGCCACAAACCGCGTCGTCTTGCTCCAGCGCAGCGAGAACGCCAAGTTCGCCCAGGGCATGTGGGACCTTCCCGTCGGCAAGAGCGAGCCGGGCGAGCCCATCACCGAGACAGCGGTCCGCGAGCTCTACGAGGAGACCGGCCTCACGGTGAAGCCCGAGTCCCTCAAGGTCGCCCACATCATCCACGGCGCCTGGGGCGTCGAGGCCCCCAACGGCTTCCTCACCGTCGTCTTCGCCGCCCACGAATGGACCGGCGAACCCGAGAACCGCGAACCCCGCAAGCACTCCCAGGTCCGCTGGATCGACGCCGACGCTGTCCCCGAGAACTTCGTGGACACCACCGCCGGCGCCCTGCATCAGTACTTGGGTGGCAACTCTCAGGTATCACTTGACGGGTGGAACTAGCCCGCCCATCCAATGCGGGCGGATCTTGAATCAACCAACGACAGCACTGGAGACCTGGGTGCAGGGGCCGTCCGTATCACGGCGTTCGATCAAGAATTGCGAGCAAGCGTGGCTCGAAGGGGTTGCGCAGCTGAGGGTGGGTAATCGGGCCGCTGCGGCTGCCTCCTTTCACGCGGCCGTCGCGCACAACCCTCTTGCTGCTGACGCCTGGCTGGGACTGCATGCCGCGGGGCAGCTCCAGGGCCAGGCGATCGAGGCCATGCATGGTCAAGCCCAGTCCTTCGGTGCCATGCGCACGAAGCTCCAGACCCCGTTGTCCTCCCGGTTTCAGATCGGGGGCTACGTGAACTTCCGTTTAGATACGCCCCGTGACCTGTGGCTCGCGAGGGCGGCAAAGTTCTTGGACGACGGCCTACTCGATCAAGCATGGAACATGCTCTCCCACGCAGTGCTCGACTGTGACGAGACCCGCTTCGTCTGCGCCCGCTACGCCGTCCTGAAGAAGGACTGGCCACTCCTTCTGTCCTTTGCCGAGGGAATCCGGAACTCCTTCCTACGGGACGAGTCGCAGCTCTGCGTTGCGGCCAGTCTTATCGCCCAAGGCGTATCCCACGAGGCGCTCAACGTGCTGAACCCACTCCCACAAGCGCTGGCTGATAACGCCGGATTCCTCGGGGAGATTGCCTACCTGCGTGGCCGTGCGTATGAGCAGCTCGGCCGGGCTGAGGAAGCCCTGAAGCAGTTCCAGACAGCGTTCCGGTACAGCCCGACCCTGGGGGATGTGGCCCAGCGGGCGAAGGTGGTGGCCTCGCCTGCTGCGCGCCTGCCCGCCCAGGCTGCTGGGGCTGCGCAAGAACAGCGTGAGGACTCCTCCGGTGTCACTTTGAGCGACGAGGAGCGTTCGGCATTGCTGGACGAGGCGATGGCCGAACTCGACGAGATGGTCGGGCTGGCCCCGGTGAAACGCCAGGTGCGGACCCTGTCGGCACAGCTGAGGATGGCGTCAGTGCGAAGAGGCCAGGGCCTGGCTGCGGCACCGGCTCCACAGCACTTGGTATTTGCCGGGCCGCCCGGCACAGGCAAGACCACGGTTGCCCGCGTCGTAGGCAAGGTCTTCGCAGGGCTTGGCTTGCTGGCCCGAGGCCACGTCGTCGAAGCTCAGCGCGTTGACCTCGTGGGACAGCACCTCGGAGAGACGGCGATCAAGACATCAAAGATCATCGACGAGGCCCTGGACGGCGTTCTCTTCATCGACGAGGCGTACGCACTGTCCAACACCGGGTACTCGGGCGGTGACGCCTTTGGCAAGGAAGCCCTGCAGGTGCTCCTCAAGCGAGCCGAAGACGACAGGCACCGCCTGGTTGTGCTTCTCGCCGGGTACCCGAACGAGATCGATGACCTCCTGTCCACCAACCCAGGTCTCACCTCCCGCTTCAATACTCGGGTGGACTTTCCTGCCTACTCGGCTGACGAGCTGGCGCTGATTGCGGAGTCGTTCCTGGGAGCCCAAGGTGATGCCCTTACCGACGAGGCAGCGGTTGCGCTGCGCACGTCATGTGACCTCGTCGTCACCAAAGGCCTGATCGACCGGCTTGGTAATGGTCGCTTCGCGCGCGAACTCGCTCGGAAGGCTGCCGCAGTGCGGGACCTGCGGGTCTACGACGCGCATGGCAGCTCTGGAGTCCCGTCGGAGGGCGAGGTCACCACGCTGCATGTGGGTGATGTCATGGACGCGTACCAGGAACTCACTGGAAGCGTTCCGCCGAACCACTGACTGGGGAATCGCGGATGTTCTGCCAGTCCGCATCCAGTCCGCAGGACACCCGTAAGCGGCCGTCCGAACTCAACGCACACCAACGGAGAAACGCCTGTTCAGGGCCCTGGGCGGGGCTCCGCCGCAGGTCAGGATCAGCCCGCAGACGTTCCGGTTCAACGTATGAGCGGATGAGGTAACACCACGTCGCTGACGCGGCAGACATGCTGGTCAGAACGGGTCGGACTCTGGCGAGTCCGACCCGTTCTGTATTCCCGTGCTGACTCTTCAGCTGCTGCGCGGCGGTGTGAGCCTGTCGAGGTCCAGGCTGATATCGAAGGGCACCGGACGCTGGAGCGACCCTCGGTAGATGCCGGCGCGCGCGTGACTGCCAGTCGGTTCGTCGGGCTCACCGTCAACGCGCAGCCGCCCTTCCTGGCTGTCGTTCGGTCCGGGTCCGGGGGTGGTGCCCGGACCTGTGATGGCACGTCGTCTGTCGACGTCAGAGCCCCGTCACCCGCGCCACCGTGAACGGCGTCTGCGGTGTGCCCGGCCCCATCGGGCCCCCCTTGTCGAACTGGGAGCGGACGACCAGGAGGCCGTGGGGGGTGTGGGCGAGGGTGGTCGGGATCTGGAGTGCGGGGTCGGTCAGGCGGCGGTGGAGGCGGGCCGTGGTGCCGGTGGGGGACAGGTGCCAGCGGGTGAGGGTGTTGGTGGCGTTGTGCGCGGCCCACAGGGTGCGGCGGTGCAGTTCCAGGCCGTCGCCGTTGAGCAAGTCTCCCCCGTCCAGGGTGACTTGGCTGACGGATCCGGTGGCGGTGTGCACGCGGTAGAGGCCGCCGCCCGTCATGTCTACGACGAACAGCAGACGCCCGGCGGGGTCCGCGGCGATGCCGTTGAGGGCGTACGTGCCGGACGGGCGCGGGGGCAGCGCACCGCCCAGGTCGTAGTGCGCGGTGAGCGGGGCGCGGCCGCCGCGGGCGCGGGTCACCTCGGCCGGAGTGACGCGGTAGATCACCGGCCTCGCGCTGTCGGTGGCGTAGGCCGTGCCGTCCGCGGTGATCACGAGGTCGTTCACGAAGCGCGGGTCGCCTTCCGGGACCTCGAAGCGGGCGACGAGCGAGCGGTCGCGCAGGTCGTAGACGTCGATCCCGGCGGTCGAGTCGAGGACCCACAGGCGGCCCGCCCGGTCGGTCTTGAGCCCGTTCGCCGTCGTGCGGCCGTCGGTGCCCGCCGGGAGGAAGATCTCCGCGGCCCGGCTTCCCGTGGCGGCGCGGTAGACCGCGCCGGTCGTGTACGAGCCGACGTAGGCGTCCCCCGTGTGCGCGTCGAGGGCGATGCCCTCCGGGTAGGCGCGGTCGCCGGGCAGGGTGAAGGCCGTGGAGATGCGGGGCCCGGCGGCGGCGCTCGCCGTGGGGGCGGTGGCGGCCACGGCAAGCGCGGCCGTGGCGGTCAGGAAGGTACGGCGCTGGATCGAGCGGGACACGGCAGTGCCTCTCGGTTCGAGTACTCAGTATGTGATGGGTGCGAATCTAGATTAGAGTCCTAATCATCGCCACCGTATTAATGTGAGCGGGGTGACCTCCATGCCCGCCTCCGAGCGCCTCGGTTCCCACCTCAAGCGGGCCGAACAGGCCCTCAACGCGACCAAGACCGCGGTCCTGAAGCCGGCGGGCCTGACGGTCGCCCAGTACGGCGCTCTGCTGCACCTCGCCGGCAACCCCGGGATCTCGGCCGCCGCCCTGGCCCGGCTGTGCGGGGTCACCCCGCCCACGATGAACACGGTCCTGAAGAACCTCCAGGACCGTGACCTCATCGCCCGCACCCCGCACGAGTGGCACAGGAACGTCCTGGAGACCCGTCTGACCGAGGAGGGCCGCGCCGTCCTCGCCGACGCCGACACCCACGCCGTGCGCGTCGAACGGGCGCTGGCCGCCGAGTTCACCGACGAGGAGCGGGACGCCCTGACCGGGCTGCTCGCCCGCTGCGTCGAGGTGCTGGAGGCGCAGCGCCCCTGAACCAAGCCCCTGATCGAACGGTCAGGGACCTCCGATCGACCTGTTCAGGGATCCTGATCGGCCTGTTGAGGGCCTGACAGCCTGTTCGGGAACCCTGATCGGCCTGTTCGGGGCCTGGCCGGGCTGGTTCAGGACCCTGACGGGACGTCGCCCAGGCCCCTGGCGGGGTACGGCGCCGGGTCCGTCACCCAGCCCGCCATCAGCACCAGCCGCGACTCGCGGTCGACCGCGAGGAAGCCGAAGGGGTGGTCGAAGGCCACGCGGACGACCGTCGTCTCGTAGCGGTACTGCGGGGCGGCGCCGGCTCCGTACGGCACGAACGCCGTCACCGCCGCCGCCCGGAAGCCGAGCGCGCCGAACCGGGCGAGGACGGACTGGCGGGCGGCGCCGATGGCGAGCGGGAAGGCGCTGACGCCCGGGAAGTGGGCCTGGCTCAGGTCCTGGGCCGTGGCGAGCCCGAAGAGGCCCGGCAGCGCCAGCAGGTCGTGGTCGGCCCGCACCTCGTACGCCACCGTCCGCACGTCCAGGGCGATCGGCTCGGGCGCGGTGGCGGGCTGCTGCTCCACGTGCAGACCGGGGCCGACGTGCCCGAAGGGGAGCGAGCCGCCCCGGGTGACCGTGAGCGTGCGCTCCACTGCCCCGACCCCGGCGCCGAGGACCTGACCTGGTGTCATCCGCTCCTCACCCAGGACCAGATGGACGTCGACGCCGTTGTCGCCGGGCACCGTCAGCGCGGTGACGAAGCCGTCCGGCGTACTCGTCACGCCGACCCGGTCCGGCCGTATGCTCCTGCGGTGCAGGCCGAGCAGCGTACGGCCCTGCCAGGGCCCGGACTCCGGGCGCAGCATCGTCTCGGTGAACGGCTGCCGCCAGTCCGTGCGCAGGGCGAGGGCGTCGGCCAGCACCATCCGCGCGTCCCGCGTCAGCGTCACCGGCATGCGCTCCACGAGCCCGCCGGTCCGCTCGGCCGCCCAGGAATCCAGCCACTCCTGCGCGGTGACGAGGTCGTCGCCGAACACCCCGTGCGTCCCGGCCGGCAGCCCGGCCCGCCACTCCTCCCTCAGGTGCAGTGTGTGGTGCGTCCACAGGGCGAGGGCCGTGTCCAGGCCGGAGACGGAGTCCAGCGCGGACAGCAACTCCCGCGCGGCGGCGGCCGCCTGCTCCGCGGGCACGCCGAGCGCTCCGGCCAGCTCCGCCCGCGCGGCGCCCGTCGCGCCGTCGGCCAGGAAGGCCATCAGGGGCCAGACCCCGGCCGCCGAGAAGGCCGTGCCCTCCGCGGCCGTGTGTGCCGCCCACCGCGCCGTGAGCCCGTTCACCATCCTCGCGGTGGTGCCGTCCACCCCGCTTCCCGCCTGGTGTTCCGCCCTCATTCCGCCCCCACTCGTGCCCCGCTTACCATGCGGCGAGTCGTACGTCAGAACAGTCGCCGGGCCCTCGCCCGACCTGCGCTGCCGCCGCCCTACCCAGGAGCACGGTACCGGTGTCCATACCCCCGCCCCCCGGCCCCCACCAGCCAGAAGGGCCGAATCAGCCACCCCTGCCGCCGTATCGGCAGGGGCCGTCCGGGCCGTCGGTACCCCCGCAGGGCCCGCACAACCCCTACGAGGCGTCGGCGTACCCGCAGGGTCCGCAGAACCCGTACGAGGCGTCGGCGTACCCGCAGGGTCCGCAGAACCCGTACGAGGCGTCGGCGTACCCGCAAGGGCCGCAGAACCCCTACGGGCCGCCGGTGCACCCGCAGGGCCCGCACAACCCCTACGGGCCGTCGGCGTACCAGCCGTGGGCGCAGGGCTACAGCCCCTACAACCGGCCGGCGCCCGTCAACGGTCTCGCCGTCGCCTCCCTCGTGCTGGGCGTCCTGTGCTGTGTGCCGGGCGTGGGGCTGGTGCTCGGGCTGGTGGCGCTGCGCCAGATCCGGCGGCGGGGCGAGCGCGGCAAGGGGCTGGCGGTCGGCGGTGCGGTGCTGTCCGGGATCGGGCTCGCGCTGTGGGCGCTGATGCTTGCCTCGGGCGGCGCGTCCGACTTCCGGGAAGGGTTCGAGGAGGGCGCGCACGACGGCGCGAGCATCTCGCTGGTCAAGGGGGAGTGCTTCGACGCGCCCGGCGGTGCGCTGAGCGGCACGACGTACGACGTGGACAAGGTGCCCTGCTCCGGCACGCACGACGGCGAGGTGTTCGCCTCCTTCCGGCTGCAGGACGGGGGCTACCCGGGCGACGACTCGGTGACCGGCACCGCGGACGATCGCTGCTACGGCCTCCAGGACAGCTATGCGATGGACGGCTGGGCCGTCCCCGGCGACGTCGACGTCTACTACCTCACACCCACCGAGGACAGCTGGTCCGGCGGCGACCGGGAGGTCACCTGTGTGTTCGGCAATGTGTCCGAGGGCGGTGACCTGACCGGCTCGCTGCGCAACGACGAGACCGTCCTCGACGCCGACCAGGTCGCCTATCTGAAGGCCGCGCACGTCCTCAACGCAGCCCTGGAATCCGCGCCCGGCGCGGACGACGTCGAGGACGACCTGCCGGGGCACAAGGCGTGGGCGGGCCGGGTGTCGGCCGCGCTGGCCGAGCAGGCCCGGACGCTGCGCGGGCACGAGTGGCCCGCCGGCGCCCGCAAGCCGGTCACCGTGCTGGCGGCCGACCTGGACCGGGCGCGGGTCCAGTGGGCGAAGGCCGCGAAGGCGAAGGACGCGGACGAGTTCTACCTGTCCTACGGCGCCGGTCTGCGGCTGCTGGACCCGAAGGAAGGCGTGCCCGCGCGCAAGGCCCTCGGGCTGGAGACGACTCCGCCCGCCCGTGACGGCGGTGACGGTGGTGACGGCGGTGGCAGTGGTGACGGCGGAGACGGCGGCGGCAGCGACGGCGACCGTCTGGAGGTGTGATCGCAGCCATAGCGGGGAGAAAGTGCCTGGGTAAAGCCTTCCCCCGCCCCTTGTCATCACATCGAGTGATTCTCTGGCCTTCGCTTGCATGGCACAACCCACGGTTGCCAGGCTGTTGCTGTCTGTACAACCTGATGGGAGCGGCCAGTGTCTTTCGGTGAGCAGCCGGCGTACCTGCGCGTCGCGGGTGATCTCCGCAAGAAGATCGTCGACGGTTCACTGCCTCCGCACACCCGGCTCCCCTCCCAGGCCCGCATCCGCGAGGAGTACGGCGTCTCGGACACGGTCGCGCTGGAGGCCCGCAAGGTGCTGATGGCCGAAGGTCTGGTCGAGGGCCGCTCCGGCTCGGGGACGTATGTGCGCGAGCGTCCGGTGCCCCGGCGTGTGGCCCGCTCCGGATTCCGTCCGGCCGCCGGTGCCACGCCCTTCCGGCAGGAGCAGGCCGACGCCTCGGTGCGCGGCACCTGGGAATCGAGCAGCGAGCAGGCCGTGGCCCGGGGCATCATCGCCGAGCGGCTCGCCATCGAGTCCGGCGACCGGGTGATGCGCACCAAGTACCTGTTCCGTGAGGCGGGGGAGCCGATGATGCTCTCCACCTCCTGGGAACCGCTCGCCGTCACCGGGCGCACCCCGGTGATGCTGCCCGAGGAGGGCCCGCTCGGCGGCATGGGGGTCGTCGAGCGCATGCGGGCCATCGACGTCATCGTGGACAACGTCACCGAGGAGGTCGGCGCCCGCCCCGGCCTCGCCGAGGAACTGCACGTCCTCGGAGGGGTCCCCGGTCATGTGGTGGTGGTCGTCCAGCGCACCTACTTCGCCTCCGGCCGCCCGGTGGAGACCGCCGACGTCGTGATCCCGGCCGACCGCTACCGGGTCGCGTACCACCTGCCCGTGAAGTAGCGCACACCCCGGCACGCCCCTCGACCGGGTGCCCTGCTCGCACCGCCCTTGCCCCGCCCCTGACGGTCCGCCGCGATCCAGCCGTTCTCGCAGGTGATCCCTGGTCCGCCCGAAATGCCCCGTCGCACGACACCGGAGGGGCGGGCGGCGCGTTCGCCACCGTGCGCCCCCTGCGTTCTGGCTGGTTGCGTACCTCTTTGTGAAAAGGCGTATTCGCTCCGTGAAGGTAGGGCGTACGCTCGGGCATATGCGGATTGCGGTTTCCTTAGGCGGGGCACGGCGGGGGCCCGGAACGGGACGGGGGTCCGGGACGGGGCGGGGGTCCCCTCGCGACGGGGGTCCTTCCCGCGCAAGCGAAGTCGAGCGTGTGCGAGCAGCCGAGCGTGGGGGAGGGTGGGGCAGTGCAAGAGGGAACGGTGGGGGCGATGAGTGAGGGGACGGTCTCCCTGCCCTGGATCGTGATACGGCAGGACGACAACGGCAATCGCTACCGTGTGGGGCGGTACGCGACCCGGGCCGAGGCCCAGAAGATTGCCGACAGCCTCGACGACCGCGGCCACAAGCAGGTCTATTGGGTCGAGCGCATAGGCCAGAACGGCAACGGCACCCAGAACTGACCAACGACGGGGACGGCGGCACCCAGAACTGACCAACGACGGGGACGCCGGCAGCCAGAACTGACCGATGACGGGGACGCCGACAGGCAGAACTGACCGACGACGAGGGCGGCGGTGCCCGGAACCGAGCGACGAACGGGGACGGCCCCCGGAACCGACCGATGACGGGGACGGTGCCCCGAACCGCCCGGCGACGGGGACGGTGGCGCCCGGAACGGACCGATGAACGGGGACGGCGGCGCCCGGAACTGACCCTCTGTGTGCTCCCGTAGGCTCCGCTGCATGACCGAACGGATCGTGGTGGTGGGAGCCGCCCTGCTCGACGCCGGCCGACTGCTCGCCGCTCGCCGCAGCGCGCCCCCCGAGCTGGCCGGGCGCTGGGAGCTGCCCGGAGGCAAGGTCGAGACCGGCGAGCGGCCCGACGACGCCCTGGTGCGTGAGCTGCGCGAGGAACTCGGCATCGACGCCGAGACGGTGGAGCGCGTGCCGGGGGAGCGGCCGCTGAGGCCCCCGTACGTCCTGCAGGTGTGGACCGCGCGCTTGCGCCCCGGTTCCGCGGCTCCCCGGCCCCTCCAGGACCACGACGAGCTGCGCTGGCTCACCCCCGACCGGCTCTGGGAGGTGCCCTGGCTCGACCAGGACGTGCCGGCGGTCCGCGAACTCGCCGCACGCCTGCGTGCCGGGGCGCACTGAGCGGGCTCGCCGGTGCGGAGCTGGAGCGCGCCGAGCTTCCTGTACGCCGTTCGTGCCACAGTGCGCCTTCGTTTGCGGTAATGCCCCCCTGATACCGGGTATGTCCCCATTAACCCCATGAAACCGGACATGGGTGGGCTCACTGGCCTGGGAAGTGATCGGCGTGATCGACACCGAAGGCGACTGCGCCGAGTGGACCTTTCCCGCGGAACCCGGCGCCGTGCGCACCGCCCGCGCCGCGGTCCGGGAGCAGTTGCGCGGCTGGGACCTCGACTCGCTCGCCGATCTCGCGGCCCTGCTGGTCAGCGAGTTGGTGACCAACTCCCTGCGGCATGCCACCGGCCCGATCGGCGTACGGCTGGTACGCCCCACCGCGCTCGACGACGTGCTGCTCGTCGAGGTGTCCGACCCGCTGCCGGACCCGCCGCGCGAGCGCATCGCCCACCCCGAGGACGAGAACGGGCGTGGCCTGCAGTTGGTCGCCGGCTCCTCGCGCCGCTGGGGCACCCGGCCCGGGGACACCGGAAAAACCGTCTGGTTCGAACTGCCGGTGTCCGGCTGAGCCCGGTGTACACACCGCCGGAGGGCGCCCACCGTGCGCCCCGCCGCGGCGACCGGGTCGAGGGTGCGTGATTCGAGGGCGTGTTCCCTGGTTAGAAGACTGGAAGTGTTGTCGCGGCTCGGTCCGAAAAACGCCTGGACCGAGCTGTGATCGTGAACACCGTGTCGTGCGGCGCCGTAGTGCTGGATACTGCGGGCAGCCGCCCCTGGTGACCGGTGCCGGGCGCGGTGAGCTGGAGGGGACGGTTCGCGTGAGCGAGATACCAGCGAAGGCCACGGAGTCCGAGGACCCGTCGGACGGCGCGGGGAAACAGGCAGTACCGGCCGCGGACGCGCCCGGCGACACCATGTGGCAGAGCAGCCCGCCCGGCTCGATCTACGACTACATCAAGGTCGCGTCCTTCTCCATCAGCCCCGGCGGACTGGTCGACCAGTGGAGCCTGCGCGCCGAGCAGCTCTTCGGCGTCCCCGCCGAACGCGCCGTCGGCATGGACCCCATAGAAGCCTTCATCGACCCCGACCTGCGCGAGCGCGGCCAGCGGAAGATGGCCGAAATCCTCGACGGGCGGGAGTGGACCGGGGTCGTCCCCTTCCGGATGCCGGACGGGCCGGACGGGGCGCGGGGTGAGGAGGGGCTCGCCGAGGTCTATGTGATGCCCACCCGGACCGCGGAGGGCGACAAGGCCGCCGTCTGCATCGTCGTGGACGTCCGCACCCTGCGCAGCATCGAGACCGACCTCGCCGCCTCGCAGGCGATTTTCGGTCAATCGCCGTTCGGTTTCCTGCTGATCGACCCCGACCTCCGGGTCCGCCGCGCCAACATGCGCTTCGCCTCCATCTTCGGCGGAACCCCGGACGACCACCGCGGCAAGGGAGTTCACGACTATCTGGCGCGCGGCGAGGCCGAGCGGATTTCGGCCACCCTGCGCCGGGTCCTGCAGAGCGGCGACTCCATCACCGACATGCATGTGACGGGCTTCGTCCCCGGCTCCGAGGAACGGCGGCACTGGTCCGTCAACCTCTACCGCGTGCACGGCGGCACCGGCCGCCCCATCGGCGTCGCCTGGCTCGGCACCGACATCACCGCCCGCCGTGCCGCGGCCCGCGAGGCGGCGGCCGCCCGGCGCAACCTCGCCCTGCTCAACGAGGCCGGTGCCCGGATAGGGAACTCCCTCGACCTGGAGACCACCGCCCGCGAACTGCTGGACGTCGTCGTCCCCGGCTTCTGCGACCTCGCCACCGTCGACCTCTACCAGGGCCTCCTCGCCGGTGACGAGACCCCGCCGGGACTCGCCGACGGCAGCGCGGAACTGCGCCGCGTCGCCTTCGCCAGCGCCGTCTCGGGCGTGCCCATCGGCGGCTCGGGCGACCCCGTGGCGGTCGGCGCGGTCCACCACTTCCCGTTCAACTCGCCCTGCGCGGACGCCCTGCGCACCGCCCGCCCGCAGTACATCCCCGCCGAGGACGGCGGGCTCGTGCAGTCCACGCTGGCCGTGCCGATGGTCGCCCACGACACCGTCGTGGGCCTCGCGCAGTTCGCCCGCACCAAGGGCAGCGAGCCGTTCGGCGACCGCGACCGGGACCTGGCGGTCGAGCTGGCCGCGCGCGCCGCCGTCTGCATCGACAACGCCCGCCTGTACCGGCGCGAGCACGAGCGTGCGCTCATCCTGCAGCGCTCCCTGCTGCCGCCCGGCGACCCCGAGGCCTCCGGCCTGGACATCGCCTGCCGCTATCTGCCGGGCAACGCGGCCACCGAGGTCGGCGGCGACTGGTTCGACGTCATCGAACTCCCCGGCCACCGCACGGCCCTGGTGGTCGGGGACGTCATGGGACGCGGACTGCGGGCCGCCGTGGCGATGGGCGAACTCCGAACGGCCGTACGCACGCTGGCCCTGCTGGACCTCGAACCGGCGGAGGTTCTCTCCGCGTTGGACGAGATCGCCCGCGGACTCGGCACCCCCGGTGGTGTCCAGCAGGCCACCCGCGCGGCCCGCCAGCCGCGCGACGCCGACCTCTCCGAGGTCTACCTCGCCACCTGTGTGTACGCGGTCTACGACTCCGTGACCAGACGCTGTACGTTCGCCAACGCCGGCCACCTGCCCCCGGTGCTGGTGGAACCCGGCGAGGCGGCGCTGATGCTCGACGTGCCGCCGGGGATGCCGCTGGGCGTGGGCGGCGAGCCGTTCGAGGAGGTGGAGGTCGAACTCCCCGAGGGCGCCCTGCTCGCCCTCTACACCGACGGCCTGGTCGAATCCCGTGACCACCCCCTGGACGAGGGCCTGCAGGCCTTCGTGGGCGCGCTGACCGATCCCTCCCGGCCCCTGGAGGACGTCTGCGACCACGTCCTCAACACCCTCGACACCCACCACGGCGAGGACGACATCGCCCTGCTGATGGCCCGCGTCCAGGGGCTGCCCGCGGACTCCGTCGGGGACTGGGCGCTGCCGCGCGAGCCGCGCAGCGTGGGCCGGGCGCGGGAGTACGCCCGGGCACAGCTGCTCAGCTGGGACCTGGAGCCGCTGGTCGACACGACGGAGCTGCTGGTCAGTGAGCTGGTGACCAACGCGCTGCGGTACGGGGAGGGCGAGATCAGGCTGCGGTTGCTGCTGGACCGCACGCTGGTGTGCGAGGTGTGGGACTCCGGTCTGGTGCAGCCGCGGCGGCGACGGGCCCGGGACACGGACGAGGGGGGCCGGGGGCTGCAGCTGGTGGGGCTGCTCAGCGCGGCGTGGGGCTCACGGAGGACGCCGAGGGGGAAGACGGTGTGGTTCGAGCTTCCGTTGCCCGGCGGCGAGAGCGGTCTGACGGACCCGGCGGAGGCACTGCTGAGCCTCTTCTGAACGCCCCTCTTCGCCCACCCGCCCACCCGACTCGGTCGGCTGCGAGGGCGCCGTAGAGGGTGATTCCGCTTGCCGGTGTGGGTTGGTTCGGGGTGGGCTGCCCGCTGGTCCGGCTCGGTCGGCCGTGCGGGTGCCGGAGCGGATGAACTCCCCTTCGCCCACCCGCCCACCCGACTCGGTCGGCTGCGAGGGCGCCGTAGAGGGTGATTCCGCTTGCCGGTGTGGGTTGGTTCGGAGTGGGCTGCCCGCTGGTCCGGCTCGGTCGGCTGTGGGGGTGCCGTTGAAGGTGATTCCGCTTGCCGACGTGGATTGGGTTCGGGTGCCGTCAAGGCGGTGTTGGTGCGGCCCGCCTGCGGGTCGGGGGCGGGTCACGGCAGGTGGCGGCGGGCGTGTGTCGCGGGGCCGCCGAAGCTCGTCGGGGGGCCTCCGTCCGGTTCCTCGGCCAGGAGGATCCCGCCCAGCACGGCGCCCGCGAGTCCGGCCGCGGAGCCGTCCGCCGCGGCGTAGGGGTTCCCGTGCACCCCCACGTCCCGTTCGGCCAGCTCACGGGCCTGGCGGGCCAGCGTGTCCGCCTCACCGGCGGCGCCCGAGCCGAGCGCCCGGCCCGCCTCCGCCAGCCGTGCCCGTGCCGGTGCACCCACCGCCCCCCGGTGCACGGCGACGAAGTCCTCCGCCCCGCCCACCGCACTGCGCGCCACGAGCAGCGCGGCCGCCCGCACCACCCCGGACCGCCCCGACTCCAGCCGCTCCACGGCCCGTGCGACGCGCCGCAACGCGTCCAGCGGGTCGTACGGCCCCTCGGTCAGCTCGGTGCGTACGGCGCCGAGCACGCCGTCGGCGTGGGCGAGCCGGGCGTGCAGTTCCCCGGCCGTCAGAGAGGTCCGCCCGGTCTCCTTGCGGGCCTCGGCGATCTCCGCCTCCCCGCCGGTCAGCGCGGCCGGCACCAGCGCGGCCGCCTCCCGCAGTCGTGCCGAGAGCCGCTCGACCCCGCCGACGAGAACACCGGCCTGGGCGATGGCACCCTCGGCCGCGCGCAGCTGCCGGGCCGCCTGCGCCCCACCGCCCGAATCGGCGGCCTGGCGTGCTTCGTTGAGCCGTGACGTGGCGAACAGCAGCCGGTCCTGGGCCTGTTCGACACAACCGGTCACGGGGGCCCCGGCCGAAGGCGCGTACCGCCGGTGCACCTCCGCCGCCGTGGTCCGGGCCGCCGCCGTCCGCGCGGTCAGCTCCCGGAACCGTCCCTCGGCCACCGCCAGCGCCGGACCCGTGTCCTGCTCCAGCCCCCGCAGCCGGTCCAGCGCCGTCGCCTCGGCGTCCAGCCGCCGCCCGGCCTCCGCACACCGCCCGATCACTCCCACCAGCGCCTGCCGCCGGGCGTCCTCGTCCCCCGGAACCCCCTCCTCGTACCGCCGCCATATCGCGAACGCGGCCGAAAGCTCGGTCTCCGCGGCCCGCAGCGCATGCCCGAACGGCTCGGCCGCCTCCTGCCCGAACAGCTCCTCGACGAAGGGAAGTTCCTCCGCGCTGCCGCGTACACAGTCGTCGGCCAGCACCAGCGCGGCACGGGCCTGCCGCTCGGACTCCCGCGGCGTGGGCACGGGCGGCGCCGCCGAGACCACGCCCGGTGTCGTCCGGGTCCGGGCCCGCCGGGTGCGCCGCAGGTACCCGTATCCGGCCAGCGCCCCGGCCGCGCCGAGCGCGACGAAGGGCATGACGAGGTCGGTCGCGGACGTCCCGTCGTGCTGTGCCGCGGCGGCGGTCGCGACCGGCCCGCACGGGTCGGCGGGAACCGGATGCCGGTCACCGACCGTCATCACCGGCAACACCAGCCACCCGGCCCCCACGAGGGCACCCACCACGGCACGCGTCACCCGCATCCGTATGTGGGCCGTGGCGCGCCGGGGCCGGCCCCGAATCAGGGAGGACGTCACATTTTGGAGCGTATGGGCAGGTAGGCGCCGCCGCGAGCGGGATGGATACGGGTGGGGGAAGAAGGAGACAGGGGGACAGAAATGGTCGAGGAAACCAACGAACGGCAACCGGACCCGACGCCGGCCGAGGTCGGAACACCCTCACAAGGACGCCCCGCGCCGACCGACAGCGAAGGCCCCCCGAGCGAGCC
The DNA here is from genome assembly GCF_055657175.1 of Streptomyces sp. NPDC107581. Lineage (NCBI taxonomy): Bacteria > Bacillati > Actinomycetota > Actinomycetes > Kitasatosporales > Streptomycetaceae > Streptomyces > Streptomyces sp. NPDC107581. Next base: position 172,215 of record NZ_JBVKBH010000008.1, read on the forward strand.
CCCCACGGCCACCGACGCCGCGGAGTCCCAGGGAGGGGTTCCCGTGTCGGCGGATGGCGCAGAGTGCCCGGGAAGAGTTCCCGTGTCGGCGGATGGCGCGGAGTCCCCAGGAGGGTCTCCCGTGCCGGTGGATCCTGCAGGTTCCCCCGGAGGGGTTTCCGCGTCGGGGGAGGGTGCAGGTTCCCCGGAAGGGGTTCCCGTGTCGGCGGAGGGTGCAGAGTCCCCGCCGGAGCACACCGCGGCAGCCGGCGGCGTGAAGCCGTCGCGCGAGCGGCCGGCAGACGAGGGCGGGTCGGCAGACGAGGGCGGGCCGGCGGCGGCGCAGGGACGGCCGGCGGTCGCCGACGGCGAAGGCGCCGCACAGGGGCCACCCGCGCCTGACGACGAAAGGTGCACGGGTGGTGCGGGTGGGAGCGCGAAGACCGATGGCGAAGCCGAGGAGGCGAAACGTTCCCGCCGTCTCCGTCCCGGTCTCCGCCGCCGCCCCCGCCGCACCCTCCTCGCCACCGCCCTCCTCCTCCTGCTCCTCCTCCCCCTCCTCACCGCCGAAGCGGCCCTCCGCCTCAACTACACCGGCACCCCCGGCCCCGGCACCCACACCCGCGGCAAGGACACCCTCTGGCTGGGCCACGCCTGGGTGGACGGCCGTAAGACCGCCGGGGACGTCCGGACGCTGGCCCACCGCCTCAAAGACACCGGCATCCGGGACGTGTACGTCCACGCGGGCCCGCTGGAGCACGACGGCACCCTCCCGAAGTCGGCCTACCCGAAAGCACGTTGGTTCATATCGGCCCTGCACGAAGCGGCGCCCCGGGTCCGCGTGCAGGCCTGGCTCGGCGACAAGCTGGCCACCGAGAGCCCCGACGGCCTGCACCTGGACCGCGCCGCCACCCGTGCCGCGATCCTCACCTCGGCCGGCCAGATCCTCGCGGCCGGCTTCCAGGGCACCCACTTCGACCTGGAGCCCCTGCACTCCGGCGACCGCGACTACCTCGCCCTCCTGGACGACCTGCGCACCCTCACCCACGCCCACCACGCACTGCTCTCCGTGGCCGCCCACCAGATCGACCCGCTCCCGGCCTTCCACTCCTTCTGGGGGGCGACCACCGGCCACCCCAAGTGGTGGTCGCAGGCCTACTTCGGGCAGGTGGCCCGCCGGGTGGACCAGATCGCCGTCATGTCGTACGACACGATGCAGCCGCTGCAGAGCCTGTACGGCGGCTATGTGGCCGAGCAGACGAGCCTCGCCCTGGAGGTCACCCCGGACTCCACCGACCTCCTGATGGGCCTGCCGTTCTACCACGAGAACCGCTTCGGGCACTGGGCCCACGCGGAGACCGTCCCGGCCGCCGTACGGGGCGTACGCCTGGGCCTGTCCCGCTCCGACGCCGGCCGGTCCCGTTTCGGTGTCGCCCTGTACGTCGACTTCGCGGCCACGGAGGCGGACTGGCGGGCGTACCAGGAGGACTGGGTGGGGTGACACCCGGACCGGCCAGGACCGCGCACGCCTCCCTGACCACGAACACCACCCACCCCACGAACACCACGGGGGCCGTGGGGGCCACCATGGCCACCACGGCCCCCACGGTGATCACCCCCCGCGACCATCACGAGGACCTACGAGGACCTACGAGATCCTACGAAGACCTACGAGGACCGTCTCCTGATCTTCGAGCCCAGCCACACCAGCGGGTCGTACTTGCGGTCGACCGCGCGTTCCTTCAGGGGGATCAGGGCGTTGTCGGTGATCTTGATGTCCTCCGGGCAGACCTCCGTGCAGCACTTGGTGATGTTGCAGTAGCCGAGACCGTGTTCGTCCTGGGCCGTGCGTTTGCGGTCCAGGCCGCTCTCGGCGGCCGCGTCCAGCGGATGCATGTCCAGCTCCGCCACCCGCATCAGAAAGCGCGGGCCGGCGAACGCCGTCTTGTTCTCCTCGTGGTCACGGACCACATGGCAGGTGTTCTGGCACAGGAAGCACTCGATGCACTTGCGGAACTCCTGCGAGCGGTCCACGTCCTCCTGGAACATGCGGTACTCGCCGGGTGCGAGCCCCGGGGGCGGTACGAAGGCCGGGACCTCCCTGGCCTTCTGGTAGTTGAAGCCGACGTCGGTCACCAGGTCGCGGATCACCGGGAAGGTGCGCAGCGGGGTGACGGTGATGGTCTCCTCGCGTGTGAACACCGACATGCGGGTCATGCACATCAGCCGCGGGCGCCCGTTGATCTCCGCCGAGCACGAACCGCACTTGCCCGCCTTGCAGTTCCAGCGGACCGCCAGGTCGGGGGCCTGGGTGGCCTGGAGGCGGTGGATGATGTCCAGCACCACCTCGCCGTCGTTCACCTCGACCCCGAAGTCCTGAAGGCCGCCGCCCTCGACATCACCCCGCCACACCTTGAAGCGGGCCTCATAGCTGCTCACTCGTAGAGCTCCTCTTCGGCGAGGTACTTGACCAGCTCCTCCTTCTCGAAGAGGGCGAGCAGGTCCGTGCGGATGGGATCGGTGGTCTCGCGGGTGAGGCGGATCTGGCCGCGGGCCGGGTCGGTCGCCGCGAGGCCTCCGGTGGGGTCGGCCGGCGCGCACAGCAGGTTCACGTTGCGCCAGCCGCGGTCCATCGTCGGGTGGTCCTCGCGGGTGTGCCCGCCGCGCGACTCCGTGCGTTCCAGGGCCGCCCGGGCCACGCATTCGCTGACCAGGAGCATGTTGCGCAGGTCGAGGGCGAGGTGCCAGCCCGGGTTGAACTGGCGGTGTCCCTCGACGCCGGCCCGGCGGGCGCGCACCCGCAGCTCGGCCAGCTTCTGCAGGGCCTGCTCCATCTCGCCCTCGCGGCGGATGATGCCGACCAGGTCGTTCATGGTCTGCTGGAGTTCCTGGTGGAGGGTGTACGGGTTCTCCGGCGGGCCCGCCTCGCCCTCGGCCTCCGCGGAGAAGGGCCGCAGGGCTTCCGCGGAAGCCAGGTCGATCTGGGCGTCGGCGACCTCGGGGCGCTCGGCCGTGCCCGCCGCGTACTCGGCCGCGTGCCAGCCCGCGCGGCGCCCGAACACCAGCAGGTCGGAGAGCGAGTTGCCGCCGAGCCGGTTGGAGCCGTGCATGCCGCCCGCGACCTCACCGGCCGCGAACAGCCCCGGCACCCCGCGCGCCGCCGCCGTGTCGGAGTCGACCGCGATGCCGCCCATGACGTAGTGGCAGGTCGGCCCGACCTCCATGGCCTCCGCCGTGATGTCGACGTCGGCCAGCTCCTTGAACTGGTGGTACATGGAGGGCAGCCGTCGCCGGATCACCTCGGCGGGCATACGGGTGGACACGTCCAGGAAGACCCCGCCGTGCGGCGAGCCGCGGCCCGCCTTCACCTCGGAGTTGATGGCCCGGGCGACCTCGTCGCGCGGGAGCAGCTCCGGCGGCCGGCGGTTGTGCTCCGGGTCCTCGTACCACCGGTCGGCCTCCTCCTCCGACTCGGCGTACTTCTCCTTGAAGACGTCCGGGACGTAGTCGAACATGAACCGCTTGCCCTCGGAGTTCCTGAGCACCCCGCCGTCCCCGCGGACCGACTCGGTGACGAGGATGCCCTTGACGGACGGCGGCCAGACCATGCCCGTCGGATGGAACTGCACGAACTCCATGTTCAGCAGCGGTGCCCCGGCCAGCAGCGCGAGCGCGTGGCCGTCGCCGGTGTACTCCCAGGAGTTCGAGGTGACCTTGAAGGACTTGCCGATCCCGCCGGTCGCGACGACCACCGCGGGGGCCTCGAGAACGAAGAAGCGGCCGGACTCGCGGTCGTAGGCGAAGACGCCCGAGACGCGGCCGCCCGTGGCGGAGCCGCCGTCGGGCGCGGTCTTCAGGATCCGGGTGACCGTGCACTCCTGGAACACCTTCAGCCGGGACTCGTAGTCCCCGGTCTCCTCCTTGTCCTGCTGCTGGAGCGCGACGATCTTCTGCTGGAGGGTGCGGATCAGCTCCAGGCCCGTACGGTCGCCGACATGGGCGAGGCGGGGGTACTCGTGGCCGCCGAAGTTGCGCTGCGAGATCCGGCCGTCCTTCGTGCGGTCGAACAGCGCACCCCAGGTCTCCAGTTCCCACACCCGGTCCGGGGCCTCCTGCGCGTGCAGCTCGGCCATCCGCCACTGGTTGAGGAACTTGCCGCCGCGCAGGGTGTCGCGGAAGTGGACCTGCCAGTTGTCGTGTTCATTGGCGTTGGCCATGGCCGCCGCGATACCGCCCTCGGCCATCACGGTGTGCGCCTTGCCGAACAGCGACTTGCAGATCACCGCCGTACGCGCGCCCCGCTCCCGCGCTTCGATCGCGGCCCGCAGCCCGGCGCCGCCCGCACCGACCACGACGACGTCCCACTCCTGCCGGTCCACCACGGACATCAATCAGTTCCTCACTAGAAGAAGCGCGGATCGTCGAAGACCCCGGACGCGACGAGATAGACGTAGAAGTCGGCGAGCGCCACGCTCAGCAGCGACGCCCAGGCCAGCTGCATGTGACGGGCGTTCAGTTTCCCGACGAACTGCCACGCCTTGTAGCGCACGGGATGCTTCGAGAAGTGCTTGAGCTTGCCGCCGACGATGTGCCGGCAGGAGTGGCAGGAGATCGTGTACGCCCAGATCAGGGCGATGTTGACCAGGAAGACGACCGTGCCGAGGCCCATGTGGCCCCAGCGGTAGTGCGTGTCGCGGAAGGACAGCACGGTGTCGTAGGTCAGCACGCCGGCGACCAGCAGGGCGGCGTAGAAGAAGTACCGGTGGACGTTCTGCAGGATCAGCGGGAAGCGGGTCTCACCGGTGTACTTCTTGTGCGGCTCGGCGACCGCGCAGGCCGGCGGGGAGGCCCAGAAGCTGCGGTAGTACGCCTTGCGGTAGTAGTAGCAGGTCAGGCGGAAGCCGAGCGGGAAGATCAGGATGATGATCGCGGGCGAGATGCCCCACCAGCTCCCGAAGAGATCGCCGTTCGGGCCGCCGCGCATGGTCCGGCAGTTCTCGGCCAGGCACGGCGAGTAGAACGGGGAGACGTACGGCGCCGCGTAGTAGTGCGCGTTCGCGAAGGCCCGCCACGTCGAGTAGACGACGAAGGCGAACAGACCGGCCGCGGTGACGGCGGGCGCCAGCCACCAGCGGTCGGTCCGCAGATGCGGTGCGGCGATCGCGGCGCGCGTACCGGTGTGTACACCGCCGCTGTTCTGTTGATGTTCCGTACCAGTCGCCAAGGGACAACTCCGGTCGGTTCAGGGTTCAGGGGGCGTGCCGGTCGCGGGCGCCCAGACCCTCGTCGTCCGAGTCCGTCCACAGACTGATGTCGTACGGCGTGTCGGAGATGGTGACGAGGTCGTGCCGGTTCGGAGCGGCCCCGGTGGCGGCCGCCTCCCGCAGCAGCGCCACGCTCTCGCGCAGATGGTCGGAGTCCAGCCGGACCCGGCGCATCTCCAGGCCGCCGCTGCCTAGTTGCTGCTCCAGGCGCCCGAGCGACCGGTGGAGGTCGTCGAGGCAACGCTGGACCGATGTCAGTTCGTCGTGCACGGACATGACTTGCCCTCACTTCCGCGGGTCTTGCGGGCCCTGGGCGGCAACGTTCATGCGCCTTGGAGTGTTGCGCTTCGCACCTGCTGCTGTGAAGAGATGTGCACCGATTGGCCGAGGCGTACGGATGCACATTCGGGTGTATTGCGCCGCACGGGTGGCTTACCGTCCGTCGTCGCCGTGTCGCCCGCTCTCGCCGGATCCTTTCCTCTTCAGTGGGCGCATAGATCTGATCAGCTCCATATACCGCCAAAAGTGATCATAACGCCCGCGGCTTCCCGGAGGTAGCAGAGATGTCCCACGACGGCGTCGGACTGCGCGCGGTGATGCGCTCGGTCGCCTTCCTGACCGCAGGGGCCCTCGCTGTGCCCCTCCTCGCGGGCTGCGGCTCCGACGACGACACGGCGGGACACCCCCTGGCCAAGCAGGACATCGTCCCCGTCGCCCGCGACCAGGTCGCCGCGGGCGGCACCGTGAAGTGGGCCGTCGACGCCGTACCGGAGACCCTGAACACCTTCCAGGCGGACGCCGACGCGGGCACCACCCGCGTCGCCCAGGCCGTGCTGCCGGCGATGTTCCGCCTGGACGCCTCCGGACGCCCGGCGGCCGACCCCGCCTACCTGGAGTCCGCCGAGGTCATCGAGACCGAGCCGCGCCAGGTCGTGCTGTACAAGCTCAACCAGCAGGCCGTCTGGAGCGACGGCCGGGAGATCGGCGCCGCCGACTTCCTCGCCCAGTGGCGCGCCCTGTCCGGCAAGGACAGCGCCTACTGGACCGCCCGCAACGCCGGCTACGACCGCATCGAGAAGATCGAGCGCGGCGCGAACGACCTCCAGGTCCGGGTCACCTTCTCCCGCCCCTACGCCGACTGGAAGTCGCTCTTCTCCCCGCTGTACCCGAAGGACGTCATGGGCACCCCGGACGCCTTCAACGACGGCGCCCGCCGCAAGCTGAAGGTCACCGCCGGCCCCTTCGACCTGCAGAAGGTCGACACCGCGGCGAAGGACGTGGTCCTCACCCGCAACCCGCGCTGGTGGGGCAGGCCCGCCAAGCTCGACCAGATCGTGCTGCAGGCCGTACCCCGCGAGAAGCGGGTGACGGCCCTGGCCGACGGGAGCGTGGACCTGGCCGAGATCGACGCGTCGGACGCCGAGCGGATCAGCCTCGCCGCCCGCGAGAAGGGCAGCGGCACCCCGCTGCAGGGGGCCGGGAAGACCTCCGCCAAGAAGCTGCGCTCCTGGGCACTCGCGCACGGCCTCGACTCCGGCCAGGTGCACGCCGGCAGGAAGAAGCTGCGCAAGGCGATCACCCGCTACCTGGACGAGCAGCAGGAGCTGCGCGCCTTCGACGTCCGCAAGTCGCTGGAGCCCGCGTACACCCAGCTCGCCCTCAACGGCGCCGCCGGCCCCCTCACCGACGAGCGGGTGCGCCGGGCCGTCGCCCGTGCCCTGAACCGCGACGAGCTGGCCAAGCTCGTGCTGACCCCGCTGGGCCTGCCCGCCGTCCCGGTCGGCAGCCACCTCGCCCTGTCCGGACAGGCCGCCTACGCCGACGGCAGCGGCGCGCTGGGCGGCCAGGACACCAAGGAGGCGGCGGCCCTGCTCGCGGACGCCGGCTGGGTGGCCGGGGGACCGGTCAAGGAGGAGAAGAAGGGCGAGAAGGCGGCCGGCCCGCAGAGCGAGAAGCGGGCCAAGGACGAGGAGGAGCAGTCCGAGGGCGGCCAGGACGGCGAGTACATCGTCGGCGAGGACGACAAGGGCAAGCACCACGAGTCGGCCGAGGAGAAGCGGGAGAAGGGCGACGAGGGCGGCAAGCACCTCGCGCAGGACGGCAGGCAGTACTCCGGCAACAGGAGGGGCGGCGCGCCGGGCGCGTACGCGCCGAAGGGCACCGCGGCGCCGGCCGGCGCCGCGACCGGGCAGCTCGCCAAGGACGGCAAGGCGCTCGCGCTGCGGTTCGTGCTGCCGTCGGGGCCCGGCTCCGAGACGCTGAACACGGTCGCCGAGCGGATCTCCGGGATGCTGGAGAAGGTCGGGATCCGCACGACGATCATCAAGGTCTCGGACGAGAGCTACTTCAAGGACCACATCGCCGCCGGCGACTACGACCTCGCCCTGTACTCGTGGCCGTCCACCGCCTTCCCCGCGACCGACGCGCGGCCGATCTACGCGAAGCCGGTGCCGGCGGCGGACGGGTCGGCGAGCATCGAGCAGAACTACACGCGGATCGGTACCGACCAGGTCGACCAGCTCTTCGACCAGGCCGCCGGGGAGCTGGACGAGGACGAGTCCCATGATCTGATCCGGCAGGCGGACTCGCGGATCTGGGCGGAGGCAGGATCGATTCCGCTGTATCAGCGGCCGCAGCTGGTCGGCGTGCGGAAGGGTCTGGTCAATGCGGGCGCCTTCGGCTTCCAGACGCCGGTCTACGAGGACATGGGCTTCCTGAAGAAGGGGGCGAAGGCTGCGCCCGGTCCGTCCAAGGCATAGCGTTGGGGGCGGTGAAAACCGGGGCTGAGCTGCGCTGACGGAGCCCGACGAGCCACAGCGGCGGCGGCAACGTACCATGGGGTGAGGCCGTGGCGTGTCAAGCCCGGCAGGCCCGCGTCACACGGACGTACGCAGCAGGGCCTTCTCACCACTCTGGGAGTTCGCCGCACTATGGCCACGCGCCACGACATCCGCAACGTCGCCATCGTCGCTCACGTCGACCACGGCAAGACCACCATCGTCGACGGCATGCTGAAGCAGGCCGGCGCGTTCGCCGCCCACCAGCTCGAAGGCGTCGACGACCGCATGATGGACTCGAACGACCTGGAGCGTGAGAAGGGCATCACGATCCTCGCCAAGAACACGGCGGTGAAGTATCACCCCAAGGACGGCGGTGATGTCATCACCATCAACATCATCGACACCCCCGGCCACGCCGACTTCGGCGGTGAGGTCGAGCGCGGTCTGTCGATGGTCGACGGCGTGGTGCTCCTCGTCGACGCCTCCGAGGGCCCGCTTCCGCAGACCCGCTTCGTGCTGCGCAAGGCGCTCCAGCAGCGCCTGCCCGTCATCCTGTGCATCAACAAGACGGACCGCCCGGACTCCCGGATCGACGAGGTCGTCAACGAGACCTACGACCTCTTCCTCGACCTGGACGCGGACGAGGAGCAGATCGAGTTCCCGATCGTCTACGCGTGCGGCCGTGACGGCATCGCGTCGCTGACCAAGCCGGACAACGGCACGGTCCCGGCCGACAGCGACAGCCTGGAGCCGTTCTTCTCCACGATCCTGGAGCACATCCCGGCCCCGATCTACGACGAGGAAGCCCCGCTCCAGGCCCACGTCACCAACCTGGACGCCGACAACTTCCTCGGCCGTATCGCGCTGCTCCGCGTCGAGCAGGGCGAGCTGCGCAAGGGCCAGACGGTGGCCTGGATCAAGCGCGACGGGTCGGTCAGCAACGTGCGCATCAGCGAGCTGATGATGACCGAGGCCCTCACCCGCAAGCCGGCCGAGAAGGCCGGCCCGGGCGACATCTGCGCCGTCGCCGGTATCGCGGACATCATGATCGGCGAGACCCTCGCCGACCCCGAGAACCCGGTCCCGCTGCCGCTGATCACGGTCGACGAGCCCGCGATCTCCATGACCATCGGCACCAACACCTCGCCGCTGGTCGGCCGTGGCGGCACCGGCAAGGGCGCCGACAACAAGGCGGCCGTCAAGGACCGCAAGGTCACCGCCCGCCAGGTCAAGGACCGCCTCGACCGCGAGCTGATCGGTAACGTCAGCCTCCGGGTCCTGGACACCGAGCGCCCCGACGCCTGGGAGGTGCAGGGCCGCGGTGAGCTGGCGCTGGCCATCCTGGTCGAGCAGATGCGCCGCGAGGGCTTCGAGCTGACCATCGGCAAGCCGCAGGTCGTCACGAAGGACGTCGACGGCAAGACGTACGAGCCGGTCGAGCGCATGACGATCGACGTGCCCGAGGAGCACATGGGTTCCGTCACGCAGCTCATGGGCGTCCGCAAGGGCCGGATGGACAACATGTCCAACCACGGCTCGGGCTGGGTCCGCATGGAGTTCGTGGTGCCGTCCCGTGGCCTGATCGGCTTCCGCACCGAGTTCCTGACCCAGACCCGCGGCACCGGTATCGGCCACTCGATCCACGAGGGCTTCGAGCCTTGGTTCGGCACCCTGCAGACCCGTAACAACGGCTCGCTGGTCGCCGACCGCTCCGGTGCCGTCACCGCCTTCGCGATGACGAACCTCCAGGAGCGCGGTGTGCTCTTCACGGAGCCGGGCACCGAGGTGTACGAGGGCATGATCGTCGGCGAGAACTCCCGCTCCGACGACATGGACGTCAACATCACCAAGGAGAAGAAGCTCACGAACATGCGGTCCTCGTCGGCCGACTCGTTCGAGGCGATCGTGCCGCCGCGCAAGCTCTCGCTGGAGCAGTCGCTGGAGTTCTGCCGCGACGACGAGTGCGTCGAGGTGACCCCGGAGGCCGTTCGCATCCGCAAGGTGAACCTGGACGCCCGCGAGCGCGCCCGCGCCGCGAGCCGCGCCAAGCACGGCTGATCCGGAAGGCCGGCGCCGGTCCCATAACACGGCCGGACTCGGCCCCATAGCACTCCACTTGAGCCCGGGTGCCCCCAGCATGGGGGTGCCCGGGCTTTGTGCAACCCATTTTTCCGCGGCTTGTGTCCGAAATGCGGAGATCCTCGACCGATACCCATGTAACACGTCCGTTTCGCGGCCTTCACCCGGCGAACAGTTTGTCCAGTTTTTGGAAGTTGTTCGCTCCAGCTGTGACTGAATTGAGATTTAAAGACAGTGGTCGCCACCTGGCTCATGGCAGATAGTTAGCCGCGTAGCGCTCGGGTCAATGGGTCTCGCGCTGTGGGGACAGCGCCGACTCACGAGCACCAGGGGGTGTCTGACCCTCCGTCAGGGGTGTCGGAGGGAAGACGGAAACCCTCTTCCGTCGGTGAACGCGTGAAGTCATGAGGAGGAACCCCCATGTGCGGCGTCACAAGCACCAGATGGGTCCGTTCGTCACTTCCAGCGGTGTGATTCGGCCGTAGAACTACGCGCGTCCGGCTGCGGTTACGCGCGTTCTCGGAGTACCCGGAAACCTCTCACACCCATATCTGTGAAACGGACAAACCGTGACAAGTCCTATCGACATCGAGGGCGGCGGGACGTCGGTCGTCGTCGACGGCGAACCAGGGCCCCCGACGCAGACCGAGGCCAAGAAGCTCCAGGGGCGGTCCCCCGGCCAGCTGATGTGGATCCGCTTCAAGCGCGACCGGACCGGCGTCATCTGCGCGATCGTGGTCATCGGCTACTTCGTCGTGGCCCTGCTGGCACCACTGCTCGTGAAGCTGCCGGGCACCGATCCGTACACGCTGTACGGCCAGGATCCCACCTACGCCGACAAGCCCGTGCTCGATCAATTCGGGCTGCCGCTCGGCTACTTGGGCGGCGTCTCGGGCGACCACTGGTTCGGCGTCGAGCCGCAGTACGGGCGTGACCTCTACGCCATGCTGCTGTACGGGATGCGGACCTCGCTGTACATGGCGCTCGGCATCACCGTCCTGGTCATGGTCACGGGTGTCGTGGTCGGCCTGATCGGCGGCTACTTCGGCGGTCGTACGGACTACTGGATCGGCCGGGCCACCGACTTCTTCCTCTCCTTTCCGCAACAGCTGTTCTTCATCGCCTTCATGCCCGTCGTGACCTCCTTCTTCGTGAACCCGCGCGAGGAGACCCCGACGTACTTCCGCGCCCTGGCCATGCTGATCGTGCTGTGGCTGCTGGGCTGGATGGGCATGGCCCGGCTCGTCCGTTCCACCGTACTGTCGCTGCGGGAAAGGGAGTTCGTAGAGGCGGCCAAGGTCTCCGGCGCCTCGCCCTGGCGGATCGTGCGCAAGGAGATCCTGCCCAACGTCGTGACCCCGATCCTGGTGCAGTTCACATACACCCTGCCCAGCACCATCCTCAGCATCGCCTTCCTCTCCTTCGCGGGCGTCGGGTTCGTCGAGCCGACGCCCGACTGGGGACGCCTCTTCGCGGCCGGTGCCCGCTACGCCGAGCAGGATCCGGCGTTCATGTTCTTCCCCGGAGTGGCACTGGTGATCTTCGTCCTGTGCTTCAACCTCCTCGGGGACTCCGTACGGGATGCGTTCGACCCCAAGTCCGGGCGATAGGCCGTCCGTTGGGTGGGGGGTGGCTGCCGCCCCCGCCGGCCCCCGGGGCCGGCGCCCGGCAGAACTCACGGATAACAACACCGACAGGTAGGTGGATTCGCCACATGTTGTCTCACAGCTCACGCAGAGCGCGCGCCGTCGTGATAGCCCTCGCGGCCGGCTCCCTGGTCCTGACGGCGGCCTGCTCGAAGAACACGGGCGGGAAGTCCGGCACGGACTCCAAGAAGGACCAGAAGCAGGCGGCGGTCCAGTCGAAGGCGGTCACCTACGCCGACGCCGCCGGGTCGACCGGCCCCGCCAAGGACGTCCCCGGCGCCAGGAACGGCGGCACGGTCACGGTCTACCAGGAGGCCGGCCTCTCCCACCTGGACCCGGGCCAGATCTACGTCTCCGACGCCGGCCAGGTCGCCAACCTGCTCTTCCGCCGTCTGACCCAGTTCCAGGAGGACGACAAGGGCAACGTCACGGTCGTCGGCGACCTCGCCACCGACTCCGGCAAGTCCTCCGACGGCGGGAAGACCTGGACCTTCACGCTGAAGGACGGGATCAAGGACCAGAACGGCAACGCCATCACCTCGGCCGACGTCCGGCACAGCATCGAGCGCCTGTACGCGAAGTTCATCTTCGACGGCCCGACCTATCTGCAGACCTGGCTGAGCGGCGCCGACTACCGCAAGGCGCTGCCCGGCGGCGGCTTCGACGGCAAGCACCTGCCGGCCAAGGTGCTGGACACCCCCGACGACAAGACGATCGTCTTCCACTTCGACACACCGCGTCAGGACCTGCCGCAGACGCTCGCCATGGCCGGTTACGCCATCGTCCCGGCGAAGACCGACACCAAGGAGAAGTACGAGAAGAACCCGGTCGCCACCGGCCCGTACAAGATCGCCGAGAACAAGGCCGGCAAGCTGCTGAAGCTGGTGAAGAACACCAACTGGGACCCGAAGAGCGACTCCGTGCGTCACCAGTACCTCGACGGCTTCAACATCCAGTTCGGCGTCACCGAGTCGACCCAGACCAAGCGGCTGATCGCCGACGAGGGCGACAACAAGAACGCCATCCAGCTCACCGGCGGCGTCGAGGCCACCCAGATCCAGGACGTCATCAACAACCCCGAGGCCAGCAAGCGCACGGTCAAGGGCTACCAGCCCTACGTCATGGAGCTGACCTTCAACCTCGACCGGGTCAAGGACCTCAAGGTCCGCAAGGCCGTCGCCTACGCGGTCAACTCCAAGTCCCTCATCGCCGGCGAGGGCGGTGTCTACGGCGGTGACGTCGCCCCGAACTACTTCGCCCCGACCCTGCCCGGCTACGAGCCGACCTACGACCCCTACGGCCGGCTGAAGAGCCCGCAGGGCAACATCGCCAAGGCCCAGGAGATCCTCAAGGGCGTCCCGGCGTCCGAGAAGAAGATCGTCTTCGCCTACGCCAACAGCGAGAACGGCCAGAAGCGCAAGGTCGCCATCGAGGACGCGCTCACCAAGGTCGGCTTCAACGTGGTCTCCAAGGAGGTCGACGCCGCGAGCTACTACGAGCAGATCGGCAAGCTCAACAACCCGTACGACATGTACATCAGCGGCTGGGGCCAGGACTGGCCGTCCCCGGCCACGGTCGTCACGCCGATCTACGACGGCTCGCAGGTCTTCGACGGCTCGGCGAACTACTCGCACGTGAAGGACCCGAAGGTCGACGCCCTCATCAAGCAGGCGCTGACCGAGCAGCCGGCCGAGGCCGCCAAGACCTGGAAGGACGCGGAGCACTACCTGCTGGAGAACGTCGTCCCGGCGGCTCCGCTCTGGTACACGAAGCAGTTCCAGATCTCCGGTTCCAACGTGGGCGGTGCCCGCTACGGCTCGGTGTCCAGCCTCATCGACATCACCCGGCTGTACCTGAAGTCGTGACCCACGGCTGACGGCGGGGGGCACGCACCAGGCGGGCGTGCCCCCGCGTCCGGGCCGTGCGCCAGGGCCGTGCGTCCGGGGCGTGCGTCCGGGCCGTGTGTCCGGGGCGTGCGTCCGGGCCGTGTGTCCGGGGCGTGCGTCCGGGCCGTGTGTCCGGGGCGTGCGTCCGGGCCTCGCGTGTCCGGCCGTGTGTCCGGGCCTCGTGTCCAGGCCATTCGTCCGGCCGTGTGTCCGGGCTCGTGTCCGAGCGAAACCTCCCCATCGTCCGACCAGAGAGCAGCCAGCCCGCCATGCTTCAGTTCATCATCCGGCGCACGGTCGGCGCCTTCATCACGCTCTTCCTCATCGGGGCGGCGACGTTCTTCCTGTTCGTGGCCGCCCCCTCCGACTACGCGTCCCTGGCCTGCGGCAAGGACTGTTCGCCCCAGCGGCTGGCGGACATCCGCGATGCACTGGGCCTCAACCTGCCCCTGGCCCAGCAGTTCTGGGACTTCATGTCCGGCATCGTGACGGGCCGCGACTTCCCGACCGGTCACTGCTCGGCACCCTGCCTGGGCGTGTCGTTCTACTCGGGGGACATGGTCTGGAGCACCATCATGGACCGGTTCCCGCTGACCCTCACGCTGACCATCGGGGGTGCGATCGTCTTCCTGATCCTCGGCATCGGCTCGGGCATGATCGCCGCCTACCGGCGCGGGACGATGGTGGACAAGGTCGCGACGGGCGCGTCCATGGTGCTGAGTTCCTTCCAGATCTACTTCCTCGGCCCGGTCGTACTGACCGTCCTCGTCTACAGCACGGGCTGGATGGAGGACCCGAAGTACGTCCCCATCACCCAGGACCCGGTCGGCTGGTTCGTCGGCATGTCGATCCCGGTCTGCGTGATGGCGACCATCTTCACCGCGCAGTACACCCGTATGGCCCGCTCCTCGATGATCGAGCAGCTGGCCGAGGACCATGTACGCACCGCCCGCGCCAAGGGCATGTCACGCAAGTACGTCTTCTTCCGCTACGCCTGGCGCGGCTCGCTCATCCCGATCGTCACCGTCTTCGGCATCGACCTCAGCTCCATGCTGGGCGGTGCCGTCGTCACCGAACTGACCTTCTCCCTGCAGGGAATCGGCCGGCTGGCCGTGGACGGCGCGGTCAACAAGGACCTGCCGCTGACGATGGGCGTCATGCTCTTCGGCGCCTTCTTCATCCTGATCCTGAACATCCTGACCGACATCACCTACGCGTGGATCGACCCGCGCATCCGGCTCTCCTAGGAAGAACCACATTGTGACCACCATGACCAAGGCCACGGGCGAACCGGCCCCGGCCGGGCCGGACGGTTTCCTGTCGGTTCGCGACCTGCAGGTGACGTTCTCCACGGAGGACGGCCCGGTCAAGGCCGTCGACGGACTCTCCTTCGACCTGCACCGCGGGAAGACCCTCGGAATCGTCGGCGAATCGGGCTCCGGCAAGTCGGTCACCAACCTGACGATCCTGGGGCTGCACGACCCGATGTTCACCACGGTCGACGGCGAGATCCTGTTCGACGGCAAGGAACTCATCACCGCCACCGAGAAGGAGATGGAGAGGCTCCGCGGCAACCGGGTGGCGATGATCTTCCAGGATCCGCTGACCGCGCTGTCGCCCTTCTACACGGTCGGCCGGCAGATCGCCGAGCCCTACATGAAGCACCGGGGCGTCTCCAAGAAGGCGGCCTGGGAACGCGCGGTGGAGATGCTCGCCAAGGTCGGCATCCCCAACCCCGGCCAGCGGGCCCGGGACTATCCGCACCAGTTCTCCGGCGGTATGCGGCAGCGCGCGATGATCGCCATGGCGCTGGTGTGCAACCCGGACCTCCTGATCGCCGACGAGCCGACCACGGCGCTGGACGTGACCGTGCAGGCGCAGATCCTCGACCTGCTCAAGGACCTCCAGCAGGAATTCGGCTCGGCGATCGTCTTCATCACCCACGACCTCGGTGTCATCGCCGACATGGCCGACGACATCATGGTGATGTACGCGGGGCGCGCGGTGGAGCGCGGCACGGTCGACGAGGTGCTCAGATCCCCGCAACACCCGTACACCTGGGGCCTGCTGAACTCGATGCCCCGGCTGGACTCCGACCTCGGCACCCCGCTCTCGCCCATTCCGGGCGCCCCGCCGAGCCTGCTCACCCCGCCGTCCGGCTGCCGCTTCCACCCCCGGTGCACCTTTCCGGGGCGGGTCGGCGGCAACCGCTGTGCCACCGAGCGTCCGCTGCTGGCACCGGACCGCTCCTCCGCGTGTCATCTGACGGCGGAGCAGAAGCGGACCATCTTCGCAGAAGAGATCAGGCCCCGACTGGGCTAGGAGGACACCCGTATGAAAGAGGACCTGGTCCTCCCCACCACCCGTGAGGCCACCGAGAGCACGGCGCCCGAGCCGCTGCTGGAGGTCGCGGGCCTGACCAAGTACTTCCCGGTCAAGGGCGGCTTCCCGATCCGCCGTACGGTCGGGCACGTCCAGGCCGTCGACGGGATCGACCTGACCGTGCACGTCGGCGAGAGCTTCGGCCTGGTCGGCGAGTCGGGCTGCGGAAAGTCGACCACGGGCCGGCTGATCACACGGCTGCTGGAGCCGACCGACGGCAGGATCACCTACCGCGGCCGGGACATCGGCCACGCCACCCGCAGGCAGCTGGCGCCGATCCGCTCCGAGATCCAGATGATCTTCCAGGATCCGTACTCGTCCCTGAACCCGCGCCAGACGGTCGGAAAGATCATCTCCGGTCCGATGGAGATCAACGACATCAACCCGGCCGGCGGCCGGGAGAAGCGCGTGCGCGAACTGCTGGAGATCGTCGGCCTCAACCCCGAGCACTTCAACCGGTTCCCGCACGAGTTCTCCGGCGGTCAGCGCCAGCGCATCGGCGTGGCCCGCGCGCTGGCCCTGGAGCCGAAGCTGATCGTCGCCGACGAGCCGGTCTCCGCGCTCGACGTCTCCATCCAGGCGCAGGTCGTGAACCTCCTGCAGCAGGTGCAGCGGGAACTCGGCATCGCGTTCCTGTTCATCGCCCACGACCTGGCCGTCGTGCGGCACTTCTCGCAGCGCGTCGCCGTCATGTACCTCGGCAAGATCATCGAGGTGGGCGATCGCGAGTCCATCTACATCCGCCCGCGCCACCCCTACACCCATGCCCTGCTGTCCGCGGTCCCCGAGGTGAACCTCACGGACGACGAGGCGCCCCAGCACGAGCGCATCCGGCTGGCCGGCGACGTCCCGTCCCCGATCGACCCGCCCTCGGGCTGCCGCTTCCGCACCCGCTGCTGGAAGGCCCAGGACAGGTGCGCGAGCGAGGAGCCGCCGCTCGTGCGGATCTCCGGCAACCGTGCGGGCCACCTGACGGCGTGCCACTTCCCGGAGGAGCCCACGACCGAGGGCCGGGACGAGGACATCGTGCTGGATCCGGCGCTGGCGGCGCTGGAGGAGTCCTCGGAGGCGGCGTCCTCGGGGGAGGCGGCCTCGGGGGAGTAGGCCTCAGGCCCGCCGGGCCACCGTGATGATCTCCGGGCCGGCGGGGGTGAACGGCCCCCGCCCCCAGTCCCCGTACTGTTCCACGACGACCAGGCCGGCCTCGGCGAGGAAGCGGGAGAGGGCCTCGGTGCCCAGGAAGCGCAGGGTCGCCGTGCTGACCCTGGGCCGGTCCCAGCCCTCGCCCTCGAAGGTCTCGGTGAAGGTCACCCGGTCCCCGACGGGAGCGCCCTGGACCTCGTGCCGGACGCGTACGGCGGTACCGTCCGGGCGCGTCACCTCGTGCACCCGGTCCGGCGTCCAGCGCTCCCACGGCCGGGCGGCCGGATTCCGCGTCTCGAAGACGAACCGCCCACCGGGTGCCAGCGCCTCCCGCACGGCACTCAGACAGATGCGCAACTCCTCGTCCGCGAGCAGCACTTGGAAAGCGTGTCCGGTCATGACGACGAGGTCGAACTCCGGCGCCCACAGCCGTGAGCGCAGATCCCCGAGCACCCACTCCACGCCCGGCTCGGCGCGCCGCGCCTGAACGAGCATGGCGGCCGCCGGATCGAGCCCCACCAGCCGCCCCTGATGCCCCTCGGCCCGCGCCTGCCGCAGCAGCTGCCCGGTACCGCAGCCGACGTCCAGCACGCGGGGGGCGGACCTCACCAGCTCCAGATAGAAGTCATCACCCGGGCCCCAGGGATTGAGGCTGTCGTAGAGCGAGGCGAGCGAGAGATCGGCGAACGAGTGATCTACCACCGCGGCAGTGTGACACACGATGTTGAACGGTGCGTCAGGAACGGGTGCACTTCATGAACGACTTTCATCTTCCCGTGACTTGAGGGTGCGTCACCCGCCCGTCGCACCCAGTCCCGCGATGAGGAGCCCGACCAGCCGGCGTGCGTCGTAGCGGGGGTCGCTCTCGGCGCCCACGCAGAGGTTGCCCACGCCGCGCATGAGCTCGTAGGCCTCCGGGCCGGAGCGGATCTCGCCGGCCGCGGCCGCGGCTTCGAGCAGCCGGGCGCACACGGGCACGAGGCGGTCCAGGAAGTAGGTGTGCAGCGCCTCGAAGCCCGCGTTGTCGGACTGCAGCACGGCGGCGAGTCCGTGCTTGGTGACCAGGAAGTCGACGAACAGGCTGATCCACTGCTCCAGCGCCGCGAAGGGGGTCGCGCTGCTCGCCAGCAGGGCCGGGCCGGCCTCGGCGCAGGCGTCGACCTGGTGGCGGTAGACGGCGATGATGAGGTCCGCCCGGGTCGGGAAGTGGCGGTAGATGGTGCCCACTCCGACACCGGCCTCGGCCGCGATGTCCCGTACCGGCGCGTCCACGCCCGCCGTGACGAAGAGCGCGGCGGCCGCGTCGAGCAGGTTCTCCTTGTTGCGCCGGGCGTCCGCCCGCTTGGAGGGGGGTGCGCTCCCCGGGTCCTTGCCGCCGTCGTTCACCGCGCCACTCCCTTCGCCGCCGGGGCCGCATAACCGGGACGGCGTTCCGCTCCGTCGTAACGGAATGAAGTTCCGTTTGCTCATCATGCCAGAGCGGGGACCCGGCACCAAGTGGTGGCGGGTCACCGCCATGCCTGATCACCGCGGATCACCGCAGGCGACCGAGCAGCCTCGGCCGATGCGGTGGACGGGCTGCTCCGGGCTCTGCTGCCCGGCGAGACCGCCCTCTCCGCTGCACGGAGGGGAACGGCGCCTGCGCCTGTCCCAGCTGCGCGGTGACGCCGTCGACAAGGACTCTCACCCCACCTGCTTCCGCATCCAGTGCGTCAGCAAGCTCTCCTGCCCCGATGCCACCGTGGCGTCGAGCAGCGAGGAAGCGGGGAAGAGGGGAAGCTCAGGTGATCGACGCGGAACCGCTGCCCGTGCGGGTCCCGGTCGCCGGCGAACTTCGGGCCCAGGCCGGTTGGCGGGCACGCGCGGACCTGTCGGCCTGCCGCGGAATCGTGTGCGCCACCTGAGGCCGCCTCCCACGAGAAGGGCCCGCACATACAGAGATGTGCGGGCCCTCGTTCCCCTGGATCGGACACTCATGGGCTCGGGTCAATGGGCCGGTGAAAGTCCGCTCCTGAAGGGGGCGGCTGACGGAAAGGGGTGTGTCAGGCCGCCGCCTCGGGGTCCTTGGAGAGACGCGGGCCCGGAACGGTCTCCGCGGTCTCGGGGTAGTGGCAGGCGGTCAGGTGGCCGGGCTTGTTGCCCTCGACCTGGACCAGCGGCGGGGCCTCCGTCGCGCACTTCTCCGTCGCCTTCCAGCAGCGGGTGCGGAAGCGGCAGCCGGAGGGCGGGTTGATCGGGGAGGGCACGTCGCCGACCAGGCGGATGCGCTCGCGCGGCTCCTCGTCCACCGTGGCCTCGGGCACGGCGGAGAGCAGGGCCCGGGTGTAGGGG
This sequence comes from Streptomyces sp. NPDC107581, assembly GCF_055657175.1. Taxonomy (NCBI): domain Bacteria; kingdom Bacillati; phylum Actinomycetota; class Actinomycetes; order Kitasatosporales; family Streptomycetaceae; genus Streptomyces; species Streptomyces sp. NPDC107581. The sequence continues at coordinate 191,705 of NZ_JBVKBH010000008.1, forward strand.
TGGCGCGGGTTGTCGTACAGGTCCTCGCGGTCGGCGATCTCGACGATCTTGCCGAGGTACATGACCGCGACGCGCTGCGAGAAGTGCCGGACGATCGCGAGGTCGTGGGCGATGAACACGAACGCGATGCCGAGTTCCCGCTGGACCTTCTGGAGCAGGTTGACGACCTGGGCCTGGATGGAGACGTCGAGCGCGGAGACCGGCTCGTCGGCGACGATCAGCTTCGGCTCCAGGGCGAGCGCGCGGGCCACGCCGATGCGCTGGCGCTGGCCGCCGGAGAACTCGTGCGGGAACCGGTTGAAGTGCTCGGGGTTCAGACCGACGATCTCCAGCAGTTCCCGGACCCGGTTCTCGCGGCCGCCGGGCGGGTTGATGCCGTTGATCTCCATCGGACCGGAGACGATCTTGCCCACCGTCTGCCGCGGGTTCAGCGAGGCGTACGGGTCCTGGAAGATCATCTGGATCTCGGAGCGGATGGGCGCCAGCTGGCTGCGGCCCGCGTGCGTGATGTCCTGGCCCCGGTAGGTGATCTTGCCGCCGGTCGGCTCCAGCAGCCGTGTGATCAGCCGGCCCGTGGTCGACTTTCCGCAGCCGGACTCACCGACGAGGCCGAGGCTCTCGCCCTCGGACACCTGGAAGTCCAGGCCGTCCACGGCCTGCACCGCGCCGACGGTGCGCCGGATCGGGAAGCCGCCCTTGATCGGGAAGTGCTTGGTCAGCCCCGAGACGTCCAGGAGGGGGGTTGTGTTGCTCATGGTCGTGAAGTCCCGTCTCGTGTCCGTCAGTTGTGCCGGGTTGCGGCGTAGTCGGCGAAGAGTTCCTGCTTCTGCTCCTGGGTGAGGTGGCAGGCGGAGCCGCGGCCCTCGACGACCTCAAGGGTCGGCCGCGTGCTGGAGCACAGCCCGTCGGACACCTTCTCCGCGAAGGTGCAGCGCGGGTGGAAGCGGCAGCCGGACGGCGGGTTGAGCAGCGAGGGCGGCGAGCCGGGGATCGGCGTCAGCGGCACGTCCACCGGCCCGTTCAGGCTCGGCATCGAGTTCAGCAGGCCGACGGTGTAGGGGTGGTCCGGAGTGCGGAGCACCTCCTGCTTGGTGCCCCGCTCCACGCACCGGCCGCCGTACATCACCAGGACGTCGTCCGCGATGTCGGCGATGACGCCGAGGTCGTGCGTGATGAAGATGATCGCGGTGCCGAACTCCTGCTGGAGGTCCTTGAGCAGGTCCATGATCTGGGCCTGCACCGTCACGTCGAGGGCCGTGGTCGGCTCGTCCGCGATCAGCAGCTCGGGGTCGCAGACCAGCGCCATCGCGATCATGGCGCGCTGGCGCATACCGCCGGAGAACTGGTGCGGGTAGTCGTCCACCCGCATGTCCGGCTGCGGGATGCCGACTCGCCGCAGCATCTCGATCGAGCGCTTGCGGGCCTCGGCCTTGGAGGCGCCCGTGTGCTTGCGGTAGGTCTCGCCGATCTGTGCGCCGATGGTGTGGTACGGCGACAGGGAGGCCAGCGCGTCCTGGAAGATCATGGCCATCTTGTTGCCGCGCAGCCGCTCCAGCTCCCTTTCGGAGGCGGTGAGCAGCTCCTTGCCGTCCAGCAGGATCTCGCCCTCGATGGCGGTGTGGGCGCGGTCGTGCAGGCCCAGGATCGTCAGGTTGGTGACGGACTTGCCGGAGCCCGACTCGCCCACGATGCCGAGGGTCTGCCCCTTGGCCAGGTCGAAGCTTAGACCGTCGACGGCCTTGACGACTCCGTCCTCGGTGGAGAAGTGGACCTTTAGGTCCTTGATGGAGAGGAACGGCTGCTGATCGGTGCTCGTCACGGGGACGCTCCTGGGGTGATGCGAGGGGTAGGGGGTGGGGCGGAGGTCAGGCGAGCCGGATCCGCGGGTCGATGACGGCGTAGACGGCGTCCACGATGATGTTGAAGATCACGATCGCGCCGGCGGACAGCAAGGTGACGCCGAGCAGCATGGGAAGGTCGCTCTGGTCCACGGACTTCAGCGCGAGCCGGCCGATGCCCTGGAGGCTGAAAACGGACTCGGTGATGATCGCGCCGCCGATGAGCGTGGCGAGGTCGATGCCGAAGATCGTGACGATCGGACCCATCGCGCCGCGCCAGGCGAACCGGAAGAACACCTTGCGCCGGGAGAGTCCCTTGGCCCGCGCGGTACGGACGTAGTCCTCAGTGAGCGTCTCGACCAGCTGGGAACGCGACATACGCGTGTAGTTGGCGGTCCAGATCAGGGCCAGCACCAGCCACGGCAGGAGCAGGCCGGAGGCCCACTGGACGGGATCCTCGGTGATGGGGGTGTACGACGGGTTGTCCAGGATGTCGAGCTTCGCGACCAGGAAGTACATCGCGATGTAGCCGACGAAGTAGATCTGCAGCGAGGAGGCGATGAGCGAGCCCGAGCTTGCGAGCTTGTCCTGCCACTTGCCCTGCTTGACCGCCGCGAGCATGCCCGCGCCGACGCCGAAGATGAGGAAGACCACGGCCGAGCCGAAGGCGAGCGAGAGGGTCAGCGGGAGCCGGTTCATGATCGTGCCGAGGACGGGCTCACGGTTGGCGAACGAGTACCCGAGGCAGGGGGCGCTGCAGTTGCCGAAGTCGCCGTAGCTGCGCCCGACGAAGATGCCCTTGAGCCAGTACCAGTACTGGACCGGGACCGGGTGGTCGATGCCCAGGTTGTGCCGGACCTGCTTGAGCATGTCGGGCGTGCAGTTCTTGCCGCAGGACATCGTGGCGGGGTCACGCGGGATGGCGTAGAAGAGCCAGAAGGTGACGGCGCTGATGATCAACAGAATGACCAGCGCGCCGAGAACTCGGCGGACAAGGAAGCGGAGCATGGGGCGTGACTTTCCGGACGGGGCGCCGTCGCCGGGGGTAGGGGGGTGGGCCGTAGGGGGCGGCCAGGTCGTGGCCGCCCCCGGAGGATCTAGCGCGCTTACTTCATCGCGTAGAGCTTGCAGAGCGCGACGCAGGTGTTGCCGGCGTCGTACACGACGTTGCCGACCTTGGAGCCGTGCATCCAGTTGCGGATGGAGTGGTAGTCCGGGACCACCGGCGCCAGCTCCATGATCTGGCGGTCGATGGCGCCCCAGGCCTTGTTGGCGGCGTCGACGTCGGCGATCTTGGCGGCCGCGTCGATCGCCTTGTTCACGCTCGGGTCGTTCAGCTGCGCGTAGTTGCTGCGGCCGTCACCGATGTTCTTGCCGCTCCAGCAGGGGTAGAAGACGGAGTAGCCGTTCGGCCAGTCCGGGCTCCAGCCGGCCGCGAACAGGTCGAAGTCGTTGTCGATCTTGCCGATCTGCGTGTAGAAGGTCGTCTTGTCGACCTGCTTGTTGACGACCTGGAAGCCGGCAGCCTCCAGGGAGTTCTTGATCTGGACGGCCTGCTTCACCGCGTTGTCGGACTGCTGGTAGGCGATGACCAGCTTCTGGCCGACCTTGCCGGCCTCCTTCAGCAGCGCCTTGGCCGCGGCCGGGTCGCCACCGGGCTTCTTGTCCGTGCCGTAGAGGTCGAACTTCTGGTAGCCGGGCGTGACCGGGCTCAGGATCGTGGTGGCCAGCTCGCTGGTGGAGGCGCCACCGCGGATGGTCTGCAGCTGCTGGTGCGGCCAGGCCAGGTTGATGGCCTTGCGGACCTTGACGTCCTTGATGCGGGTCATGTTGATCGGCCAGTAGTACGTGACCGTGTCGACCTGGGTGAGGACGCGCTTCTTCAGCGCGGCGTTGGTCATGACCTGTGCGACGCGCTCGGGCGCGACCTCGTTGAAGATCGACATCGCGTACTGGTCGTTGCCCTTGTCCGCGACATAGCGGTCGGTGGAGGCGACGAGCTCGAAGCCGAACTGGAAGATGTACTGGTCCGGGTAGGCGTTGCGGATCGCGTCCGTCTTCGGGTCCCAGTGGTCGTTGCGCACGTAGGTCAGCGACTTGCCGATGTCACGGCTGCCGATCTTGTACGGACCGAGCGCGAACGGGCGCTTGTCGTACTTCTCCTTGGTGTCGTGCTTCTTGTTGACCAGGCTGTAGCCCGCCATGGCCAGCGTGTAGTTGAAGTCGGTGCGCGGCTCGGTGAGGTGGAAGGTGATGGTCTTCCCGGAGACCTCGAGCGAGGAGAGGTGCTTGCCGTCGTACGGGCCCTTGTACTTGTCGCCGCCGACCAGCCACTGCTGGACGTAGCGCGGACCCTCGGTCACGAAGGAGGCGAAGAGGCGCTCGAAGGTGTGGCGGAGGTCGTCCGAGGAGAAGTCGGAACCGTCCTCCCACTTGATGCCGTCCTTGATCGTGAACGACCAGGTCTTGCCGCCGTCCTTCATGGTGCCGGCGTCGGTGGCGACGTCGCCGACGAGCGTGCAGCCGCCCTTCTCGTCGATCTTGTAACCGGTCAGACCACGGAGGATCGGGCGGGTGATGGCCTGCTCGGTCGAGACGTAGATCTGCGCCGGGTCCAGGTGGTCCATGTCGAACTGGTCGAGCGAGTAGATCGTCCCGCCCTTGACCGCACCCGTGACCTCGGGGGCCGGACCCGCCGAGTCGGCCTTGGTGCCGACCGGGATGTTCATGGTCTTGGCCTTGCTCACCGACGGGACGTTCTTGTCGGTGGAGCTCTTGCCGCTGCTGCAAGCGCTCAGCACGGTCGTGGAGGCCGCGGCAACACCGGTGGCGATCAGGAAGTTTCTACGAGAAAAGGACATGCTGAGCCTGCCTGTAAGGGTCGATTCGGACGGTCTGCGCCAGCCGGACGCCATCGAGCCGGGCCGGTGGAAAGGAAGTGCTACCGCTTGGACTTGGGGTCGAGCGCGTCGCGCACGGAGTCGCCGAGCAGGTTGAAGGCGACGACGAAGATCACCATCGAGATGCCCGGGAAGAGCATGAAGGTGAGGTCCTGGGAGTAGAACTGCGAACCTCGGGCGATCATGACACCCCAGTCCGGGGTCGGGTCGATGATGCCTACGCCGAGGAAGGACAGACCGGCTTCGGTGGTGACGAGCGCCGGGAGCAACAGCGTGGACTGGATGATGATCGGTGTCCACAGGTTCGGCAGCAGTTCCTTGAACACGATGCGCATCGGGGATGCGCCCGTGACCTTGGCCGCTTCGACGAACTCGCGCTCGCGCAGGCCGAGGACCTGACCGCGCAGCAGACGCGCGATGGAGGCCCAGCCGAACGTGGTCAGCACCACGATCAGGGCGATGGCGCGCAGAGATGTCGGGATGTTGTCGTCGGGGGCGACGAAGAGTCCGTAGACGACCGGCATGAACGCGATGAAGAACAGCGTCGACGGGAACGACAGCAGGATGTCGATGACCCGGCCGACCAGGTAGTCGGTCTTGCCGCCCAGGTAGCCGGCCGTGATGCCGACGATGACGCCGACGACCACGGTCAGGATCGTGGCGGCCACGGCGAGGCCGAGCGACGTCCGGATGCCGTACAGCAGGAAGGTGAAGACGTCCCGGCCGAGCTGGGGCTCGATGCCGAACCAGAAGTCCGAACTCATGCCACCGTTCGGGCCCGCCGGGTAGGCGAAGGGGTCGAGCAGGCTCGGGTCCTGGCTCGCGTACGTGGTGTACGGGTCCTTGCCGTACAGCTTCGCTATGAGCGGTGCTGCTATCGCGATCACGAAGAAGAAGATCACGACGTAGGCGGATATAACGCCCGTCCGGTCGCGCTTGAAGCGCTTCCAGGCCAGCCGGCCCGGAGAGCGGTTCTCGCTCCCCTTCAAGTCGCCCGAAGTGGTCGACTTCGCAGCGGACTCGTCGGTCACCTCAAGCGGGGCAGCCGCAGATGGAGTTGGGGGGGTCATGGTGCTCCTGGCCCACGGGAGGGTCTGATGACTCCGCAGGGCGCTCCCCTACGGGCTACGCCGGACTTTTTCAACGCAATTCATTCAAGGTCAATAAATTCTCGACGCCCTTGGGTTTCTATTTACCTTCTTTGCTTGGACTTGACCATTCTGTAGCTACGCGGGTAGCACGCCGTAATCAATCCGTGCTTCACATCGGACCAATCGGACTATTCAGTCAAGGAGTTCGATATGCGGACGCTGGTGTGTCGAAATGCGTACATCGACCTGTCGTAATCCAACGTTTCGGCATCGTTGCGCGGAGATCCATTGCGCCGCGGCGGCAAGATCGTCGGGGTGCGCCCCGGAGGCTGCCTGCATTTGGCTGACGTGTCCCTCTAAAGGCCGCTCAATCGGACGGCGGGCATGCGGTATGTCTCCTTCCAGCCGATATTGACCGGTAATGGATCATTGGTCACGGAGGAGGCACGCCATGCGGGGAACCGCGTACGCCCGATGGGCCGCCGGCGCGGCGGCAGTGGCGCTCGTGGCCACCGGCTGCGGGGGTGGCGGCTCAGGCGGCGGGAACGACGCCGCCGTGCTCAGCTCCTCCTGGGGCGACCCGCAGAACCCGCTGGAACCGGCCAACACCAACGAGGTCCAGGGCGGCAAGGTCCTCGACATGGTCTTCCGGGGCCTGAAGCGCTACGACCCGAAGACCGGCCAGGCGAAGGACATGCTCGCCGCGAGCATCGACACCAAGGACTCGCAGAACTTCACCATCAAGATCAAGGACGGCTGGACCTTCTCCAACGGGGAGAAGGTGACCGCCAAGTCCTTCGTGGACGCCTGGAACTACGGGGCGAGCCTGAAGAACAACCAGAAGAACGCCTACTTCTTCGGTTACATCGACGGTTACGACAAGGTGCACCCCGCCGGCGGCTCGCAGAGCGCCGAGATCCTGTCCGGTCTGAAGATCGTGGACGACCACACCTTCACCGTCCACCTCAACCAGAAGTTCTCCAGCTTCCCGGACACCCTGGGCTACGCGGCCTTCGACCCGCTGCCCCGGTCCTTCTTCACCGACCACTCGGCCTGGCTGAGCAAGCCGGTCGGCAACGGGCCGTACACCATCGAGTCCTATACGAAGGGCTCGCAGATGTCCCTGAAGAAGTGGGACGGCTACCCCGGGGCCGACAAGGCCCTGAACGGCGGCGTGACCCTGAAGGTCTACACCGACAGCAACACCGCCTACACCGACCTGATGGCCGGCAACCTCGACCTCGCCGACGACATCCCCGCCTCGCAGCTGAAGAACGTCAAGAGCGACCTCGGCGACCGCTACATCAACACCCCGGCCGGCATCATCCAGACCCTCGCCTTCCCCTATTACGACAAGGCCTGGAACCAGCCGGGCTCGGAGAAGGTCCGCACGGGCCTGTCCATGGCGATCAACCGCAAGCAGATCACCGACACGATCTTCCGGCAGACCCGCACCCCGGCCACCGACTGGACCTCGCCGGTGCTCGGCCCGAAGGGCGGCTTCAAGGCCGGCCTGTGCGGCACCGCCTGCGACTACAACCCCGCCGAGGCCAAGCGGCTGATCAAGGAAGGGGGCGGGCTCCCCGGCGGACAGGTGAAGATCACGTACAACGCGGACACCGGCTCGCACCGGGAGTGGGTGGACGCGCTGTGCAACTCCGTCAACAACGCGCTCGGCAATGACAAGGCGTGCGTGGGGAACCCGGTGGGCACCTTCGCCGACTTCCGGAACCAGATCGGGCAGCACAAGATGAGCGGGCCGTTCCGGGCGGGCTGGCAGATGGACTACCCGCTCATCCAGAACTTCCTCCAGCCGCTCTACTACACCGACGCCTCCTCCAACGACGGCAAGTGGTCCGACAAGGACTTCGACAAGCTCGTCGACCAGGCCAACGCCGAGACGGACACCGCCAAGGCGGTCTCCACCTTCCAGCAGGCCGAGGGGGTGGTCCGCGACAACATGGCCGCCATCCCGCTCTGGTACCAGAACGGCAGCGCGGGCTACTCCCAGCGGCTGTCCGATGTGGCGCTCAACCCGTTCAGCGTCCCCGTCTACAACGAGATCAAGGTCAGCTGAGCCGCCATGGGACGCTACGTCGTCCGGCGACTGCTCCAGATGGTCCCGGTGTTCATCGGGGCCACGCTGCTGATCTTCCTGATGGTGAACGTGATGGGCGATCCCGTCGCGGGGCTGTGCGGCGAGCGGGCCTGCGATCCGGCGACGGCGGCGCAGCTGAAGAAGGAGTTCGGCCTCGACAAGCCGCTCTGGCAGCAGTACCTGACCTACATGGGGAACGTCTTCACCGGAGACTTCGGTACGGCGTTCAACGGTCAGCCGGTCACGGAGCTGATGTCCACGGCGTTCCCCGTCACCATCCGGCTGACCGTCGTCGCCATCCTCTTCGAGATCGTCATCGGGATCACGCTCGGCGTCCTGACCGGCCTCAGACGCGGGCGCCCCGTCGACACGGGAGTGCTCCTCGCCACCCTGGTCGTGATCTCCGTGCCCACCTTCGTCACCGGTCTGCTGCTCCAGCTGCTGCTCGGCGTCGAATGGGGCTGGATCAGGCCGTCCGTCTCCCCGGACGCCGCCTTCGGCGAGCTGATCGTGCCCGGCCTGGTCCTCGCCTCCGTCTCGCTCGCCTACGTCACCCGGCTGACCCGGACCTCCATCGCGGAGAACAGACGGTCCGACTACGTCCGTACGGCCATCGCCAAGGGCCTGCCCCGCCGGCGGGTCATCACCCGGCACCTGCTGCGCAACTCCCTCATCCCCGTGGTCACCTTCATCGGTGCCGACATCGGCGCGCTGATGGGCGGTGCGATCGTCACCGAGCGGATCTTCAACATCCACGGCGTCGGCTACCAGCTCTACCAGGGCATCGTGCGCCAGAACACCCAGACGGTGGTCGGCTTCGTGACCGTCCTGGTGCTGGTCTTCCTGGTCGCCAACCTGCTCGTGGACCTCCTGTACGCCGTACTCGACCCGAGGATCCGCTATGCCTGAGCAGCCGTACGAGTCAGGCCGGGCCATCGCCGGGACCGGGGCGGGCGGGGCGATGGACCTCGCGGCGAGCGAGGCGGCGACGCTGGAGCGGACGCCCGGCGGACCGCAGGGCACCGGACCGCAGGGCAGACCGCGCTCGCTGTGGTCCGACGCCTGGCGGGACCTGCGGCGCAACCCCGTCTTCCTCGTCTCCGCGCTCGTCATCCTCTTCCTGGTCTTCATCTCCCTGTGGCCCTCGGCGATCACCACCGGCAGCCCCCTCGTGTGCGACCTGTCCAAGGCCCAGGACGGGCCCGGGCCGGGGGCCCCCTTCGGCTACGACGGCCAGGGCTGCAACGTGTACACGCGGACCGTGTACGGCGCCCGTACCTCCGTCACGGTGGGCGTGTGCGCCACGCTCGGGGTCGCTCTCCTCGGGTCGGTGCTGGGCGGACTCGCGGGCTTCTTCGGCGGCGTCTGGGACTCGCTGCTGTCCCGGACCACCGACATCTTCTTCGCCATCCCGGTCCTCCTCGGCGGACTCGTCCTCCTCTCCGTGGTGACCAGTAATACGGTCTGGCCGGTCATCGGGTTCATGGTGCTGCTCGGCTGGCCGCAGATCTCCCGTATCGCGCGGGGCTCGGTCATCACCGCCAAGCAGAACGACTACGTGCAGGCGGCCCGTGCCCTCGGCGCCTCCAACTCCCGCATGCTGCTGCGGCACATCGCGCCCAACGCCGTGGCGCCCGTGATCGTCGTGGCGACCATCGCCCTCGGCACCTACATCGCCCTGGAGGCGACCCTGTCCTACCTCGGTGTGGGGCTGAAGCCGCCGAGCGTCTCCTGGGGCATCGACATCTCCGCCGCCTCCCCCTACATCCGCAACGCCCCGCACGCGCTGCTGTGGCCCTCCGGCGCGCTGGCGGTCACCGTCCTGGCGTTCATCATGCTCGGCGACGCGGTGCGCGACGCCCTCGACCCGAAGCTGAGGTGACGGCGATGCTGCTCGAAGTGCGCGATCTGCACGTGGAGTTCCGCACCCGGGACGGGGTCGCCAAGGCCGTCAACGGGGTGTCGTACGCCGTCGACGAGGGAGAGACCCTCGCGGTGCTCGGCGAGTCGGGCTCCGGGAAGTCGGTCACCGCGCAGGCCGTGATGGGGATCCTCGACATGCCGCCGGGGCGGATCACCGGCGGGGAGGTCCTCTTCAGGGGCGCGGACGTGCTGAAACTGAAGGAGGAGGAGCGGCGCAGGCTCCGGGGCGCCGGGATGGCGATGATCTTCCAGGACGCGCTGTCCTCCCTCAATCCCGTGCTGTCCGTGGGCGACCAGCTCGGCGAGATGTTCGTCGTGCACCGGGGCATGTCGAAGAAGGACGCCCGGGCCAGGGCGGTCGAGCTGATGGACCGGGTGCGCATCCCGGGCGCGGCCCAGCGGGTCCGTGACTATCCGCACCAGTTCTCCGGCGGCATGCGCCAGCGCATCATGATCGCCATGGCGCTGGCGCTGGAGCCGGCGCTCATCATCGCCGACGAACCCACCACGGCCCTGGACGTCACCGTGCAGGCCCAGGTCATGGAGCTGCTCGCGGAACTGCAGCGAGAGTTCCACATGGGGCTGATCCTCATCACCCACGACCTCGGTGTGGTCGCGGACGTGGCCGACCGCATCGCCGTGATGTACGCGGGCAGGATCGTCGAGTCGGCCCCCGTGCACGACATCTACAAGGCGCCGGCCCACCCCTACACCCGGGGCCTGCTGGACTCCATCCCGCGCCTGGACCAGAAGGGGCAGGAGCTGTACGCCATCAAGGGGCTGCCGCCGAACCTGATGGACATCCCGCCCGGCTGCGCCTTCCACCCCCGCTGCCCGATGGTCCAGGACGTGTGCCGCACGGACGTGCCGCCGCTGCACGAGGTCTCGCAGGAGCGCGGCAGTGCCTGCCACTTCTGGAGGGAGTGCCTGCATGGCTGAGCCGATCCTGGAGGTCAGCGGCCTCGTCAAGCACTACCCGCTGGTGCGGGGGATCCTCTTCAAGAAGCAGATCGGCGCGGTGAAGGCGGTCGACGGCGTCGACTTCACCCTGGCCAAGGGCGAGACCCTGGGCATCGTCGGCGAGTCGGGCTGCGGCAAGTCGACGGTCGCGAAGCTGCTGTGCAACCTGGAACAGCCGACGGCGGGTTCGATCAGATTCAAGGGCGAGGACATCACCCGGCTGTCCGGCCGGGCCCTGAAGGCCGTCCGGCGCAACATCCAGATGGTCTTCCAGGACCCGTACACCTCCCTCAACCCGCGCATGACGGTGGGGGACATCATCGGGGAGCCGTACGAGATCCACCCCGAGGCGGCCCCCAAGGGCGACCGGAGCCGCCGGGTGCGGGAACTCCTCGACGTGGTCGGCCTCAACCCCGAGTACATCAACCGCTACCCGCACCAGTTCTCCGGTGGCCAGCGCCAACGCATCGGCATCGCCCGCGGGTTGGCGCTGCGCCCCGAGGTGATCGTCGCCGACGAGCCGGTGTCGGCCCTGGACGTCTCGGTCCAGGCACAGGTGATCAACCTGCTGGACCGGCTCCAGTCGGAGTTCGACCTCTCCTACGTCTTCATCGCGCACGACCTGTCGATCGTCCGGCACATCTCGGACCGGGTCGGGGTCATGTACCTGGGCCGGATCGTGGAGATCGGCACCGACACCGAGATCTACGACCACCCCACGCACCCCTATACACAGGCGCTGTTGTCGGCGGTCCCGGTGCCCGACCCGGAAGCCCGCGAACTCCGTGAGCGGATCATCCTCAGCGGCGATGTGCCGTCCCCGACGAACGTCCCCTCGGGCTGCCGCTTCCGCACCCGGTGCTGGAAGGCCCAGGAGCGCTGCGCCAGGGAGGTGCCGGAGCTGGCGGTCCCCGCGGAGTTCCGGGGCGCGGGCGGTCCGGTGGCCCACGACTCGGCCTGCCACTTCGCCGAGACGCTGCCGGTCAGGCACTCCGCGCCGGTGCACGGGGCGGCCCCGGAGGAGCCGCAGAAGCCCGCGCGCAACGGCAACGGGCCGGGATGACATGGCGCACCCCGGCCCGTTTCACGGCACCCGCACGGCCGTACGCTGTTCAGCCTCGCGCGTCCGCAATTCGGCACCGCTTCCGTGAAGTTACTTGCGCGTAAACGCATTTCACGGCGGTTTGTACGGCTATGCCAGCGAGCGCTTGAGGAAGTCCACCTGGAGCAGCAGCAGGTTCTCCGCGACCTGTTCCTGCGGGGTCATATGGGTGACGCCGGACAGCGGGAGCACCTCGTGCGGGCGGCCCGCGGCGAGCAGTGCCGAGGACAGGCGCAGGGTGTGGGCGGCCACCACGTTGTCGTCGGCCAGGCCGTGCACGATCATCAGGGGGCGGTGCGGTGCGGCGGGGGAGGACAGGCCCTCGTCGGTCACCAGGGAGCTGCGGAGGTAGGCCTCGGGGTCCCGGCCGGGGTCCCCCAGATAGCGCTCGGTGTAGTGGGTGTCGTACAGGCGCCAGTCGGTGACCGGGGCGCCGGCGATGCCCGCGCGGAAGACGTCGGGGCGGCGCAGGACGGCGAGGGCCGCCAGATAGCCGCCGTAGGACCAGCCGCGGATCGCCACCCGGGAGAGGTCCAGCGGGTAGCGCTTCCCGAGGTCCTGGAGGGCCTCGACCTGGTCGTCCAGGGTGAGGGTGAAGTCGCGGTGGACGGCCTTCTCCCAGGCCGGCGAGCGGCCGGGGGTGCCCCGGCCGTCGGCGACGATCACCGCGAAGCCCTGGTCGGCGAACCACTGCGAGGTCAGGTGCGCGTTGTGCGCGGCCACCACGCGGGCGCCGTGCGGGCCGCCGTAGGGGTCGAGCAGCACCGGCAGGGGAGTGTCACCGGGGTAGTCCTTGGGCATAAGCACGGCGCACGGAATTCGGCGTGCGCCCCCCTCGGTGAGCGTCACGCCGGTGGACAAACCAGGATCTTCGGCGTAGGACCGGACAGTCGCCGCCGGTTTTCCGTCACGCAGCACCTGGACACGCGAGCCCGGCCTGTCCAGTGTGGCGGACACCAGGACCGTCACGTCCGCCGCACGCACCGCCGTGTGCACACCGGGCTCCTGCGACACGCGCTCCACGCCGAGTTCGTTCACCCGGTAGACATGGATCTCGCCGGTCCGCGGGGACTCCGCCTCCTCGCCGGCCGACGCCGTGACCAGCACATCGCCGCGGCCCACGTCCAGCACCGCACGAATGTGCAACTGCGGCCCCGTCAGTGGACGTTCGCCGACCGCGAGCACCCGCGCGCCGCCCTCGTCCGCGATCCGGACAAGCTGACCGGACGGGTTCCAGCAGGGCACACCGGCGAAAAGTTCCAGCCATGTTGGATCTTCATCGGCATGCACCATCCGGGTCGCCCCGGATGCCGGGTCCACCGCCAGGAACAGCTGGCTGCGCTGGTCCCGCGCCTGTACCAGGAGCAGCGGTGCCCCCGCCTCCGACCAGTGCACACGCGCCAGATACGGATAGCGTGCACGGTCCCAGACGACCTCCGTGCGGACGCCGTCGAGGCCGAGGACGAACAGTCGTACGTCCGCGTTGTCCGTCCCCGCCGCGGGGTAGGCGACGTGGTCCGGCTCACGCTCGGGGCGGGTCGGGTCCGCGATCCACCACCGCCGCACCGGCGTGTCGTCCACGCGCGCCACGAGCAGCCGGTCCGATTCCGGTGCCCACCAGAAACCCCGCGAACGCGACATTTCCTCGGCCGCGATGAACTCGGCGAGGCCGTAGGTGACTGCGTCCGACTCCGGTTCGGCCAGCGCCCGGTCGTTCCCGCCCTCGGCGTCCACCACCCGCAGGGCGCCCTGCGCGACGTACGCCACATGCCGCCCGTCGGGCGAGGGCCGCGGGTCGATCACCGGTCCCGCGACGCGCAGTTCGCGCGCCGTACCGGCCCGCAGTTGCGCCGTGAAAAGCCGCCCTGACAAGGCGAAAGACGCCAACTCCAGGGCCGAGTCGGTGGCGTAGCCGACGATGCCGGCGCCCCCCTCGCGGCTGCGCTCCCGGCGTGCCCTCTCCTCGGGCGAGAGCTCTTCGGAGGCGCCGCCCAGGAGGGTGCGCGGGTCGGCGGCGATCCGCTCGGTACCGTCCGCCGGATCAAGAATCCACAGGGAGTTGGCCCGGTCCGTGCCCGAACCGGAACGCAGGAACGCGACACGCGAACCGTCGGGTGCCACGGTGAACGCACGCGGCGCGCCGAGCGTGAACCGCTGCGTGCGCGCGTGCCGACGGGGGAAGGAGTCAGCCTCGGTCGTCATACCCCGACCATATTGGCCATGCGCCCCCTTGTGCGGCCGTGCGCCGAGCGATGCGCGAGCACGGATAGTTATGATCACTACCGCTGAGTGGGTATGAACCCGCTGGCGTCTGCATGGATTTGGTCTACCGATCTACAACCGAGTCACAACCCCCATAGTCCGAACCCCCCGTGTACCCGGGATCTTTGGAGGTGAGCCGCCGTGGCACTCTCGATTTCGGCGGTGGTGCTGCTGGCGATCATCGTCTTCCTGCTGATCAAGAAGTCAGGGCTGAAGGGCGGCCACGCGGTGGTCTGTGTCCTGCTCGGCTTCTATCTCGCCTCTTCGACCGTCGCCCCCACGATCAGCGAGCTGACGACGAACGTGGCCAGCATGATCGGCAGCATCAAGTTCTGACGCGTTCTGCTGCCTCCTGCTGCCCGGCTTCGTAAGGTTCACCCTCCGGGGGCGAGCGAACGCTGAGGGCAGCGGGTGTACGAGCGGGACGTGGACAGACGGCTGAGGGAACGGGCGAAGGCGTCACCCGACTTCGGGCGTCCGTACGGGTACCAGCCCCTCCTCGCGATCCATGGCTCACAGGCCGAGCTCACTGTTCCGACCAACCCGAACGCCGCCTACGTCAGCGCAGGTCAGTTCGGCGAGGTGTTGGCCGAGGAGTTCGTCACCCGTACGGGTACCTGCGTCCAGGGCACGACACAGTTCGACCGCGGACCGTATGCCCAAGCGGCGAGGACGTCACGATCGCCGACTGGACGATCTCGACGGACGGGCTGCCGCTCTACAAGGACGAGAGCACCAAGGACGGCGCAGCTTCGCAGCCGCTATCCGGAGATCACTCGGCGTCGCAACAAAATCGCCCACGACGCCGACCTGATTGACGGCGATCTCGAGCAGCGCCGCCCCATGGACGAGGCGGAGGTTACCGGCGCTATCGACTGGATCGAGCGGATTGCACCGGCAGTCGCCCATGTGCTGGACGGCGAAGAGTGGGAAGCGGCCACGGGGTGGCAGGCAAGAAGGCGACCGCCTCGTAGGGTGGTCCCATGACGGAACGGCCCTCCCGGCGCCTCCTGCTGGTGCACGCACACCCGGACGACGAGTCGATCAACAACGGCGCGACCATGGCCCGGTACGCGGCCGAGGGTGCCCATGTGACCCTGGTCACCTGCACCCTCGGAGAGCGCGGGGAGGTCATTCCGCCCGGGCTGCGGCATCTGACCGGCGCCGCCCTGGGCGCGCACCGGCGCGGCGAGCTGATCGCCGCCCTGCGCGAGCTGGGCGTCGAGGACGTCCGGCTGCTCGGCGGCGCGGGCCGCTACGGCGACTCCGGGATGATGGACACGGCGGACAACGACGACCCGGGCTGCTTCTGGCAGGCCGACGTGGACGAGGCCGCCGCCTCTCTCGCGGAGGTGATCCTGGAGGTCCGCCCCCAGGTCCTGGTCGCCTACGACGACAACGGCGGGTACGGCCACCCCGACCACGTCCAGGCCCACCGCGTCGCCATGCGCGCCGTGGAACGGGCGGCCGGACAGGGCCACCGGATCGCCAAGATCTACTGGAACCGGGTACCGCGCTCCGTCGCCGAGGCCGCCTTCGCCCGGCTGGACGACGAGCTGTCCGCACTGCCGTTCGACAAGGCCGCCTCCGTCGCCGACGTGCCGGGCGTGGTCGACGACGAGCGGATCACCACCGCCGTCGACGGCACCGCGTACGCCGCGGCCAAGGCCGCCGCGATGCGCGCCCACGCCACCCAGATCGCGCTCGCCCCCGGCCGGCCTTACTTCGCGCTCTCCAACGACCTCGCCCAGCCGCTGTTCACCACCGAGTACTACCAATTGGTGCGCGGCGAGGCGCAGCCCGGCGAGACCGATCTGTTCGCGGGTGTGGAGGAGGAGTCATGAGCACCGCCGGACGCGGGTCGATGCTCGCTCAGCCGCTGCAACGCCCCTCCGCCGGGCGGACGGCCGCCTACTTCGGGCTGTTCCTGCTCGGCGCGCTCGTCGGGCTCGCCGGAACCCTGGTGCAGGCCGCCTGGTTCCCCGGCGGGCTGCTGCTCGCCCTCGCGGGCGCCGCCGGACTGTTCCTCGGCGGGGCGTACGCGCTCGGCGGGCGGGGCGGGGCGGTCGCGCCGGTCGTCGGCTGGATCATCGCCGTCATCCTGCTCGTCAACAGCCGCCCGGAAGGCGACTTCCTGTTCGGCGCAGGAGGCGGCTCCTACCTCTTCCTGCTCGGCGGCATGGCCCTGGCTGTGATCTGCGCCACTCTTGCCTCCGTGCGGCAACCCGACGGCCGCCCCGCCCGACTTGGCAAGTGACGTACCACTTCGCCGTGCGGCGCACGTGCGAGTCCGGTGTGGGTTTCCCCGGCGGTCATGGGATACGCGCCAGGCGTGGACAGTATGGTGGTGCGCGCCGCCGAGCTGCCCGCTGAGGTCGTAACGGGCGGCGGAGCCAACCGGGAGAACCTGCCTTGAGCCGTGAAACTGACACTCCGTCCTCCGGGCCCGACGGGCGCGGCGGAGCCGCTTACCCCTCGGGGACGCCGCCGTACGGGACCCCCATGGCTTCCGACGCCGGTGCGGACGCGGGCCGTTCGGCCACCCGGCCGGAGGAACGCAAGACCGAGACCACGCTGACCACCCGGATCCGGATCAACATTCCCGGATCACGGCCCATCCCGCCGGTCGTCGTGCGCACACCCGTCACCGACGGCGAGGGCGCCGGGGGGGACACGGGCGCCGAGACGCGCCCGGCCCCTGCCGCCGCGCCGCCCGCGGGAGCCGCCGAGCCGCCCGCCGAGCCCGGCCCGCAGGCCGAGGAGAAGACCAGCGACTGGTTCGCGCCCCGCAAGTCCGGCGCGCCCAAGGGCGGTCCGGGCGGCGGCGGTACGAACGGCGCCGGAATGCCCGGCGGTTCCGCGGCTGCCCCGGGCGGTCCGGCCGCCCCGGGCGGTCCGGCCGGGCCGGGTGCCGGCGGTACCCGCCCCGGTGGCGGCCGTCCCGGCGGTGTGGTCGGCTCCATGAGCGCGCCGGGCGCCCGGCCCGGCGGTACGAACGGCTCGGGCCTGCCGGGCGCCACCGGCGGCCCCGTGGCCCCGGGTCACGGCGGCGGCACCGGCTCCTTCGACGTCACCGAGGCACTGGCCGCGGGCCCGCTGGGCGGCCCCCGTCCCGGCGCCTCCGACGGCGAGCCCCGCCGCGACGATCTGCCCTACTTCGCGGAGAACGGCGGCCAGGGCGGTCTCGCCGGTGCCGGCGGCACGGCCGGCCAGGGCGGCCCCGGCGGCCCCAGCGGCTTCAACGGGCCGAACGGACACGGCGGCCCCGGCGGCCCGCAGGGCCCCGCGGGCCCGACCGGCGGCCCGGTCACCGGCGACGGCCCCCTCGCCCCGCCCGCCAGCTCGCTCACCGACCTCGTCGGCGAGGTCTTCGACGGCCCGGGCGGCTACGGCGGCCCCGGTGGCTCCGGCGGCCCCGGCGGCGCGAACGACCGTGACGGCCGCGGCGGCCCGCTCGTCCCCGGTGCCCACACGGGAACGGGCGTTCCGGGAGTCCCCGGCATTCCAGGCATTCCGGGTGGCGGGCTCAGTGACGACACCGCGATCCTCACCCCGCAGAAGCCGGCCCCCGACCCGGGCACGCCCGGATACCGAGCCCCGGACAACGTCTCCGGACACACCGTCACCAGCGGTATCCCGGTCGTCCCGGCCTCCGGGAACTCCCCGTTCGGCACCGGCACGAACCCGGACGGCCCGGTGCCCCACACGGCACCCAAGCTGCCCGATCCCGCTCCGCAGCCCAAGGCGGCGGCCAGGCCGAAGAAGAAGGGCCGCAGCAAGCTCGTGCTGCTCGGCGTCGGCGCGTTCGTCGTCGCGGGCGGTGCCTACGGCGCCGGGCTGCTGATGAACCACACCGACGTGCCCAAGGGCACCACCGTGCTCGGCGTGGACATCGGCGGCGGCACCCGTGACGACGCCGTCAAGAAGCTCGACGACGCCTTCGGCACCCGGGTGAACAAGCCGCTGAAGCTCTCCGTGAACGGCAGGACGGTCTCCCTCACCCCGGACAAGTCCGGCCTGCAGTTCGACTTCCAGACCACGGTGAGCGCAGCCGCGACGAGCGACTACAACCCCGTCTCCGTGATCGGCTCCCTCTTCGGGCAGAAGCGGGAGGTCGAACCGGCCATGCCGGTGGACGAGGAGAAGCTCCAGGCCGCGCTCCAGCAGGCCGGCGGCGGCTCCGGTTCCGGCTCGGTCACCGAGGGCACCATCAAGTTCGAGTCCGGCAAGGCCGTGGCCGTCCACGGCAAGGCGGGCAAGGCCATCGACGCGACCCAGTCGGGCCGGGCGGTCGAACAGGCCTATCGCACGCTGGTGGAGACGGGCACCGCGACCCCGGTCGCCGTGCCGACCGCCACCAAGCAGCCGGCCGTCTCCAACGCCGAGGTCGACCGTGAGATGAAGGAGTTCGCCGAGCCGGCGATGTCGGGCAAGGTGACGGTGCAGACCGACGCGGCGCACTCGGTCCCGATGAGTCCGCAGAACTCGCTGTGGAAGTTCCTGCGGGTGAAGGCCACCCCCGACGGCAAACTGACCGACGCCCCGGACCTCAACGCCCTGCAGCAGCTCTACGGCCAGGCGTTCGACGGGGTGCTCATCACCCGGGCCAACGGCAAGAAGACGGCGGTCACGCCCCAGGACGTCTACGTCGCCCTGCGCCAGGCGCTGATGAGCAAGACCAACCGGCTCGCCGTCATCGCCACCAACCCGAACTAGTCCGTCTCACCAGGGGGGCGTCCACGGGGCGCCCCCCTTTTTCCTGTCTGTCATCCGATCCGCATGACATCTGTCATCCCACACCGGGGACCCCCGACACTGCCGGGATCCGGGCCCCCTCGGCCAGCATGGAGGGCATGACAACGACAGCGGCACCGGCCACCACCAGCCCGGTGGTCGGGTTCGACCAGGTGACCAAGACGTACGGGAACGTGAAGGCCGTCGACGGCCTCTCGCTCCGGCTGTACCCGGGCGAGACCGTCGCCCTCCTCGGCCCGAACGGGGCCGGCAAGTCCACCACCCTCGACCTGCTCCTCGGCCTCAAGCAGGCCGACGGCGGCACGGTGAGCCTGTTCGGCTCCACCCCGCGCGAGGCGATCGTCGCCGGCCGCGTCGGGGCCATGCTGCAGAGCGGCGGGCTGATGGACGAGGTCACCGTGGCCGAACTGGTGAAGCTGGCCTGCTCGCTGCACCCGAAGCCGTACCGGGCCGCGGACGTGATGGCCCGCGCCGGCATCGCACAGATCGCCGACCGCAAGGTCAACAAGCTCTCCGGCGGTCAGGCCCAGCGCGTCCGGTTCGCCCTGGCCACCGCAGGCGACAGCGACCTGATCATCCTGGACGAGCCGACCACCGGCATGGACGTCTCCGCCCGCCAGGCCTTCTGGGCCACCATGCGCGAGCAGGCCGACCAGGGCCGTACCGTCCTCTTCGCCACCCACTACCTCGAAGAGGCCGACGCCATAGCCGACCGGGTCCTGGTGCTGCACCGCGGCCGGCTCCTCGCCGACGGCACCGCCGCCGAGATCAAGGCCAAGGCGGGCGCCCGGAGGGTCTCCTTCGACCTGGAGGGCGCGATCGACGAGACCGCCCTGCGCGCCCTGCCGTTCCTGACCTCGATCGACGTGTCCGGCCAGACCGTCCGCGTCCAGTCGTCCGACGCCGACGCCACCGTCCACGCGCTGTACGGCCTCGGCGTCTACCCCCGCAACCTCGAAGTCGCCGGCCTCGGCCTGGAGCAGGCCTTCGTCGCCATCACGGAGGCCGAGGAGGCCAAGCAGTCATGAACGCCCTGATCAAGCTCGAACTCGCACGTGCCCTGCGCAACAAGAAGTTCCTGTTCTTCTCGGTGCTCTACCCGTCGTTCATCTACCTGATCTTCTCCAGCAGCTCCGGCTCGAACGAGAAGGTCGACGGCACCGGACTGACCGTCGCCACCTACCTGATGGTCTCCATGGCCTCCTTCGGCGCCCTGACCGCCGTTCTCATGGGCAACAGCGAGCGCATCGCCAAGGAGCGCGAGAGCGGCTGGGTACGGCAGCTGCGGCTCACCCCGCTGCCCGGGCGCGGCTACGTCCTCGCCAAGACGGCCAGCGCGGCCGTGGTCAGCCTGCCGTCGATCATCATGGTGTTCCTGGTCGCCGCCGTCGTGAAGCACGTACGGCTGGACGCCTGGCAGTGGCTCGCCCTCGCCGGCGTCATCTGGGCGGGCAGTCTCGTCTTCGCCGCGCTCGGCGTCGCCATCGGCTACGTCGCCTCCGGTGACGCGGTCCGCCCGATCACGATGATCGTCTACTTCGGGCTGTCGATCCTCGGCGGACTGTGGATGCCGTCGACCACGTTTCCGCAGGTCCTGCAGGACATCGCCAAGTGGCTGCCCACCCACGCGTACGCTGCACTGGGACGGGCGATCGAGCAGAGCCAGGCGCCCAGCGCGACGGACGTCGCCATCCTCGCCGTCTACTTCGTCCTCTTCGCGGGCGGCGCGGCCTGGCTGTACCGGAAGGACACGCTGAAGGCGTGAGCACGATGACGGAAGACCCACTGGCCCGTGAGACGGGGCCCGAAGTGCAGGTGCGGATCGGCCAGGGCGTCGGCAACCGGCGCGAGGTGCTGGTGAAGGCGCTGTGGATCGGTGTCTGGCTGGTCTTCCTCAGCTCCCCGGTCGAGGACCTGGTCAACGGAGATCACTCCACCGCGGCCACCGTGGCCGGAGCGCTCGGTCTGAGCGCCTTCGTCGGGACCTACCTGACGCTGGTCTTCCGGAACATGGGCAAGCAGTTCTCGCCGCGGGCCGTCGTCACCCGGCTCGCCGTCCTCGGCGTCCTGGCCCCGGTGCTCGCTCTCGCCTTCGGCGGCTCCTGGCTCGGACTCTTCGTCTACCTCTCGGTGGCCTGCGGGGCGACCCTGCCGGTCCGGGCGTCGTACTGGGCGATCCCGGCCACGGCCGTGGTGATGTTCCTCATCGGGCTGCACGTCGGCAGCGAGGACACCGACGAGGCGCTCCTCGTGCTCCTCATCGGGTTCGCGATGGTCGGCGTCGGCCAACTGGTCCGCACGACCGTCGAGTTGCGCAAGGCCCGGGCCACCGTCGCCCAGCTCGCCGCCAACGAGGAGCGACTCCGGCTCGCCCGCGACCTGCACGACCTGCTCGGCCACTCGCTCTCCCTGATCACGCTGAAGAGCGAGCTGGCCGGCCGGATGCTGCCCGACCACCCCGACAAGGCGGCCCAGCAGGTCGCCGACATCGAACAGGTCAGCCGGCAGGCCCTGGTCGACGTCCGCGAGGCCGTCACCGGCTACCGCCGCCCGCGCCTGGCCGCCGAACTCGCCGGCACCCAGGTCGCCCTGACCGCCGCCGGTGTCGTCGCCGAGATCCCGGCCGAACCCGACCTCACCGGCACCACCGACGAGGCCGAGGCCGCCCTCGCCTGGGCGTTGCGCGAGGCGGTCACCAACGTGGTCCGGCACAGCGGCGCCGACCGGTGCGCCGTCCAGCTGCTGCACCGCCAGACCCTGAACGGCCCGATCCTCGAACTCACCGTCGAGGACAACGGATCAGGCGGTGCCGGAAACGGCCCGGGCAACGGTCTGACCGGTCTGACCGAGCGCCTGGAGAAGGCGGGCGGCACCCTGGAGGCGGGCCGGATCAAGCATGGATTCCGGCTGGTCGCCCGCGTACCCACGGCCACTTCGGTGGACGTAGGATCCGGGGCATGACGAGCACGATCAAGGTTCTTCTGGCCGAGGACCAGTCCATGGTCCGGGAGGCGCTGGCCGCACTCCTCGGCCTCGAGGACGACATCGAGGTCGTCGCGCAGGTCGCCCGCGGGGACGAGGTACTGGCCGCCGTCGGCGCACACGGCGTCGACGTGGCGCTGCTCGACATCGAGATGCCCGGCTGCACCGGCATCGAGGCGGCGGCCCGGGTGCACCGGGAGTTTCCCCAGGTCAAGCTGGTCGTCCTCACCACCTTCGGCCGCCCCGGCTATCTGCGCAGCGCCATGGAGGCCGGAGCCGACGCCTTCCTCGTCAAGGACGCGCCGGCCGCGCAACTCGCCGCCGCCGTCCGCAAGGTGCTGGCCGGCGAGCGGGTCATCGATCCCACCCTGGCCGCGGCCGCGCTGGCCGAGGGCGCCAACCCCCTCACCGAGCGCGAACGCGAGGTGCTGCGCGCGGCGGCCGACGGCTCCACCAACGCCGAGCTGGCCAAGGTCCTCCACCTCTCCCAGGGCACGGTCCGCAACTACCTCTCGACGGCCATCCAGAAGCTGGCGGTGCGCAACCGGGCCGAGGCGGTACGGATCGCCCAGGAGAAGGGCTGGCTCTGAGCGCAGGGCCTTCCCCCTGCGCCCTGCTCCCCGCGCTGTGCCCCTTGGGCCCTGTTCCCCGTGCTGTGCTCCCTGGGCTCTGGGCTCCGGGCTGTGCTCCCAGCGTTCCGCGCTCTGCGCATGATTTCCGGGCTCCGCGCCCTGCGGTCCGGGCTCCGGTCTCCGTGCCCCTGTGCCCTGTGCTTTGTGCGCCGCACTCCGGCCCCGCGGCCCGAGCCCTGATCTCCGGTCTCCCTGCCCGTGTCCCTGCCCGTGCCCCTGCGCGCTGGGCCCTGCTCGCCGTGTTCCGCTGGGTGGGCGTGTGTGTCAGTTGAGCATCGCGCGTGCCGAGTGGGCCTGTTGCCGGACCCGGCGGGCGGTCGGTTCGTCCACGACCTCGATCAGATGGGCGTACGCGTCCAGCTCCTCCGCCCCCTGCGTGAACTCGCCGCGCTGCACCAGCAGCTGACCGCGCTCGTAGCGCAGCCTGGCCGGATGCGCGGGCAGCAGCAGGGCCAGCTCCACGCCCCACAGCCCGACGTCCGAGCGCTCGGGCCGCGCCGAGGCCCACGCCCGGATGTTGTTCAGGATCCGCTGCACGACGTCCAGCGGCGCCGCCGGCACCAGCATCGACGGCTGCAACGGCGCCCCGGTCGCCCCCGCCACGAGCAGCTCCGCATCCGTCCCGGTGAGCACCCGCCCGCCGTCGAACGGATCGGCCAGCACCTGCTCCTCGGCCGGACCGAACCCGACCACGAAGTGTCCCGGCAGCGCGACCCCGTACACCGGCGCCCCCGCCCGCCGCGCGACCTCCAGCCACACCACGGAGAGCAGGATCGGCAGCCCGCGCCGGCGCCGCAGCACCTCGTGCAGCAGCGAGGACTCCAGCCGCTCGTAGTCCCCGCCCGACCCCGCGTACCCGTAGCGCTCGCCCAGCAGCCCGCACAGCGCCTGGGCCCATGCGTGCGGGCCGCCCGGACGGTACGGCAGCTGCCCGGCCAGCCGGTCCAGCTCCAGCTGGGCCGCGTCGATCCCGGTCTCGTCCAGCGAGCCGTCCGCCTCCGCGCCGATCAGCAGGCACAGCGCCGACAGATCCGGCCGCTCGGACCGCGCCTCCTCGCCGAACCGCCGCCGCACCTCGGCGGACCGCTCCGGAGGGGGCGGATACGGAGGAGGGAGACGGGGGTGCCGCATGCCTGGCTCATGCCCTTCCACGACGGTTCCTACGACCGTCCGGGGCCGGAAGTGTCCGGCTCCCGGTAATGGTGGTACGTGTGGTGCGGGGCGAAGCCGAGGGCGCCGTACAGGGCCCGGGCGGCCTCGTTGCCGTTCTCCACCTGGAGCCAGGCCGCCGAGGCGCCCTCGTCCAGGGCGCGGCGGGCCAGCGCGGCCATCACCTCGGTGGCCAGTCCCTGCCGGCGCCGGCCGGGATCGACCTCGACGGCGGCGAACCCGGCCCACCGTCCGTCCACGACACACCGCCCGATCGCTGCCGGCGGCCCACCGGCCGCTTCTCCCGGTCCCGGCTGCGCCCGGCCGGCGGAACCCGCGTCGGGCACGGTCGCGAACCACACCGACGGGCCGCTGCCGAGCACCCGCAGGGCCACCTCGCTCACCCCCTTGCGCCGGTACCGGGCGAGCCATGCCTCGTCCGCCTCGCGGGACAGCACCACCGAGGCGCCCTCGGCCCGGTCCGCGACCGGCGCCAGCGCTCCGATCCACAGCTCGGAGCTCACCTCCCGCACCCAGCCGCGCCGCTCCAGCTCCGCGCACAGCAGCTCCTGCGTGCCCTCGGCGCCGGTGGCGGTCTGGATGTACGCGGGCAGGCCGCGCTCGTCGTACCAGCGTCGTACGGCATCCAGGGCCGCGTCGAGCGGAAGCCCCGGATCGCCGAGCGGCAGCACACTGTTGGCCCGGCGGGTGAACCCGTGGGCGGCCCGCAGCTCCCACTCCCCGAGCCGCTCGCTCTCCACCGGTTGCCACGCGCGCGCGGCGACGTGCGCCAGCTCGGAGTAGCTCGCGGCGGGCCCGCGCCGGCGCGCCGGCGCGGCCGGTACCACCTTGCCCGCGACCAGCTCGGACTCCGGGACCCGGACGCTCCGCCCGTCCCGCCGTGTGATCATGAGCACGCCGTCGTCCCATGATGTGAGAACACCCACCGTGTCGGTGAACTTCTCTTCCGTGGTCCCGGGCGTGTTCAAGCGCCGTACGGAGACCCGTTTGCCCACGTCAGCAGCGGTGATACGGACCTCGAGCCGTCCGTGCGCCGATATTTCCACTGGTCAGTTCACCCCTCCTGTATGGATCATGCCCCGGAACGGAGATACTAGGGGCGGGCATCGACGACGCCGCGCTCCCGCGCGCCAGGCGGCGGAGCCTGAGGAGGCCCGCCGGCGCCCTATCGAGGAGGAACGACAGCGTGACCTACGTCATCGCGCAGCCTTGTGTCGACGTCAAGGACAAGGCGTGCATCGAGGAGTGCCCGGTCGACTGCATCTACGAGGGCCAGCGGTCCTTGTACATCCACCCGGACGAATGCGTCGACTGTGGTGCCTGTGAGCCGGTCTGCCCGGTCGAGGCGATCTTCTACGAGGACGACACTCCGGAGGAGTGGAAGGACTACTACAAGGCGAACGTCGAGTTCTTCGACGAGCTGGGTTCTCCCGGCGGCGCCAGCAAGCTGGGGCTGATCGAGCGCGACCACCCCTTCATCGCCGCGCTGCCGCCGCAGGGCGAGTGACCGTCTAAGCGGCCAGCGGCCCGCTCTCCTGGTTCCCGGCTCCGCCCGGACCGGGGGACCCTCAGCGCCGCCTCGGTCCCGTACGGCCCGATCGCCTTGATCACCGCCGTACGGGGCCGAGGCGTTTGCCGTACCGATGAAAGTGAGCCACCCCGTGTCCGCAGTCTCCGACCGTCTTCCGACCTTCCCCTGGGACAAGCTCGAGCCGTTCAAGAAGACGGCCGCGGCGCACCCGGACGGCATCGTCGACCTCTCCGTCGGCACCCCGGTCGACCCGGTCCCCGAGCTGATCCAGAAGGCCCTGGTCGACGCGGCCGACTCCCCGGGCTACCCGACGGTGTGGGGCACCCCCGCACTGCGCGACGCGATCACCGGCTGGCTGGAGCGCCGCCTGGGCGCCCGCGAGGTCACCCACCGCCATGTCCTGCCGATCGTCGGCTCCAAGGAACTGGTGGCCTGGCTGCCGACCCAGCTGGGCCTCGGCCCCGGCGACCGGGTGGCCTACCCGCGCCTGGCCTACCCCACGTACGAGGTCGGCGCCCGCCTGGCCCGCGCCGGGTACGAGGTCTACGACGACCCGCGCGAGCTGGACCCGGCGAACCTGAAGCTCCTCTGGCTGAACTCGCCCTCCAACCCCACCGGCAAGGTGCTGGGCAAGCAGGAGCTGACGGAGATCGTCGCCTGGGCCCGCGCGCACGGCGTGCTGCTGGTCTCCGACGAGTGCTACCTGGAGCTGGGCTGGGAGGCCGACCCGGTGTCGGTCCTGCACCCCGACGTCAACGGCGGCTCCTACGACGGCATCGTGGCCGTCCACTCCCTCTCCAAGCGCTCGAACCTGGCCGGCTACCGCGCCGCCTTCCTGGCGGGCGACCCGGCCGTCCTCGGCCCCCTGCTGGAGATCCGGAAGCACGGCGGCATGATGACCTCGGCGCCCACGCAGGCGGCGGTGGTGGCGGCCCTGGGCGACGACGAGCACGTGCACGTCCAGCGCGAGCGCTACGCGGCCCGCCGTGCGCTCCTGCGCGAAGCGCTCCTCGGCCACGGCTTCCGCATCGAGCACAGCGAGGCCAGCCTGTACCTGTGGGCCACCCGCGACGAGTCCTGCTGGGAAACGGTCGCCCACCTGGCCGGCCTGGGCATCCTGGTCGCCCCCGGCGACTTCTACGGCGAGGCGGGGGAGAAGTTCGTCCGCGTGGCGTTCACGGCGACGGACGAGCGGGTCCGGGCAGCGGTGGCCCGACTGAAGGCGTAGGACCGTCCGCAGGCCCGGGCCCGGTGGCAGGACGTCTGCGGTCTGGACCCGGCTGAAGGACGTCCACTACGGCCTGGGGCCCCGCCGGAGGGCGTCCACGGCCTGGGCCCGGCTGCCGGGCGGTTGTGGGAACAAAGCGATGGGGTCCAGGGACATCCCTGGACCCCATCGCCGTCAGGTCAACGAGACCGAAGTCAGCGGCCCAGCGGAACGCCGGTCACCGGCGGCAGCCCGCCCTTGCCGATGGAGCCCGTCGACAGCCCGGTCTTCGTCGCGGTGGACGCGGTCTCCCCGAGGGTGTTCCCCAGGGTCCCGGCCGCAGTGCCCGCGGTCCTCTGCACGGTGGGCGTCGCGTTCTTCGTGGCACCGCCGACGGTCTTGTTCACGGTCGGGCCCGCCTTCTTGATCGCCTGGGTGCCCGCGTCACCCGCGACGCCGGTGACGTGAGTCGTCGCACCGTCGACGGCGGTGCCGGCGTTCGCCGTGTCCAGGGCGGACAGGCCGCTCAGTTCCGGGGCGGTCGTCGGCTGGTTAGTGGCCGCGCCGGCAGAGCCGGCCGCACCGACCCCGGCAGCCGCTCCCGCTGCGACAAGCAGCGCGGCACGGGCGATCCGGCGGGTCAGAGGGAGGGACATGATGCTCCATTCGACGGGAGAGAACGGTGATGTGTGTCCGGTCTCGGACGCCGTGACTACCGCTCGAAGCCGACGAAGGTTGCGGACGCCGAAGGTAAAGAATGGATAACGCATCGCATTATCGGTTGTGGATAAAAACGGGCAAAGGGCACCTGTCCGAGATCGTGCAGAATCCTTACGGCCCCTGATTTCCCGGGGATTTCGCCAATGCGCCGAAACTCCCGGGGAAACGCGCCCGCCCCGAGGCCGCGCAACCCGGCCGGGGGAGGTCTCGTACTACTGTCCGGCCACGATCCGGACCGTTCCCAGCGACTTCTCCGCACCGGCGGTCCCCTGCGCGCCGGCCGTGTGCCACTGGCCGTCGCCGTCGGCCCCGGTCCACTCCCGGCCCCCGTAGAGCACCCGGTCGATGTGCAGCGCCGAGGAGTTGGCCACGGCCCAGTGCGCCAGCTGCCAGCCGCGCTCCTGCTCCCCGCGCCCGGTCGCGTCCGTCCTCGCGCCGTCCGGCACCGGCACGGTCACGGTCCGCCCGTGCGCGGTCGCCGTCACGCTCGGCGACGGCGAGGGCGAGGGAACCGCCGCACCGCCCACCTCCGCACCGGTCTCCTGCAGCGCGTCCCGCCCGAAGTCCCGCACCAGCGCGGCCCGTACCGCGTCCGGACCGGTCGCGGCGGTCGTGCGCTCCGGACGTCCGTCGCAGGTCAGTGTGGCCGCCGCCTGGCCGGTCAGGGCCGTCGCCAGCAGCGTGGCGTCCGGCTCGTGCTTGGCGTACGCCTCCGGATAGCCGCTGCGCTGCACCCGCTGCGCGGCCACCGTCAGCGGCAGGTCGGCGTAGTCCGGCACCTTCGCCAGGTGCGCATAGAAGATGCCCGCCGCGTAGTCCGGGTCCATGATCTGCTGCTCGGTGCCCCAGCCCATCGAGGGCCGCTGCTGGAACAGGCCCAGGGAATCCCGGTCGCCGTGCTCGATGTTGCGCAGCCCCGACTCCTGGAGGGCGGTCGCCAGCGCGATGGTCACCGCCCGCTCGGGCATGCCCCGCCCGGTCCCGACGGCGGCGATCGTCGCCGCGTTCGCCGCCTGCTCGGGCGTGAACTCGTACGACGTCCCGTCACCCGCGCCGGAGACCACCTTGCAGCCCGCACCTCCGCCCCCGGTGACGTACTGCACCACCAGGTAGGCGGCCACGGCGGACAGGACCAACAGCGCCGCACTGATACGCAGGAGGCGGCCGCGGCGCTTGGGACGAGTGGGGGACGGCTCTGGCACGCGTACAAGGTACTGGAGCCCCTCACGGCCCTCGCGTCCGGTCCTGGGGCTTCGCCGACCGGCCCCCCGGCGGCCGCGCGCTAGGGTCGGGGCCATGGCCGACACCTCGCTTGACCTCACGCTGGACGCCGCCGCGCTCACCGCGCAGCTCGTCGACTTCCCCTCCGAGAGCGGCACCGAGAAGCCCCTCGCGGACGCGATCGAGACCGCCCTGCGGGCCCTGCCGCATCTGACCGTGGACCGCCACGGCAACAACGTGATCGCCCGGACGGACCTGGGCCGCGCGGAGCGGGTCGTGCTGGCCGGCCACATCGACACCGTGCCGATCGCCGGCAACGTGCCGTCCCGGCTCGACGAGGACGGCGTGCTGTGGGGCTGCGGCACCTGCGACATGAAGTCCGGCGTGGCGGTACAGCTGCGCATCGCGGCGACGGTCCCCGCCCCCAACCGCGATCTGACCTTCGTGTTCTACGACAACGAGGAGGTCGCCGCCGAGCTCAACGGGCTCAAGCAGGTGTCCGAGGCCCACCCGGAGTGGCTGGAGGGTGACTTCGCGGTCCTGCTGGAGCCCTCCGACGGACAGGTCGAGGGCGGCTGCCAGGGCACCTTGCGGGTGCTGCTGAAGACCACGGGCGAGCGGGCCCACTCGGCGCGCGGCTGGATGGGTTCCAACGCGATCCACTCGGCGGCCCCCGTCCTGGCCCGGCTGGCCGCCTACGAGCCCCGGTGGCCGGTCATCGACGGCCTGGAGTACCGCGAGGGCCTGAACGCGGTGGGCATCTCCGGGGGAGTGGCGGGCAACGTCATCCCGGACGAGTGCGTGGTGACGGTCAACTTCCGCTACGCCCCCGACCGCACCGAGGAGGAGGCGATCGCCCACGTCCGCGAGGTGTTCGCGGACTGCGGGGTGGCGGAGTTCGTGGTCGACGACCACAGCCCCGGCGCACTGCCCGGCCTCTCCCACCCGGCCGCGGCGGCCTTCATCGAGGCGGTGGGCGGCACCCCGCAGCCCAAGTACGGCTGGACGGACGTCTCGCGCTTCTCCGCGCTCGGCGTGCCCGCGGTCAACTACGGACCGGGCAACCCGCACTTGGCGCACAAGCGGGACGAGCGCGTCGAGGTGGCGAAGATCCTCGCGGGCGAGGAGCGCCTGCGGGACTGGCTCACGGCGTAAGGATCCCGCACGGCGCTGCACGGCGGACATGCGCGCGTCCCCCCTCCGTAACCCGGGTGGATCTAGGCTGAGGTCGAACTACCGGCAAGCGGAGGGAGCGCACATGGCTACCGGCAACCCCGAGGGGAAGAAGCAGCCGCCGGACGAGCAGCGGCTCGGACCGGTCCTCCGACGGCGCGGCCAGGTCACCGCGAGCACCACCGACCAGCGGCTGCTGGACGCGGGCGGGCCCTCGGACTGGGTCCACACCGACCCCTGGCGGGTCCTGCGGATCCAGTCGGAGTTCATCGAAGGCTTCGGCACGCTCGCCGAACTCCCGCCCGCCATCAGCGTGTTCGGCTCCGCCCGTACGCCGGCGGACTCGCCCGAGTACGACGCGGGAGTGCGGCTCGGCCGAGGGCTGGTGGAGGCCGGCTGGGCGGTGATCACGGGCGGTGGGCCCGGAGCCATGGAGGCGGCCAACAAGGGCGCGTGCGAGGCGGGCGGCATCTCGGTCGGCCTCGGCATCGAGCTGCCCTTCGAGCAGGGTCTGAACCCCTACGTCGACATCGGCCTGAACTTCCGCTACTTCTTCGTGCGGAAGATGATGTTCGTGAAGTACGCGCAGGGCTTCGTGGTGCTCCCGGGCGGCCTCGGCACCCTCGACGAGCTCTTCGAGGCCCTCACCCTGGTCCAGACCCAGAAGGTCACGCGCTTTCCGATCGTCCTGTTCGGCAGCGAGTACTGGGGCGGGCTGGTGGACTGGCTGAGGAACACGCTGGTGGCCCAGGGCAAGGCGGCCGAGAAGGACCTGCTGCTGTTCCACGTCACGGACGACGTGGACGAGGCGGTGGCCCTGGTCTCCAAGGAGGCGGCCCGCTGACCGGGTGCTCCTGCCCCGGCTCCCGTTCGCCCACCTGTGCACCCGCCCGCCGGCTTCGGCGGGCCGAAAGCGGGCGGAGGAGCGAGAGCCGGGGTCGGCGGGGCGGGGAGCGGGCGGAAGAACGAGAGCCGGGGGTCGGGGCGGGGAGCGGGTGGTGAGCGGGGTGGGGCCTCTGCCTCGCTCTTCAGCCGACCGCGACGTGTGGGCGGGCGGGACATGGAGGTCAGGGGGGCGGAGCCCCCTGGTGCTCAGGCCAGGCCCCGCCGAGCCACCGCGGGGGGACGGTGCCCGGCGATCGACGCCACCATCTCGAGCACCTGGCGGGTCTCGGCGACCTCATGGACCCGGTACACCTGCGCCCCCAGCCACGCCGACACCGCCGTCGTGGCCAGCGTGCCGAGCAACCGCTCCTTCACCGGCCGGTCCAGCGTCTCCCCGACGAAGTCCTTGTTGGACAGGGACACCAGCACCGGCCACCCCGTGGCGACCATCTCGTCCAGCCGCCGCGTCGCCTCCAGGCTGTGCCGCGTGTTCTTCCCGAAGTCGTGCCCGGGATCGATCAGCACCGACTCCCGGGGCACCCCCAGCGACACCGCCCGCTCCGCCAGCCCCAGGGTGACCTGCAGGATGTCGTCCACGACGTCGTCGTACGTCACCCGGTGCGGCCGGGTACGCGGCTGCACACCCCCCGCGTGCGTGCACACCAGCCCCACCCGGTACCGCCCCGCGACCTCCGCCAGTCCCGGGTCCACCCCGCCCCACGCGTCGTTCAGCAGATCCGCCCCGGCCTCGCACACCGCCTCGCCGACCGATGCCCGCCAGGTGTCCACACTGATGATCACGTCCGGGAAGCGCCGCCGTACCTCCGCGACGAAACCGACGGTCCGCCGTGCCTCCTCCTCGGCCGTGACCTCCTCGCCCGGCCCGGCCTTCACCCCGCCGATGTCGATGATCGCGGCTCCCTCGGCCACCGCCTGCTCCACGCGCGCGAGCGCCGGCTCGTCGCGGAACGTGGCCCCCTGGTCGTAGAAGGAGTCCGGGGTCCGGTTCACAATCGCCATGATCACCGGCTCGTGCGGCCCGAATTCCCGCCTGCCCAGCCTGAGCATCCGCTGTGACCTCTCCTAGTACGTTCCGCAGTACGGCCGCCTGCGACCATAACTGTCAGACTCGCATGGCACGATCGGACCTGAGAGATTCTGCTTCCGGCACATCGAGCGTGGGGACCTCTAGCGATGGTTATGTTCTTGTTCCTGGTCGTCGCCCTCGCCGTCGTGGTGGCCGCGGTGACACTCGCCGTGGTGGGCGGCGGCGAGAGCGGCCCGCTGCCGGAGGTGGACCCTGAGCGGCTGCAGGACCCGCTGCCCCCCGACCGCCCGGTCGGCAGGGCGGACGTGGAGAGCCTGCGCTTCCCGCTCGCCCCGCGCGGCTACCGCATGGCCGACGTGGACGACGCGCTCGGCCGCATCGCCGCGGAGCTCGCCGAGCGGGACGCCCGCATCGCCGACCTGGAGTCCGCGCTGGCCGGAGCCCGCGCCGCCGCCCACGCCCGGCTCGACAAGCCCGGCCGGGCGGAGGAGCAGCGATGAGCGACGGAGCGGCCCTCGCCGGGCCCGACGGCACGCTGCGCTGCCCCTGGGCCCTGTCCACCGAGGACTACGTCGCGTACCACGACGAGGAGTGGGGCCGTCCGGTCCACGGCGACGACGCCCTTTTCGAGCGGATCAGCCTGGAGGCCTTCCAGTCGGGCCTGTCCTGGATCACGATCCTGCGCCGCCGCCCCGGCTTCCGCGCGGCCTTCGCCGGCTTCCGGATCGAGAAGGTCGCCGCGTTCACGGACGAGGACCGCGAGCGGCTGCTGGCCGATCCGGGCATCATCCGCAACCGCGCCAAGGTGGACGCGACCCTCGCCAACGCGCGCGAGCTCGCCGGCTGGGCGGAGGGCGAACTGGACGAGCTGATCTGGTCCCACGCCCCCGACCCGGCCGGCCGTCCCGCCCCGAAGACCCTGGCCGACGTCCCCGCGGTCACCCCGGAGTCGACGGCCCTGTCGAAGACGCTGAAGAAGCGGGGCCTCAGATTCATCGGCCCGACGACGGCCTATGCGTTGATGCAGGCGTGCGGGCTGGTCAACGACCACCTGGAGACCTGCGCGGCGAGAAGCGCCGGACAAGCCGGATAAGCCGGATACGGGGGCAAGCCGGATACGGGGTGCGGGGCTGGATACGAGGGTGCGGAGCCGGATACGGAGTGCGGAGCCGCATCGGCATGCGGCTCCGCCGCGTGGGCGCGACCGGCCACGACGCGCCCGCGGTCCCCTACGGCACTCCCGCCCCCCGGCTCAGCGGCCCAGGTACTTCGGCTTCTCCTTGTTCACGAACGCCTGCACCGCGATCGTGTGGTCCTCGGACTGCCCCGCCCGGGTCTGCAGCTCGTCCTCCTTCTCCAGCGTCTCGGCGAGGGAGTGCGTCAGCCCGTAGGCCATCGCCTCCTTGATCGCCGCGTACGCCACCGTCGGGCCCTCGGCCAGCGCCCGCGCCACCTTCTCGCCCTCGGCGCGCAGGTCGGCGGCGGGCACCAGCCGGTTGGCGATGCCCAGCTCCAGCGCGTCCTGGGCGCTGATGCTGCGCGGGAAGAGCAGCAGGTCGGCGGCGCGGCCCGGACCGATGACCCGGGGCAGCGTCCAGGAGATCCCGGAGTCCGCCGTCAGGGCGACACCCGCGAAGGAGGTGTTGAAGGCCGCCGTGTCCGCCACCACCCGGTAGTCCGCGGCGAGCGCGAACCCGAAGCCGGCCCCGGCGGCCACCCCGTTCACCGCGGCGACCACCGGCTTCGGCGCCCCGGCCAGCGCCTTCACGATCGGGTTGTAGTGCTCCTTGACCGTGCTCATTGTCTGCCCCGACCCGGTCTCCCGGTCGGTGGCCAGCAGCCCGATGTGCTCCTTGAGGTCCTGGCCCACGCAGAACGCCCGGTCCCCGGCGGCGGTCAGCAGGATCGCCCGTACGGCTGTGTCCGCGGCCGCGGATTCCGCCGCCTCCCGGAGGGCGGCCTTGGTCGCGATGTTCAGCGCGTTCATCGCCTCGGGGCGGTTCAGTGTGATCGTCGCGAGTCCGTCGCTCACCTCGTAGAGCACGGTGTCGGCCATGGCGCATCCCCTCCGGTGTCACGGCTGGTGACGTACCGCTCAGTACGTCGCTGTCCGAAGGACAGCATGGCGGAGATCGCCGCCCAAGAGCCGGACCCGACGTGTGACCTGCGTCAAAGAATTCGGGAGCGAAGTCGGGCAGAGGGCGTTCGGAAGGTGGCGCAGTATCGCAGTCACATCGCCGAATTGAGTGGTTTTGCTCGCGCGCGTTGCCCAAGCGATGCCGACTGATGTTGGTCATCGGGTCCTGGGATGCGGGATAATGGCTGGGAAGCAATGTGTTCGATGCCGGTGTCGCGTGTCCGTTTCGGATCGTGCGTGCCCTGCCAGGGGGCCGTCGGCAGACGATGAGCTGGTTTCAGGAAGGGGAACGAGCATGGCGGCCATGAAGCCGCGGACGGGCGATGGTCCGCTCGAGGTGACCAAGGAGGGGCGGGGCATCGTCATGCGCGTTCCGCTCGAAGGCGGCGGGCGGCTCGTCGTCGAGCTGACCCCTGACGAGGCCGAGGCGCTCGGCGACGCCCTCAAGAAGGTCGTCGTCTGACGCGCCCGCGATCATGTCCTTTCGGCTGCCCCGGCATCGCATGCGATGCCGGGGCAGCCGCGTTCCGGGCCCCTGATACGGGATCACCCGTCCACGGCTTCCCGGAGATCGCCGAAGGCCGGACGCCCGGGAGCACCGCGGAGCGCCCTTCCGGGATCACCTGAGGACATCCTTCGGGGGGCGCACCGAAGTGCAGCGGCTCACGGGAACACCGAAGCGCAGCGGTTTCCGGGAACACCGAAGGGCGGCGCGCGGGGATCACCGTTCGTCCGCGGGGATCACCCTTCGTCCGCGGGGATCACCGTTTGACGGCGCACAGCAGCCCGTCGCCCACTGGCAGCAGCGACGTCACCAGCTCCTGGCTCTCCCGCACCGTGCGCAGCAGCTCGCGCAGCCGCAGCACCTCGGTCGGCTGCGGCCCCGAGTCGACCGTACGGCCGTTGGCGAAGACGCCCTCGAACACCACCAGGCCCCCCGGTCGCAGCAGGCGCAACGATTCAGCGAGGTAGTCCGAGTACTCCTGCCGGTCCCCGTCGCAGAACACGAGGTCGTAACCGGCGTCCGCGAGCCGCGGCAGCACTTCCAGGGCGCGGCCCGGGATGAACCGGGCCCGGTTGCTGGCGAAACCGCAGGCCCGGAACGCCTGCCGGGCGAACTGCTGGTGCTCCGGCTCCGGATCGACCGTGGTGAGCACCCCGTCCGGCCGCATGCCGTGCAGCAGATGGATTCCGGACACTCCGCAGCCGGTGCCGATCTCCGCGACCGCCTTCGCGTCCACGGAGGCGGCGAGCAGTCGCAGCGCGGCGCCCGCGCCGGGCGACACCGAGCGCAGCCCTGCGTCCCGGGCCCGGTCCCTGGCCCAGCGCAGCGCTTCGTCCTCGGCGACAAAGGCGTCGGCGAACGCCCAGCTCGTCTGCCGGTTGCCGGTAATGACCCTCTCCTGTCCCCCTGGAATGCCTGGGCGTGACTGTATCCGTTGGCGCCGGGAACCCGCAGATGGGACTGGGCGTTTAAAGGGTTGGGCCGGTGAGCCGGGACGCGATGGGGGGTAAGAGGTGGAACAGGACGCCGAGCACATGCTGACGCAGCCGTATGAGCCGTATCAGCGCGTATCAAATTCTCGTAAAACCGCTTATCCGGAGCTAACGGGCGAGGTGGCTATGGTAGGGGCTCCACTGGACACCACCAGAGCCGACAGGGGAGGTGCGGCTGCGCCTGTGGATCGGGGAGGAGTGCTACGGCGCTTCCTCGGATCGGCAGGGAAGCCGAAATCCGTGAACGACACCGCTGACAGCCACGCCACCGGCACCGCCGTGGGCGACACCCAGACCGCGACCTTCTCCACCGACGCGGACGGGCAGGCATGGACTCCGCCCACGTGGGAGGAGATCGTCAGCACGCACAGCGGCCGGGTCTACCGGCTCGCCTACCGCCTCACGGGCAACCAGCACGACGCGGAGGACCTGACCCAGGAGGTCTTCGTCCGTGTCTTCCGCTCCCTGTCGACGTACTCGCCCGGCACCTTCGAGGGCTGGCTGCACCGCATCACCACCAACCTCTTCCTGGACATGGTCCGGCGCAAGCAGCGCATCCGCTTCGACGCCCTCGGCGAGGACGCGGCCGAGCGCCTGCCCAGCCGTGAGCCCACCCCGCAGCAGGTCTTCAACGACGCCCACTTCGACGCGGACGTCCAGCAGGCCCTCGACACCCTTGCGCCCGAGTTCCGCGCCGCGGTCGTCCTGTGCGACATCGAAGGCCTCTCGTACGAGGAGATCGCCGCGACCCTCGGCGTGAAGCTCGGCACGGTCCGCTCCCGGATCCACCGCGGCCGCTCCCAGCTGCGCAAGGCCCTGGCCCACCGCGCGCCCGAGGCGCGCAGGGCCGAGCGGCGCTCCTTCATGCCCCGCGTCCCCGCTCTGGGAGGAGGGGGCGCGACCGCGTGAGTGGATCACGACCGAAAGCCGCGGAGGCACACTTCGCAGAGCAGCACCTGGGAGACCGGCTCTCCGCCCTGGTGGACGGGGAGCTGGGTCATGAGTCGCGCGAGCGCGTCCTCGCCCACCTGGCCACCTGCGCCCGGTGCAAGGCGGAGGCGGACGCCCAGCGCCGACTGAAGAACGTGTTCGCGGAGGCGGCACCGCCGCCGCCCTCGGAGAGCTTCCTGGCCCGTCTCCAGGGTCTTCCCGGGGGCGGTGACCTCGACGGCGACGGCACCCCGTCGGCCGGGGGAGGACTCTTCGGACGAGACCCGGAGGCCGGGGTCTTCGGAGTGAGGCGCGGCGAGCGCTTCGAGTTCGGCTATGTCCCCGTCGGCCCGCACGCCGGCGTCGCACCCGCCTCCGCCCCCGAGGAGCGTGGTTTCCGGATCCACCCCGTCGGCCGGCCCGACGGCGACCGCTCCGCCTCGCGCGGGCTGCGGTTCGCGTTCGCCGCCGCCGGCGCGGTGTCGCTGGCGGCCGTCGCCCTCGGCGGCATGACCACCGCCATCCCCGGCGACGTGGCCGCGGACGCCCGCGGCGGCTCCGGCTCCGCGGGCGTGGTCCCGGCGCGCTCGACGGGCGCCGGGGCGGGGGCGATGGCGCCCGACGCCCAGCGTCGGCGCACGGCGGGACCGCTGCTCGCCCAGGGCGGCGGCCTGCTCGGCCAGACTCCGGTGGCGCCGACCTCCATGTCCGCGCCGCTGGTGCCGGGCGTACCCGACCCGGTCCTCGGGCAGCTCCAGGACACCGTGCACGACCTGACCGCACCGGTGATGGCCGGTGCGGCCGCGGTCTCGCCGCTGATACGTCCGCTGAACCAGGTCTCGGCGCTCCCTCTGTCCTCCTGGACCCCGAGCCCCCGGCCGGCCGGCCCCGGCCTGCTCTCCGCCCCTGCCCCCGACCCCGCCTCGGCCTCCTCGGTTCCCACGACCCCCTCCGTCTCACCTTCCGCCCCGTCCGCCCCTTCCTCCTCCTCCCGTCGGGCGCCCTGACCGGCCCCTGCGCCCCGGCCGCCGAACCTGGTTGAATCCTGTGCAGCCGTGCCCGCGGCGGTGACCCGGGCACGGAGTCGACGTTCCGCGGCCACCGCCCATGCGCAAGGCCGCGGCCAGCCGTGGGGAGAGCATGAACGAGGGGAACCCGACGCAGGTCCCGCCGGGGGAGCAGCAGGACCGGGCGTCGGCAGGGGAAGCGCCGGAGAGGCCCACGGTCATGGCCGAGCCGCTCACCGACGGCGACTTCGAACTGGCGAAGCCCGCACCGCCCGTGCCCGAGTCGGCGCCTGCCGACTCCGCGAGGACCGGATCGGCCGTGACCGGGTCGACGGCGGACGAGCCGACGGCGGCCGGGCCACGGGCGGCCGAGCCGGCTGAGCCGGCCGCGACCGCTCCGGTGGTGACCGCACCGCCCGAGCCCGGGCCGACGGCGACCGGATCGGTCGTGGACGCGTCCGGTCCGGGCCCGGAAGACCCGGGTGCCCCCGGCGCGCCGGCTGTCGAGCGGATCAAGCCCCTGCACGACCCCGACCCCTACGGCACCCCGCCCTACGGCGAACCGGGCCCCTGGGCCCCCGCGCCGCCCGTCCAGCACCCGGCGGCGGCACCGGCGCAGGGGACGGCCGCAGCGGCGCCGGTGGCCGCCCAGACTCCGGCGCAGGGGACGGCCGCAGCGGCGCCGGTGATCGCCCAGACTCCGGCGCAGGGGACGGCCGCAGCGGCGCCGGTGATCGCCCAGACTCCGGCGCAGGGGACGGCCGTTGCGGCGCCGGTGACCATGCAGGCGCCGGCGCACACGGCTGTGCCCGCGCACACGGCTGGGCCCGCGCCGGTTCACGCAGGCCCGCCCCCGGCCGTACCGGCGCCCGGGGCTCCCGGCACGGCCGCGCACACCGCGGATGCCGGTTCCGTCCCTCCGGCCGGACCGACCGGTGATCCCTGGCAGCGCTACGACCCCTGGGCCGTTCCCCCCGCCGGGCAGCAGCCCCTCGTGCCCGGGCCGCTGCAGCAGAACGGCTCCGCCGCGCCCACCGAGCGGCAGCGGCGCAGGCGGAGCGTGCGCCTGGCCGTCGTGTGGACCCTGCTGGTCGCCGTCGTCTCCAGCGGCGTCGGCGGCCTCGTGGGCGCCTACGTCGAGCGCGAGGGCGTGGGGGACGTACATCTGCCGCAGGCCGGGAAGGTGCCCGCCGGACGCGCGCCGGACAGCGTGGCCGGGATCGCCGCCCGGGCGCTGCCCAGCGTGGTCACCCTGCATGTGCGCGGGGCCGACGAGGCGGGCACCGGCACCGGGTTCGTCCTCGACACCCACGGGCACATCCTCACCAACAACCATGTCGTCCAGCCGGCCTCGTCCGGCGGCGAGATATCCGTGACCTTCAGCAGCGGCGACACCGCCAAGGCCAAGGTCGTCGGCCACGACAGCGGATACGACCTCGCCGTCGTCCAGGTCAGCGGCGTCCGCGGACTCACCCCCATGCCCCTCGGCAACTCCGACGACGTCCGGGTCGGCGACCCCGTCGTCGCCATCGGCGCCCCCTTCGACCTGGCCAACACCGTCACCTCGGGCATCATCAGCGCCAAGGAGCGTCCCATCACGGCCGGCGGCGAGAAGGGCGACGGGAGCGATGTGTCGTACGTCGACGCCCTGCAGACCGACGCCCCCATCAACCCGGGCAACTCCGGCGGTCCGCTCCTCGACTCCCGGGCCCGGGTCATCGGCATCAACTCCGCCATCCGCTCGGCCGACGAGAGCTCCGACTCCACGGGCGGACAGGCCGGTTCCATCGGCCTCGGCTTCGCCATCCCCGTCAACCAGGCCAAGCGGGTCGCCGAGGAACTGATCAACACCGGCCGTGCGACACACCCTGTGATAGGCGTCACTCTCGACATGGGGTACACGGGCGACGGCGCCCGCGTCGACACCAGGGCGGGCGACGGCGGCCCCGCCGTCATCAAGGGCGGCCCCGGCGACCGGGCCGGGCTCAGGGCGGGCGACGTCATCACCGCGGTCGGCGGCGAGCGGGTCCACTCGGGTGAGGAACTGATCGTCAAGATCCGCGCACACCGGCCCGGCGACCGGCTGCGTCTGACCGTCGAACACGGCGGAGAGCGGGAGGTCTCACTCGTGCTGGGCGCTTCGGAGCAGAACTGACAGAAGTCTCACCTCGGGACGGTACCGGTCTGCCAGGTACGCCGGGTACCGTTGAGCGACCGAGAACATCGCAATGGGAGCGTCAGGTGTTCAATGACATAGGACCACTCGAGCTGGTGACGATCGTTGTGCTCGCCGTGCTCGTTTTCGGTCCGGACAAGCTCCCGAAGGTCATCCAGGACGTGATGGGCACGATCCGGAAGATCCGTGAGTTCTCGGAGAGCGCCAAGCGGGACATCCGTGAGGAGCTGGGCCCCGAGTTCAAGGACTTCGAGTTCGAGGACCTCAACCCCAAGACGTTCCTTCGCAAGCAGCTGGACAGCGATGAACTGGGGCTGAAGGAGATCCGCAACGGCTTCGACCTGAAGAAGGAGATGGCCGAGGTCACGGATGCCGTCCACGGCAGCGAGACCCCGTCGCCCTCCTCCTCGTCGGCCACGCCCCCGTCCGGAGGGCGCCTCGACATGACCAAGAAGCCCGAGGAGCCCGGCAAGGACGACCGTCCGCCCTTCGACGCGGACGCCACCTAGCCCGCACCTGGCCCGGCCCCGACGCGCGGACCCAGCGGCGGACGTGACGCGTTTCATAGCGCGCACCCGCCGCTCACGGCGTGGACGCGCTGTCGGCGCGACCCACGCGCCGGGCGCTTTCCCTACGGCTCTCAGCGGTGTGGATATGCTGCCGAGTTGTTGTGCGGACCGGAGGAGTACGCCCGAAGGGGGGCGGGCCGCCCCGGTCCGACGAGAACGAGGAGGCGTCCGGGCAGATGGAGACGACGAGTCGGGTGGGCGCGCAGGCGCCGGACGCGGGGGGCGGACAGCAGTTCCCCTCCGCCTGGCGCACGGTCGGCGGCTACCTGCAGGCGCCCTTTCCGTGGTACGGCCTCGACGAGGCGTTCACGGGTCCGCGCTGGCTGATGCAGGTCGGCACGGCGGCCGACGGTGCCGTCGAGCACGGTTCGATCGGGCACGGTGACGAGCCCACCGTACGCAACGAGCATGTCGCCGGCTCGGCCGACGAGCCCAGGGGGAAGTTCGCGGTCGTGGTCACCGTGGCCGCGAATCCGTCCCGCAGAAGTGCCGACGGTACGGGGCTGCTGGAGGCGACCTCGGTCTCCTCGGCGGCGTGGCTGGCGGGGGTGGGACTGCTGACGTTCACCTGGCCGGGCCAGATGGACCACAGCCTGCGGGACGACTGGCTGGAGCAGCAGACGGAGACCGCGTGGGCCCTGGCCGACGATCTCGACGGGGCCGAGTGGTCCACGCTCTCCCTTCCGGTGGACGGGACGCCCATGCCGTTCCACTACCGGGAATCCGAGTTCGGGTGGGTGCTGGCCGGTTCCACCGAGGCCGGCGTGCACGTCGGGGCCTATGGGCGGGGCATGAGCGCGTACGGGCTCGGGTTCGCCGTGGTGAAGGACATCGGCGCCTACGCCTAGTCCGACAGCCGTGAGGCCCGCGGCCCGAGCTCGCTCCCGAAGCGGGAGCCGCGGGTTCGCATCCTGCCGGGCACACAGCCAGGGGCCGGCTCAGGGGGCATGATCCCCCGGACTGGCCCTCCGGGC
>NZ_JBVKBH010000008.1:232590-424464 GCF_055657175.1 Streptomyces sp. NPDC107581
GCGAGCACGGCATGCCCCGAGCACGGCATGCCCCGAGCACGGCATGCCCCGAGCACGGCATGCCCCGAGCACGGCATGCCCCGAGCACGGCATGCCCCGAGCACGGCATGCCCGGTGTACCGGATCGGCCTCCTCGGGCCGCACGGTCAGGTGCCGGATCGGCTCCTTCGGGTCGCAGGGCCAGGTGCCGGATCGGCTTCTTCGGGCCGCACGGTCAGGTGCCGGATCGGCTCCTTCGGTTCACACGGTCAGGGGGACCGGGTGGATCTCGTCGGCCCGGTGACCGGCGCGCTCGTGGATGCGCTGGACCGCTTCGGCCGAGGGGGCCTCGGAGAGGCAGTAGACGATGCCGGACTCCGGGTCTGCCCAGGCCTTCTCGAAGTGGACGCCCTCGTCCTTCTCGATGGCGAGGTCGGCCCCGTGGGCCTGCTTCAGCTGGTCGGCTGTGAGGCCCTTCATCCCGTGGTGGACATCCATGAACTGGGGCATGGCTCCGCATCTCCTTCCGGCTGTCGCGTCCCGGCACACGGCCGAGTCGCCTGCCAGTTCCGTCATGTCCATCGTGTGCCTGTACGACCGCGATGGCGACCGTGCGGGCCCCGGCCAGCCGATGCCTGCGCCGGTCGGCGTCCTCGGTCCCGGAGAAACCGCGGCGTCGGCGGTGACGTGGCGTCGGCGGTGATGCGGCGCCGGCGGAGACGCGGCGTCGGCGGTGACAGCGAGGCGCCGGGCCGTCGCCGGGCGGTCCGAAGGCGCACAACGACAACGAACGCCGGCCAACGACAACGAACGCCGGCCAACGACAACGAACGCCGGCCAACGACAACGAACGCCGGCCAACGACAACGAACGCCGGCCAACACAACGAACGTCGGCCAACGACAACGAACGCCGGCCAACGACGACGGCTCCGCCGCTGGTCGAAGAGTTGACCAAGGGCGGAGCCGCGGATCGCAGGCGTGCGAGTTCAGAACTTGTTCTTCGGGGTGATCCCCAGGGACAGGCCCGACAGGCCCCGCTGGCGGCCGCCGAGCTTGCCCGCGATGGCGCGCAGGGCCGAGCCCGCCGGGGAGTCCGGGTCGGTCAGGACCACCGGCTTGCCCTCGTCGCCGCCCTCGCGCAGGCGGACGTCGATGGGGATGTTGCCGAGGACCGGGACCGTCGCACCCGTGGTGCGGGTCAGGCCGTCGGCGACCGTCTGGCCGCCGCCGGTGCCGAAGACGTCGACCATCTCGCCGCAGTGCGGGCAGGGCAGGCCGGACATGTTCTCGACCACGCCGACGATCTTCTGGTGGGTCTGCACCGCGATGGAGCCGGCGCGCTCGGCCACCTCGGCCGCCGCCTGCTGGGGCGTGGTGACGACCAGGATCTCGGCGTTCGGCACCAGCTGGGCGACCGAGATGGCGATGTCGCCGGTGCCGGGCGGCAGGTCCAGGAGCAGGACGTCCAGGTCGCCCCAGTAGACGTCCGCCAGGAACTGCTGGAGGGCACGGTGCAGCATCGGGCCGCGCCAGACGACCGGGGCGTTGCCCGGGGTGAACATGCCGATGGAGATGACCTTCACGCCGTTCGCGGACGGCGGCATGATCATGTTCTCGACCTGGGTCGGGCGGCCGTCCGCGCCGAGCATGCGCGGTACCGAGTGGCCGTAGATGTCGGCGTCCACGACACCGACCTTCAGGCCGTCGGCGGCCATCGCCGCCGCCAGGTTCACCGTCACCGAGGACTTGCCGACGCCGCCCTTGCCGGAGGCGACCGCGTAGACCCGGGTGAGGCTGCCCGGCTTGGCGAAGGGGACCTCGCGCTCGGCCTGGCCGCCGCGCAGGGCCGCCGCCAGCTCCTTGCGCTGCTCGTCGCTCATCACGTCCAGCGTCACGTCGACGCGGGTGACGCCCTCGACCCGGGAGACCGCCTCGGTCACCCGCTGGGTGATGGTGTCGCGCATGGGACAGCCGGAGACGGTCAGGTACACGGTCACCGCGACCGCTCCGTCCGCACCGATCTCCACCGATTTGACCATCCCGAGTTCGGTGATGGGTCGGTTGATCTCGGGGTCGTTCACCGTCGCCAGTGCCTCGCGCACCGCGTCTTCCGTAGCCATAAGGACGATGGTACGGCGCGTCGTGGTGCCTCCGGGTAGCCCCTCAGCGGTCGTCTGCGTCACGTCCCGGCGACCGTTCCGACCGTTCCGCCGGGAATACGACATGACCGTCGTGCCGCCGCCGTTCCTCCGCCTCCTTGACCACGTCCTGCAGTTCGGAGCGGATCCAGTCGCGGGTCGCCACCTCGCCCAGGCCCATGCGCAGTGCGGCGATCTCCCGGGTCAGGTACTCGGTGTCGGCGATCGACCGCTCGTTCTGCTTGCGGTCCTGCTCCAGGTTGACCCGGTCGCGGTCGTCCTGCCTGTTCTGGGCGAGCAGGATCAGCGGGGCGGCGTAGGAGGCCTGCAGGGACAGCATCAGGGTCAGGAAGATGAAGGGGTAGTTGTCGAAGCGCAGGTTGGCCGGCGCGGCGATGTTCCAGACCACCCACAGGATGATGACGACCGTCATCCAGACGATGAAGCGTCCCGTGCCCAGGAAGCGGGCGATCTTCTCCGACAGCCGGCCGAAGGCCTCCGGGTCCCACT
The DNA here is from genome assembly GCF_055657175.1 of Streptomyces sp. NPDC107581. Taxonomy (NCBI): domain Bacteria; kingdom Bacillati; phylum Actinomycetota; class Actinomycetes; order Kitasatosporales; family Streptomycetaceae; genus Streptomyces; species Streptomyces sp. NPDC107581. The sequence continues at coordinate 235,220 of NZ_JBVKBH010000008.1, forward strand.
CGGGCAGGATCCGGCGCCGGGGCGGGCGCGGCTGGTCCAGACGGGGCGTGCGGGGCCGGGCGGCGGCCGTGGCGCCCGTCGCGGTGCGTTCGCGGGCGCTCTCACGCTCAGGAGCCATGGGCATTCGCCCCCTCGTCCGCCGTCCCGCCGGTCGCGTCGGTCCCGCCGGCTCCGCCGGTTCCGTCGGCCCCGTCGGTCTCGTCGTTCAGGTGGAACTCCGTCTCCCGCCAGTCCTCGGGCAGCATGTGGTCGAGTACGTCGTCCACGGTCACCGCGCCGAGCAGCGCCCCGGACTCGTCCACGACGGGCGCGGCGACCATGTCGTACGTGGCGAAGAACCCGGCGACCACGGGCAGCGCGGCGTCGGGGTCGAGGGCCTGCAGGTCGTCGTCCACCAGCGAGCTGACCAGGGTGTACGGGGGGTCCCGCAGCAGCCGCTGGAAGTGCACCGTGCCCAGGTACTTGCCGGTCGGGGTCTCGTCGGGCGGGCGGCAGACGTAGACCTGGGCGGCGAGGGCGGGGGACAGGTCCGGGTTGCGGACCCGGGCGAGCGCGTCGGCGACCGTGGCGTCCGGGCGCAGCACGATCGGCTCGGTCGTCATCAGACCGCCGGCGGTGTGCTCCTCGTACGACATCAGGCGCCGCATCTCGGCCGCGTCGGCGGGTTCCATCAGGCTCAGCAGCCGCTCCTTGTCCGCCTCCGGCAGCTCGCCCAGCAGGTCGGCCGCGTCGTCCGGGTCCATGGCCTCCAGGACGTCGGCCGCGCGTTCCTCGGCCAGCTTGCCGAGGATCTCGATCTGGTCGTCCTCCGGCAGCTCCTCCAGGACGTCGGCGAGCCGGTCGTCGTCGAGGGCGGCGGCGACCTCGGCGCGGCGCTTGGGGGAGAGGTGGTGCAGCACGTTGGCGAGGTCGGCGGGGCGCAGCTGCTCGAAGGTGGCGAGCAGGCTCTCGGCGCCCTGTCCGTGCTCCTCCAGCGAGAACCCGGTGACGGCCGACCACTCCACGGTCAGCGTCTCTCCCCTGGCCCGCCGGAAGGCGCCGCCCTTCTTCCCCTTGCGGACGAAGACGCGGTCGACCTCCCAGTCCCGGCGTGCGGGCAGCTGCTGCACGGCCAGGTCGAGGACGGTGACCTCCTCGCCGGTCTCCACCAGCTTCACCCGCCGGTCCAGCAGCTCCCCGAAGACCAGCCGCTCGGTGGGACGCTGCTCGAAGCGCCGGACGTTGAGCACGCCGGTGGTGATGACCTGCCCCGACTCGATGCCGGTCACCCGGGTCATGGGCAGGAAGATACGGCGTCGGGTGGACAGCTCGACGACCAGCCCGAGGACGCGTGGGGGCCGTCGTCCGACCCGCAGCATGACGACCAGATCGCGCACGCGTCCCACCTGGTCACCGGTCGGATCGAAGACGGGGACCCCGGCGATGTGCGAGACGAAGATCCGGGGGGCGCCGGCTGCCATGACGGTGCTTCCTTTGCGTGGAGATCGTGTCGGTTGGCGCTGGAATGGTGTGAATTGCTCAGATGTGACCGCTCGGGTGCGCTTCAGGCTAGCCCGTCCTGATCGGATACGCCCTGGTGGGCGGTCCGGACGGACTGGCTCCGTCGGGCGCCCGGGGCCCCGGTACGCTGCCGTACGCCGCTCAGGAACCGTCAGAAAGGCAGCACCACCTGTGACTGCGATTCCCCGGGGCCGTACCCGCCGGGCCGCGCTGGCGGCCGCGACATGCGCGCTGGCCGTTTCGGGAGCGATGGTGCTGACGGGGTGCAGCGACGATCCGGACGCGGGGACCAACGGGGTCGGCAAGCTGCCCGCCGACCAGATCCAGGCGAAGACGCGGGCCGCGGCGCAGACGGCGCCCGCGGTGCGGCTGTCGGGGACCGTGGTCACCAGTGGCCGTACGTACACGCTGGACATGCGGCTGAAGGCGGAGGGCGGTACCGGTTCGGTCACCTCCGGGGGGTCCACGTTCCGGCTGCTGCGGGTCGGCAAGCAGCTGTATCTGAAGGCCGACGCGGGCTTCTGGAACCACGCGGACGGCAGCGACGGTGCCGCCGGCAAGCTGGACGGCAAGTACGTGAAGGTGCCGCAGGGCGATCCCGCCTACAAGAAGTTCAGCGGCTTCACGGACAAGGACGTCCTGCTCGGCGGACTGCTGACGCTGCACGGCAAGCTGGCCGCCGACGGCCACCACGACCAGTCCGGCACCCCGGCGATCCGCATCACCGGCGACTCCGGCTCGGGCGGCACCCTCGACGTCTCCCTGGAGGGCACGCCGTACCCGCTCCGCCTGGTGCGGGGCGGCAGCGCGGGCACGCTCAGCTTCTCGGACTGGGGCAAGGACTTCACCGTGACCGACCCGGCGAAGTCGGAGACGGTGGACTACGGCAAGCAGCTGCCGACGTCGTAGCCCGTCCGGCCGGGGCCTGCGCACGGGGTTGCGGCCGGCCCGGCACCGCCGCCGGGCCCTTGCCTCTTCCCGGCCCTCCGGCCTCTTTCCCGGCCCTTGGGCCTTCTTCCCGGCCCTCTGGTCCGAGTTCCTTCCCGGCCCTCCGGTCCTACTTCCTGCGGCGCTTCGCCAGCAGTCTGGGCAGGCCCGGCGGGACGGGGCGGCGGGTCGTCGCCGGGGTCGGGACCGGGCGCTCGGCCAGGCTTCCGGAGGGCAGCGGTGCGGAGGACCCCGTCGGCGCCAGGCGGAGCACCCTGCACTCGCGGGCCCAGCGCTCCGGCATCCGCTCGCCGTCGGGGGCGTTCAATCGCTTCCCCTTCAGCTCGGCGACCGCGGCCTCCCACTCCGGCGAGCCCGGGGCCAGTTCGGACACGGTCGCCGCCCAGCTCACCAGCCGGCCCCCCTTGTCCTTGCTGCGCACGGTCACCTCGGCGGCACCGCCGTCCGTCAGAGCGGGCAGCGGCTGCTCCCCGGGCCCGTCGCCGACCAGGCACAACGCACCCTCGTGCCACACGTGCCACAGCGCACGCGCCGCCGGGGCCCCGGCGCCCTTGACCCAGACGAGGCCGGACTTCTTCGTGGCCTCCTCGATGAGGGCCTGGTCGTGCAGGGCCCGGCCGGGCAGCTCGCTTGTCATGCGCCCAGCCTATCCAGCCGCGCTCACAGCCAGCCGTTGCGCTTGAGCGTGCGGTGGATGCCCAGACACAGGGCGGCCGTGATGCCCATGATCACCGGGTAGCCGTACTTCCAGTGCAGCTCGGGCATGTACTTGAAGTTCATGCCGTACACCCCGCACACCATCGTCGGTACGGCGATGATCGCGGCCCAGGCGGTGATCTTGCGCATGTCCTCGTTCTGCGCGACGGACGCCTGTGCCAGGTTGGCCTGGAGGATGGAGTTGAGCAGCTCGTCGAAGCCCATGACCTGCTCCTGGACGCGGGCGAGGTGGTCGGCGACGTCCCGGAAGTACTTCTGGATGTCCGGGTCGACCAGCCGCATCGGCCGCTCGCTCAGCAGCTGCATCGGTCGCAGCAGCGGAGCCACCGCCCGCTTGAACTCCAGCACCTCGCGCTTGAGCTGGTAGATCCGCGCCGAGTCCACACCGCGCGAGACCCCGCCCCGGCGGCCGGGGGAGAAGACCTCGGTCTCCACCTCGTCGATGTCGTCCTGCACCGCGTCGGCGACCGCGATGTAGCCGTCCACGACATGGTCGGCGATGGCGTGCAGCACGGCCGAGGGACCCTTCGCGAGCAGCTCGGGGTCGTCCTGCAGCCGGTGCCGCAGCGCCCGCAGGGAGCCCTGGCCGCCGTGCCGGACGGTGATGAAGAAGTCCCGGCCGGTGAAGCACATGACCTCGCCGGTCTCGACCACCTCGCTGTTGGCGGTCAGTTCGTCGTGCTCGACGTAGTGGATGGTCTTGAAGACGGTGAAGAGCGAGTCGTCGTACCGCTCCAGCTTGGGCCGCTGGTGGGCCTGGACCGCGTCCTCGACGGCCAGCGGGTGCAGCCCGAACTCGGCTGCGATACCCGCGAATTCCGCCTCGGTCGGCTCGTGCAGGCCGATCCACACGAATCCGCCGTCACGGCGTACCTGACGCATCGCCTCCTGCGGGGTCACCGGCTTGGCGCTCGGCACCCGGGAGCCGTCGCGGTAGACGGCGCAGTCGACGACGGCCGAGGGCGTCGCGGGGTCGCGGGTGGTGTCGTAGGACGCGCTCGTCTCCTTGCGGAGCGAGGGGCGGGACGACGGACGGACCACGGCGCGCAGGTCGCGGATCATCGACATGGGCAGGCTCCTTCGCGGGCGGGCAGCGACAGCGCGCGGCGACGGGTGGAACTACCCGGAATGGGGACGTCCTGACTGCGGATGTTTGGCACGTCCACAAAGCGGGGAGCACCGCACCGTCGCGGTGGCGACTTCGCTGCTGATGCAGGACTGATTCAGGTCAGACAGATCAGGGCAAAGCGAGACGAAGTGCTCTTCCGAACGACAACACGAACAGGAAGGCGGCAGCCAGCCGGAAATCAGATCAGCAGCCGGAAGAGCGAGTGGTACTGCACGGTCGACTTCGATCCATGACAGCCCCACCTCCTCCGGCCGGTCCCTCGTAAGGGAGTCTCATCGGCGTCGGGGCTTGATAGCGACGCTTCTGCGTGCTGCCCCGAACCACCGGCTCAGCGTAGCAGTCGCCCGAAGTGTCAAGGCGCCGCTTTGCCCGCTGCTGACGAGTTCTATGCTCACCACATGGTTGATGTTCTCCCTCTGGTCGAGGCACGGTTGAGCACTGCGCTGGGCGAACCGGACGCACGCGCGGCGGTCACCTTCCTCGGTACGGACCGCATCGAGGTGCTCCGCTTTCAGGGTTCCGGCCAAGAGGGAGCCGTGGTCCGTTACGCCACGCTCGGCATGTCCGCGCACCCCATGACGGACCCCACGGCGATGCTGGCCGACCCCGTCAAGGGCCCCCGCGCCGAGCTGGTGCTGTCCGTCCGAGCGGGCCTCGCGGAGACCGACAAGGCCCTTCGCGCACTCGCCGTACTCGCCGCGTCCCCGCAGGTGGAGGGCGTGGTGGTGGCCCCCGGCGCCTCCCTGGACGTGGGCGGACCGCTGTGGCCCGGCGCCCCCTTCACCTCGGTCCTGGTGGGCGAACCCGGCGGTCTCGTCGAGGATCTGGAGCTGGACGAGCCGATGGATCCCGTGCGGTTCCTGCCGCTGCTGCCGATGACTCCGAACGAGGCTGCCTGGAAACGGGTGCACGGCGCGCAGGCCCTCCAGGAGCGCTGGCTCACGAACGGGACGGACCTGAGGGACCCCGCCCGCGCGTCCGTGCCGCTCGACTGATCCGGGAAGTGACCGATCTCACCAACCCGAGGCTGGAATCGGTCAGTTGACGAAGGCGCCGACACCGTCCTCGGTGGCGTGCGCCGTCTCAAGTTCCGCGGCTTCGTGCGTCAGCGCATCGCGCCGTACGACGACCACCACCGCGCCCAGCACCGCGGTGACCGCCGCGACCACGAACGGGATGCGGATGTCCGTCCACCCCTCGATCTTCGGCGCGAAGTACGGCGCCGCTGCGGCCGCGAACCAGCGGACGAAGTTGTAGCCCGCGCTCGCCACCGGCCGCGGCGCATCCGACACGCCGAGGGCCAGTTCGGTGTAGACCGTGTTGTTCACACCGATGAAGGCGCCGGACAGGATCGTGCAGACGACAGCCGCGGTGTGGTTGCCGTAGCCGAGCACGAGCACGTCCGCCGCGAGCAGCAGCAGCGAGCCGCCGAGCACCTTCAGCGAGCCGAACCGTGCCTGCATCCGCGGGGCCACGATCACGGAGAAGACGGCGAGCAGCACACCCCAGGCGAAGAACACGGCGCCCGACCGGTACGGGGTCATGTTCAGCACGAACGGCGTGAAGGCCAGCACGGTGAAGAACGTGTAGTTGTAGAAGAACGCCGAGACCGCCGTCGAGGCGAGGCCGCCGTGGCCGAGCGCCCTGAGCGGATCGAGGACCGAGGTCCTGCGTGCGGGCTTCGGCTGCTCCTTCAGGAGCACCGTGATGCACAGGAAGCCGATCGCCATCAGCGTGGCCGTGCCGAAGAAGGGGTAGCGCCAGCTGGCGTTGCCGAGGACCGCGCCGAGCAGCGGGCCGCAGGCCATGCCGAGTCCGAGCGCGGACTCGTACAGCAGGATCGCCGCCGCGCCGCCTGCTGCCCGTCGCCCGCCACCACCGTTGTCCGACGTGCTGTGGGCGGCCCCTCCCGGATTCGCCGCGCCCACGATGACCGCGAGGGCGGTCGAGACGAACAGGGCGTTGCCCAGACCCCAGCCGGCCCGGTAGCCGACGAGCCGGCCGACCGAGTCCGACGTGCCGGCCAGACCCGCGAAGACGACCACGAAGGCGAGGCCGAGCAGCAGCGTCCTGCGGCCGCCGATGCGGCTGGAGACGAAGCCGGTCAGCAGCATCGCCACCGCGGTGATCAGGAAGTACGAGGTGAAGAGCAGGGACACCTGGCCGGCGGTGGCGTCCAGGCCCCGGGCGATGGACGGCAGGATCGGGTCGACGAGCCCGATGCCCATGAAGGCGACGACGGAGGCGCCGGCCGTGGCCCAGACCGCCTTGGGCTGTCGCAGGATGCCGCCGGCTCCCGCGTCGAAGGGGTCCATGTGCTTCTCCCGTCCGGACGAGCGAATGGTTGGTTTATGCACACGGTAAGTTAGCCGAGCTAATTAATGCAAGATGCATCTAGTTTCCTCCGGTGAGCGCGGTGACCGGGTTCCGTCCGGACGGGTGATCGTCCTTGACGTGGGCGTGCAGGGGTAGGACCGTGGAGCCCTATGAGGGGCGAACCCAGTTGCCCGAAGTGTGGTGGCCGGGTCAGGGCTCCCGGACTCTTCGCCGATTCCTGGCAGTGCGACGTGCACGGGACGGTGTATCCGCTGCAGCCCGTGATCCCGCCCAGCGTCGAGGCGCTCAATGTCGTGGTGCACCGCACGCAGGTCCCGGTGTGGATGCCGTGGCCGCTGCCGGTCGGGTGGCTGTTCACGGGCGTGACCTATGCGGGTGACGACCGCAGCGGCGGCCGCGCCAGCGCCGTGGCCTGCTCCGGCCCCGGCCCGCTCGGCGGTATGGGCGAGATGATCCTGGTCGCGGAGGAACTCGGCGTCGGCCTCGGTGCGCGGTACGCGGGCATCGACGGTCCGGACCCGGGGGCGTACATGAACGTGGAGAAGCCGCCCCAGGCGAAGGTCCTCGCCGCCGGACGTCCGACCCCGCTCTGGCATGTCTACCGCACCCCCGACGACCGCGCCGTCTTCGCCGGTGAGGCGCTCGGGATGTGGCTGTGGGCGGTGATGTGGCCCGAGCAGGCCGGCCTGCTCATGTACGACGAGCTGGTGCTGACGGATCTGCGGGATGCAGGGGCCGAGCTGGATCTGGTGCCTTGCGGGGCGTTGTCGCCGCGGCTGCTCAAGCCGTGAGGTGGTAGCGGGTTCGACCGTGGGGTGAGTGAGGGTCGGCGTGCTCCGGGTCCGGGCCGATGCGGGTGCGGCCGGTGGGGCTGCGGGACGGCGAGTCACCCAGGGGCGCGGGGAACTGCGCGACCAGCCACGACGGACCCGGTCCCGGCATGGGTCCGCACCCGGTCCCGGCATGGGGTCGCACCCGGTCCCGGCATGGGGTCGCACCCGCACTCGAAATGGGTCCGCACCCGGAACGGGTCCTCACCCTCACCTCTCCGTGCCCGACCTGAAAGGCGGTGCCCCCTCGGCGCCCGCGCCCCTTTGTGCGGACCGATGCTTACCTTCGGCGGGTGTGTGTAGGGGGTGCCCATCAAGTGCGGGTGTGACAGGGCATGGGCGGGCTCCCGGTATCCTTGGGTGTCCCCTTCCGTCCGTCATCGCCTGGAGTACACGTCGTGCGCATCGACCTGCACTGTCACTCCACGGCCTCCGACGGTACGGACACCCCGGCCGAGCTGGTGCGCAATGCCGCCGCGGCCGGTCTGGACGTCGTCGCGCTGACCGACCACGACACCACCCGTGGGTACGCCGAGGCGACCGCCGCGCTGCCCGAGGGGCTCACCCTGGTCACCGGCGCCGAGCTGTCCTGCCGCATCGACGGCATCTCCATGCACATGCTGGCCTACCTCTTCGACCCCGAGGAGCCCGCCCTGCTCGCCGAGCGCGAACTGGTCCGGGACGACCGGGTGCCGCGGGCGCAGGGCATGGTCACCAAGCTGAACGCGCTGGGCGTGCCCGTCACGTGGCAGCAGGTCGAGCGGATCGCCGCCGGCGGCTCCGTGGGGCGTCCCCATGTGGCCACCGCGCTCGTCGAGCTGGGTGTGGTGCCCACGGTGAGCGACGCGTTCACCGAGGAGTGGCTGGCCGACGGCGGCCGGGCCTACGTGGAGAAGCACGAGACCGACCCCTTCGAGGCGATCCGGCTGGTCAAGGGCGCGGGCGGCGTGACCGTCTTCGCGCATCCGGCCGCCGCCAAGCGTGGCCGTACGGTGCCGGAGTCCGCGATCGCCGAGATGGCCGCGGCCGGTCTGGACGGCATCGAGGTCGACCACATGGACCATGACGCCGACTCCCGGGCCCGTCTGCGCGGCCTCGCGAAGGAGCTGGGGCTGCTGGTCACCGGGTCCTCGGACTACCACGGCAGCCGCAAGAGCGTGGCACTCGGCGCGGACACGACGGACCCCGAGGTGTACGGGGAGATCATCCGGCGGGCCACCGGCGCGTTTCCCGTCCCGGGGACCGGCGGGGCCTGAGACCCTCAGGGGTCGACCCCGCGCCACCTCATGCCCGTTCTTCTTCCTGCAAGGCTTGTGCTTCCCCCATGTTCGACGTCGCTGTCTTCGGCTCTCTCTTCCTGACCCTTTTTGTCATCATGGATCCCCCGGGGATCACCCCGATCTTCCTCGCGCTGACCGCGGGGCGCCCCGCCAAGGTGCAGAAGCGGATGGCCTTCCAGGCCGTCTGCGTGGCGGGCGGGGTCATCGCCGTCTTCGGCGTCCTGGGCCACCAGATCCTGAACTACCTGCACGTCTCCGTCCCCGCGCTGATGATCGCGGGCGGTCTGCTGCTTCTGCTGATCGCGCTCGACCTGCTCACCGGCAAGACCGATGAGCCGAAGCAGACGAAGGACGTGAACGTCGCCCTGGTGCCGCTGGGCATGCCGCTGCTGGCCGGGCCCGGCGCCATCGTGTCCGTGATCCTGGCCGTGCAGAAGGCCGACAGTGTGGCCACGCAGGTCTCGGTGTGGTCCGCGATCCTCGCGATCCACGTCGTGCTGTGGCTGGTGATGCGTTACTCGCTGCTGATCATCCGGGTCATCAAGGACGGCGGTGTGGTCCTGGTGACGCGGCTCGCGGGCATGATGCTCTCCGCGATCGCGGTGCAGCAGATCATCAACGGTGTCACTCAGGTGATCCGGGGGAGCTGAGACGTCGCCTCGGCTCCCCCGGAAAGCTTGAGTGTCGCTGCCCGTTACGAGGCCGGCTTGGTCTCGGCCGGGCGGATCCACAGGCGCTGTCCGATGGCGGCGGCCTGCTGAACGATCCGGTTGACGGAGGCGGCGTCCACGACGGTGCTGTCCACGGTGGTGCCGTCGACCTCGTCGAGTCGCATGATTTCGAAGCGCATGGCTTCTCCCTTCGTCTGGTCATCCTCCTGAGGAGAACTACTGGGTGTGACGTGGTGTCCTCATAGTCAACGGCCTTCACGTTACAAACATTCCCTACGCTAAAGAAATTTTTCGAACGTCTAATTACTGACCGGTAAGCGGGGTCCGCGGGACTGACCGGGACCGGTTGTGTTCGTAGCGTGACCGCCGGGACAATGGAGGCGATGAACGACGACCTGGCGGCCCTCTCCGGCCGCATCGACCACACGAACGAGCTGCTGCAGCGCATGCTCGCCGAGGTGGCGAAGACGCCCTCGACCCACGCGATCTTCGTCGACGCGGGCTATCTGTATGCGGCGGCCGGCCGGCTGGTCGCCGGGACCGAGGACCGCCGGGCCTTCGACCTCGATGCCGAGGGCCTGATCGACGCACTCATCGACAAGGCCCGCACCATCTTCGCGGACAGCCGCCTGCTGCGCGTCTACTGGTACGACGGCGCCCGCCGCCGCATCCACACCGCCGAGCAGCAGTCCATCGCCGAACTGCCCGACGTCAAGGTCCGCCTCGGCAACCTCAACGCCAACAACCAGCAGAAGGGCGTCGACTCCCTCATCCGCTCCGACCTGGAGTCCCTCGCCCGGCACCGCGCGATCAGCGACGCGGCCCTGCTCGGCGGCGACGAGGACCTGGTGTCGGCGGTGGAGGCGGCCCAGGGCTACGGCGCGCGCGTCCACCTGTGGGGCATCGAGGCGCCCGAGGGGCGCAACCAGGCCGAGCCGCTGCTCTGGGAGGTCGACAGCCAGCGCACCCTCGACCTGGAGTTCTTCAAGCCGTACGTCGCCCGCCGCACGGCCGCCGCCTACGAGGCCCCTGCCGGGGCCCGGCCCAGCCGCGAGGACGTCCGTTTCGTCGGCGCGCAGATCGCGGCGAAGTGGCTGGCCGCCCGCGGCCGAGAGTCCCTGGCCGACCTGCTGCCCGGCCACCCCCGCCTGCCCGGCTCCGTCGATCAGGACCTCCTGGTCGAGGCGGAGCGTGTGCTCCAGTACTCGCTGCGCGGCCAGGGCGACCTGCGGCACGCCCTGCGGGAAGGCTTCTGGGAGCACCTCCAGACGCAGTACTAGGCGCCGCGGCGCGCGACTTGCCGCGCCGGTTCGGGCCTGGCCACGTCCGTACGGGCCGCCGGTAAGGGCCGCCGGTAAGGGCCTGGTCGCCCGGTACGAGCCACGGGTACGGGCCTGGCCGCGCCGATGCGCGTCGCCGGTCTCGGTCCGGGGGTGCGTTGCCGGTCTCGGTCCGGGGGCGCGTTGCCGGTCTACGTCCGAGGGCGCGTCGCCGGTCTTCGGTCTCGACCCCGGGGTCGGTCACCGGTCTCAGCCCGGGTGGTCGTCCCAGAAGTCGGCCATGGCGCGTGCCGTGGCGAGCGGACGGTCGGTGTTGGGGGAGTGCTCGGCACCGTCGATGACGGACCGCCGGGCCCCGAGCCGCGCCGCCATCTCGTCGAGCAGCGCCAGCGGCCAGGTGTCGTCCAGCGCACCCGACAGCACATGGAACGGCAGCGGTACCGCGGCCAGTTCGGTGACCCGATCCGGCTCCGTGCACAACTGGCGCCCGGTGGCCAGGAGTTGGGCGGGCTTGTTGCCCAGCCAGCGGTGCCGCAGATCCTCCCGGTCGTCCAGGCCGTCGTCGAGCCCGCCCGTGTCGGTCTCCTCGGGCGCCTCCATCGCCTGCATCGCGTCCCACACCTCGGCCATCGTCATCACACCGAGCGCGTCCCGCAGCAGCTTCACGCGCTGCTGCTGGGAGACCGAGATCTGTGCGGGCCCCGAGGCCATCAGGCTGAGCGACAGGAACGGGGCGTGGTCGATCAGCACGGCCGCGCGCGAGATCTGCCCGCCCAGCGAGTGGCCCAGCAGATGCACGGGCCCTCCGACCGCCTCCGCCTGTGCCAGCACGTCTCGCGCCAACTCCTCCTGCGCGTAGGCGGATTCGTCGTGCTCGGGGCCGTCCGACTCGTACTGTCCGCGCCCGTCCACGGCCACGGTCCGGTACCCGCGCTCGGCCAGCGGCACATGCAGGGGATTGAAGTCCTCCTTGCTCCCGGTGAACCCCGGCAGCAGCAGAGCGACGCCTCTGGGCTCGACCCCGGCGGCCACGGGAGCGTCGACGACGGCGAACTCGCCGCGCGCGGTGCGCAGAGAGTACGCACGGGCACCGGGGGGCGGGACGAACGTGGCAGGCCTGCTCATGGAGAGAGATTATCGGGCCGCACCGGCCTGCCGGGCGCGGGGGCGAGGCGGGAACGCCGACGGCCCGGCCCACTGTGTGGGCCGGGCCGTCGGCGTGACGCCGTTGCGCTGTTCGGCCGGTGAGCCGATGCGCGGATCAGGCTTCGGTGGCCTCCACGACCGCCGCCGTGGCCTTGCGGGTACGGCGACGCGGCTTGACCTCCGGTTCCCCGGTGGCCTGCGCCGGAATCTCCGCAGTGGCCGCCTCGGCAACGGCCTTACGGGTCCGTCGAGCCTTGGGCGCGGCCACCTCGGCCCCGTCCACCGTGGTTTCGGCGGCGGCGGCGGTCTTGCGGGTGCGGCGCGGCTTGGCCTCGGTGGCTTCGGCCGTGTCGAGCGCAGCCTCGGGTGCGGCGGCGGCCGTCTTCCGCGTGCGGCGCGGCTTGGCCTCGGCCACCTCGGCCCCGTCCACCGTGGTTTCGGCGGCGGCAGCGGCGGTCTTGCGGGTGCGGCGCGGCTTGGCCTCGGCCTCCGTCTCCACTGCCTCGGGGGCGGTGGCGGTGGCGGCGACGGTCTTGCGGGTGCGGCGCGGCTTGGTCGCCGGGGCGGCCTCGTCCGTGCCCTCTGCGGTCGCGACCGCCGCTTCGGCAGCGGGCTCGGCCGTCTTGCGAGTACGCCGGCGCGGCTTGGCCTCGGCCTCCGCCTCCACCGTCTCGGGGGCGGTGGCGGTGGCAGCGGTCTTGCGGGTGCGGCGCGGCTTGGCCTCGGTGGCTTCGGCCGTGTCGAGCGCAGCCTCGGGTGCGGCGGCGGCCGTCTTCCGCGTGCGGCGCGGCTTGGCCTCGGCCACCTCGGCCCCGTCCACCGTGGTTTCGGCGGCGGCAGCGGCGGTCTTGCGGGTGCGGCGCGGCTTGGCCTCGGTGGCTTCCGCCGTGTCGACCGCTGCTTCGGTGGCCGGCTCGGCCGTCTTGCGGGTGCGGCGACGCGGCTTGGCCTCGGCAGCCTCTGCCGTTGCCTCGGGCGCGGCGGCCACCGGCGCGGGCTCGACGACCACAGCCGTCTCGGCCTGAGCCACCGGTGCCTCGGTCTGCGTCAGCGGCGCCTCGGTGGCCTCCGCCGATTTCCGCGTACGGCGGCGGCGCGGCTTCTCCGGGGTCTCCGGCGTGACACCGGCGCCCTCCGCCGTGGCGACGGCGGCCTCGGCAGCCGCGGTCGGTGCAGCGGACGTCACTGTCTCCGCCGGGGCGGCGGACGTCACTGTCTCCGCCGGGGCGGCGGACGTCACTGCCTCCGCCAGTGCGGCGGACGTCACTGCCTCCGCCGAGGATCCGGCACGCGTACGGCGACGGCGGCGCGGGGTGCGGGTCTCCGTGAGCTCCTCCGCGGGGCCGGTCTCGGCGGTCGGCGCCGTGGCGGTCGTAGCGGTGGAAGTGGTGGCAGCGGTGGAAGAGTCCAGCAGTGCACCGCCGCGCGTGCGGCGGCGACGGCGCGGCGTGCGCGCCGAGCGCTCCCGCTCGGCCGACGCGTCGGCATCGGACCCCGTCCGGGCGTCGCGGCCATCGCGGCCATCGCGGCCGTCACGGCCGCCCCGGCCACCGCGACCGCGCGCACCACGGCCGCCGGTCTCGCCCAGGTCCTCCAGCTCCTCCGCGTCGAGCCCGGCGCGGGTGCGCTCCGAGCGCGGCAGAGTGCCCTTGGTGCCCTTGGGGATGCCGAGGTCCGAGAACAGGTGCGGGGAGCTGGAGTACGTCTCCACCGGGTCGTTGAAGTCCAGCTCCAGCGCCTTGTTGATCAGCTGCCAGCGCGGGATGTCGTCCCAGTCGACGAACGTGATGGCCGTACCCTTCGCGCCCGCACGGCCGGTACGGCCCACGCGGTGCAGGTACGTCTTCTCGTCCTCGGGGGACTGGTAGTTGATGACATGGGTCACGCCCTCGACGTCGATGCCGCGCGCGGCGACGTCGGTGCAGACGAGGACGTCGACCTTGCCGTTGCGGAAGGCCCGCAGGGCCTGCTCGCGCGCGCCCTGGCCGAGGTCGCCGTGGACCGCGCCGGAGGCGAACCCGCGGCGCTGCAGCTGCTCGGCGATGTCGGCGGCCGTCCGCTTCGTACGGCAGAAGATCATCGCGAGTCCGCGGCCGTCGGCCTGCAGGATGCGGGCGACCATCTCCGGCTTGTCCATGGAGTGCGCGCGGTAGACGAACTGCTTGATGTTCGCGACCGTCGCGCCCTGGTCGTCCGGCGCGGTGGCGCGGATGTGGGTGGGCTGGGACATGTAGCGGCGCGCGAGGCCGATGACCGCACCCGGCATGGTCGCGGAGAACAGCATGGTCTGGCGCTTGGCCGGAAGCATGTTGATGATCTTCTCGACATCGGGCAGGAAGCCCAGGTCGAGCATCTCGTCGGCCTCGTCGAGGACCAGGCACTTGACGTGCTTGAGGTTCAGCTTCTTCTGGCCCGCGAGGTCGAGCAGGCGGCCCGGGGTGCCGACGACCACGTCGACGCCCTTCTTCAGGGCCTCGACCTGGGGCTCGTAGGCCCGGCCCCCGTAGATCGCCAGCACGCGCACGTTACGGACCTTGCCGGCCGTCAGCAGGTCGTTGGTCACCTGCGTGCACAGCTCGCGCGTGGGGACGACGACGAGCGCCTGCGGGGTGTCGGTGACGGCCTCGGGCTGCGCGCGGCCGGCCTCGACGTCGGCAGGGACGGTGACGCGCTCAAGGAGCGGGAGGCCGAAGCCCAGCGTCTTGCCGGTGCCGGTCTTGGCCTGGCCGATGACATCCGTTCCGGACAGGGCGACGGGGAGCGTCATCTCCTGGATGGGGAAGGGAGTCGTGATGCCGACGGCGTCCAGGGCCTCGGCGGTCTCGGGAAGGATTCCGAGTTCTCGAAACGTCGTAGTCAGGGTTTTGCCTCTTCTGTGTGCGCGGTGCGAGGCGAGCGCGGGGGTCATGTCTGACCGTGCCGGGGACGTCGGCTGCCGTACGGACGAACCACTTGGGCAAGCCGTATGACACGGGACCTCTGCCGACGCTCTAGCGCTCGTACCGCTGAGGGTGTCCCTCCGGTCGTCGTACGTACTGAGTCGTACGGCCAGGGAGGGCTGTCGGGTCGGAGCCGATCGGGCCACCGACCGGGCATCCTCATGCGTGCGCCCTGTCGGAATACGTCGTTCAGTACCGACGCACTCAGCAGGCGCATTACCACCATACCCCGGATTCGCGCACATGCGATGGCCGAATTGGTCACGTAGTCGTGGTCACAGTGGTTGACCAGGGGCTTCCCAGGCCCGGCAAGCGGGCTATTGTGCGCCTCATGACTAGCTCTGACAAGCCTGAGAACGCCTCCGCCGCCTCCGCCGGGCACACCGGTGTCGCAGCCCAGGACTGGGCCCGGGCCTCCGCCGATCCGCAGTACCGTGCCGCGGTCGTGGACCTGCTCGGCGCGCTCGCGTACGGAGAGCTGGCGGCGTTCGAGCGGCTCGCGGAGGACGCCAAACTGGCGCCCACCCTCGCGGACAAGGCGGAGCTGGCGAAGATGGCCTCGGCCGAGTTCCACCACTTCGAGCGGCTGCGGGACCGGCTGACCGAGATCGGCGAGGAGCCGACCGCGGCCATGGACCCGTTCGTCGCGGCCCTGGACGGCTTCCACCGGCAGACCGCGCCGTCGGACTGGCTGGAGGGCCTGGTCAAGGCGTACGTCGGCGACTCGATCGCCAGTGACTTCTACCGGGAGGTCGCGGCCCGGCTGGACTCCGACACGCGCGAGCTGGTGCTCGCCGTCCTCGACGACACCGGGCACGCCGGATTCGCGGTGGAGAAGGTGCGCGCGGCCATCGACGCCGACCCGCGTGTCGGCGGGCGGCTGGCGCTGTGGGCACGTCGTCTGATGGGGGAGGCGCTCTCGCAGTCGCAGCGGGTCGTCGCCGACCGGGACGCGCTGTCCACGATGCTCGTGGGGGGCGTGGCCGACGGCTTCGACCTCGCGGAGGTCGGGCGGATGTTCTCCCGGATCACCGAGGCGCACACCAAGCGGATGGCCGCGCTCGGCCTCGCGGCCTGAGAGCGGACGGCTGTGCCGCCTGCGCCGGGACGGCTACGCCGTCGCTGATCGTCGGCGCAGGCGGCCTGCCGGGCGCAGGAGCAGGGAGAGAGAGGCGGCCGAGACGATCGCGGCGCCGAGGAGGCTCAGCAGAGGGCTGCCGGGGCCGAGGGCGCTGTGGGTGACGAAGTCGCCGAAGAGGGCCCCTGCGACGCCGGTCGAGAAGACGAGGTGGCGGGCGGGCAGCCGGTGTGCGAACCGGTGGGTCGCCGCCCAGGCCAGGATCAGACCGAGCAAGGCGGATCCGATTGCTTCCAGGATCATGTCGGGGGTCCCTCCCACGGCCGGCCCGTGCTTCGCGGTCGTAGCCCGTCATACCCGTGACCTGCGGATTGCAATCATCATCTGTGGATGACTTGTGCTCTGTCTGTGTGCACGTCCCACAGACGGAGGGGCCCGGCGGCACAGTGCCGCCGGGCCCCTCTCCGCATGGACCTACAGGGTGCCGAAGCCCACCTTGCGGACCGTCGGCTCACCGATCTCCACGTACGCCAGGCGGTCCGCCGGGACCAGGACCTTGCGGCCCTTCTCGTCCTGGAGGCTCAGCAGCTGCGTCTTTCCGGCCAGCGCCTCCGACACCAGACGCTCTACCTCCTCGACGCTCTGACCGCTCTCCAGAACGATCTCGCGGGGCGAGTGCTGCACGCCGATCTTGACCTCCACGGCTATGTCCCTCCGACGGTCAGTGATGTGCGCGATCTTCCGCGCCGTACGCAGCACACATTAGCCCGGTGAGGGGACGTACACGCTGCGGACCGGAACGCCAACAGCGAACACGCTTTGGGAACAAACGGCCGTCAGTGGTGCTCGTTGCCGTGCAGCGGGAAGCCGGCGATGCCCCGCCAGGCCAGCGAGGCCAGCAGCTGCACCGCCTCGTCGCGCGGCACGCTGCGGTCGCTGTGCAGCCAGGAGCGTGCGACCACCTGGGCGAGACCGCCGAGACCGGAGGCGAGCAGCATCGACTCGGCGCGTGAGAGACCGGTGTCCTCGGCGATGACGTCGCAGATGGCCTCGGCGCATTCGTTGGTGACCTTGTCGACCCGCTCGCGCACCGCGGGTTCGTTCGTCAGGTCCGACTCGAAGACCAGGCGGAAGGCGCCGCCGTCGTCCTCGACGTACGCGAAATAGGCGTCCATGGTCGCCCGTACGCGATGCTTGTTGTCGGTCGTCGAGGCGAGCGCACCGCGCACGGCCTGGATCAGCGACTCGCAGTGCTGGTCCAGCAGGGCGAGGTAGAGGTCGAGCTTGCCGGGGAAGTGCTGGTAGAGCACCGGCTTGCTGACACCGGCCCGCTCGGCGATGTCGTCCATCGCCGCGGCGTGGTAGCCCTGCGCGACGAAGACCTCCTGCGCTGCGCCCAGCAGCTGGTTCCGTCGGGCTCGGCGTGGCAGACGCGTGCCACGCGGGCGCGCTGCCTCAGTTTGCTCGATGGCTGTCACGCCGCCTCCCAGAGTCGTCCACATGCGGTGTCGGCCGCGCGGCCATCGTACTTTTCGGTAACCGTGGTGTGCGCGGTGCGAGCGCAGAATTTCACGTACCGGACGGCGACGAAAGCCGCGAAGCCCGCCGTGCGCGTTCGGAGCAGCGGCCTGAGGCGGCTCCGCGCGGTGCCGTGAGGTCCTGCGGGGTCAGCGATAGTCGTCCTCGTCGAGTGAGACCACGCGCGCCTGTTCGATGAGATCGGCCTCGTTCCCGCGCGCCGGATCCACTTCCGTAAGGGGGTCGTCGCGGTCCGGCGCGATGTCGGCGTGCTGCTCGACGCTGTCGCCCTCGGGGGCCTCGACGTCGATCTCCCGGGTGTCGTCGGCCGCCGGATCCTCGATCACATCCGGCTCGACGGGGTCATAGGCCATGGTGGGCTCCCTTCCTACGAACGTCCCTGGAAACAGCAGGGGCCACATACGGGTGCCCTCGGTACGAGCCTAGGAGACACCTGATCCGGACGCCATGCCGTGGAGGCCTGTCCTCCGAGGGGTTCGGGGGCGCGGTTTCGGCGGTCCGGGTTTCGCGGTTTCGGCCGTGGCGGTTTCGAGGTTTCGGTGGTGGCGGTCTGGAGATGCGGGATGGGTCGGTTCTCGAGGTTTCGATGGTGCCGGTCTGGAGATGTCGGCTGGGCCGGTTTTCGAGGTTTTGGTGGTGCCGGTCGGGTCGTGCCGGTTCGGTGGTGTGGATCAGCCGTGTGCCGGGCCGTGCGGTGCTTCGGCCCGGTATGCGACACGGCGAGCCCCGCCTGTGACGGCGAACACATGAGCCACAGCGTGATCGTCTCGTAACATTGCCGCATGTCTTCGACCGAGTCGCCCTCCGTGCCGGCCGCAAGTGTGCTCCCCAGGGTGGCGCCCGTCCGGGTCGGCGAGGGCGAGCGGCTGCGGTCGGTGGGGCTGCCGGGGGTCACCCTGTCCGTCCGTTCGCGCCGGCCCGCGCGCGAGGGCCTGCCGCCCGCGCTCTACGTCCATGGACTCGGCGGCTCCTCGCAGAACTGGTCGCAGCTGATGGCGGAGCTCGACGGCCTCGTCGACAGCGAGGCGGTCGATCTGCCCGGCTTCGGCGACTCCCCGCCCCCGGACGACGGCGACTACTCCGTCACCGGGCACGCGCGCGCCGTCATCCGCTACCTCGACGCCGCCGAGCGCGGTCCGGTCCACCTCTTCGGCAACTCCCTCGGCGGAGCGGTCGCCACGCGCGTCGCCGCCGTACGCCCCGACCTGGTCCGGACGCTCACGCTGGTCTCGCCCGCCCTGCCGGAGCTGCGTGTGCAGCGCACCGCGGTGCCGACGGCGCTGCTGGGTGTGCCCGGCATCGTCGTCCTGTTCAACCGGCTCACCAAGGAGTGGACGGCCGAGCAGCGCGTGAGCGGCGTGATGGCCCTGTGCTACGGCGATCCCGGGCGGGTGTCGGACGAGGCGTTCCGGCACGCCGTGGAAGAGCTGGAGCGGCGGCTGCAACTGCCGTACTTCTGGGACGCGATGGCGCGCTCGGCGCGCGGGATCGTCAACGCCTACACGCTCGGCGGCCAGCACGGGCTGTGGCGCCAGGCCGAGCGCGTGCTCGCGCCGACCCTGCTGATCTACGGCGGCCGTGACCAGCTGGTCGGCTTCCGCATGGCCCGCAGGGCCGCGCGCTCCTTCCGCGACTCCCGCCTGCTGTCCTTGCCGGAGGCCGGGCACGTGGCAATGATGGAGTACCCGGAAGTGGTGGCCGGGTCGTTCCGGGAACTCCTTGCGGAAGCAGGGGAGTTGGGAGATACAGGCGTGGGCGGGTCGCGAGGTGACGGCGAGGCCGCGGTGCCCGGCGCCGGATCGGCCGGAGGCGGCGACGTCGCCGCCGCGGGTGCGGGGAGCTGAGGGCGCAGGTGGGACGCCACAGCCGCCGCGGACCGGCCCCCAAGGGCGACTCCGCGGACATATCCGCACAGCGAGACGAACGGGGCCGGGCTGCCGGCCCGCCCGGTGGAGCCCAGCGGCCCGGCCTGCCCGGCCAGCGCCAGGCACCGGGAAGCGCCACCCACGACTACGGACCGCCGAACACCGCACAGGCCGCCTCCGGCTTCCCGCCGGGCACCCCGGCCCACGGCGTGCCCCGGCTTCCCGACGGCACCCCGGCCTCCGGCGTGCGCCGGCTTCCCGACGGCACCCCCGTCCACGGCGTGCCCCGGCTTCCCGACGGCACCCCCGTCCACGGCGTGCCCCGGCTTCCCGACGGCACCCCTGTGCGAGGTGTGCCGGGGCTCGCCGGTGGTGCTCCGGACGCTCGGGGTGGGCACCCCGAGCAGCGTGAAGGCGGCGGTGGCTGGGGCGAGTTCGGGGGGCCGGCCGGTGGCGTGGCCGGGGTTGCCTCCGGGGTGCAGCAGAGCCCCGGCGGCCCCGGTGTCGCCCTGCCCCGGCAGCGGCAAGGGCGGGGACGGACGCAGCGGCAGGGCCGGCCCGGTGGCCCGGGCGGCGGGCCCCGGCAGGACTACCTCGACGCCTTCGAGGAGGACGCCGACGTCTTCGCGCCCCGTTCCGGCGGCGGGCCCGCCGTATCGCAGGAGTCGCACAGCCCTGGTGTGGGCACGGCTGCCGTCGGTTCCGGTTCCGGGGCGGGGTCCGGCTCCCCGTCCGGTGACGGCGACGGTGCGCCGCCCGCCGGTGTGCCCGCCCAGCGCACGGGTAACAAGGGGCGGGCCTTCGCGGGCATCGCGGCCGCCGCCGTGACCACCGTGCTCGCGGTCGTGGTGGCCGGTCAGGTCGCCGACGACCGGGACGGCAGCGGCGCGCAGTCGCAGTCCGCCACCGACCAGGCGCGCGACGCGCGTGCCCCCGGGCAGGCTGCCCCCTCGGCGGCGCCGAGCGTGGCGACGCTGACGTACGAGCAGAAGATGGACCGGAGGTACCCGCTCGGCGCCACCATGAAGGGCTCGGGGAAGTTCGACGCCGTTTTGGGGTTCGACAAGGCGCCCGGCAAGGGGCAGAAGTACACCTACCGCGTGGACGTCGAACAGGGGCTCGGCCTGGACGGCGAGCTGTTCGCCGAGGCCGTGCAGAAGACGCTCAACGACAGCCGCAGCTGGGCCCACGGCGGCGCCCGTACCTTCGAGCGGATCTCCTCCGGCAAGCCCGACTTCGTGATCACGCTCGCCAGCCCCGGCACCACCGCCAAGTGGTGCGCCAAGTCGGGCCTGGACACCACGGAGGACAACGTCTCCTGCGACTCGGCGTCCACCGAGCGCGTGATGATCAACGCCTACCGATGGGCACAGGGCAGCAAGACATATGGCGACAAAATGTATGCATACCGGCAGATGCTCATCAATCACGAGGTCGGCCACCGGCTCGGCCACGGCCATGTGACGTGCCAGAAGGACGGCGAACTCGCCCCGGTCATGCAGCAGCAGACCAAGTTCCTCGACCACGACGGAATCCACTGTCTGCCCAATCCCTGGCCCTATCCCAGGAGTTGACAGCCGCCGCTGATGTCACATTGACATGAGTCGACGGGTCGTTCATATTTTGGCGCATGTGGTCTAGTCATGCCGTCTCCTACAGCGCCGCCATCGAGCTGGCGCTGATCGGCGTGACCGCTCTCTGCGTGGCCGACATCGACTGTCGCTGACGCCGCCTCCTGGCGCTCGCGTCGCGATCTCTGCTCTCTTCCGTCCGTGACCGTGTCACGGCTTTTTCGACGACCCGACGCCGGGGCCGACGTGCGTTCACTGCCGTCTCACTCCTCGTTCACTTGTCTCAGCATTCGAGAGGTCGTCATTCCGATGCGTCAACCGTCCGTGAAGAGCGCCCGCGTGGCGACCGTTTCGCTTGCCCTGGTCGTGGCAGCGGGCGCCGCCGCCTGCGGCCCGAAGGACAACGATGCCAAGGGCTCCGGTGGCGACTCCACGCCGCACAAGGGCGGCACGCTCACGGTCCTGAACTCCGAGCCGCAGCAGGACTTCGACCCCGCCCGCCTGTACACCTCCGGCGGCGGCAACGTCCCCTCGCTCGTGTTCCGCACGCTCACCACGCGCAACCGCGAGAACGGCGCGGCCGGTGCCAAGGTCGTCCCGGACCTGGCCACCGACACCGGGCGCCCCAGCAAGGACGCGACCGTGTGGACGTACACCCTGAAGAAGGGCCTCAAGTACGAGGACGGCACCCCGATCACCTCGGCCGACATCAAGTACGGCATCGAGCGCTCCTTCGCCCCCGAGCTCTCCGGCGGCGCTCCCTACCTGCGCGACTGGCTGGTCGGCGCGGCGGACTACCAGGGCCCGTACAAGGACAAGAAGGGCCTCTCGGCGATCGGGACGCCGGACGAGCGGACCATCGTCTTCCACCTGAACAAGCCCGAGGGCGAGTTCCCGTTCCTCGCCACGCAGACGCAGTTCACCCCGGTCCCGAAGGGCAAGGACACGGGCACCAGGTACGAGGAGCACCCGGTCTCGTCCGGCCCCTACAAGGTCGTCAAGAACGAGAACGACGGCGAGCACCTCGTCCTGGAGCGCAACACGTACTGGTCCACCGCCGTCGACGCCGAGCGCAAGGCCTACCCGGACTCCATCGACGTGCGGTCCGGCCTCGACTCCTCCGTGATCAACCAGCGACTGTCCGCGTCCCAGGGAGCGGACGCGGCCGCGGTCACCACGGACACCAACCTCGGCCCGGCCGAACTCGCCAAGGTGACCGGCGACAAGCAACTGGCCGCGCGCGTGGGCACCGGCCACTTCGGCTACACCAACTACATCGCCTTCAACCCGAAGGTGAAGCCGTTCGACGACCCCAAGGTGCGGCAGGCGATCTCGTACGCCATCGACCGCTCGTCCGTCGTCAACGCGGCCGGCGGTTCGGCGCTCGCCGAGGCCGGCACCACCTTCCTGCCCGACCAGAAGTCCTTCGGCCACACGCCCTACGACCCCTTCCCGGCGGGCAGGACGGGCAACGCCGCCAAGGCCGAGGAGCTGCTCGCCCAGGCCGGTCACAAGAGCGGGCTCACGGTGACGCTCACGCATTCCAACGACAGGAGCTTCGAGACCAGCCCGGAGATCGCCACCGCCATCCAGGACGCCCTGAAGAAGGCCGGCATCACGGTCAAGCTGCAGGGCCTGGAGGACAACGACTACAAGGACAAGATCCACAGTGTGAAGACCGAGCCCGGCTTCTTCCTCGCTCACTGGGGTGCCGACTGGCCTTCCGGCGGCCCCTTCCTCGCCCCGATCTTCGACGGCCGGCAGATCGTCAAGGACGGAGCGAACTTCAACACGGGCCTGTTGAACGACATGTCGGTCAATGACGAGATTGACGCGATCAACAAGTTGACCGACCTTGACGCGGCCGCCGGGCGGTGGGGTGCACTGGACAAGAAGATCGGCGAGCAGGCCCTCGTCGTGCCGCTGTTCCACCCGGTCTACAAGCGCCTGTACGGCTCGGACGTCAAGAACATCGTCATCAGCGACTGGACCGGTGTTCTGGACATCTCCCAGGTCGCGGTGAAGTAGCGCCGTGAGCGAGGCACTCGTCGCCTCCCGCACCCCTGGGACGGACACACCCGTCCCAGGGGTCTCGGGGGCCCGTCAGTTCTGGCGGCGGCTGCGGACGCAGCGCGCCGCCCTGGTCGCCGCGGCCGTCGTCGTGCTGCTCGTCCTGGTCGCGCTCGCCGCGCCGCTGCTCACCGCACTGGAGGGCCAGGACCCGACCACCTACCACCCCTCCCTGATCGACTCCGCGCGCGGAGGCGTGCCCATCGGCTCGTTCGGCGGCGCCGGTGCCGACCACTGGCTGGGTGTCGAACCGCAGACCGGGCGGGACCTGTTCGCGCGGCTGGTGTACGGGGCCCGGGTCTCCCTGGCGGTCGCGCTGGCGGCCACCCTGATGCAGGTCGTCATCGGGGTCGTGGTGGGGGTGGCCTCCGCGCTCGGCCGTGGATGGGTTGATCAACTGTTGAGCCGCGTCACGGACATCATCGTGGCCCTGCCGCTGATGATCATGTCGTTGGCGCTGCTGGCGATCGTCCCGTCAAGCTTCCCGCGGCCCGTCCTGGTCAGCCTGGTCATCGGTCTGATCGCCTGGGGCAACATCGCGAAGATCGTGCGCGCCCAGACCCTCACCCTCAAGGAGCTCGACTACGTCTCCGCCGCCCGGCTGAGCGGCTGGGGCGCCTGGCGGATCGCCCGCCGCGAGCTGCTGCCCGGCATCGCCGCGCCCGTCATCACCTACGCCGCGCTGCTGGTGCCCACGAACATCTCCGCCGAGGCGGCCCTGTCCTTCCTCGGCGTCGGCGTGAAGCCGCCCACGCCCTCGTGGGGGCAGATGCTCACCGCCGCCGACGTCTGGTACCAGGAGGCCCCGCAGTACCTGCTGCTGCCGGCCGGCGCCCTGTTCCTCACGGTCCTCGCCCTCACCGTCCTCGGCGACGGCGTGCGCACCGCCCTCGACCCGCGCGCGGCCTCCCGCCTGCGCGTCGGCACCGGCCGCAAGAACGAGGACGCGACCGGCAAGGAGAAGACCTCATGAGCGGCTTCGGCGGATTCCTGCTGCGCCGGGCCGTGGGCACGGTCGTCACCCTGCTCGCCATCTCGGTGCTCATCTACGTCGTCTTCTACGCCACCCCCGGCAACGTCGCCCAGATCACCTGCGGCCCGCGCTGCTCGCCGGAACAGGTGCACCAGGTCGCCGAGCAGCTGAAGCTCGGCGATCCGCTCTACCTGCGCTACTGGCACTTCCTGGAGGGCATCTTCGCCGGCCAGGACTACTCGACGGGCACTTCGGTGGCGCACTGCCCGGCCCCCTGCCTGGGGCTGTCGTACCAGAGCGACCAGCAGGTGACGGACATCATCCTCACCAAGCTGCCGGTCAGCCTGTCCCTCGTCCTCGGCGCGATGGTTCTCTGGCTGGTGATCGGAGTCGGCACCGGTGTGCTGTCCGCCTGGCGGCGCGGCCGGCTCTCCGAGCGCGTGCTGACCGCTCTCACGCTCGCCGGCTGGGCCACCCCGGTCTTCGTCCTCGGGCTCGTCCTGATGATCGTCGTCTGCGGCGAACTCCAGCTGCTGCCGTTCCCGCAGTACGTGAACTTCGCCGACGACCCCGAGCAGTGGGCGTGGAACCTGCTGCTGCCCTGGCTGTCGCTCGCGCTGATCGAGGCGGCGGCCTTCGCCCGGCTCACCCGCGCGTCCATGCTGGAGACGCTCGCCGAGGACCACATCCGCACCTTCCGCGCCTACGGCGTGGGCGAGCGCGCGATCGTCGGCCGGCACGCCCTGCGCGGCGCGCTCGCGCCCGTCATTGCGCTGAACGCCAACAACGTCGGATCGGCCGTCGGCGGCGCCGTCCTCACCGAGACCCTGTTCGGCCTGCCCGGCATCGGCCAGGAACTGGTGCACGCGGTGAAGGTCGTCGACCTGCCGGTCGTCGTCGGCATGGTCCTGGTCGTCGGCTTCTTCGTGGTCATCGCCAATGCCGTCGCGGACGTCCTGTTCGCGGTGGCCGACCGACGGGTGGTACTCGCATGAGCCGGGTGAACGTGGTGGCCGACCGGCGGTGCTCGCACAGGCCCGGAGTACGCGGTGGCGGACGGACGGGTGGTGTTCGCATGAGCCTGGTGGAAGTAACGGACCTGACGGTCGAGTTCGGCTCGCTGCGGGCCGTCGACGGGCTCTCCTTCCGGCTGGAGGAGGGCGCCGCCCTCGCGCTCGTCGGCGAGTCCGGTTCCGGCAAGTCCACGGTCGCCGGCGCCCTGCTGGGCCTGCACCGGGGCACCGGCGCGCGGGTCGGCGGCTCGGTCCACGTCGCCGGCACCGACGTGCGGCGGGCCACGGACGAGGCACTGCGGCGGCTGCGCGGCGCCAGGGCAGCCATGGTCTTCCAGGACCCGCTGTCCTCGCTCGACCCGTACTACGCGATCGGCGACCAGATCGCCGAGGTGTACCGCGTGCACACGCGCGCCTCCCGCCGCGCCGCACGCGCGCGTGCCGTCGAGGTCCTCGACAGGGTTGGAATTCCGGACGCACAACGCCGGTCCCGTTCCCGCCCGCACGAGTTCAGCGGCGGCATGCGCCAGCGCGCCCTCATCGCCATGGCCCTCGCCTGCGAGCCGGACCTGCTGATCGCCGACGAGCCCACGACGGCCCTCGACGTCACCGTCCAGGCCCAGATCCTCGACCTGCTGCACACGCTGCGCGAGGAGACCGGCATGGGCCTGCTGCTCGTCACCCACGACGTGGGCGTCGCCGCGGAGAGCGTCGACGAGGTCCTGGTCATGCGGCACGGCAGGGCCGTCGAGCACGGCCCGGTCGGCACGGTCCTGGGGGCGCCCGCGCAGGCGTACACCCGCGAACTGCTCGGTGCCGTCCCGCGCGTGGACGCGCCGCGCGCGACCGCGGCCGAGGCGTCCGACGAGGTCGTCCTGGAGGCCACCGGCCTCAGGCGGGAGTTCGGGCGCGGCAGGCGGGCCTTCACGGCCGTGGACGACATCTCGCTGACCGTCCGCCGGGGCGAGACCCTGGGGGTCGTGGGGGAGAGCGGCAGCGGCAAGACGACGCTCGGCCGCATGCTGGTCGGGCTGCTGCGGCCCACCGCCGGAGCCATCCGCTACGACGGGCGGCCGCACACCGGCGTGAACCCTGCCGTGCAGATGGTCTTCCAGGACCCGGTCTCCTCCCTCAACCCCCGCCGCAGCGTGGGCGAATCCATCGCCGACCCGCTCCGCGCGCGCGGGGAGCGGGACGAACAGGGCATCCGCAAGCGCGTCCTCGAACTGCTGGAGCGCGTGGGGCTCGAAGCGGCGCACTACGACCGCTACCCGCACGAGTTCAGCGGCGGACAGCGCCAGCGCGTGGGCATCGCGCGGGCGCTCGCCGCCGAACCGCGCGTCATCGTCTGCGACGAGCCCGTCTCCGCGCTCGATGTCACCACGCAGGCCCAGGTGGTCGCCCTGCTCGGTGAACTGCAACGGGAACTCGGCCTCGCCCTCGTGTTCATCGCGCACGACCTCGCCGTCGTCCGCCAGGTCAGCGACCGGGTCGCGGTGATGCGCCGCGGGCAGGTCGTCGAGTCCGGACCCGCCGACGAGGTCTACGGCGCTCCGCGCGAGCCGTACACCGAGCAACTGCTCGCCGCCGTGCCCGCGCTCGATCCGGAGCTGGCCGCCCGGCGGCGGGCCGCCCGTCGCGAGCCGGCCGTGGCGTAACGTTTCGTGCGGGAGCGATCACCCTGTGATCTCCTAGCGCGACGGAACGCGATCCGCAGGCGAAAGTTACGACCGTTCACCCCTTTTGGTGGCGCGATGGACAACCGTCCGTCGCGCCACTGCCTTGTCCGCATACGTTCTTCCCGCTGCGAGCCGCCGAGACCAGGGCGGCTCCCACTCACGGGAGATCGGGGGTGCACACGTGCGCATCGGACTGCTTACGGAGGGTGGCTATCCGCATGTGAGCGGTGACGCCGGGCTCTGGTGCGACCGGCTCGTGCGCGGGCTCGCACAGCACGAGTTCGACCTCTACGCGCTCAGCCGCAGCCGGCAGCAGGAGGACGCGGGCTGGGTCCCGCTCCCGCCACAGGTCGGCCGGGTGCGTACGGCTCCGCTGTGGACGGCCGACGACGACGGGGTCGCTTACGGACGGGGCGCACGCCGTCGCTTCACCGAGTGCTACGGAGAACTGACCGCGGTGATGTGCGCCGGATCGGACGCCGTGTTCGATCCGGCCGCCCATACCGGGGCCTCTCACCTGGAGGATGCCGGGTCCTCTCACCTGGCGGACCGTTTCGGCAGTGCGCTCTACGGCCTCGCCGAACTCGCCCGCGACAAGGGCGGGTTGGTCGGCGCGCTCCGCTCCGACCTCGCCGTACGCACCCTCGAGCGCGCCTGCCGCGCCCACGGTGCGCTGCGCACGGCGCGCGAGGCGCGCGTACCCGACCTGCTCAGCGTCGCCGCACACCTCGAACGCGCCCTGCGCCCCCTCTCCCTCGACTGGTACGGCGACGACGGCCTCGGCGCGGCCGACCTCTGCCACGCCACCGCCGGCGGTCCGGCCGCCCTGCCCGGACTGCTCGCCCGCCACTTCGGCGACGTACCGCTGCTGGTCACCGAGTACGGCGTGCAACTGCGCTCGCACTACCTGGCCCTCGGCCCCGACGCCGCCGCGCCCGCCGTGCGCGCCCTGCTCGCCGCCTTCCACGGCCGGCTGGCCGCCGAGGTCTACCGGCGCGCGGCGATCCTCACGCCCGGCAACGCCCATGCCCGCCGCTGGCAGGAACGGTGCGGCGCCGAGCGCGCCAGGATCCGCACCGTCCACCCGGGCATGGAGGCCGCCTGCTTCGCGGAGGTCGGCGAGGCCCCGGACCGCGCCGAACCCGACACGCTCGTCTGGGTCGGGCGCGTCGAACCCGCCAAGGACCTGGTGTCCCTGCTGCACGCCTTCGCCGAGGTGCGCAAGGAGGAGCCGAAGGCCCGCCTGCGGATCGTGGGTGCCCCCGCGGGCCCCGAGGGCGCGGCCTACCTGGGCCACTGCCGGATGCTCGCCGCCCAGCTCTTCCCGGACGAGGCGGACGGCGTGCATGCGGTGGGGGACAACCCGGTCTCCTTCGAGGAGATCGGCGGCCCCGAGGCCCCCACCCTGTCCGACGCGTACGCCGCCGGCGCCGTCGTGGTCCTCTCCAGTGTCGTCGAGGGCTTCCCGGTCACCCTGGCCGAGGCCATGTTCTGCGGCCGGGCCACCGTGTCCACGGACGTCGGCGCGGTGGTGGAGGCCATCGGCGGCACGGGCCTCGTCGTGCCCCCGCGCAATCCGCGGGCGCTCGCCGAGGCGTGCGTGGCGCTGCTGCGCGACCCCGAGCGCCGTGAGCGCCTGGGTGCCGCCGCGCGCGCCCGTGCTCTCGAACTGTTCTCTGTCGAGCAGAACATCGCGGCATTTCACAGCATTTACCTGGAGATCGTCTCGCACTGCCCGGTCCGCCGGGTCGTCCTCGACGAAGCCGGCGAACCCCTGCCGTTCGCCACCCCGCCCGAGGCCCATGTCCCCGGCCGCTGGACCGGCCCCATGGCTCGCGCATCGGCCCGGGGCGTTCCCGGCTGGGCAGCGGGCGGCCCGGTCCGGGCGACCCGGCTGGCCGCTTCGGAGGGGGCGTGATGACCGGCTCCGGCGCGGCGGGGGGCACCCGTGACGAGCGGTGGGCGGCGATGAGCGACGAGCGGTGGGCGGCGACGAGTGCCGTGGGCGACGCGACTGCTGCGGGTGACGCGGGTTCTGCCGGCGGCGCGGGCGGCTCGGTTTCTCTTGGCGGCGCGGGCGGCTCGGGTTCTAGCAGCTCGGGTTCTACCGGCGGCACGCGCGGTTCGGGATTTTCCGGCAGTGCGGGTGGCTTGGGTTCTGTCGGTGGCACGCGCGGCTTGGGGTCTTCCGGCGGTGCCGGCGGTGCCGGCGGCTCGGGTCGGGCCGCTGCCCGGCGCGGTGCCGCCGACCCCGTGAAGGCTCTGCTGCACCGTCACCGGGAGCTGTGCGAACGGGCCGTGGACCCACTGGAGATCGCCGCCGGACTCGAGGCGCTCGGCGTCACCGACCGGACCGCCGCCCGCTTCCGCCACCGCGACGTCTTCTCGCTCGCCGAGGAGCTGTACGCGCGCGTGCCCCGCGACGGCGCTTCGCGTCCGCACCCCGAGCCCGTGCGCGCACTCCGCCTCGGCGCCGACTGGATCCTGCTCACCCTCCTTCCGGGGGCGCTCGGCGTGGCCGTGCTGAGCGGACTGCGCCTCACCCACGGCCAGGCCCGCCTGCTGGTGGCCCTCGGCGGACTCCTCGCCGTCGGCCTCGCGGTCCGCGCGGCCCTGCGCCGCGGCCCCCTGGCCACCGTGGACGGCACCACCCCGTGGCGGACGGGATCCGGCACGCGCGCGTGGACCCTGTTTCTGCTCGGCTACGCCCTCCTGGGCGACGGACTCCTGCGGGCGATCCTGGCGGACGGCCCCGACGCCCTGCCCACCGGTGCCGCGGACGGCCCCTGGCCCGTGGCCGTCGCGCCCGCCCTGGCGCTCACGCTGGCCTGTGCTCCGGCCGCCTGGTGCGCGCACCTCCTCGCCGCAGGCGCCCGCCGCAGGCTCGCCGGCAGTCGAGGCCTGGAGGACTTCACCGCCGCCGCCCGGCCCCTGCTGCTCGGCACGTTCGCCCTGTTCCTGGGCGCCCTCACGGCGCTGCTCGCCCTGTGCGGCGCCGTCCTGCACGAGGACGCCCACTACCCGCAGGCCCTCGCGCTCGGCGCCCTGCTCCTGCTCGCCCGTCTCCTCGCGGTGCACCACCACCGGCACGCCCCCGCGCTCGTCCTCGGCGCGGCGGCGGCAACCGAGGCGGCGGCCCCCGTCCTGCTCCTGGCCGGCCGGCTGCCCGGCTGCGCCTTCCTGGCGACCCCGGTGCGGAGCCTGGCGGACGCCTGGGGCACGGCCTGCGTCCCGGCACTCGCCTGTGGCACCGCGGCCCTGACCCTGCTGGTCCACGCGCTGCGCACGCTCACCAGGGCCTCGGCCCACGCGCCCACGGGAGCACCCGAGTGAACCTTCCGCCACCGGCCCCAGGCCGCAGCCGCGCCCGCCCGGTCCGCCGGCACGGGCCACCGCACCACGCATTTGACGTCGCAGGCAACCGCATCACCCCTCTGAAGGAGAAGACCAGATGACCACCTCCCGACACGGAGCGCCCGGAGCGTCCGGAGCCTTGGGAGCAGCCGGAGCGCACACCCCGGGAGCCGCACGATGAGGGTCCTGCTGATCGGAGCCAACGGATACATCGGCCGCTTCGTCGCCGACCGCCTGCTCGCCGACCCGGCCGTCCAGCTCACCGCGCTCGGCCGCGGCGACGACGCCGACGTCCGCTTCGACCTCGCCACCGGCAGCCCCGGAGCGCTCACCCGCTTCCTGGACGCGGTCCACCCCGGAGTCGTCGTCAACTGCGCCGGCACCACCCGGGGCGGCGCCCGCGAACTCACCCGGCACAACACCGTCGCCGTCGCGACCGTCTGCGAAGCTCTGCGGCGCAGCGGCTGCGGCGCCCGTCTGGTGCAGATCGGATGCGGCTCCGAATACGGACCCAGCCAGACCGGCTCCTCCACGGCCGAGGACGCCGTGCCCCGTCCCGGCGGGCCGTACGGCGTCAGCAAACTCGCCGCCACCGAACTGGTCCTCGGCTCCGGCCTCGACGCCGTCGTGCTCCGCGTCTTCTCACCCGCCGGACCGGGCACCCCGGCCGGCTCGCCGCTGGGCCGGCTCGCCGAGGCCATGCGGCGTGCCATGCAGTCCGGCGACGGGGAACTCAAGCTCGGCGGCCTCGGCGTCCAGCGCGACTTCGTCGACGTC
This sequence comes from Streptomyces sp. NPDC107581, assembly GCF_055657175.1. Lineage (NCBI taxonomy): Bacteria > Bacillati > Actinomycetota > Actinomycetes > Kitasatosporales > Streptomycetaceae > Streptomyces > Streptomyces sp. NPDC107581. Next base: position 265,916 of record NZ_JBVKBH010000008.1, read on the forward strand.
CGCGATGTCGCCCGCGCCGTGCACGCCGCCTCGCTCTCCGCCGCGCAGGGCGTCATCAACATCGGCTCCGGCCGCGCGGTCCGTCTCCGCGACGCCGCCGCCGTCCTCGCCCGGGTCGCCGGATACGGCGGCGCCCTCCACGAACTCGACGCCCCTCCCGGGCCGCTGCGCAGCCCCATCGGCCATCCCCGCCCCGATGCCGAACACGCCTCGCCGGTCGCGTACCCGTACCCGGACGGCTGCGGCAGCTGGCAGCAGGCCGATGTGCGCACCGCGCGCGACCGGCTCGGCTGGCGGCCCCGGATCAACCTCGAAGAGTCCCTCGCCGACATCTGGATGGAGGCGGCATGCCGCATCTGACCAGCACCACAGCAGGAACCCCGCGCACCGGCGTCCGTACCGCCCTCGGCATCCCCGGCTACGCGCACCCGCTCGTGGCCCCCGCCCAGTGGGCCGAACTCGCCCGCCCGGGCACCCCCCTCGACTGGGTCGTACTGAACGTCGCCGCCGGACCCGGCACCCGCCCCGACCCGCACTGCCTGCTGGCGGCCGGCCGGCTGCGCGACGCGGGCGTCCGCGTCCTCGGCCATCTCGACCTCACCCATGGCGCCCGGACCCTCGCCGACCTGCTCGGCGACGCGCACCGCTACCTCGACTGGTACCGGGCCGACGGCTTCCTGCTGGACCGCTGCCCCACCGAGCGCACCGCGCTCCCCGAGGTTCGCCGCGCCGTCAGCACGCTGCGGGCGATCAGCGACACCGCCCACATCGTCCTCGGCCACGGCACCCACCCCCACCCCGGGTACGCGGACGAAGCCGACCAACTGGTGACCTTCTCCGGCCCCTGGTCCGACTATCGCTGGTCCCAGGTGGCCGAGTGGACCGCCGACTACCCGTCCGATCACTTCTGCCACTTTGTGCACGGTGTGCCCCAGGGGCACCTGGAGGAGGCGCTGCGCATCGCCCGCTGGCAGGGCGCGTCCACGATCTACTTCACGGACCGCACCGACCGCGGCGGCCGCACCGACCCTTGGGAGACCATGCCCGGCTACTGGGACGACATCGTCTCGCGTGTCGGAACAGGTGTCTCGGAATGAAGAAGGCCATGGCAGTGTTACGGGGAGAACAACCGTAGTGATTGACCGACCAACGGAGTCCCCGTGTCGCTGCCACCCCTGGTCGAGCCAGCTCCTGAGCTCACCGTAGACGAGGTCCGCCGGTACTCCCGCCACCTGATCATCCCCGACGTCGGGATGGACGGGCAGAAGCGGCTGAAGAACGCCAAGGTGCTCTGTGTGGGCGCCGGCGGCCTGGGCTCGCCGGCGCTGATGTACCTGGCCGCCGCGGGCGTGGGCACGCTCGGCATCGTGGAGTTCGACGAGGTCGACGAGTCGAACCTGCAGCGCCAGATCATCCACAGCCAGGCCGACATCGGCCGCTCCAAGGCCGAGTCCGCACGCGACAGCGTCAAGGGCATCAACCCGTACGTGAACGTGATCCTTCACGAGGAGCGGCTGGAAGCCGACAACGTGATGGACATCTTCAGCCAGTACGACCTGATCGTCGACGGCACGGACAACTTCGCGACCCGCTACCTGGTCAACGACGCGTGCGTGCTGCTGAACAAGCCGTACGTGTGGGGCTCGATCTACCGCTTCGACGGCCAGGCCTCGGTCTTCTGGTCCGAGCACGGCCCCTGCTACCGCTGCCTCTACCCGGAGCCCCCGCCCCCCGGCATGGTCCCCTCCTGCGCCGAGGGCGGCGTCCTGGGCGTGCTGTGCGCGTCCATCGGCTCCATCCAGGTCAACGAGGCCATCAAGCTCCTCGCGGGCATCGGCGAGCCGCTGGTCGGCCGCCTGATGATCTACGACGCCCTGGAGATGCAGTACCGCCAGGTCAAGGTCCGCAAGGACCCCGACTGCGCGGTCTGTGGCGAGAACCCGACCGTCACCGAACTCATCGACTACGAGGCCTTCTGCGGCGTCGTCTCCGAAGAGGCGCAGGAGGCGGCCGCCGGTTCGACGATCACTCCCAAGCAGCTCAAGGAGTGGATCGACGACGGTGAGAACATCGAGATCATCGACGTCCGCGAGCCGAACGAGTACGAGATCGTCTCCATCCCGGGCGCCAAGCTGATCCCGAAGAACGAGTTCCTCATGGGCACCGCCCTGGAGGGCCTGCCGCAGGACAGGAAGATCGTCTTGCACTGCAAGACGGGTGTCCGCAGTGCGGAAGTCCTCGCCGTCCTGAAGTCCGCGGGCTTCTCGGACGCCGTCCATGTCGGCGGCGGCGTGATCGGCTGGGTCAACCAGATCGAACCGCACAAGCCGGTCTACTAGGCGCCGGTCTCGCTGACCGAGCGGGACACCGGAAGCCCACGGCTCTGACCAGTTCAGAAGCTGTGGGCTTCCGTCGTTGTCGGTCGGCGTCGACCGACCCCGCAGGGGCCGGGCGCGGCCCGTCCGCCCCCCGGGTTCCCCGCTGCTTCCCGCTCGACCTCGCCGGGCCGAGTGGCGGGGGCTTCGGTTGCCGCGGGCGCCCCGGGGCCCCGGCTGCGTCACGAGCAGACCGTGCCGTCCTTCGGTACCGTCCCCTCCAGGAGGTAGGCGTTCACCGCTGAGTCCACGCAGTCGCTGCCGTTGCCGTACGCCCCGTGTCCCTCGCCCTTCCAGGTCAGTTCGACTCCGACGCTCTTGCCCAGTTCGTCGGCCATCCTGCGGGCACCCTCGTACGGTGTCGCCGGGTCCCCGGTGTTGCCGACCAGCAGGATCGGTGCCGCACCCGGCGCGTCGACCTCGGGGGTGGCGAACTGGCCCGGCACCGGCCAGTCGTGGCACCACCCGGCCGTGTCCCACCCCATGAAGTCGCCGAACACCGGCGAGATCCGTTCGAACTCCGGCAGCAGCTTCTTCGTCTGCGCGAGCGTGGGCCGCTGCCTGTCGTCCAGGCACGATATGACCCGTTGGGCGTGGCTCGTCGTGCCGTAGTGCCCGGAGGTGTCACGCTCGTCGTACTCGTCCGCCAGCGCCAGCAGTTGCGAACCGTCGCCGCTCTGTGCCGACTTGAGCGCGCTGGTCAGCCGCGGCCAGCCGGCCTCGCTGTACAGCGGCAGGACGATTCCGGTGACCGCGAGCGTCTGGGTCAGCTTCCGGCCGGACGATGTGGGCAGCGGCTTCGCGTCGATCCGCCGGAGCAGGTCCACGATCTTCTCCGAGCCCTGCTTCGGGTCCTGGCCGGTGGACTTCAGATAGTCGTCCAGGGCGCGCTGGAAGCCGCGGGCCTGGTTCTCGGCGTGGCCCACCGTGTCCGCGGTCGGGTCGACCACCGCGTCGAGGACCAGCCGGCCGACCCGCTCGGGGAACAAGTGGGCGTACACGCCGCCCAGTTCGGTGCCGTAGGAGATGCCGAAGTAGTGCATCGTGCGGTCGCCGAGCACCTGGCGCATCAGGTCCATGTCGCGCGCGGTGTCGGTCGTCGACACGTGGGCCAGCAGCTTGCCGGCCGCCTTACGGCAGCCCTTGCCGAAGTCGGTGGCGTCCTGCAGATACGCCTTCTCCTCGGCCGGGGTGTCCGGGGTGGCGTCCACCGCCTCGGCCGCCCGGATGTCCCGGTCGCCGCGGCAGCGGACGCCTTCGCTGCCGGCGACCCCGCGCGGGTCCCAGCTGACCAGGTCGTAGTGCTCGCGCAGGGTGGAGACGGTGGCCGCGTAGTACGGCATCGTCGCCACGCCCGAGCCGCCGGGACCGCCGAAGTTGAACAGCAGCGAGCCGGTCCGGTGGCTTCCGGTCACCCGGGCCCGGATGAGGGCGAGGCGGATCGTCGTACCGCCCGGCTTCGACCAGTCCAGTGGCACGGTGAGCGTGGCGCACCGCCAGTCGTCGCCCGGTGCGGCCGAGTCGCCGGTGGCCTTGCAGCGGCGCCAGTCGAGCCGCTGCGAGGTGAGCGAGGAGGGGAGGTGCGCCGAGGACGGCTCTTTCGCGGGGGCCGTGCCGGTCGCCTCGGCCGAGCCGGCCCGCTTGCCCTCGTCATGGCCCCCACCGGACGAGCCGCCACTGCACCCGGCCACCAGCAGCACCACGGCCGCAGCGGCCGTCCACCGCAGAAATCGCGACATGCACACCCCCCTGGCAGGCCCTCCGCGTCGTGCCGCGGCGGGCGTTCAAGCCATGGTAGGCGGAGCCACCCCAGCCTGCCGCGGCCTGTGGATAACCCTCTGACCTGCGCTTTTTTTAGATCTTCTCGGGTGTTTCAGGTGCAGACCGTGCCGGCCTTCGGCACCTTCCCGTCCAGCAGGTAGCCGTTCACCGCGCTCTGCACACACTTGTTCTTGCTGTCGTACGCCCCGTGTCCCTGGCCCTGGTAGGTCAGTTCGACGGCGACGCCCTTGCCGAGCGCGTCCACCATCTTCTTCGCGCCCTCGTACGGGGTGGCCGGGTCACCGGTGTTGCCGACGACGAGGATGGGCGCCGACCCCGGTGCGCTGACGTCGGGATGGTCGGCGGCGCCCGGCACGGCCCAGTCGGTGCAGCTGACCATGCCCCAGGCCAGATAGTCCCCGAACAACGGGGAGGCGGCGCGGAACTCGGGCAGTTTCTGCTGGACGTAGTCGGCGCTGTAGCGCGGTTTCTCGTCGGCGCAGTTGATGGCGGTGTTCGCCGCGGTGGTGTTGCTGTACTCGCCGTTCTCGCTGCGTCCGTTCATCGAGTCGGACAGCAGCATGAGGACCCTGCCGTCGCCCTCGTACGCCTGCTGGAGCCCCTCGGTGAGGTACTCCCAGAAGTCCTTCGAGTACAGGGCCTGCGCGATGCCGTTGGTCGCCGCGGTCTGGGTCAGCACGCGCGGGAGGATGCCGGGGATCGGCTTCTTCTCCAGGTCCTTCAGCAGTTTGGCGATGCGGTCCTTCACGTCCTGCGCGGTGTCGCCGATCGGGCAGTCGGTCGTCTTCGACGTGCAGTCCTGGGCGAAGTTGTCGAGCGCGAGCTGGAAGCCCTTGGTCTGCCCCAGTGCGCTCTGCTCCGGGTCCTGCGTGGGGTCGACCACCCCGTCGAGGACCGCCCGCCCGACGTTCTTGGGGAACAGGTGGGCGTAGACACCGCCGAGTTCGGTGCCGTAGGAGATGCCGAAGTAGTGCAGCTTGTCGTCACCGAGGACGTGGCGCATCAGGTCCATGTCGCGGGCCGCGTCGGTGGTGCGCACATGCGGCAGGATCGCCTTGGAGTTCTTCTCGCAGGCGCCGTTGAACTGTTTGGTGCGCTCGAGCAGCTGGGTGCGTTCGGCACTGTCGTCGGGTGTCGCGTCCTGCTGGAAGTACTCGTCGAGCTGGGCGTCGCTCTCGCACTCCACGGGTTTGCTGCGGCCCACCCCGCGCGGATCGAAGCTCACCAGGTCGTAGCGGGTGCGCAGGGCGGCGTAGTCGTCGCCGAACGCGGGCAGGGTGGTGACACCGCTGCCGCCGGGGCCGCCGAAGTTGAACACGAGCGAGCCGATCCGCTTGTCGGCGGGCCCGCTGGCCTTGGCACGGATCAGGGCGATCCCGATGGTGTCGCCCTTGGGATCGCTCCAGTCCAGGGGCGCCTTCATGGTGGCGCACTGCCACTTGGTGCCGTTCGGCAGCGGGGACGGGGAGCCGCCGCCCTCCGCCTGGGACGCCTCCGGGCAGTCCTTCCAGTCCAGCTTCTGCGCCGTGAGGTCCCCGTCCTTGGCGGCGTGGCTGCACCCGGTCAGCAGGGCGGCCAGCAGCACGACGCTGGTGGTCAGGGCAGTGGCACGCGGCAGGGAGGGGTTCGCCATGTTCCCATCGTGAGGGCGCGCACGGCGGCGCGCGCGGGCCACGGGCCGTCCGAGGTACGTCTCCGGAGCGGCCGGGCAGGCCTGCCTACAGGGCGCCCTTGCGGGTGAGCTGGTTGAAGGCGAGCCAGCCCGGCAGTACCGGCAGCCACAGGGTCAGCAGCCGGAACAGCAGGACGGCCGGGGCGGCGACCTCCTTGGGCAGGCCGAAGGCGATCAGACCGAGCGTGAGGCTCGCCTCCACGGCTCCCACACCGCCCGGGGTGGGCGCCGCGGAGCCCAGTGCGTTGCCGGCGAGGAAGACGACGGCGACGCTGGCGATGCTCAGCGAGGGCGAGCCGTCGCCGAACGCCCGCACGGAGGCGTCCAGGCACATCACGAAGCAGGCGGTCAGCAGCAGCATGCCGCCGATGCCGGTGACGAGCTTCTGCGGACGCTGGAGCACATCCAGCATGCGCGGCACGACACCGGCGAACAGCGACCTCACGCGCGTGACGACGAATTTCCGCAGGAACGGCACCGAGGTCACCACGAGGACGAACACCGCCACGGTCAGCAGACCCGCGATGACCGTCCGGGACGGGGACAGCGACGGCGTCTTCTCGGTGCCGGTCAGGTAGCCGAAGGACAGCAGCATCAGGATGTGGCAGCCGAGCCCGAACAGCTGCGACGCCCCGACGCTCGCCACGGCGAGCCCCGGACGCACACCAGTGCGCTGCAGGAAGCGCGTGTTGAGGGCCACGCCGCCGACCGCGGCCGGCGCCACGATCTTCACGAAGGAACCGGCGACCTGGGCCCCCACCGTGCGCAGGAACGGCACCCGCTCCGGCACGAACCCCAGCAGCGCCATCGCGGCGGCCACATAGCTGAGCGCGGAGAACAGCACGGCCGCGGCCACCCAGCCCCACTGGGCCTGCGCGAACAGTGTGCCGAACTGGATGTGGGTGAGCTGGGTCAGCAGGTAGTACGCGCCGATCGCACCCGCGATGAAGCTGATCAGGGTGCGCGGGCGCACCCGCTCCAGGCGGGCCGGCTCCACGGGTGCCTGGGGCCTGATCCGCAGCACCTGGTGCCGGATCTGCGTGAGCAGGTCGTCCTCGCGTGCCTCGTCGAGGGCTTCGTCGATGGCCCGTCTCTCCGCGCGCTGCTCGGCGCGGACCGTCTTCTTGTCGGGCTTTCCGAGGACGGTCCGGGTCGTCTCGGGGGCGTCCTCCAGGCGGGCCTGCTTGGCCTGCCGGGACGCCTCCAGCACCGCCTCGCGCTCCCGCTGGGCCCGTTCCCTGGCCAGCTTGCGCAGCGTCGCGCGCGTGGAGCGCGTCAGCGCGATGGGCTGCAGCATCGGCAGGCAGTCGGCGACCACGTCCGGACCGAGCACCCCGACCGCCGAGGCCACCGCCCGTTCGGCGCCCACGCGCAGACCGAGCGTGGTGACCAACTGGGCCACGTCCATGCGCAGCAGCAGATCGCCGGCCGCGATCTCACCGCCGCGCAGCTCGGTGAGGATCACCTTGCCGGAACGATCCACCAAAATCGCGTCACCCGCCAGCCTGCGGTGCGCGATGCGCCGGGACTGCAGTGCCTGCACCTGGTGCCAGGTGTTGCGCAGCAGCTCGTCGGTGATCTCCTCGTCGGACAGCGAGTCCAGCATGCGCCCGCCGGTGTGCTCGTAGACGAGCATCACCGCGTCCGGACCGAGTTCGGAGGTGGCGATCAGCTTGGGCGCGTTGGCGCCCGCCGCGATCGCCGCGTACGCCAGCAGCGCCTCCTGCTCCAGCGCTTGGCGCAGCGACTGCAGGCTGGAGCGGGTGGCGAAGCCGCGCAGGGTCAGGTTGCGCCACGCGCGGTAGAAGAAGCCCTGGGCCTGCTGCTCCCGGTCGACGACCGTGACGTCCAGCGGCGGGCCGTCCTCCAGGGTGACGAAATAGCGCCGGCCGCGGTCGCCGTTCTCGGTCTCCACGGCCTCCTCGCGGGCCGCGCTGACGGGGTGGAAACCGACGTGCCTCAGGCCCGCCATCAGGGTCTGTCCGGTGGGCCGGACATTGGGCGAGCCGACCGCGTACAGCGTGCCGTAGGCGATGGTCCAGCCGATCAGCACGGTCAGGATGATCGAGAACGGGGTCGTGTAGCCGGTGACCAGCATCGAGAACGCGTCGAGCAGCAGCACGATCCACAGCACCGCGCGCCACCGGGGTCTGCGGGACATGCCGACGGCCGTCATATAGGCGATGACGGGCGCCAGATAGCCGTGCACCGGGTCGGTCAGGGCGTGGATGTCACCGGGTGAGGGCTGGGTGAGCGCCTCCTGGATGGAGCCCGGGGCGCCTCGGGCGACCCACAGGTCGGTGGCGAGCGTCACTCCGTGCGCGAGGACGGCCGCAAGGACGCCGTCGGCGATCCGCAGCCCGTCCCGTTTGATCAGACGTTCGATCGCGAAGGCGACCGGCACCAGCAGGATCGCGATGCTGGAGGCGAGTCCCGCGATCTTGATGAGCAGGTCGGGGGCCTGCCCCGTGCCCTTGTTGATGTCCTGTTCAAGACCCGAAGTGGTGCCGTGCGCGAACGCGGCGATGGCGAGCAGGACGACGATGGCGAGCAGGCCCACCAGCAGCCGCATGAGGTCGGAAGGGCGGTGCACGCGCGCGGGGAGCAGCGGTTCGTCTCCCTCGACCTCGTCCGGGTGGAGACCGTGGTCGCCGAGACCGGGTCCCGTGCCTGCGGACGCGCTCTCGGGGACGTGCGTCCCCTCGACCGGATCGGCCTCGTCCTCACGCGCGCGCGGGGAAGGGGAAGCGGGCTGTGTGCCGTCGTCCCCGCCCGTGGCGCCGGTGTCACCCGGGCCCGTGGCGCCGGTGTCACCCGGGCCCGTGCGGGCGGTGTCACCCGGGCCCGTGCGGGCGGTGTCGGGGCGCGCGGCCGCGCCAGAGGTGCCCTCCGCGCCTTCGGGGTGCACGCCCTGCTGCTTCATGGTCTCTTCTTGATCTCGTATCACCAGTCACCGCCCGCACGATGGTGGCATGCCCCACCGGCACACGAGGCCATCAGGGTGCGGATGCGCGGGCGGACAGTCTGCCCGAAGCGCCGCCCCAGGGCGAGAGGGCCGCCTTCCGCCGGCCGTGCCGGATGTCGGCGGGGTGCGGCAGGATGGGGCGAATGAGCGAGCAGAGCCCTGCCGAGGACACCCGCGAGGGGTACGCGGACGCGTTGCCGGAGTACGCCGAGCGGGTTCTGGAAGCCGTCGAGCGGATTCCGCCCGGGCGGGTCATGACGTACGGCGATGTCGCCGAGTGGCTCGAGGAGGGCGGACCGCGCCAGGTCGGCCGGGTGATGGCCCTCTACGGGGGTGCCGTGCCCTGGTGGCGGGTGGTGCGCGCCGACGGAGCGCTGCTGCCCGGCCATGAGCTGGGCGCACTCGACCACTACCGCGCGGAGGGCACACCGCTGAAGGAGGCGGGCAGAAGCACCGAGGGCCATCTGCCGCGGCTCGACATGCGGCGGGCGCGCTGGGACGGCGCCGCGGGCGCGGAGGGTCACATCTGACAGCTTCCGCCATCGGACGCACTCAAGGGGAACCTGTGGCCCGTACGAGGGACACCGGGGACGTCCGTGGCATGACGTACGTTCGTGAGGTGAGGGACGCGCGTGGCGCGAGGGCTGCGAGAGCCGCGAGGGCCGCGAGGGAAGAAACGGAAGCCCTGCTTCCGGCCGGTGTGGCGGCGTAGCGTCGGCTGCACGCGTCCCCCTCACCCCGCGGCCACCGTCTCGCACGCGTGACCGCCCGCCCACCAGCACAACCACCAGGACCGGCGAACCACGTGAGCTCCTCTTCCTCCATCAGGCACCTGCCGCACCCCCCGGTGCGGCAGGGGAACGGTGGCGCTTACCGACTGGTCCGTACCCCGCCGGCCGCCATCGACCCCCCTCGTCTGGACGCCACGCAGCGCGCCGTGGTTGACCATCGGACCGGGCCGCTGCTCGTCCTCGCAGGTCCAGGCACCGGCAAGACCACCACGCTGGTGGAGTCCGTGGCGGCACGCATCGCGCGTGGCGCGGACCCGGAACGCATCCTGGTGCTGACCTTCAGCCGCAGGGCCGCCGTCGACCTGCGCGACCGCATGGCCCAGCGCATCGGCGCGGCCCGCGCACCCCGGGCGACCACCTTCCACTCCTACTGCTACGCCCTGGTCCGATCCCACCAGGACAGCGGCCTGTACGCGGAGCCGCTGCGCCTGCTGTCCGGACCCGAGCAGGACGTCACCGTCCGCGAGCTGCTCGCCGGGCACCCCGAACTGGAGCGGCTCGGCCTCGACCCCGTGCGCTGGCCGGACGAGCTGCGCGCCTGCCTGACCACGCGCGGCTTCGCCGACGAGGTGCGCGCCGTCCTCGCCCGCAGCCGTGAGCTGGGCCTGTCACCCGCGGCCCTGGACGCCTTCGCCCGCCGCATCGGCCGCCCCGACTGGCGGGCCGCGGCCGCCTTCCTCGCCGAATACCTCGACGTGCTCGACCAGCAGGGCGTCCTCGACTACGCGGAACTGGTCCACCGCGCGGTGCTGCTCGCCCATCGCCCCGAGAACGCGGCCCGCCTCGCCGCCCGGTACGACGCCGTCTACGTCGACGAGTACCAGGACACCGACCCCGCCCAGGTACGACTCCTGCACGCCCTGGCCGGCGGCGGCCGCACCCTGGTCGCCATCGGCGACCCCGACCAGTCGATCTACACGTTCCGGGGCGCCGACGTGAACGGCATCCTGGACTTCCCCGCGGCCTTCCCGCGCGCGGACGGCCGCCCGGCCCCGGTCGAGGTGCTGCGCACCTCCCGCCGCTCCGGCGCCGCCCTGCTGGCCGCGACCCGCCTGATCACCCAGCGCATGCCGCTGACCCGGCTGCCCGCCGAGAAGGTGCGCGCCCACCGCGAACCGACCGCCGTACGCGACGGTGGCCGCGTCGAGGTCTACACGTACCCGACGCCCCGTACGGAACTGGACAACATCGCCGACATCCTGCGCCGCGCACATCTGGAGGACGGTGTCGCCTGGAGCGACATGGCCGTCCTGGTGCGCGCCGGGTCCCGGACCATCCCGACGCTGCGCCGGGCCCTCACCGCGGCCGGCGTCCCGCTGGACATCGACGGCGACGACCTGCCGCTGCGCCACGAGCCGGCGGTGGCACCCCTGCTGACGGCCCTCAGGACCGTGGCCACGGCAGAGGCCGCCCGGCGTGCCCCCGAGGACACGGCCGGCGAAACCGAGGCGCCGTCGACGGACGCCGCCGGGCGGCCCGCCGGCGAGGCGGCCGACGAAACCGAGAAGCCGTCGGACCTCGAAACCGGCAGGGAGGTGCCCGCCGAGGGGCAGGCTGCCGACACGCAGGCTGTCGTTGAGCAGGCCGCCGAGGGGCAGGCTGCCGACACGCAGGCTGTCGTTGAGCAGGCCGTCGAGGGGCAGGCTGCCGACACGCAGGCTGTCGTTGAGCAGGCCGCCGAGGGGCAGCCCGTCGATGAGGATGAGGTGGCCGCTGACGGGCAGCCCGTCGACGGGCAGGTCGCCGGCACGCGGTGGCTCGACGCCGAGACCGCCCTCACCCTGCTCGCCTCCCCCCTCGCAGGCATGGACACCGCCGATCTGCGCCGCCTCGGGCGTGCCCTGCGGGAGGAGGAGCGGACCGCCGGGAACCCCCTGCCGCCGCCCTCCGACGAACTGCTCGCGCGGGCGCTCGCCGAACCCGAGCGCCTGGTGGCGCACGACCCCGCCTACGCGCGCGGAGCGCAGCGCCTCGGCGCGCTGCTCCGCAGGGCCCGTGAGCGCCTCGCCGCCGGCGGTACGGCCGAGGAGGCGCTGTGGGACCTGTGGAACGGCACGCCCTGGCCCGCGCGTCTGGAGCGGACCGCCCGGCGCGGCGGCGCGGCCGGCCGCAACGCCGACCGGGACCTGGACGCCGTATGCGCGCTGTTCGCCACCGCCGCGCGTGCGGAGGAGCGCTCCGGAGGACGCGGCGCCCTCAACTTCCTGGAGGAGATCGAGGCCGAGGACATCGCCGCCGACACCCTCACGCGTCGCGCCGTACGTCCCGACGCCGTCCGCCTGATGACCGCGCACCGCGCCAAGGGCCTGGAATGGCGGCTCGTCGTCGTCGCCGGCGTCCAGGAAGGCCTGTGGCCCGACCTGCGCCGCCGCGGCTCCCTCCTGGAGGCCGACCGCATCGGCCGCGACGGACTCGCCGAACCGCTCACCCCGGGTGCGCTGCTCGCCGAGGAGCGCCGCCTGTTCTACGTGGCCGCCACGCGCGCGCGTGAGCGTCTCGTGGTGACCGCGGTGAAGGCACCGGCCGAGGACGGCGACCGGCCCTCCCGCTTCCTGGCCGAACTGGGCGTCGAACCCCGGGACGTCACCGGCCGCCCCCGCCGCCCGCTGTCCGTGGCCGCGCTCGTCGCCGAGCTGCGCGCCACCACCGTCGACCCGCGCGCCTCGGCCGTCCTGCGGGAGGCGGCCGCCCGCCGCCTGGCCAGGCTCGCCGCGCTCGCCGACGAGGACGGCCGCCCGCTGGTGCCGTCCGCGCACCCCTACCGCTGGTGGGGCATGTTCGAGCCGACCGAGAGCAAGGTGCCGTTGCGCCACCGCGACCAGCCCGTCGTGCTCTCCGGCAGTGCGCTGGACCAGCTCGCCAACACCTGCGCACTGCAGTGGTTCCTGGGCCGCGAGGTGAAGGCCGACGCACCCGCCACCACCGCCCAGGGCTTCGGCAACGTCGTCCACGTCCTCGCCGACGAGGTCGCCTCCGGCCGCACCGCCGCCGACCTCGACGTGCTGATGGAACGCCTGGAGTCGGTCTGGAACGCGCTCGCCTTCGACGCGCCCTGGAAGTCGGCGCAGGAGAAGGACAACGCACGCGTGGCGCTCGAACGCTTCCTGAACTGGCACGTACTGGACCGCACCAGCCGCACCCCGGTGGCCAGCGAGCAGGACTTCGACATCGCCCTCCCAGCGGGCGACTACGAGGTACGCATCCGCGGTCAGATGGACCGCGTCGAGACGGACGGCGAGGGCCGGGCCTACGTCGTGGACTTCAAGACCGGCAAGCAGGCGCCCAGCGGCGCCGAGGTGGCCCGCCATCCGCAGCTCGCCGTGTACCAGCTCGCCGTCCGCGAGGGCGCCGTCGACACCGCCTTCGACGGGGCGCGTCCTGAACCGGGCGGCGCCGAACTGGTGCACCTCAGGCAGGGCGCCGCCAAGCGGGACGGCGGCGAGCACCTGCCCAAGGTGCAGGCACAGGAGCCGCTGGCGGGGGAGTGGGTCGGCGAACTGCTGGCCACCGCCGCCGGCAAAGTTCTCGACGAGCGGTTCACCCCGAGCGCCGGCCAGCACTGCACGCACTGCGCCTTCCGTGCCTCCTGCAGCGCGCGGCCCGAGGGACGGCACGTGGTCGAGTGAGGTGACAGGGACGTTGGGGCTCGAGTGGTGTGCGTGCCTGGGCGGCGTAGGGCCGTCAGTCACGGACAGGTCCGGGTGGTCTGCGGGCCTGGGCGAGGTAGGGCCTGAGTCACGGACAGGTCCGAGTGGTGTGCGTGCCTGGGCGGCGTAAGGCCTGAGCCACGGACAGGTCCGCCTGACGTACCGGTCTGGGTGGCGGAGCACCTCGAGTGACGTACGGCACCACAGGTGCTGACCTGCGGTTCTTTCTCCCCGGGCGGCCGATCCGTCCTCGATTGTCAGTGCCCGCGACTAGCCTCTGTCGACATGCCCGCCCGTATCACCGACCCCGAGCAGCTCAAGGAGCTCCTCGGCATCCCGTTCACCCCGGAGCAGACGGCCTGCATCACCGCGCCGCCCGCCCCGCAGGTGATCGTGGCCGGAGCCGGCTCGGGCAAGACGACCGTGATGGCGGCCCGCGTGGTCTGGTTGGTCGGCACCGGTCAGGTCGCCCCCGAACAGGTGCTCGGCCTGACCTTCACCAACAAGGCCGCCGGCGAACTCGCCGAGCGCGTCCGCAAGGCGCTGATCAAGGCCGGCGTGACCGACCCCGAGGCCCTCCCGTCACCCGACCCCCACCCCTCCACGACAGCGCTTGGCGCCGCTTCCCCCTGGCCGGACCCGGACAACCCGCCCGGCGAGCCGGTCATCTCGACGTACCACGCCTTCGCCGGCCGTCTACTGACCGACCACGGCCTGCGCATCGGCCTCGAACCCGCCTCCCGGCTCCTGGCCGACGCGACCCGCTACCAGCTCGCCGCGCGCGTGCTGCGCGAGGCCCCCGGCCCCTACCCGGCACTCACCCGCTCCTTCGCCGACCTCGTCAGCGACCTGCTCGCCCTCGACTCCGAACTCGCCGAACACCTCGTGGACCCCGCCCGCCTGTGCGCCTGGGACGCCGGCCTGCTGCACACCCTGGAAGGCGCCAAGCTCACCAACGCCGACCTGCGCAAAGTCCCCGAGGCCGCGGCCGCCCGCCGTGAACTCGCCGACCTCGTCGTGCGCTACCGGGCCGCCAAACGCGAACGCGACCTGCTCGACTTCGGCGACCAGATCGCCCTTTCCGCCCGTCTCGCCGGCCTCCCCGAAGTGGGCCGGCTGCTGCGCGAGGAGTTCCGCGTGGTGCTCCTGGACGAGTACCAGGACACCTCCGTGGCCCAGCGCGTCCTGCTGTCGGGCCTGTTCGGCGACGGCACGGGCCACCCGGTCACCGCCGTGGGCGACCCCTGCCAGGCCATCTACGGCTGGCGCGGCGCCTCCGTCGCCAACCTGGACGACTTCCCCGAGCACTTCGCCCACGCCGACGGCCGCCCCGCCACCCGCCAGGCACTCAGCGAGAACCGCCGCAGCGGCGGCCGTCTTCTCGACCTGGCCAACGGCCTCGCCGAGCCCCTGCGCGCCCTGCACGCGGGCGTGGAGGCCCTCCGCCCGGCCCCCGGCGCCGAACGCGACGGCACGGTCCGCTGCGCCCTGCTGCGCACCCACGCCGAGGAGACCGACTGGATCGCCGACTCCATCGCCCATCTCGTCCGCACCGGCAAGGCCGCCGGCGAGATCGCCGTACTGTGCCGCACGGCGACCGACTTCGCCCAGATCCAGGCCGCCCTCGTCGCCCGTGACATCCCCGTCGAGGTGGTCGGCCTGTCCGGGCTGCTGCACCTGCCCGAGATCGCCGACCTCGTCGCCGTCTGCGAAGTGCTCCAGGATCCCGGGGCCAACGCCTCCCTGGTCCGCCTGCTGACCGGCCCGCGCTGGCGCATCGGCCCGCGCGACCTAGCCCTCCTGGGGCGTCGCGCCCGCCTGCTGGTCGCCCACGCGCGCGCGGGCGACACCGACGACCCGGACCGCCGGCTCGCCGCGGCCGTCGAAGGGGTCGACCCGTCCGAGGTGATATCGCTCGCGGACGCCCTGGACACGTTCCTCGACAGCCCCCTGGACGAGGCCGGGGACGACGACGGGCTGCCGTTCTCCACGGACGCGCGCGTGCGCTTCGGCCGCCTCGCCGCCGAACTGCGCGACCTGCGCCGTTCCCTGGCCGACCCGCTGATGGACGTCCTGCACCGCGTCCTCGCGGTCACCGGTCTGGAAGTGGAACTGTCCGCCTCCCCGCACGCCCTGGCCGCCCGCCGCCGCGAGACCCTGTCCAACTTCCTGGACGTCGCCGCCTCCTTCGCGGCCGGCGACGGCGAGGCCACGCTGTTGGCCTTCCTCGGCTTCCTGCGTACCGCCGCCCAGTACGAGAAGGGCCTCGACAACGCCCTGCCCGGCGGCGAGAACACCGTCAAGGTGCTCACCGCGCACAAGTCCAAGGGCCTGGAGTGGGACGTAGTGGCCGTCCCCGGCCTGGTCCAGGGCACCTTCCCGAGCGCCCAGGGACGAGAGAAGTGGACCGCTCAGGCCAGGGTGCTGCCGCACGCCCTGCGCGGTGACACCGACACCCTGCCCGACGCCGGCACCTGGGACTCCCGGGGCATGAAGGCATTCCACGAAGCCATGAAGGAGCACCAGCACACCGAGGAACTCCGCCTCGGCTACGTCACCTTCACCCGCCCCCGCTCCCTCCTCCTGGGCTCCGGCCACTGGTGGGGCCCCAGCCAGAAGAAGCCGCGCGGCCCCTCCGACTTCCTCCAGGCCCTCCACGACCACTGCGCCGCCGGGTACGGCGAGATCGAGGCGTGGGCCGACGAGCCCGCCGAGGACGAGGAGAACCCGGCCCTGCACACGGCCGGCGCCGACCAGGTGTGGCCGCTGCCCCTGGACGACGCGGCCCTGACCCGCCGCCGCGCGGCCGCCGAGACCGTCCTCGCCCACCTGGACACCCTGGCCGCCCGGCAGCACGGCAACCCGCCCGCCGCCCACGACCCCGACACCTTCGACGACCCCGACTGGCCGGCACCGCCGGACGACGAGGACCCGTACGAGCAGCAGCCTCCGTACGACGAGGACCTGTACGAGCAGCAGTCTCAGTACGCCGAGGACGGCCCCTACGCCGAGGACATCCCGTACGACGAGGATCTGTACACCGAGAGCCCGTACGCCAAAGAAGAAGCAGCTGCCCCCCGCCCCGAGGTGTCCGGAAGCCGGAGCTCCTGGGATGCCGGGCGGCCGATCGTTCCCCACCAGGCGTCGGCCCCCGCCGAACGGCGTCCCCATGGCAGCGATGCCCCCCGTCCCGCCGAGCCCGGACGCCCCCGGCCCCTCACCCGCGAGACCGCCCCAGGGGCCACCCCGGAGGCCGCCCCGGACGTCACCCCACCGGTCACCGACGAGGTCACCCCCGAGGAGGCCCGCACCATCGCCTCCTGGGACCGTGACCTCGACGCGCTCACCGGTGAGCTGATGCGGGCCCGCCAGAGCGTCATGGACGTCCCCCTGCCCACCACACTGACCGCGTCCCAGCTGCTGCGTCTTGCCGAGGACCCGGACGGGCTCGCACAAGAACTCGCGCGCCCCATGCCGCGCCCCCCGCAACCCGCCGCGCGCCGTGGCACCCGGTTCCACGCTTGGGTCGAAGCGCGCTTCGAAGCATTGGCGCTGCCCATGCTGGAGCCCGACGAGCTGCCCGGCAGCGAAGCCGAGATCGCCGACGAACGCGACCTGGAAGCACTCAAAGACGCCTTCGAACGCACCGAGTACGCCCACCGCACCCCCTACCGTGTCGAAGCGCCCTTCCAGTTCACCCTGGCCGGCCGGGTCGTACGCGGCCGGATCGACGCCGTCTACAAGAACGGCGACGGCGACGCGGCGACCTACGAGATCGTCGACTGGAAGACCAGCCGCTCCCGCACCGCCGACCCCCTCCAGCTCGCCGTCTACCGGCTGGCCTGGGCCGAGCAGCAGGGCGTGCCGCTCGAGTCGGTCACGACCGCCTTCCTGTACGTGCGCAGCGGCGAGGTCGTACACCCCGAGGGCCTGCCGGACCGGGCCGCCCTGGAGCGGCTGCTCACGGGTGACGAGCCGGGCGACACGGAAGCGTCACGCCAGGCAAGCCGAGTGTGACGAACCGCCCGCCGAGGATGTCGGTGCGGGCCGATAGGCTCGTGAGCATGAGCCAGACCCCGGACAGCGCTGTCCGCACGTACATCGAGCAGCACCGCGCCGCCTTCCTCGACGACCTCGCCGCTTGGCTGCGCATCCCCTCCGTGTCGGCCCAGCCCGACCACGCGCCCGATGTACGGCACAGCGCCGACTGGCTCGCCGCCAAGCTCAAGGAGACTGGTTTCCCGACCGCCGAGGTCTGGCCGACACCGGGCGCCCCGGCCGTCTTCGCCGAATGGCCTGCGGGCGACCCCGAAGCGCCCACCGTCCTCGTCTACGGCCACCACGACGTGCAGCCCGCCGCCCGCGAGGACGGCTGGGACAGCGAGCCCTTCGAACCCGTCGTCCGTGAAAACCGCCTCTACGCGCGCGGGGCGGCCGACGACAAGGGCCAGGTGTTCTTCCACACACTCGGCGTCCGCGCCCACCTCGCCGCCACCGGCCGCACCGCCCCCGCTGTCAACCTGAAGCTGCTGATCGAAGGCGAGGAGGAGTCCGGCTCCCCGCACTTCCGCGCCCTTGTCGAGGAGCACGCCGCAAGGCTCACCGCCGACGCAGTGATCGTCTCCGACACCGGCATGTGGTCGCCGGACACCCCGACCGTCTGCACCGGCATGCGCGGCCTCGCCGAGTGCGAGATCCGGCTGCACGGACCCGACCAGGACATCCACTCCGGTTCCTTCGGCGGTGCCGTCCCCAACCCGGCCACCGCCGTCGCCCGCCTCGTGGCCGCCCTCCACGACGAGCACGCACGGGTGGCGATCCCCGGCTTCTACGACGGCATCGTCGAACTGACCGACCGCGAACGCGAACTCTTCGCCGAGCTGCCCTTCGACGAGGAGCAGTGGCTGCGCACCGCCAAGTCGTACGCCGCCCACGGCGAGGCCCGGCACACCACCCTGGAGCGCATCTGGGCCCGCCCGACCGCCGAGGTCAACGGCATCGGCGGCGGCTACCAGGGCCCCGGCAGCAAGACGATCATCCCGTCCTCGGCGATGGTGAAGCTGTCCTTCCGGCTCGTCGCGGGCCAGGACCCCGAGCACATCGAGAAGGCCGTCCGCAGCTGGGCCACCGAGCAGATTCCCGCCGGAATCCGGCACGAGATCAGCTTCGGCTCCGCCACCCGCCCGTGCCTGACCCCGCTCGACCACCCCGCACTGCAGTCCGTCGCCCGCGCCATGGGCCGCGCCTTCCAGAGCCGCGTCCGCTTCACCCGCGAAGGCGGCTCCGGACCCGCCGCCGACCTCCAGGAGGTACTCGGCGCCCCCGTCCTCTTCCTGGGCATTTCCGTCCCCTCCGACGGCTGGCACGCCCCGAACGAGAAAGTCGAACTCGACCTCCTCCTCAAAGGTGTCGAGACCAGCGCCTACCTGTGGGGCGACCTTGCCGAGAACTGGCGCAACGCCCCCTGACCGGCAGGCACCGTACGGGACGGCACCGCACGCGGGCACACTGGAAGAACCGCCCCGCACGCCCGCCCACGCCGGACCGGTGCCCACCCGTCCCACGACCCGCCGAACCGCCCGCCGAAACGAACCGTTCCACTGGGGGAGTTGGAAGCACCCGTGACCACCTGGACCGACCACACTGCAGACCGCCCCATCTCGCTGACCGCCCCGAGCGGCATCGACCGCGCCGCCCACCACCGGCTCGACGAGGCCTGGCTCGCGGCGGCGTGGAGCCACCCCAAAACCCGCTGCTTCGTGGTCTCCGGCGGCCAGGTGCTCATCGACGAGACGCCCGACGGCCGGACCGAACTCGTCATGACCCCCTCCTTCGAGGCGCCGCTCACCGAGGCCCACCGCTACTTCCTCGGCATCGACGAAGAAGGCGTCAGCTACTTCGCCCTGCAGAAGGACGCGCTGCCCGGCCGCATCGACCAGTCCGCACGCCCCGCGGGCCTGCGCGAGGCCGGGCTGCTCCTGTCGCCCCGGGACGCCGGCCTCATGGTGCACGCGGTCGGCCTGGAGAACTGGCAGCGCACCCACCGCTTCTGCTCCCGATGCGGCGAGCGCACGGTCATCGCCGCCGCCGGCCACATCCGCCGCTGCCCGGCCTGCGGCGCCGAGCACTATCCGCGGACCGACCCGGCGGTGATCATGGCCGTCACCGACGAGGAGGACCGGATCCTGCTCGGCCGACAGGTCCACTGGCCCGAAGGCCGCTTCTCCACGCTCGCCGGCTTCGTCGAGCCCGGAGAGTCAATCGAACAGTCGGTGCGCCGCGAAGTCTTCGAAGAGGCCGGCATCACCGTCGGCCCGGTCGAGTACGTGGCCAGCCAGCCCTGGCCCTTCCCGTCCAGCCTCATGCTCGGCTTCATGGCCCGTGCCACCTCGACCGACATCAACGTCGACGGCGACGAGATCCACGAGGCCCGCTGGTTCTCCCGCGAGGACCTGCACGCGGCCTTCGAATCCGGCGAGGTCCTGCCTCCGTACGGCATCTCCATCGCCGCCCGCCTGATCGAGATGTGGTACGGCAAGCCGCTGCCGACGAGGAGCTTCGTCTGAGCGCGGACCGTCCTACCGGCCGCCGGCGCTCCATGTTGGTGTGACGCAAGACACAAAAAGGCGGCTCCTGAGGCACACAGCCTCAGGAGCCGCCTTCTCCGCAGGCGCGGACCGACCTCGTCAGGCGGCGAGCTTCTGCTTCACCTGGGCGAGCGACGGGTTCGTCAGCGTGCTGCCGTCCCCGAAGAGCACAGTCGGAACCGTCTGATTCCCGCCATTCGCCTTCTCCACAAACGCAGCGGACTCCGGGTCCTGCTCGATGTTGATCTCGGTGTAGGCGATGCCCTCCCGCTCCAGCTGGCTCTTCAGCCGGCGGCAGTAGCCGCACCAAGTCGTGCTGTACATCGTCACAGTGCCCTGCATGTCTCTCGCGCTCCTCAGGCAGCTCGGGGAAGGTCGTCCAGGGAGAGAACGTAAGCCATCGGCCCGGCATTCCCGCCCGGGGTATCCGCACCCCACTGTGACACCCGCCGCATTCATACGACCAACACCGCCCGCCTGTGGACAACCGACCCGGCAGCCACGGACGACCTGGCAGCATGGCGGTGTGACAGCAGCAACGCACTCCCCCCTCTTCCCGCACGTACCGGACACGGCCGACGCGGTGCTCGAAGGGCTCGACCCCGAGCAGCGCGAGGTGGCCACCGCCCTGCACGGCCCGGTGTGCGTCCTGGCCGGAGCAGGCACCGGCAAGACCCGGGCGATCACCCACCGCATCGCCTACGGAGTCCGCGCCGGCATCCTCCAGCCGCCCAGCGTGCTCGCCGTCACCTTCACCAACCGCGCCGCAGGCGAGATGCGCGGCCGCCTGCGCCAGCTCGGCGCCCACGGCGTACAGGCCCGCACCTTCCACTC
Source organism: Streptomyces sp. NPDC107581 (assembly GCF_055657175.1). NCBI lineage: Bacteria > Bacillati > Actinomycetota > Actinomycetes > Kitasatosporales > Streptomycetaceae > Streptomyces > Streptomyces sp. NPDC107581. Next base: position 286,569 of record NZ_JBVKBH010000008.1, read on the forward strand.
CGCCGCGCTGCGCCAGCTCCAATACTTTTGGCCGAAAGCGATCGGCGGCTCCGTGCCCCGACTGGTCGACCGCAAGATCCAGCTCGTCGCCGACGCGGCCGCCGCCTGCAATCTCCGCCTCGACCGCGGCGAGCTGCGGGACGCCACCGCAGAGATCGAATGGTCCAAGGTCACCCAGACCATCCCCGCCGACTACCCATACGCGGTTGCGAAGGCGGGACGCGATGCCCCCCGTGACCCGGCCGAGATCGCCCACCTCTACGCCGCCTACGAAGACCTCAAACGCGACCGGTCGGTCATCGACTTCGAAGACGTCCTGCTGCTGACCGTCGCCGTCCTCCAGGACCGGCACGACATCGCCGAGCAGGTCCGCGCCCAGTACCAGCACTTCGTCGTCGACGAGTACCAGGACGTCAGCCCCCTCCAGCAGCGACTGCTGGAACTGTGGCTGGGCGACCGTGACAACCTGTGCGTCGTCGGCGATGCCAGCCAGACGATCTACTCGTTCACCGGAGCAACGCCCGACCACCTCCTCGACTTCCGTCACCGTCACCCCGGTGCCACCGTCGTCAAACTGGTCCGCGACTACCGCTCCACACCCCAGGTCGTCCACCTCGCCAACGGCCTCCTCTCCCAGGCCCACGGCCGCGCCGCAGACCACCGGCTGGAACTGGTCTCCCAGCGCCCCGCCGGACCCGAACCCGTCTACACCGAGTACACCGACGAGCCCGCCGAGGCCGAGGGCGCCGCCCGCCGCATCCGCGAACTCGTCGACGCCGGCGTCCCGGCCGCCGAGATCGCCGTACTCTTCCGCACCAACTCCCAGTCCGAAACCTACGAACAGGCCCTAGCCGACGCCGGCGTCCCCTACCAGCTGCGCGGGGCCGAGCGCTTCTTCGACCGGCCCGAGGTACGCAAGGCCGGCATCGCTCTGCGCGGCGCGGCCCGCTTCGGCGGCAACGACTCCCTCCTCGACGACGCCGTGGACCTCCCGTCACAGGTGCGTGCCGTGCTGTCAGGAGAGGGCTGGACCAGCAAGCCACCAGCAGGCTCCGGCGCCGCCAGAGAGCGCTGGGAGTCGCTGGCCGCCCTGGTCAACCTCGCCCACGACTTCGCCGCCGCCCGGCCGGGAGCCACCCTCGGCGACCTCGTGGCCGAACTCGACGAACGGGCGAACGCCCAGCACGCCCCGACCGTCCAGGGCGTCACCCTGGCCTCCCTGCACGCGGCCAAGGGCCTGGAGTGGGACGTCGTCTTCCTGGTCGGCATCGCCGAGGGCATGATGCCGATCACCTATGCGAAGACCGACGAACAGGTCGAGGAGGAACGCCGTCTCCTCTATGTCGGCGTGACCCGCGCCAGAGAACGCCTCCATCTCTCCTGGGCCCTGTCCCGCGCGCCCGGTGGCCGGCCCAACCGCAGGCCCAGCCGCTTCCTCGACGGCCTGCGCCCCGGCTCCACCGCCACCGTCGGCCACTCCGGGACGGCAGCCACCGGAGGCATCGAACGCGGCGCCCTTCCGGACACCCCGGCCGCACGACGGCGTACCCAGCGCACCCCGGCCCGCTGCCGGGTCTGCGGCCGCACGCTCACCGAAGCGGGCGAAATGAAGCTGATGCGCTGCGAGGACTGCCCCTCCGACATGGACGAAGCCCTGTACGAACGGCTGCGCGAGTGGCGTGCCGTCCAGGCGGAGCACAGCGGACAGCCGGACTTCTGCGTCTTCACGGACCGGACCCTGATGGCCATCGCCGAAGCGCGGCCCGACAACCCGGCCGAGCTGTCCCGCATCCCCGGCGTCCTCACCCGTAAGCTGCAGCGCTACGGAACCGACGTTCTGGCCATCTGCGCAGGCCAGAACGGTGCCGAAGACGACGAGAGCGACTGATACGAACTCGTCGAAAAAATAGTTTGCGCATGCCCCGGCAATCCCCATAGGTTCTAGGCACGGAAGCAGCGGCCTTCTCGAAGGCCCGGGTTCCGTGTTGTACTTACTTGCACATCCGAACGGACTGGCTCACCCCAGTCCCCAAGACGCCGAGAGGAGGCGAGTCCAGTGATCAGCATCAACACCAGCACCATCAGCACGGCCAAACTGACCGATCGCTCGGCCGTCTCCACGTGCATGCTCGGCGCAACCAACCAGGGCACCGGTCTGCCCGGCATCCGTGCCGTCCGGCCGGCCTCCGCCCTGTCTCTCGCGGGTCTTTCCATCCGCGAGCGCAATGAGCGACCGACCAAGGCACTGGAAGCGGTAGCGGCACAGGCACATGCCTATGCCTTTGCGGCGGCCGGTGCCGGATTCCGGAAGCAGACGAAGCAGCACCACCTGATGTGGGCCTTCCGTGGGCCAGAACCCTGGAGTGATCCAGCCTGATCCGATCAGGCCGGCGCCTTCAGGGCCGCGGAACCCCACCCGGGATCCGCGGCCCTTCTGTTTGCCCCGAACGGGGACGACGGAGCGAAGGGGCCTCGGGACAGGAACAGAACCCGGTACCACGCCGACACCCGGTCAACCGGCCGGAACGACCAGACGAGGAAGACCAACCGTGCAACTCGAAGCGCACGCCCCGTCCGTACCGCCTTCACAGACGATCCCCCCGCCCGGCCTCACGGAGGACTCCACCTTGATCCCCCTCACCGCGCTCACCGCGCTCGACGACGCCATCGAGAACCTCGGCGTACCCGTCCCCTGCCGCTCCTACGACCCGGAGGTCTTCTTCGCCGAGTCGCCCGCGGACGTCGAGTACGCCAAGTCCCTCTGCCGCACCTGCCCGCTGATGGAGGCTTGCCTCGCCGGCGCCAAGGAACGGCGCGAGCCCTGGGGCGTCTGGGGCGGGGAGCTGTTCGTCCAGGGTGTCGTCGTCGCCCGGAAGCGGCCCCGTGGTCGCCCGCGCAAGAACCCGGTCACGGCATGAACACCGCAGGAACGATCGACCGCCCCCTCACGCACGACCCCAAGAAGCAGGCCCCGATGAAGCCGTCCACCAGCGAGCCCGCAGGTTCCGCGAACCCAGACTTCACCATCAACGGCGCGACCGACTCGCGTCAGAACAGGACCCGAGAGATGCAACTCATCCCAGAAGCCCTGGCTCGTGCGCATATGCACGAGCGCCTGCATGAGGCCGACCGGGAACGCCGCGCCCTGCGCGTGGCGACCGCCCGGCGGATGCAGCGCCGAGCGGAGCGCGCCTCGATGCGCGCCCGCCGTGCGCTCGCCATGGCCGTCATGCAGTAATCGATCACACCTGAAGCGGTGGCCTCCCGGCCCAGGGAGGCGAAACCTTTCCCGCGGGGGCCGGTCCGTCCGAACGGACCGGCCCCCGCGGTGCGTTGTGCGGGGCGATTCGGCGACCGGAGGGTTATGGTCGGCGGGTGACGAGTCTTCCCGGAGGAAGTGACCAGGGCGGCTCCACCACGGAGCCCCGCCCTCTCGTGTGCGCCCGCTGCGGCGTCCCCGCCGACGGCCCCCAGCCGACCACCTGGACCTGCTCCGTGGAGAACGGCGCCCGCCAGTACTTCTGCGACGTCTGCTCCCGGGAGAACCTGCGGGCGATCGAGGGGCGGCTGGACTCGGCCTGGTGGTGAGAGGCGCTGTCGAGGGGCCCTCTCCCCTCCCCCTCCCCCCGCCCCCTCCCTCTCAGACGCCATGGCGCCCGCAGACCTCATGCGCGCCCGGAGACTTCATGCGCGCCCGCGGGCTCCGTGGCAGCCCCTGGCTTCGGCAGCCCGGGCTTCACGGCAGCCCGGTCAGGCCTCCGCCGCCGGCTCCTCCTCGGGCAGTTCGTCTTCGAATGCGAAGCCGGGCAGCCACTCCTCCAGTTCCTCCCGCAGCCGTACCGTGGCGCCCAGCTGGCACAGCACGCCGATCGTGCTCAGCGTCACGCGGTGTATCAGCAGATAGGCCGGCGGGAGGTTGAGTTGCTTGCCCAGCTGGTAGGCGGGGGAGCGGGGGTCGGCGATGCGGGCGGCCTGGCTGCGCATCCATGAGCGGGTGAAGGTGAACGTCTCGATCCGGGCCGGTTCGATGATCGGCAACAGATAGTCGAGGACCGCGTCGGGGTCGAGCTCTATGGATTCCTTGACGAATCCCTCGGTGCACAGAAGCTCGTAGACGGTGTCCGCCTCGCCGTCCAGGGTCATCCGCAGTGAGACGCCGATCGGCGTCGGCAGGCCGCCGGGGAGCCGGTCGACCGTGCCGAAGTCGAGGACGCCCAGGCGCCAGTCCTCCTTGTCGTTCGGGCCGCCGGGCAGCAGACGGAAGTTGCCCGGATGCGGGTCGGCGTGCAGCAGGCCGGTGCGGGCCGGACCCGAGAAGAGGAAGCGGGCCAGCAGCTGGCCGGCCCGGTCGCGCTGCTCCTGGGTGCCGTCCGTGATGATCTCCGACAGCGGGATGCCGTCGATCCACTCCGTGACCAGGATCTGGTCGCACTGGTGCACCACGGCGGGCACGATCACGTCCGGGTCGTCCGCGAACTCCTGCGCGTGTGCGTCCTGGGCCTGGGCCTCCAGCGCGTAGTCCAGTTCCTCGGAGACACGGTCCCGCATCTCGGCGATCAGCGGCTTGATGTCCATGCCGGGAATGAGCGGACCCAACAGCCGGGCAAATCTGCTCAGTTGGTTCAGATCAGACAGCAGGGCCTCGCCTGCGCCCGGGTACTGCACCTTGACGGCCACCTCACGGCCGTCGTGCCAGACCGCCCGGTGGACCTGCCCGATGGAGGCCGCGGCCGCCGGCTTGTCCTCGAACTCCAGGAACAGATCCTGCCAGTCCGCCCCCAGCCGTTCCGCCAGCACCGTGTGGACCGTGCGGGTCGGCATCGGCGGTGCCGCTTCCTGGAGTTTGGTCAGGGCCGCGCGGTAGGGGCCGGCGACCTCCTCCGGCAGGGCGGACTCGAAGACGGACAGGGCCTGCCCGAACTTCATGGCACCGCCCTTCAGCTCCCCGAGCACCTTGAACAGCTGCTCCGCCGTGCGCTGTTGCAGCTCCCGGCCGACGATCTCCGCGGACTCGCCCACGATTCGCTTGCCCAGCCCCCAGGTCGCCCGGCCGGCGAAGCCGAGCGGGAGCGCTGCGAGCTTGGCGGTACGGGTGACCGCCTTCCGGGGAAGATCAGACATGCGCCCTCCAAGTCCCAGTCGGCCGCGCCGCGCCTGTCTTGCGTCGTCGCTCCGTCGACGGCCGTTGCACCGCCATTGTCTCGCGCGGCTCCCCGCCGGTTGAGGAGTGCTCCCCCTTACCTTTCTCCACCGCCCCGCACCCGCATGCCGGATGGGGCCACACCGGCCGGGACCGCCAGTTCAGGCCCGGCAGGGACGCCTCCCAGCGGGTGCCGGCGCTGGACGGCGACTCGCCGTCCAGGAAGGCCAGGGCATGTGCGGCGGCCAGTCCCGCGACCGCGGCGGCGAGGGCCAGGTCGCAGGGGCCGACCTGGCGGGCCTTTCCGGAGCGCCACTGCGCGATCAGGCGGGGCCAGGCCGGGTCCCGGTCGGTGCGGTCCTGGTGCAGGCAGCCGGCGCAGCCCGTCTCGCCGGGCAGGACGAGCGGGCCGACGACGCCGGTTGCCTCCACGACCCCCGCATAGAGGTGGGGTGTTCCGGAGGCCATGAGCGGCTCGGCGGAGAACGGGTCCGGAGCGTGCACGGCGACATCGTCCCGTGGGGTGATGATCACCAGGGAGAGTCCGGGATCCCCCGAGTCGCCGGGGGAGGGGGCGGTGCGGCGTGGTGGGCGGTCCGGTGCGGCGCGGCGCACGGCGGCCCGTGCCGCGTCCGCGCGGCGTTCGCGGACCGACTCGGCGGGCAGCCCGCCCGGAGCGACGTCCCACGGTTCCACGCGCCCCACGTCCCGCACGTCGATCCCGCCGACGCCCGCGCCGGACAGCACCGACGCCAGCATGGCCCCGACCCGCCCCGCGCCCCGCACCTGCACCCGCAGGGAGCGGCGGGCCGCGAGCCGGCCGAGCGCGCCGCCCGGTTCCGGGGTGGTCAGCGAGAGGGAGGCGAGGTCGGGGCGCAACCGCTCCAGGACGTCCTTCTTCTCCCGCAGTGCGTCCGCGGCCGGTCCGCCGCCGCGCGTGTCGTCGATCAGGCCGGCGTGGGCCAGTCGCTCCACGAGTGTGTCGACATGGCCGTCCGGCAGGTCCATGTGCCGGCCCTCTTCGCGCAGCAGCGGCAGGCCGCGGGTGCCGTTGAGCAGCTCCAGGAAGCTGCCGGTCGCGGTGTCCATCGGACCCAGAGTTATCGCGTGCGCCGGAGTCATCCCGAACTGCACGGTGTTGAGGTCGCGCCAGCCGCGCCGCAGCGCGGGCTTCACCATCGGATGCATGACAGGCCCCCGTATCCGTCGAATTCCCCTGGAACAGCCCTTGGGCGTCGAATTGTCGTCGTGGTCGTTGGAGTCGGTCGTGCTCCGTCGACGCATGCCAGCATGCCGGGTCGTGGGGGCGGGTGGCGGAGGTTGTCCACAGGCTGGGGGTGTTCGTCATATAAATCGGTCGTGGCATTAGGGCATATCGGTCGTACAAATCAAACGCATGGTGGGCATCGGCATCGAACCGTCCCGGAGCCGGGACTTCGGCTGCGCCCAGCGGGTAACGTCGGGGCGTGCCCGCCGACCCACTGCACCGCGCCGGACAGCCACAGCGCAGCACGACGAGCCAGCCGCCGAGCGGCTCAAAGGCGAGCGCGATCGAGGTCCGCAGAAGTGCCCGGCGCCGTCGGACGGTCTCCGCCTACCGCGAGGGCGATCGCACCGTCGTGCTCATCCCCGCCCGGATGTCCGAGGCGGAGGAGCAGCGCTGGGTGACCGTCATGCTCGACAAGCTCGCCGCCCAGGAGAGCAAGCGGGTGCTGGGCGACACGGAGCTGACCGAGCGGGCCGAGCGGCTGTCGGCGCAGTACTTCGGCGGCCGGGCGCGTCCCGCCTCTGTGCGCTGGGTCACCAACCAGAACACCCGCTGGGGTTCGTGCACCCCGGCCGAGGGAAGCATCCGCCTCTCGCACCGCTTGCAGGGGATGCCGGACTACGTCGTCGACTACGTCCTCTGCCATGAGCTGGCGCATCTGCTGGTGCCCGGTCATGGGCCCGACTTCTGGCGGCTGCTGGAGTCCTACCCGCGCACCGAGCGGGCCCGCGGCTACCTCGAAGGGGTGGTGGCCGCCGCCAAGCTCCCGCATGTGCCCGGTGCGCGGGGCGGCTGAACGGCCGCCCGTGTGAGGCGCGGGGTGCGGTTGTGTACCGGGTCTGTACCGACTACGTCCGATGTCGGGGTTTGCCGTTAGCCTGGCGCGACGCACTCACATTCGGGATGGGGGACGGTCGTAACGCATGGCCAGGGAATTCCAACGCGGCCACAAGGCCAGGATCAGTGATCTCACGGCGGGCACGGATCTGTACGTAGGTGTGCAGATCTCCGCGCCTGGACTGACCTTCGACATCAGCTGCTTCGGTCTGGACGCCGACGAGCGCCTTTCGGACGACCGGTACTTCATTTTCTTCAACCAGCCGAAGTCTCCTGAGGAGTCCGTCCAGCTGCTCGGTGCCCAGGCGGGTGACACGGAGTCGTTCCGGATCACGCTGGACCGGATCCCCTCCCGGATCCGCAAGCTCTCCTTCACGGCGACCATCGACGGCGCCGGGCAGATGTCGCAGGTCAGCCCGGGGTATGTGCGCATTGTGGCCGGTGGGGAGGAGGTTGCCCGGTACTCCTTCGACGGCTCGGAGTTCTCCACCGAGCGGGCTGTGATGCTCGGTGACTTCTACTTCAAGGACGTGTGGCGGTTCGCCGCGGTCGGGCAGGGCTTCGACGGCGGTCTGGAGGCGCTGCTGAAGAACTTCGGCGGAGAGGTGCTGGAGGAGGAGGCGCCCGCGGCGCCGCAGCAGCCGCAGGCCGGCGCCGCTCCCGGCTTCGCCCCGCCCGCGTTCGGCGCCCCGGCGACTCCGGCGCCCGCGCCTGCGCCTGCCCCGGCGCCCGCGCCCTCCCCTGCTCCGGCGCCCGCCGTGCAGCCCGCCGCCCAGGGTTTCGCCCCGCCGCCCGGAGCCACCCCGCCTGGCGCCACCCCGCCCGGAATCACCCCGCCTCCGGCCCCGGCGCCCGCACCGAACGTGCACGGGGCTCCGACGGTCATCGCGCCCCTGACCCCGCCCGTCGGCGGCACGGTTCATCCGCCGACTCCGGCGCCCGCGCCCTTCGGCCAGCCGCCGCAGCAGCCGTCGTACGGCGGACAGCCCGGCGCGCCGATGCCTCCGGGGTACGGCCAGCAGCCTTCCTACGGCGGCCAGCCGGGCGCACCCATGCCCCCCGGATACGGTCAGCAGCCGTCGTACGGCCAGGTCCCCGGCCAGCAGCCCGCCGCCTACGGGCTGCCGCAGGGCGCTCCCCAGGGTGGTGCGGGTGTGTCGGCCGCGCTGCAGGCGTTCAAGGAGACGCCCACCGGACAGCGCTGGACGCAGCAGAACAAGAAGCTCATCCGGGTCGACCTCGGCATCGGCGGGCAGCCCGTGCTGGCCCGGCAGGGCAGCATGGTCCTCTACCAGGGCAAGGTCGACTTCAGCTACAAGGGCGCCGGGTTCGCCGGGCGGATCGTGGGCAACGCGACCGGCCAGGAGATGCAGCTGATGCGCTGCACCGGGCAGGGCCAGGTGTTCCTCGCCGAGAACTCCACGCATCTGCACCCCGTCGAGCTCCAGGGCGACGCGATCTGCGTCTCCGCGGAGAACGTCCTCGCCTTCGACGAGAGCCTGCAGCACGAGGTCCGCCGCATCGAGGGACACGGCATCCCCGGCGGAGCGCTGTTCACCATGCAGTTCCAGGGCACCGGCACGATCGTCGTCAAGACGCACGGCACGCCCGTCGTGCTGCCCGTGACGCCCACGACCTTCGCCGACTGCAACGCGGTGGTCGCCTGGTCGGCGGCCTCCCAGGTGATCGTCTCCAGCCAGGTCCGGATGCGCCGCAACGCCTACCCGGGCGACACGGGGGAGAGCGTCAACCTCCAGTTCCGGGGTGCGCCCGGCAACTTCATCGTCGTCCAGCCGTACGAGGTCTGAGGGAGCCCGTCATGAACCAGCCGCTCGCGGGCTACGCCCCCGCACCCGTCACCGCCCGCATGGAGAACCACGGCAACCACATGCTGAAGGTGGCCATGCAGACCGGGAACGACCTCTACGCGCGCGTGGGGTCGATGGTCGCCTACGAAGGGTTCGTCCAGTACGAGCCCAACCCGCCGGCCGTCCGCCAGATCGCCCGCGACTGGATCACCGGCGAGGGCGCCCCGCTGATGAAGTGCACCGGCGACGGACTGCTCTACCTCGCCGACTACGGCGCCGACGTCGTCGTGATCAACCTCAACGGCGACGGCATCTCCGTCAACGCCACCAACCTGCTCGCCTTCGACGCGCACCTGCAGTGGGGCGTGGAGCGGGTGAAGGGGCTGGCGAAGTTCGCCGGTCAGGGCCTGTGGAACACGAAGATCTCCGGGCAGGGCTGGGTCGCGCTGACCTCCCGGGGCAAGCCGATCGTCGTCGACTGCGGCGGCGGCGAGGACGAGACGTACGTCGACCCCGACGCGCTCGTCGCCTGGTCCCCGAACCTGAAGGTGAAGGGCAAGCGCAGCTTCAAGGCGCAGTCGCTGATCGGCCGGGGCAGCGGCGAGGCCTACCAGATGGCCTTCTCCGGCCAGGGCATCGTCGTCGTCCAGCCCAGCGAGGACAGCACCGACCGCCTCCGGATCCGGGGCTGAGGGGGAGCCAGAAACACCATGCAGAGCCCGCTTTTCGCGCACAACGACCTCCAGACACAGGAGCGCTGGAGCCTGCAGAACAAGCAGATGCTCCGCGTCACCCTGGAGGGCCACGACGACATCCTCGCCCGCAAGGGCACCATGGTCGCCTACCAGGGCCTGGTCGAGTTCGACGCCGAGTACCGCAGCAACAACCAGGCACGCGCGCGTGCCCACACCGGCGAGGGCCTGGACCTGATGCGCTGCCACGGGCAGGGCACGGTCTACCTCGCCAACCTCGCCCAGCACGTGCACGTCATGGACGTCGAGCAGGACGGTCTGACGGTCGACAGCAGCTACGTCCTCGCGATGGACTCCTCGCTGCACCACGAGGTCATCGCCGTCGACAGCCTCTACGGCATCTCCGGGTCCGGGAAGTACCAGCTCAACATCACCGGGCGCGGCAGAGTGGCCCTGATGACCTCGGGCGCGCCGCTGCTGATGCAGGTCACGCCCGACAAGTACGTCAACTGCGACGCCGACGCGATCGTCGCCTGGTCCACCGGACTGCGGGTGCAGATGCAGGCCCAGACGCACTCCTCGGGGGTGTGGCGGCGCCGTGGCAGCACCGGTGAGGGCTGGGAGCTGAGCTTCATGGGGTCGGGCTTCGCGCTCGTCCAGCCCAGTGAGCTGCTGCCGCCGCAGAACGCGGTGATCGGCCAGGGCCTCGCCGCACAGTTCGGCATGGGGCAGCACGGGGCGCGCGCCCAGAACCAGGGCAACGTCTGGAGCTGACCGTCCGGAAGAGGAACGTGAGGGGCGGCTGCCTCGGCAGCCGCCCCTCACCCGTTCAGAGCCTGGCGCGGGTCGCGTCGAGCAGGCGTACGACGGACTCGTCCGCCACGCCCGCCACCTCGTCGTAGGCGAACCAGCGCACGTCCAGCGACTCGTCGCTGATCGCGTGGGCGGCGTCGCGCGGGGCCAGCGCCGCGTACTGCACATCGAAGTGCCAGTGGCACGGCGCCGGGATCGGATGCCGGTCCAGGCGCACCGGGCCGCCGGGCAGCAGCGTCAGCCCGGCGATGCCCGACTCCTCCGCCGCCTCGCGCAGGGCCGCCGCGGCCACCGAGAGGTCGCCCGGCTCGCAGTGGCCGCCCATCTGCAGCCACATCCGCAGCTTCTTGTGCAGCGTGAGGAGCACGCGGTCGCGCTCGGGGTCGATGACCAGGGCGCTCGCCGTGACGTGGCCGGCCTGGCAGGCCTTCCACATGCCGTCCGGGTGGGCGGCCAGATGATCCAGATAGGCCTGGCGCAGGTCCTCCTGGTCCTCGTACCCCTTCAGCACGAGGAGCGCGTCGTCGTACAGGCTCACTCGGCGTCGTCGCCCTTGGTCTCGCCCTCGCGCCCGGTCTCGTCGTCGCCCCGGGGGTTGCCGTCGTCCTTCTTGTGCAGGTCCGGCTTGCCGGCCGCCTCGCCGAGCATCTTGTCCAGCTCGGAGAAGTCCAGCTGCTCACGGTGCACGAAGCCGTCCGGGTCGTCCAGGTCGGTGGCCGTCGGCAGCATGTCCGGGTGGGCCCACAGGGCGTCCCGGCCGTCGACCCCGCGCGCGTCCGTGAGCGAAGCCCACAGGCGGGAGGCGTCGCGCAGCCGGCGCGGGCGCAGCTCCAGGCCGATCAGCGTGGCGAAGGTCTGCTCCGCCGGACCGCCGGTGGCGCGGCGGCGGCGCAGGGTCTCGCGCAGGGCGTCGGCGGACGACAGACGCGGCTTCGCGGCCGCGTGGACCACCGCGTCCACCCAGCCCTCGACGAGTGCCAGGGCGGTCTCCAGACGGGCCAGGGCAGCCTTCTGCTCGGGCGTGTCCTCCGGCTGGAACATGCCCTGCTGGAGGGCGTCCTGCAGCTGCTCCGGGTTCTGCGGGTCGAACTGGCCGACCACGTCCTCCAGCTTGGCCGTGTCGACCTTGATGCCGCGCGCGTACCCGTCGACCGCGCCGAACAGGTGCGAGCGCAGCCACGGCACATGCGCGAACAGGCGCTGGTGGGCGGCCTCGCGCAGGGCCAGATAGAGCCGGACCTCCTCCTTCGGCACGCCGAGGTCCTTGCCGAACGCCTCCACGTTGGCCGGGAGCAGCGCGGCCTTGCCGACCGGGCCCAGCGGCAGGCCGATGTCGGTCGAGCCGACGACCTCGCCCGCCAGCACGCCGACGGCCTGCCCGATCTGCGTGCCGAACATGGCGCCGCCCATCGAACGCATCATGCCGATCAGCGGGCCCGCCATGGCCTGCATCTCCTCCGGCAGGACATCGCCCATGGCCGCGCCGACCCGCTCGGCGACCGGGTCCACCAGCTCCTGCCACGCGGGCAGGGTCGCCTCGACCCACTCCGCACGCGACCAGGCGACAGCCGAGCCGGCACCCGACGGCAGGGACGTCGCATCGTCCAGCCACAGGTCGGCCAGGCGGACCGCCTCCTCGACCGCGGAACGCTCGGCGGTGCCGACGCTCGCGTCCTTCACGCCGTCCGGGGTGCCCTGGGCGACCGTCTGGCGGGCGATCTGCTTGGCCATGTCCCAGTTCACCGGGCCGCCCTCGTAGGAGAGCATCTGGCCCAGCTGCTGGAACGCGGCACCCAGGTCGCTGGGGTTCAGGGAACCGAACATCGCTGCGAGCGGATTGTCGGCGCCGGGGCCGCCAAAGCCTCCGGCTCCGGACAGCCCGAAACCGAACGGGTTGGCCGGTCCCTGCCCACCACCGCTCTGCTGGTCCTTCTTCTTGCCCTCGTCGCCGTCTTCCGGCTCCTCCGGCGGAAGGCCGAATCCGAATGGGGTGTCACTCACGGGATTCCTCGGCTGGTAAGGCCACCGGTTTCTCTCCGGCGGCGCGGCTGCCCGACAACACCACCCAGCGTAGACACCCGAACCCGATCGGGCCTCGGTGCTTCGCCCACGCAAGGGCTGCGGCAGGATGGATGCACCTGGTACGTACGCGTCACTCGCGCCCGTACTGAAGACAACCGCTGGAGACGCCCGGTGAGTTCCCCAGATCCGCAGGTTCGCGCAGCGCGAAACCCTTCAACCCCTCCCGCCCTGCGCGGGCCCGTCGTCGCGGTCACCGGCGCCGCCACCGGGGTCGGTGCCCTGCTCACCGAGCGACTTGCCGCCTGCGAGGAGATCAAGCAGGTCGTCGCGATCGACGAGCGGCGCGGGGAGTGCGCGGGCGCCCAGTGGCACATCCTCGACGTCCGCGATCCGGCGATCGCGGACAAGCTGCGGGGCGCGGACGTGGTGGTGCATCTGGCCGTCGACCTGGACCTCGGCAGTGACGCCGCCGCGCGGACCGCTTACAACGTCCGGGGGACGCAGACGGTGCTGACCGCCGCGGCGGCGGCCGGGGTGCACCGGGTCGTGCTGTGCACCTCCGCGATGGTCTACGGGGCGCTGCCGGACAACGAGCTGCCCCTGTCGGAGGACGCGGAGCTGCGGGCCACGGCCGAGGCCACCGGCGTCGGGGACCTGCTGGAGATCGAGCGGCTGGCGCGGCGCGCTCCGCGGGCGCATCCCGGGCTGAACGTCACCGTCGTGCGGCCCGCCGTGCTGGTCGGAGGCACGGACACCGCGCTCACCAGGTACTTCGAGTCGCCTCGGCTGCTGGTGGTCGCCGGGTCGCGGCCGGCCTGGCAGTTCTGCCACGTCGAGGACCTGTGCAGTGCCATGGAGTACGCCGTCCTGGAGAAGGTCGACGGAGAGCTGGCCGTGGGCTGCGACGGGTGGCTGGAGCAGGAGGAGGTCGAGGAGCTGAGCGGGATCCGGCGGATGGAACTGCCGTCGGCGGTCGCGCTGGGCGCTGCCGCCCGGCTGCACCGGATCGGGCTCACTCCGTCGCCTGCCGGGGATCTGGCGTACACGATGTACCCCTGGGTGGTCAGCGGGAGCCGGCTGCACGACGCCGGGTGGCGGCCGGGGTGGACCAACGAGGAAGTGCTCGCCGAGCTGCTGGAGGAGGTCTCCGGGCGGCATACGGTGGCCGGGCGGCGGCTGGGGCGCAAGGATGCGACGGCGGCCGGGGCCGCGGGGGCGACGGTGGCGCTGCTGGGCGCTGCGGCGGTGGTACGGCGGGCTCGGAAGGCTCGACGGAGGATCTGAGCCGCCGAGAACGGGGCCGGCCGTGAGCCAGGAAGCCGGCCGTGAGCCGCGAAGCCGGCCGTGGGCCAAGGGGCTCGGCCTTTTGAACCCGGCCAAGGGGCTCCGCCCCTGGAACCCCGCCAGGGGGCTCCCGCCCCCTGGCCCCCCGGCCCATGCCCACCCACCACCCGACTCGGTCGGCTGAGAGCCCGGCCCGCTCTCCGACTCGGTGGGCCGAGGAGCCGGCCTGCTGTTCGGCTCATCCGCCGAGAGGCCGGCCTGCTGTTTGATTCGGTCCGCCGAGAGGCCGGCCTGCTGTTCGGCTCGGTGGGCCGAGGGGGCCAGCCCGGTTTCCGGCTCGGCCTGACGAGAAGCCGGCCCGCTGTGCGGATCGGTCGGCTGGGGGCGGTCGTGTCGGGTGTACCGCGGCGGCTGTAGGAGGCTCCAAACGGCGGCGGGTGTGTGCCTGGTGAAAGTCGTATTCCGGGATGTCGTGGGCGTGCGGCACCATGGGGGCATGGCACCCACGAACGATCACCCCGGTGAGCAGGCGGCGCAGGACCCGATCAAGCTGATCGGTGTCCGGGAGACCACGCTGTCCGTGGACGAGGTGTTCCAGGCCGTCGGGGACGACGCCGCGGGTGGCATCGCGCTGTTCGTCGGGACCGTGCGGAACCATGACTCGGGTGCCGACGTCGATGCGCTCGGATACTCCTGCCATCCCAGCGCCGAGGCCGAGATGCGGCGGATCGCCGAGAAGGTCGTCGCCGAGTATCCGGTGCGGGCGCTGGCCGCGGTCCACCGCGTGGGGGACCTCCGGGTCGGAGACCTCGCCGTCGTCGTCGGCGTGTCGTGCCCCCACCGCGGCGAGGCCTTCGAGGCGTGCCGCAGACTCATCGACGACCTGAAGCACGAAGTGCCCATATGGAAGCACCAGAAGTTCTCCGACGGGACCGAGGAGTGGGTCGGCGCCTGCTGACCGCAGCCGTACCGTCCGTCACCCTCGGCCCGGCAACCCCTCCGGTTGCGTAACCCACCCCCTCGCGTGAGCGTTGTCGGTGCAGATGGTTAATCTGCTGATCAGTCAGTCGCGGACGCTCATGGGGTTGGGAGGTCGGCATGGCGGCACTCGCCTGGTTGCTGATACCGCTGGTGGCTGCGGTCGGTGCCGGTCTGTGGGGCAGCTGGGCCAACCGGACACGGAAGGCACGCAGCGACGGACCCGAACTGGACGGGTACGCGCGGTTCCGTGAGGCCATGGAGAAGTCCCCTCCGGGTGCGCGCGGCGCCTGACGGGGGTGGCCCTGACGGTGCGCCGACAGAGGCGTCCCGTACTGTCGTGACATGCCACGCCGCACCGCGACGATGCTCGCCTCCACCCTGATGCTGATCGCGCTCCTGTGCGCGGGAGTGCTCATCCCCGTGCCGTACGCGGAGATGTCCCCGGGCCCGACCGTGAACACGCTGGGCGACCACCAGGGCGAGCCGGTGCTGCAGATCACCGGGCACAAGATCTACCCGACGGACGGGCATCTGAACATGACGACCGTCCGGGTCACCAGTGCCGACTACCGGATGAACCTGGTCGAGGCCGTCTACGGCTGGCTGGCGCACGACAGCAAGATCGTCCCCCACGACACCCTGTACCCGGACGGCAAGACCGAGCAGCAGTCCACGCAGGAGAACGCCGAGGAGTTCAGCCAGTCCCAGGAGAGCGCCAAGGTCGCCGCCCTGAAGGAGCTGGCCATCCCGGTGAAGTCCTGGGTGATCGTCTCCACCGTCGTCAAGGACTCCCCGGCCGAGGGCAGGCTGCACGCCGGAGATGTGATCAAGGCCGTCGACGGTGCGGCGGTCAAGCAGCCCTCCGACGTCGCCAAGCTCGTCACCAAGCACAAGCCGGGGCAGAACGTCGTCTTCACCGTCGTCCCCGCCAAGGAGCAGGCGGCCGCCGAGAAGGAGAACAGGACGGCGACCAGGACGCAGGACGTCACCATCACGACCAGGACCTCCGACGACAGCGGCGCCAAGCGGGCCGTCGTCGGGATCTCCGCCGGGACCGATCACACCTTCCCGTTCAGCATCGACATCAAGCTCGCCGACGTCGGCGGCCCCAGCGCCGGTCTGATGTTCGCGCTCGGCATCTACGACAAGCTCACCCCCGGCAACCTCACCGGCGGCAGGTTCGTCGCCGGCACCGGCACCATCGACGACAACGGCACGGTCGGGCCGATCGGCGGCATCGAGATGAAGACCGTCGGCGCACGCAGCAGGGGCGCCCAGTACTTCCTGACGCCCGCCGACAACTGCGCGGCCGCGGCCAAGGACACCCCGGGCGGGCTCACCCTGGTCAAGGTCAAGACCATCGACGACGCTCTCGGCGCGCTCAAGGACATCCGCAGCGGGAACACCGCCGCACTGCCGAAGTGCACCACCAAGGGCTGACCGACCGGCCCCGGTACGCGGCTGGGGGCGCCCCCGAAGGCAGGGGCGCCCCCATCGCCGTACCTCCGGGGATCAGTCCTCGAACGTCGCCTTCAGGGCCTCCGCCAGGCCCGGGATCAGGTCGGGGCCCGTCAGGACCTCCGTGGCGGAGTCCTTCTCACGCAGGCGCAGTGCCGAATCGCGGCTGCCGTCGCGCAGGACCGCGACCGTCATGCGGACCTCCTGGCGCTCGGGGTGGCCGGCCACCCATTTGGCCAGCTTGGCCTCGCTCAGGCCCTGCGGGACCTGCGCCTCGGCCGACGGAGGCAGCATCATGCGCTCCACCGTGAGCGCGCAGCCGACCACCGCATCCGGCCAGGCGATGGTGCCGAGGAACTCGTCGAGCGGCTTGTCCGTTGGAACCTCGTCCTGCTCGATCGGGGTGAGACCGGAAGTCTCGGGCTCGTCCTCCAGGCCGAGCTGGGCGGCGAGCGAGGGTTCCTGGGCTCGCAGCCGTGCGGTGTCTACGAGGGCGAAAAGGCGTGCGGGCTGGTCCCAGCCGAGGCCGGAGGCGTACTCGTCGATCTCGAGTACGGCCCGGGTGAGCGGGCTCGCTGCCATGGGAGTGTTGGACATGGTCACAATCCTGCCTCGTTCCCGCCCGGAACCGGGAACCGAGTAAACCGTCAGTAAGTTGCATAGGTGTGGGCCCGCGATCACGGGGGGCCACGGCGGGCCCGCGAACACGGGGGTCTGACGGATCGACAGCGAACTTCGAGGTGCGCACCTTGGCTTTCCAGATGCCGGACCGCGGTGGAGGCCCGACGGGACCGCGGATCAGAGCGGGCCGCCCGTCCCGGCGCGCCCGGACCCTGCTCATGACCCTGGGCGTCCTTGCCGTCCTCGGCATGGCGTTCACCATGTTCGCGGGCTTCTGGACGGACTGGCTGTGGTACCGGTCGGTGCACTACTCGTCCGTGTTCACCACCACCCTGTGGACCAAGATCGGGCTGTTCTCCGTCTTCGGCCTGCTCATGGCCCTGGCCGTGGGCTTCAACATCTGGCTCGCGCACCGGCTGCGGCCCCCGCTGAGCGCCATGTCCATGGAGCAGCAGAGCCTGGACCGCTACCGGATGGGCATCGCGCCGTACAAGACGTGGCTGCTGCTCGCCGTCACCTCCCTCGTCGGCCTGATCGCGGGTGCCTCGGCGGCCGGCCAATGGCGCACCTGGCTGATGTGGGTCAACGGCGTGCCCTTCCACCAGAAGGACCCGCAGTTCCACCTCGACGTCTCCTTCTACGCCTTCGAGCTGCCCTGGTACCGGTTCCTGCTGGGCTTCGGCTTCGCCACCGCGATCCTGTGCCTGATCGCGGCCGCGCTCACCCACTACCTGTACGGCGGGCTGCGCGTCACCAGCCCCGGCGCACGCGCCACCGCCGCCGCGACCGGGCACCTGTCCGTGCTGCTCGGCATCTTCGTGGCGCTGAAGGCGGTCGCCTACTGGCTCGACCGGTACGGCCTCGCCGTCAAGTCCAGCGACTTCAAGGCGACCGGCAACTGGACCGGCCTGCGCTACGTCGACGCGAACGCCTACCTGCCGGCCAAGACGATCCTGTTCTGCATCGCCGTCATCTGCGCGCTGCTGTTCTTCGCGACCCTGTGGCGGCGCACCTGGCAGCTGCCCGTCATCGGCTTCGGCCTGATGGTCCTGTCCGCGATCCTGATCGGCGGCCTGTACCCGGCCATCGTGCAGAAGTTCCAGGTGCAGCCCAACGAGCAGGCCAAGGAAGCCCCGTACGTCCAGAAGAACCTCAAGGCGACCCGTGAGGCGTACGGCATCGACGACACCAAGGTCACCGAGTACGCGGGCAAGTCCTCCACCACGGACAAGACCAAGTTGCGCGACCAGGTCGACGACACGGCCAGCCTGCGCATCATGGACCCGAACATCGTCTCCCCGACGTTCCAGCAGCTCCAGCAGATCCGGAACTACTACGGGTTCCCGACCAACCTCGACGTCGACCGGTACCCCAAGGACGGCAAGGACCAGGACACCGTCATCGGTCTGCGCGAGCTGAACCTGGACGGCATCCCGAAGAACAACTGGATCAACGACCACTTCCGCTACACGCACGGCTACGGCGTGGTCGCCGCCAAGGGCACCGAGGCCGACGACGAGGGCCGCCCCGTCTTCACCGAGAAGAACCTGCCGTCCAAGGGCGACCTGCCCCCGTACCAGCAGCGGATCTACTACGGCGAGAAGACCAGCACGTACTCGATCGTCGGCGGTCCCCAGAAGGAGATCGACTACTCCGACGACCAGGGCGAGAAGACCACCAGCTACACGGGCAAGAGCGGGGTCAACCTCGACAACCCGATCAACCGGGCCGCGTACGCGGTGGCGTTCAACGAGCCGCAGATCCTCTACTCCGGCGCGATCGGCAAGGGCTCGCGGATCCTGTACAACCGCACGCCCAAGGAGCGCGTGGAGGCGGTCGCCCCCTGGCTGACCATCGACGGCGACGCCTATCCGGCGGTCGTGGACGGCCACATCCAGTGGATCGTCGACGCGTACACGACGACGAACGGCTATCCGTACGCCTCCCGTACGACCCTCGGTGACACGACGGCGGACTCGCTGACCGCCACCAACAACTCGCGCACCGTGGTGGCCCAGCAGAACCAGGTCAACTACATCCGCAACTCGGTCAAGGCGACCGTCGACGCGTACACCGGCGACGTCAAGCTGTACCAGTGGGACACCAAGGACCCGGTGCTGAAGACCTGGATGAAGGCATTCCCCGGCACGGTCAAGCCCCGCAGTGACATCTCGCCGTCCCTGCGGGCCCATCTGCGCTACCCGCAGGACCTGTTCAAGGTCCAGCGCGAGCTGCTCACCCGCTACCACGTGACGGACGCGCAGACCTTCCTCAGCGGCAGCGAGGTGTGGCAGGTCCCGGACGACCCGACCAACGACTCCGGCAGTGCGGTGCCGCCGTACTACCTGAGTATGAAGATGCCGGACCAGAGTGCCCAGGCGTTCTCGCTGACGACGACGCTCACCCCGAACGGGCGGGACAACCTGAGCGCCTTCATGGCGGTCGACTCCGATCCCCGCACGAGCGACTACGGCAAGATCAGAATCCTGAAACTGCCGACGAGCACCACCGTCGACGGGCCCAAACAGGTCCAGAGCCAGTTCAACTCCCAGGCCGACATCGCCGAGGCCATCAGCCTGCTGAGCAGAGGCCACTCCAAGGTCGAGTACGGCAACCTGCTGACCGTGCCGCTGGACGGCGGCCTGCTGTATGCGGAGCCGGTCTACGTCCGCGGCGGCGAACTCAAGTACCCGTTGCTGCGCAAGGTGTTGGTCACCTACGAGGGCAAGACCGCCTTCGAGAACACCCTGGACGAGGCGCTCAACAAGGTGTTCGGTGTGCGGGGTCCGGCCACCCCGCCGGAGACCGGCAACAACCCGCCCGACACCGGCAATCCGACGGTCAGGCAGGCGCTGGACGACGCCCAGAAGGCCTTCGACGCAGGGCAGAAGGCCCTGCAGCAGCCGAAGCCGGACTGGACCGCGTACGCCAAGGCCCAGGACGACCTGGAGGCCGCACTGAAACGGGCCGAGGAGGCGCAGGCCAAGGCGGACAAGATCACCGGGGGAAAGAAGAGCTGATCAACTCCCCTCCGCGCCGTGGTACTGTTACAGAGCAACGGCGCGGGGTGGAGCAGCTCGGTAGCTCGCTGGGCTCATAACCCAGAGGTCGCAGGTTCAAATCCTGTCCCCGCTACTGAAGTCGAAGGCCCGGATCCTTACAGGGATCCGGGCCTTCGTGATGTGCGAACTCATGTGCAGACGGGAGAGACGGCCGCGCCGCCGTGGGGAGTTGGGCGAACTGTGTTTGACTTATCTCTCTGTGGGCATGTCGACAAAACGCTGAAGTGACCTCACGGGCTGCGGTATACCGGGTGTACCCAGGTTGCAGGTGGTGCGACGATGGACGTTATGGGGGATAGGGCAACTCTGTTCGAGTCAGGGCGTTTTGTGAGGCCCTCGGATGAGGAGCCGACCCGCGACGAGATGAGCGACATGGGGGAAGCCGCCGACGAGGTACGTCTCAGGCTCGCCGCGGAGACCGGCGACACCGAGGCCACCAGCGTTCTCGGAGCCGTGCTGCTGCGCCGCGGCGACCTCGACGGAGCCGAGCCCCATCTGCGGGCCGCCACCGCGGCCGGGGACCGCGCCGCCGCCAACAACCTGGGTGTCCTGCTCCACCAGCGCGGCTACGCCGAGGAGGCCGCCGGCTGGTGGCGGATCGCCGCCGTCGCCGGTTCGGCCGCCGCGGCGCACGCGCTGGGCCGGCACCACCGCGAACGCGGGGACGAACCCGCCGCCGAGTACTGGCTGCGCCAGTCCGCCGAACAGGGTCATGTGCTGGGCGCCTACGCGCTCGCCGATCTGCTGGAGCACCGCGGGGACACCGGCGCCGAGCACTGGATGCGGGTTGCCGCCGAACGCGGGCACCGTGAGGCCTCCTACCGGCTGGCGCGCGCCCTCGACCGCAGGGCGGCGCACGAGGAAGAAGCCGGGGCTGACAACGCTGTCGAGGAGATCGAGCAGTGGTACCGGCAGGCCGCGGCGCGCGGCCACCGGCGGGCCGCACTGCATCTCGGGGCGATCCTGGAAAAGCGCGGGGACCTGAAGGAAGCCGGCCGCTGGTACCTGACCTCCGCCAAGGACGGCGAGCCGCGCGCCGCCTGCGCGCTCGGGTTCCTGCTGCGGGACGCCGGGGACACCGAGAGCGCGGCCGTGTGGTGGCTCAGGGCCGCGCAGGACGGCGACGGCAACGCGGCCAACGCGCTGGGCGCGCTGCACGCCGAGCGCGGGGAGACACAGACCGCCGAGCGCTGGTACCGGGCGGCGCTGGACGCCGGGGACGACAACGGGGCCTACAACCTCGGGCTGCTCTGCGCCGAGCAGGGCCGGACCGCGCAGGCCGAGCAGTGGTACCGGCGCGCCG
Source organism: Streptomyces sp. NPDC107581 (assembly GCF_055657175.1). NCBI lineage: Bacteria > Bacillati > Actinomycetota > Actinomycetes > Kitasatosporales > Streptomycetaceae > Streptomyces > Streptomyces sp. NPDC107581. Next base: position 307,857 of record NZ_JBVKBH010000008.1, read on the forward strand.
CGTACGCCGGACACCGGGAGGCGGCGAACGCGCTGGCCATCCTGTTGCTGCAGGGCGGCGACACGACCGGGGCCGAGCCCTGGTTCTCCAAGGCGGCCGAGGCCGGGAGCGTGGACGCGGCGTTCAACCTCGGGATCCTGCACGCCGGGCGCGGCGAGGAGGCCGTCGCCCTGCGGTGGTACGAGCAGGCGGCCGCCGCCGGTCACACCGAGGCCGCCCTCCAGGTCGGCATCGCCCGGCTGCGCGAGGGTGATGAACGGGAGGCCGAACGCCATCTGCGCTGCGCGGCGGGCGGCGGCAGCGCGGAGGCCGCGTACCGGCTGGCCGCCGTGCTGGACGCGCGCAGGCCGCCGGATCCCGCACACGAGCTGGGCGAGATCGTGCACGAGAAGACCGAGTGCGAGGAGTGGTACGAGCGGGCCGCGACCCAGGGGCACCGGCGTGCGCAGGTGCGGGTCGGCATGCTCGCGGCGGCCCGGGGGGACGTGGTCGAGGCGGCGCGCTGGTACCGGGAGGCGGCCGAGGCCGGCTCGCGCAACGGGGCGTTCAACCTGGGGCTGCTGCTGGCCCGGGAGGGGAGCGAGCCGGAGGCGGCGGTGTGGTGGACGCGGGCCGCGGACGCCGGGCACGGTCGGGCGGCGCTGCGGCTGGCCCTCGTCTACGCGCGTCGCGGCGAGCTCGCGGAGGGGCAGAAGTGGGCCGACCGGGCGGTCGCGCTGGGGCCGGCCGAGGTCGCCGAGCGGGCGGGGCGCTTGCGGGACGCACTGCGGGAGGAACTTTCCGCGTGAGCTGTGACCTGTCAGCTGTGACCTGTCAGCTGTGACCTGTCAGCTGTGAGCTGTGAGCTGTGAGCTGTGAGCTGTGAGCTGTGAGCTGTGACCGTGAGCTGTGAGGCGGGTGCGGCTGTGTGGTGCGGCTGCGTGGAGGCCTGTGCTGCGGCCGAGGGCGGTGGCGTCCGGGGTGGAGCGGGACGGTGGTGCCTGGGGCGGACCTGGGTGGTGGCGTCGAGGAAGAGTCTCCGTGTGGGCCGTGTGGGCCGTCTGGTGCCCTGTCCGCACCTGTGCCGCAGCCGGCCGGAGAGGGGAACGCCGGCCCGACCCGCCAGGGGTGTCGCTGTGCTGGGCCTTGGCAGGGCATGTCGCCGTGCTGGGCCTCGGCGGAATGCGCTCCGTCTGCCCGCCCGTCGCGGTCGGCCGATGAGTGACCCCGGCCACTCGCCGCCAATCGATTTGCTTCCGCGGGCTTCCCTCGCGTAATGTCGTGTTCACCGACGCGGGGTGGAGCAGCTCGGTAGCTCGCTGGGCTCATAACCCAGAGGTCGCAGGTTCAAATCCTGTCCCCGCTACTGAAGGCCGAGGGCCGGAATCCAGAAATGGATTCCGGCCCTCGGTGCGTTTGCGAGAGGCGCGAAGCGAACAAGCGCGGCCCAGACCAAAAAAAGGGGGGCTCGCGCCCCCCTGTGCCACGCTCCGCAGCGCCCCCGCCGCGTCACGCCCCAGCACAGTTCGGGCACAGGCCCCTGTAGGTCACCTCGACGTCCGAGACCGTGAAGCCGAAGCGCTCCGTGTCGGGGAGGTCGGCAAGCGGGTTGCCGTTCGGGTGCACGTCACGGATCGCGCCGCACTGGGCGCAGACCAGGTGGTGGTGCGGCCGGTGCGCGTTCGGGTCGTAGCGCTTGGCGCGCCTGTCCGTGGTGACCTCGAGCACCTCGCCGAGGGAGACCAGCTCGCCCAGCGTGTTGTAGACGGTCGCCCGCGAGATCTCCGGCAGCTTCGCGACCGCGCGCGCGTGGACCTCGTCGGCCGTCATGTGCACGTGTTCGCCGTCGAGGACCTCGGCCACGACGCGCCGCTGCGCGGTCATCCGCCATCCGCGTCCGCGCAGCCGTTCCAGAAGGTCGCTCATGCAGACCAGCCTAACAGCAGGGAGACCAGGTTCCGAATGGGTGTGACTTTGGAACTTCATTTGACTTGGACTAAGTCCAATGTAGGATCAAGCCCGGATTTGGTCAAAGGACAGGGCCGGTCGGTGATCAGGACCGGTGGGCAAGGACGCAGGAGGCGCACGTGACGCAGGGACCGCTCACTACGGAGGCCGGGGCTCCGGTGGCCGACAACCAGAACAGCGAGACCGCAGGCGTCGGCGGCCCGGTGCTCGTACAGGACCAGCTCCTCCTGGAGAAGCTGGCCCACTTCAACCGTGAGCGCATCCCGGAGCGGGTGGTGCACGCCCGCGGCGCCGGGGCCTACGGCACCTTCACGGTGACCGCCGACGTCACGCCGTACACGCGCGCCGCGTTCCTCTCCGAGGTCGGCAAGGAGACCGAGGTCTTCCTGCGCTTCTCGACCGTGGCCGGCAATCTGGGCGCGGCGGACGCCGTCCGTGACCCGCGCGGCTTCGCGCTGAAGTTCTACACCGAAGAGGGCAACTACGACCTCGTCGGCAACAACACCCCGGTCTTCTTCATCCGGGACGCGATCAAGTTCCCGGACTTCATCCACACCCAGAAGCGCGACCCGTACACGGGCAGCCAGGAGGCGGACAACGTCTGGGACTTCTGGAGCCTGAGCCCGGAGAGCACCCACCAGGTGACCTGGCTGTTCGGCGACCGCGGCATCCCGGCGTCCTACCGCCACCTGGACGGCTTCGGCTCGCACACCTTCCAGTGGAACAACGGGGCCGGCGAGGTCTTCTGGGTCAAGTACCACTTCAAGACCGACCAGGGGATCAGGAACCTCACCGCCGAGGAGGCCGGGATCCTCGCGGGCGCGGATCCCGACTCCCACCAGCGCGACCTGCGCCAGGCGATCGAGCGCGGCGAGTTCCCGAGCTGGACGGTGGGCGTGCAGATCATGCCGGCGGCCGACGCGGCGGCCTACCGCTTCAACCCGTTCGACCTGACCAAGGTGTGGCCGCACGCGGACTACCCGGTCGTCGAGATCGGCAAGCTGGAGCTGAACCGCAACCCGCAGAACGTCTTCGCCGAGGTCGAGCAGTCGGTGTTCTCGCCCGCGCACTTCGTCCCGGGCATCGGTCCGTCGCCCGACAAGATGCTCCAGGGCCGTCTGTTCGCGTACGGCGACGCGCACCGCTACCGCGTCGGCATCAACGCCGACCACCTGCCGGTGAACCGCCCGCACGCCACCGAGGCGCGCACCCACTCCCGCGACGGCCACCTCTACGACGGCCGGCACGGCGGAGCGAAGAACTACGAGCCGAACAGCTTCGGCGGGCCTGCCCAGACCGGCCGTCCGCTGTGGCAGTCCGTCTCCGTCGGCGGTGCCACGGGCAACCGTCCGACCCCGGTGCACGCCGAGGACGACGACTTCGTGCAGGCGGGCGACCTCTACCGGCTGATGTCGCAGGAGGAGCAGGAACGCCTGATCGCCAACCTGGCGGGCTCGATCGCACAGGTCTCCCGCGAGGACATCGTGGAGCGGGCGATCGGGAACTTCCGCGCCGCGGACGCCGACTTCGGCAAGCGGCTGGAGGCGGCGGTCCGGACACTGCGCGGCTGATCAGCAGGTACTGCCTGCCTGTACTGCCCAGTACTGCCGGCGCTGTCTGTGCGGCCAGTACTGCCGGTACCGACATTGCCGAAATTGCCGCCATTGCTGCCGGTACCGCCCGGGCGGGCTGGATCCTGTGGGGTCCGGCCCGCCCGGCGTGCTCAGAGCGCGGGAGCCGGCTCCCGGACCGGGGCCCAGCAGCGGATGATGTCGCGGACCGAGACGATACCGACGGGCTCGCCGCGGTCGAGGACGACCAGATGCCGGAAGCCGCCGTGCGCCATGGCCCGGGCCGCCTCCTCCAGAGTCCAGGTCGGAGCGGCGAAGACGACGTCGGTGGTGGTGTGGGCGTGGGTGCGCTCGGTGTCCGGGTCCTGTCCCAGGCCGACGGAGTTGAGGATGTCGCGCTCGGTGAGGATGCCGATGCCGCCGGCGTCGGGGTCGAGGACCACGGCGGCGCCGACGCGGCGGGCGGACATCCGGGCGGCTGCCTGGCGGAGGGTGTGGGCGGGGCCGACGGTGAGGATCACTGTGCTCATGGCGTCGCGGACGAGCATGGCTGGAGCCACCTCCTACGGATCTCCGGCATATGCGGTCCGGCGCCGGAGTCGCCTCTGAGGGACTGCACAAGTTCACAAGTGGGGGTGCCCTCAGGGTGACAGGTAAAGCAGAGGTCAACAAGAGGGCGCGCGAGGCCCATTGAGGGCGTGCGCAGCTTTCCCGTGATGCTCAGTAGCGCCCTTATGGAACCGGCGCACCAGGGGGGTGCGGTGGTGTTCCGCGCCCCACTGGTGACCTGTGCCGTTGCGGTCGACGCCCGTCGTCGCCGGTCGTCGTCACCCCGCGTCTGCCCCACCGGAGGGCGACTGGGGCGGCCCGTCGAACCGGTCGGCCAGGATCATCGCCACATCGTCCGCCAGGTCGCCGCCGGTGTGACGGATCAACGCCTGGTGCAGTTGCTCCAGGAAGTCCGGTGGGGCGGGGCCGGCGCCTATCCCCTCCATGGCCTGCGGCAGGTCGAAGAATTCGCCTTCGCGGTTGCGGGCCTCGATCACGCCGTCGGTGTACAGCAGCAGACGGTCACGGGGGACGAACGCATAGCTCTCCGGCTTGTCGGGGAGGTCGGCGACGAGGTCTTCGAGGCCGAGGGGCGGCGACGGCAGGCTCGGCATCAGCGGCGCGGCCGTGCCGTGGTGCAGCAGCAGCGGCGGTGGATGTCCACGGTTGACCAGCTGCACCACGGGTTCGTCCGGCACCTGCGCGATGAGCGCCGTGGTGAACCCCTCCAGCAGGACCTCCTGGCCGAACGCACCCGGCACGGCGACCTCCCGTCGCAGCGCGGCCGAGCAGCGGTTCATGACCTCCACCAGGTCGTCCTCGTAGTGCACGGCTTCCCGGAACGCACCCAGCGCCACCGCGACGGCTCGCACCGCGGACAGCCCCTTGCCCCGTACGTCCCCGACGATCATCCGGACGCCGTACCGCGTCTGCACGGCCTCGTAGAGATCACCGCCCACCCGTGCCCCCGTCCCGGCCGCAAGGCACAGGCTGCCGGCCGACACGGGGCCCAGTCGCGCGGGCACGGGCCTCAGCACGACCTCCTGGGCCGTCACGGCGATCCGGTGGACCTGGTCGAGCTCTCTCTGCCGGCGTTCCTGCACGGCACGGCTGATGACGAAACCGGCAACCGAAACCAGGGCCAGAGCAAGGAAATTGGTGTAGACCTGCAGGGTTCCCCATGCCCCGTTACAGGTCGCGGTGATCACGCTGATCGCCAGCGCGAGGGCCGCCGCCGCGGTGGTGCCCTTGGGCCCCAAGGTCACTGCCGCCAGCGCCGGGACCGCGGTGAGAAAGGGGCCGGTGTAGATGAAGTGCGCAGGCGTGAGCTCGATGACCAGCACGGCCAGCGCGATCAGATAGGGCACACACTGCATCAGTGTGAAGAGGATCCGGTTGTGATCGCCTGCTCCTGGCAACGGGGATGAGCGCCAGAGCGACTTCATGCACCAAGCCTGCCTCGCCGCAGCACACGGCTCCACCCCGCCGGCCGCCCCGGGCAGGCCGGCGACCGGCCGACCCCTGTGCAGCGGGCCGACGATTCTCCCTCTGAGCTGCCCGAACGCGGGAGGCATCGCCATCGGGGGCGGCCTGGGGGACATCTTCCAGGCCTCATCCCGGGCGGGTGCCCGGCAGCCACGGCGGGTGCCCGGCAGCCACGGCGAGTGCCCGGCAGCCGCGTCGACCGGCGAGAAGCGGACGCGGGAGGCGGTGGACCGGGCCCTTGAGGGCGGCCCGGCCACCGATGACGGCCCCACGACGGCCCGGAGGTCCCGAAGAATCAGGGAAACGAGCAGGTCAGGGCGTGAGCAGGGTCAGTAGCGCCCTTGGAGATACCCCAGCAGCTCGTCGTGCAGCAGTCCGTTGGACGCGGCCGCGTTGCCGCTGTGCGGGCCCGGGCGGCCGTCGAGGCCGGTGAAGCTGCCGCCGGCCTCGGTGACGATGATCGAGTTGGCGGCCATGTCCCAGAGCGACAGCTCCGGCTCCGCGCAGATGTCGACCGAGCCTTCGGCGACCATCATGTAGGGCCAGAAGTCGCCGTACGCGCGCGTGCGCCACACCTCGCGGGTGAGGTCGAGGAACCCCGGCAGGCGGTCCTGCTCCTCCCAGCCGCTGAGCGAGGAGTACGCGAAGGAGGCGTCCGCCAGCTTGCCCACGCGGGAGACGTGCATACGGCTCGCGGAGGACAGGCTGCGGCCCGTGAAGGCGCCGTGGCCCTTCGCGGCCCACCAGCGGCGGCCGAGGGCCGGGGCCGAGACGACGCCGACGACGGGCTGGTAGCCGCCCTCGGCCGCCTCCGTCAGGGAGATGAGCGTCGCCCAGACGGGGACGCCCCGGACGTAGTTCTTGGTGCCGTCGATCGGGTCGATCACCCAGCGGCGGGGGCCGGTGCCCTCGACGCCGTACTCCTCACCGAGGACGGCGTCCCGGGGGCGGGCCCGCTGGAGCTGGCCGCGGATGAGTTCTTCCGCCGCCTTGTCGGCTTCGCTCACCGGGGTCATGTCCGGCTTCGTCTCCACCTTCAGATCGAGGGCCTTGAAGCGGGCCATGGTGGCGGCGTCGGCCGCATCGGCGAGGACATGGGCGAGACGGAGGTCATCGTGGTAGTCCGGCATGTGACGAACGGTATCTGCCGTGGCCGATTCGGGGCTACAGGGGGCCGTGACGGCGGGGCGCGCGTCGGCCGGGCCGGACGCGGCTCCCCGTGACCGCGAAGGTCCTGCGGCCACCGCGGCCGGGGCGGCCCGCAGGTCCGCGGTGGGGCGCCGGCCGAGGGGCGGGGGCGCCGTGGCCGAAGCGCGCCCCCTCGTACGCCCGCGAACCCTTGACAGTGCATGTATGCGCGTCAAACCTGGGCGCAGAGCCGCTCGCCCCAGGGAGGCGATGATGCCTGCAGCCCGGGAGTCCCTACTCGACGCCGCCTGTACGGCCCTTGCGCGCCGGCCGTGGTCCGCCGTACGGATGGTCGACGTGGCCGCGGCGGCCGGAGTGTCCCGACAGACGCTGTACAACGAGTTCGGGAGCAAGGAAGGACTGGCCAGGGCGTTGGTGCGGCGGGAGGCCGACGGCTATCTCGCCGGGGTGGAGCGGGCGCTCGCCACAGGCACCGACCCGCGTGCCCGGCTCACCGCCACCGCCGAGTGGATGGCGTCGGCCGCCCGGGACAACGCGCTGGTGCGGGCCATGATCACCGGCTGCTGGAGCGAGCGTCTGCCCGCGCCGACGCTCGCCGCCGTGCCGTCCTCCACCACCGTGCCCGCGCAGCGCCGGGCGGACGGGCCCCTGCCCTCGCCCGGCGACTTCGTGCGGATCGTGCGGGACCGGGCGGTGACGGTGCTGGGCGGACCCGACCCCGCCAAGGCCGACGGCTCCGAGCTCGTACGGTCCTGTGAGCACGTCGTGCGGCTCGCCCTGTCCTGCGTGGCCGCGCCGCCGGGGGAGGGCGGCATCGCCGAGCTGGTGCGCGACGCGCTCCCCGGACAGCTGGTCTGACACGCCGTTCCGGGCGGCCCGGACTCGCCGGCCCGAAGGTGGTCCCGGCGGAGCTGCCCGCATTCACCCCGGTCCGGAGGCGGTCCCGGCGGAGCCGGCCGGACTCGTCCCGGTCCGGAGGCGGTGAAAGCTTTCCGCGGGTGCGGTCGGCGGTTCGAGGCTAGTGGGCGGAGCCCGACAGCTGGAGGCCGATGACGCCGACGATGACCAGGGAGATCGAGACGATCTTCAGGGTGGACACCAGGTCGCCGAGGAAGATCATGCCGTAGATCGCCGTGCCCGCCGCGCCGATCCCGGTCCACACGGCATACGCGGGGCCGACGTCGAGCTTCTTCAGCGAGAGGGTCAGCAGACCGAAGCTGCCCAGCGCGAAGGAGGCGAAGGCGATCGTCGGCCACAGGCGGGTGAACCCGTGCGAGAGCTTCAGGCACACGGCGAAACCGGTCTCCAGAATCCCGGCCACGACGACCAGCAGCCACGCCATGCGCTGTCCTCCCGTAGGTCCGGATCACCGGCTCGGTGCGAGTATGCACTTACCGGACTCGGGCCCCGGCAAACAACGCAGTGCTCAGTCGCCTTCCCTGCGCTCCCGCGTGGCCAGCAGCCGGCGCAGCGAGTACAGCCGCGCGGGGTCCGCATGGCCCTCCTCGACCCAGGTGTCCAGCGCACAGTCCGGCTCGTCGTGGCTGCACGCGCGCGGACAGCCCTCCGTGCCCGGCTCCAGATCGGGGAACGCGTGGATCACCCGGGACGGTTCGATGTGCGCGAGGCCGAAGGAGCGCACGCCCGGGGTGTCGATGACCCAGTCCCCGCCGCCCTCGGCCCCGCTCGCGCCGGAGGTGGCGGTGCCCCCGCGGCCGGCGAGGGGAAGGGCGAGGGCGGAGGTGGTGGTGTGCCGGCCGCGGCCCGTCACCGCGTTCACACGACCCGTCGAACGACGGCGCTCCTGGGGTACCAGCGCGTTGACCAGGGTCGTCTTGCCCACACCCGAGTGACCCACGAACGCGGTGATCCTGCCGTCCAGGTGGGTGCGCACCCGGTCCGCCGCGTCGCCGTTCTCCAGTTCCTCACGGCTGGTGACGACGTACGGGATGTCGAGGGCGCCGTACAGCTCCAGCAGTTTGTCCGGCGGTGCCAGGTCCGACTTGGTCATCACCAGCAGCGGCTCCAGACCTCCGTCGAAGGCCGCGACCAGACAGCGGTCGATCAGGCGCGGGCGCGGCTCGGGGTCGGCGAGCGCCGTGACGATCGCCAGCTGGTCGGCGTTGGCGACGACCACCCGCTCGAAGGGATCGTCGTCGTCGGCCGTGCGGCGCAGCACCGAGCTGCGCTCCTCGATGCGCACGATCCGCGCGAGCGTGTCCTTCTTGCCGGACAGATCGCCGACCAGGGCCACCCGGTCGCCCACCACGGCGGCCTTGCGGCCCAGTTCGCGGGCCTTCATCGCCATGATCGTGCGGTCGCCGACCAGGCAGGTCAGCCGGCCCCGGTCGACGGTGAGGACCATGCCCTCGGCCGCGTCCTCGTGCTTGGGCCGGATGTTCGTACGCGGCCGGTTGCCCTTGCGGTTGGGACGAGTGCGGATGTCGTCCTCGTCGGTGTGCTTGCCGTAGCGGCGCATGGTCCCGGTCCGCCCGTCAGTTCCCCAGCATCCCGGTCCACAGATCGGGGAAGTCGGGCAGGGTCTTCGCCGTCGTCGCCACGTTCTCGATCTGCACATCCTCGACCGCCAGGCCGATGATCGCACCGGCCGTCGCCATGCGGTGGTCCTCGTAGGTGTGGAAGACGCCGCCGTGCAGCGCGCGCGGGCGGATGTGCAGGCCGTCGGCCGTCTCGGTGACGTCGCCGCCGAGTTCGTTGATCTCCTTGGTGAGCGCGGCCAGCCGGTCCGTCTCGTGCAGCCGCAGATGGGCCACGCCGCGCAGGGTGGAGGGGGAGTCCGCGAGGGCGGCCACCGCCGCGATGCCCGGGGTCAGCTCGCCGACGTCGCCGAGGTCGACATCGATGCCGTGGACGGCACCGGAGCCGGCGAACTCCAGCCCGTACTCGGTCAGTTCGCAGGAACCGCCCATCTCGGTGAAGATCTCGCGCAGCCGGTCGCCCGGCTGGGTGGTGCGGGCCGGCCAGTCCGGGATCAGCACCTTGCCGCCGGTGACCAGGGCCGCCGCCAGGAACGGCTGGGCGTTCGACAGGTCCGGCTCGATCGTCAGGTCCCGGCCGAGCAGCGCGCCCGGCGTCACCCGCCACACGTTCGGCTCGCCGCCCGACTCCGGGGTGTCCACCTGGGCGCCGACCGCGCGCAGCATGTCCACGGTCATCCGGATGTGCGGCAGGGAGGGGAGGCTCGCTCCGGTGTGGCGGACCTCGACACCCTGGTTGAAACGGGGGCCCGACAGCAGCAGCGCCGACACGAACTGGGAGGACGAGGAGGCGTCGATCGACACCGGGCCGCCGTCCAGCGCCCCGCCGCCGTGCACGGTCAGCGGCAGCGTGCCCCGGCCGTCGTCGTCGATCCGGGCACCGAGCACGCGCAGCGCGTCGATCACGCCGTTCAGCGGGCGCTCGTACGACCGCGGGTCCCCGTCGAACCGGACGGGACCGTCGGCCAGCGCGGCCACCGGCGGCAGGAAGCGCATCACCGTGCCGGCGTTGCCGACGTCGACCGTGGCGGGACCGTGCAGGCCGGTGGGGAGCACGCGCCACGCCTCGCCGGAGCCGCCCGGGCCGCCCGAGGAGCTGGAGGACACCGTCTCCTCGATCTCCACGCCCATGGCCCGCAGGGCGCCGGCCATCAGCAGCGTGTCGCGGGAGCGCAGCGGGCGGCGCAGCCAGCCGGGCTCGGAGGCGAGGGCGGCGAGGACGAGGGCGCGGTTGGTCACCGACTTGGACCCGGGCACGTGGACCGTCGCGTCGACGGCTCCGCTCGCGTGCGGGGCGGGCCAGAGGGCGGGGTGGGCGGTGTTCGGGGCCATGGGGCCACCTTATAAGGAGGGCCCGGTGTCAACCTTCCAGCAGCCAGCGGCCCCCACCGATCACACAGCACAGGGACACCGCGTGGAACAGGAACAGCCACAGTCCCGCGGGAACGTGCGTCAGCCGCGAGAGCTGGTCCGCGTCCGAGTCGCCGGCCCGGCCCCGGACCCGCTTGGCCTGGAGCTCGAAGGGCGGCCGTACGCCGCCGAACAGCAGGAACCACACCACCGCGTACGCGAAGGCCGCCTGCACCTGGGGGCCGGCCAGCCAGGACACCAGCAGGAAGGCGCCTCCGGCCAGGACCACGGTCAGGACCCCGTACGCGTTGCGGATCATCACCAGCATCGCCACCAGCAGGGCCGTCGCCGCCCACAGCAGCAGCGTGATGCGGCCCGCGGCCAGCAGGGCGGCGCCGCCGAGGCCCAGCAGCGAGGGCGCCGTGTACCCCGCGGCCGCCGTGAGGATCATGCCCAGGCCGTACGGCTTGCCCCGGCTGACCGTGAGGCCGCTGGTGTCGGAGTGCAGGCGTATGCCCGTCAGCTGCCGGCCGGTGAGCAGGGCCACCAGCCCGTGGCCGCCCTCGTGGGCGATCGTGACGGCGTTGCGGGAGACGCGCCAGAGGGCGTGCGGGACGACCGCGGCGAGCGCGGCCGCGGCGGTGGCGAGCACCACCCACACCTGGGGGTCGGGCTGGGTGCCGGTGAGCCGGTCCCACAGGTCGGGCAGCGCGGTGGCGGCGAGGCTGTCCATGTCCGGAGATGGCTCCCTGTCGTCGAGATCGGCGACGGCGGTGCGATGCGCCGCCGTCGGGGGTGGTGGTCGGAGGGCGGGTGGGCCTGGCAGTGTGGCACGTATGTGCGGACGGTATGCATCCAGTCGTAGGCCCGAGGATCTCGCAGGAGTCTTTGAGATCGAGACGTGGCAGCCCGAGGAGACCTTGGAGCCGGACTACAACGTGGCTCCGACCAAGGAGGTCTACGCCGTCCTGGACCGTCCTCTGAAAGACGCGCCCGAGCCGCGGCCGGTTCGGCAGCTGCGGAAGCTGAAGTGGGGACTGGTGCCCTCCTGGGCCAAGACCCCCGAGGGCGGCGCCCGGATGATCAACGCGCGCGCGGAGACCGTGCACGAGAAGCCGGCCTACCGGCGCGCCTTCGCCGCCCGGCGCTGCATCCTGCCCGCCGACGGCTACTACGAGTGGGTCACCGGCACGCAGGAGCGGGAGCTGGAGGCCGAGGGGAAGAAGAAGCGGCCGCGCAAGCAGCCCTACTTCGTGCTGCCCGCCGACGGCTCGGTGTTCGCGATGGCCGGGCTGTACGAGTTCTGGCGGGACCGGACCCTGCCCGACGACCACCCGCAGGCCTGGTGGGTCACCTGCTCGGTGATCACCACGGAGGCCGAGCGGACCGCGCTGGCCGTCGCCCCCGCCGAGGGCCCGCACTCCCTCGCCGACATCCACCCCCGCATGCCGCTGATGCTCACCCCGGACCGCTGGGACGCCTGGCTGGACCCGAGCCGCACGGACCCGGACGACCTGCGTGACCTGCTGGCCCCGCCAGGACCCGGCCTGATGCGCGCGTACCCGGTCTCCACCGCGGTCAGCAACGTCCGCAACAACGGTCCGGAGCTGCTGAAGGAGCTGGAGGCGCCCGAAGAAGGCACACTCTTCTGACGTGAGACAGGCTTCCGGGGCGGCGGAGGGTTCTGACGTGAGACAGGGTTCCAGGGCGGCGGAGGGTTCCGACGTGACACAGGGTTCCGAGGCGGCGGAGGGGTCTGACGTGACACAGACTGCCGACGTGACACGGGGTTCTGACATGACACAGGGTTCTGACGTGACACCGGCCTCCGGTGTGACCCGGGAGATGACCGAGACCGAGGCCGGACCTGCCCGCATCACCTGGCACCGGGCGGAGCGGCCCCGGCTGGTGCTGGCCGTGAGCCACGGGGCCGGGGGCGGCATCGAGGCGCGCGACCTCGAGGCGCTCGCCCGGGTGCTCCCCGGGCACGGCGTGAGCGTGGCCCTCGTCGAGCAGCCCTGGCGGGTCGCGGGCAAGAAGGTCGCGCCCGCGCCGAAGACCCTGGACACCGGCTGGCGCGGCATCTGGCCCGCGCTCGCCGCGCCCGGCCTGCCGGTCGTCTCCGGCGGCCGCAGCGCCGGCGCCCGGGTTGCCTGCCGGACCGCCGCCGAGCTGGGGGCGCACGCCGTGCTCGCGCTGAGCTTCCCGCTGCACCCGCCGGGCAGGCCGGAGAAGTCCCGCGCCGGCGAGCTGCTCGGCGCCGGGGTGCCGACGCTGGTCGTCCAGGGCGGGAACGATCCCTTCGGGAAGCCGGAGGAGTTTCCCGAGGGCCCGTACGAGCTGGTCGAGGTGGCGTACGGCGATCACGGTTTCGCCGTGCCGAAGCGTGCGCGGATCAGCCAGGACCGGGCGCTGGAGATCATCACCGAGAGTGTCGTGAAGTGGGTCGCGTCACTCGGGTGAGGCCCGGGAATGCTGCGCGGCGGAGTGCTGTTGTGGCGGACACAAGTGCTGAAGCACCGGCACCGACGTCGTGGAGAGGAAGTCCGCCGCATGGGTTCGACCATCTGCCCGTCCGTCGCCCGCCACCCCGTGGACGGGCTTCGCCCGGCAGAGTCCGATTCGGGCCGCAACAGCCGCACTGACCTGGAGTGGACGGTACTGCGTGCGGCCAAGCCCGCTCCTATTCGGGCGGCGGCGGGCACGGGTCGTGTTCTATCCTCCGAAACGAGTGGGGCCGGTCTCGGTCCCGCCCGGGATCTTGAGGAGGTGGGTCCGGTCACTGGGACCGACGCAGGGACCGACAACGGCCAGGCGGAGCTGCCCGAGGGCCAGGGCACGAGTGCGCGCCCGGAGCCGGAGACCGGCTCCGAGTCGACCGCGCAGCGCAGTGCGCGCTTCGAGCGGGACGCGCTCGAGTTCCTCGACCAGATGTACTCGGCCGCGCTGCGCATGACGCGCAACCCGGCCGATGCCGAGGACCTGGTGCAGGAGACGTACGCCAAGGCGTACGCGTCCTTCCACCAGTTCCGCGAGGGCACCAACCTCAAGGCGTGGCTGTACCGGATCCTCACCAACACCTTCATCAACTCGTACCGCAAGAAGCAGCGCGAGCCTCAGCGCAGTGCGGCCGAGGAGATCGAGGACTGGCAGCTCGCGCGTGCCGAGTCGCACATGTCGACCGGTCTGCGCTCCGCCGAGTCGCAGGCGCTCGACCACCTGCCCGACTCGGACGTCAAGGAAGCACTGCAGGCGATCCCCGAGGAGTTCCGTATCGCCGTCTATCTCGCGGACGTAGAGGGCTTTGCGTACAAGGAGATCGCGGACATCATGGGGACACCCATCGGTACGGTGATGTCCCGGCTGCACCGGGGCCGCCGTCAACTGCGCGGCATGCTGGAGGACTACGCCCGTGAGCGCGGGCTGGTACCGGCCGGCGCCGGAGAGTCGGACGAAGCGAAAGGCTCGGGCTCATGAGCTGCGGAGAGCCGCACGAGACGGACTGCAGTGAAGTCCTCAACCATCTGTACGAGTTCCTCGACAGCGAGATGCCGGACGTCGATCGTGACAAGTTCCAGCACCACTTCGAGGAATGCTCTCCGTGCCTGGAGAAGTACGGCCTGGAGCAGGCCGTGAAGAAGCTGGTCAAGCGGTGCTGCGGGCATGACGACGTGCCCGCCGACCTGCGCGCCAAGGTCATGGGGCGGATCGATCTGATCCGTTCCGGCCAGACCGTCCCCGAGCACGACGTGACGGTCACGCCGCAGGAGAGCTGAGCCGCCCGGCTCGCCGAAGCCAAAGCCGGGTGCCGAGCCGCCCGGCCCGTGCTCGCCGAAGCCGGATGCCGAGCCGTCCGGCCCGTGCCCGCCGGGGCCGGGAGCGGAGCCGTTCGAACCGCCGGGGCCGGGGGCCGACCCGTCCGACCCGTCCGGCCTGCCGGAGCCGGGCGCCTGCCGTCACCCGAACGTGCTAATCCTCGGGTCATAGTGCTCCGTATCCGCCGAATGCCGCCCTAGGCTCCGTGCCTGGACAGGCACGGTCGGCGGGAGGGACGTGATGGAGGCGGTTCCGGCGCGGGCACGCGGTTATGTCGCCTGCGTCGCCCTGCTGGCCGTGCTCTGTGTCCTGCCCCTGCCGGCCATCCGCACGCCCTGGTGGGCGCTCGCCCTGCTCATCGCGCTGTACACGGCCTGTGAGCACGTCGTACGGCGTCGTCTGGGCGGCACCTTCTACCCCGTGCTGCTCGCCGGGGCGTTCCTGCTGCCCCCGCCCGCCGCCGCGCTCCTCCCGCTGCCGGCCGCGCTGTCGGCCCGTGCCGAGGACCGGCCCGGGTGGCCGCGCCGCGTCTGGCGGGCCGCCCAGCCCTCGCTCGCGGTGTGGGCCGCGGCCCGGGTGCACTGGGCACTGGGCGGCCGGGACGCGGTCGTGGGCTGCGACTTCCCCTACGCCCTCGTGCCCGCCGGGGCCGCCGTCCTGGCCTTCTGCCTGGTGCTGGCCGCGCTCGACGGCGGGATCCTCGCCGCGGCCGAGCACGTGCCGCTGCGCAGGGCCTGGCGCGGGCCGCTGTCCCGTTCGCTGGCGCCGGTCGCGGTGCACGGACTCGCCGGGCTGATGATGGCCGTGCTGTGGCGCAGCCCGTACGGACCCGTCGCGGCGCTCCTCGTGCTGCTGCCGATGTGCGTCTCCTGCTGGGTCTTCGCCCAGTACCACCGGGAGCGGGCCGCCCACCAGGCCACCATCCGTGCGCTGGTGCAGGCCGTCGACATCAAGGACGGCTACACCCGCGGCCACAGCGAGCGGGTCGGACAGGCCTCCGTGATGATCGCCCGTGAACTCGGCATGGACGAGGCGCGCATCGAGGTGCTGCGCTTCGCCGGCATCCTGCACGACGTCGGCAAGCTCGGCGTCCCCACCCGGCTGCTGCGCAAGGACGGCCCGCTCACCTCCGAGGAGCGGCGGATCATCGAGCTGCACCCCGAGTACGGCCACGAGATGGTCCGCGGGATCTCCTTCCTCGGCGAGGCCCGGGCGGCGATCCTGCACCACCACGAACGGCTCGACGGCAGCGGCTATCCGTACGGGCTGGCGGGCCATCAGATACCCGAGTGCGCACGGGTGGTGGCCGTCGCGGACGCCTTCGACGCGATGACCTCCACCCGCTCCTACAGCAGGGCCCGCCCCGTCGAGGTGGCGGTCGTCGAGCTGGAGCGGTGCGCGGGGACCCAGTTCGACCCGCGCATGGTCACGGCGCTCGCCCGGGCCCTCGGCCGCCACGGCTGGCACCCGGCCGTCACGGCCGACGAGACGCCCGACGGGATCCCGGACCAGCAGCCGGTCACCGGCACCCGCAGCGGGGCGCCCCGATGACCGCGCTGCGGCTCATCCACGGCTCCGCCGCCCTGGTCGCCGCCGCCTCCCTCACCGTCACCCTGTGGAGCGGTATCCATGAACGGGGCGTGGGGCTCGCCTTCGGCGTGCTCATAGCCGTCGGCGAGCTCACCCGTTGGAGCGGCGGCCAGGCGCGCCAGGCCGCGCCGCTGGGCACCGCCGGATCGCTGTCGTACGCCCTGCTGGGGGCCGACGCGGGGCAGCCCAGCCTGCACGACGCCCCCCAGGTCGTCACCGTCGTCCTCACCGCCTCGCTGTTGGGCGGCGTTCCGCACATCTGGTGCGGCCGGAGCCCCACCCTCGACCACCTCGCCCGCCGCCTGCTGAGCGTCGGCTTCGCCGCCGTCTGCTTCCAGCCCCTCTACAACAAGGGCGTGTTCGCGCAGTGGAACGGCCCCGCCTACGCCCTGCTGCTGGTCGCCCTCCTCGTGCTCACCGCCCTGTGCGACGCGGTCCTCGCCGCCGCCCTCGCCCACTCCCGCACCCGCTGGCCCTTCGGCCCGCTGCTGCGCGACGAACTGCGCGGGCTGCTCGGCATCGGGTCCGCCGTGTGCGCGACCGGCGCGGTGATGGCGCTCGCGGTCGCCGTCGTCGGACTGTGGGCGCTGCCGGTGTTCTGCCTGCCGCTGCTGCTCACCCAGCTGTCCGTGCGCCGCTACGCCGCCGTGCGCGCCACCTACCGGCAGACCATCGCCTCCCTCGCGCGGGCCACCGAGGTGGCCGGGTACACGCCCGCCGGCCATGCCCGCCGGGTCGCCGCGCTCAGCCTGGCCGTCGGCCGGGACCTGGGCCTGAGCGGAGCCGAACTGACCGTTCTGGAGTACGCGGCCCTCATGCACGACATCGGCCAGCTCAGCCTGGTCGACCCCGTCCCGGCCGGCGCCACCGCCGCCCTGCCCGTGCCGGAGCAGCGGCGCATCGCCCTGCTCGGCGGGGCCGTCGTGCGGCAGACCGGCGTGGACGCGGAGGTCGCCGTGGTCGTGGAGCGGCAGGCCGACCCCTGCCGGGACCAGCCGCGCGCCGCGCGCATCGTCCGCGCGGTGAACGCCTACGAGGAGAAGGCGCGCGACGCCGGTCCCGACGGGCCGCTCAGGGCGCTGGAGGAGCTGCGCCTGGCGACCGCCGGGGACTACGCTCCCGAGGTGGTGGAGTCGCTCGCCCGGGTTCTGTCCCGGGACTGTCTGACCTTGCCCGTGACGGGGTAACCCATGGGTAATGAGCGCCCTTCCCGGCGTACGTGGTTGGATGCGAGGGAGAGGGTGTCCGGGGGCACAAGCCAGCCCACTGAGCGGAACGGAACTGGCAGGCGGGAATCGTGAGGATCTTCGGCAAGGGACGGCACCGGCCCTCCGCCTCCTGGCGGCAGGCCACCGACCGGGCGTTCACACTCATCGGCGACGGCCGGTACGAGGACGCGGGCGAGCTGCTGACACGCGCCGCCGACCTGGAACCCTGGCTTTCGGAGTCCTGGTTCAACCTTGCCCTGCTGCACAAGTTCCGGCACGACTGGGAACAGGCCCGCGCCGCCGGACTGCGTGCGGTGGCCCTCCTCGACCGGGAGACCGGCGCCCCCGACTGGTGGAACGTCGGCATCGCCGCCACCGCCCTGCAGGACTGGCCGCTGGCCCGGCGCGCCTGGCAGGCCTACGGCCTCAAGGTGCCCGGGGGCTCCTCCCGGCCGAAGGGCGGGGCGGGCGGCGCTTCGGGCGAGCCGCTCGGCATGGAGCTGGGCAGCGCGGCCGTACGGCTCTCCCCGGAGGGGGAGGCCGAGGTCGTGTGGGGCCGCAGGCTGGACCCGGCCCGCATCGAGGTGCTGTCCATTCCGCTGCCCTCCTCCGGGCGGCGCTGGGGCGAGGTCGTGCTGCACGACGGCGTCCCGCACGGCGAGCGCACGACGTCCGCCGGGCACTCCTACCCGGTCTTCGACGAGATCGAGCTGTGGGCGCCCTCGCCGGTGCCCACCTGGGTGGTCCTGCTGGAGGCGGCCACCGAGGCCGACCGTGACGCGCTGGAGCAGCTGGCCGCCGACGCGGGGTTCGCCGCGGAGGACTGGTCGTCGTCGGTGCGGCTGCTGTGCCGGATGTGTTCGGAGTCCCGTATGCCCTCCGACGAGGGTGAGGGGGTGCATCTGGATCCGCACGACCACAGTGAGCCCGGGCACCCCGGGCCTCTGGGGCACCGGACGGACGGGCAGCTGTGGGTGCCGGAGCGGGAGTGCGGCGTCGCGGCGCCGCCTTCGCTCGTGCGGGGACTGCTGGACGGATGGGTCGCGGACAGCCCCGATTCCCGGGACTGGCGGGACCTGGAAGAGGTCTGTTGACGCCCTCGGGCAGCCGAGCGCCGTCGTGGCCGGTCGCGCCCGCACGGCGGAGCCGCACACCGGCAGCACTGCGGAGCCGTACGCGGGCCGGGCGGCGGAGCCGCACATCGGTACTGTCCCGCGCCCCCGCAGGGCGCTGCACGTACCCTGTAACAGCATTCACAACCAGGTTTTTGTGCAGGAAGGCTTACGTCGGTCATGGCGCAGCAGGACACCGATCAGCAGCACGTGGGCGTGCTCCCCGTCGACGACGAGGGGTATGTCGTCGACACGGAGGACTGCGAGGAGCGCGAGCAGGCCTGGCGCGAGCGCGGCACCTCGCGGCCGATCACGGTCGTCGGCAACCCGGTGCTGCACAAGGAGTGCAAGGACGTCACCGAGTTCGGCGAGGAGCTGCAGAAGCTGGTCGCGGACATGTTCGCCAGCCAGCGCACCGCCGAGGGCGTGGGCCTGGCCGCCAACCAGATCGGTGTCGACCTGAAGGTCTTCGTCTACGACTGCCCGGACGACGAGGGCGTCCGCCACGCCGGCGTGGTCTGCAACCCCAAGCTGGTCGACCTGCCCGCCGACCGGCGCCGTCTCGACGACAGCAACGAGGGCTGCCTCTCCGTCCCCACGGCCTATGCGCCGCTCGCGCGTCCCGACTACGCCGAGGTGACCGGCCAGGACGAGAAGGGCAACCCGATCAAGGTCCGCGGCACCGGATACTTCGCACGGTGTTTGCAGCACGAGACCGATCACCTCTACGGCTACCTGTACATCGACCGCCTGTCCAAGCGCGACCGCAAGGACGCCCTGCGGCAGATGGCCGAGAACGAGCCACGCTACGCGGTGGTCGCCAACGACTGAGGCCTTCGGTCGAGAGGCACGGCGACCCTGCGGGAGCAGCCATGACGCCCGCTACGACGCCCGGCCGGGATCTGTCCCGGCCGGGCGTCGTTCGTTTGTTCGTCGTAAGAATCCCGGCATCTTGGGGTGGTGAGTGAAGCAAATCCGTTCCCATAACGGTCAGTTGTGGTGCTGAATGGGAAGGGCGGGGATCCCAGGCGCACGCCCGGCACGGATCGGGAGGGGTGTGCGCTCCTGGCGGCTGAGAGGGGACTGTTCGTGCACGCTTTCTCACACGGCACCACATCGTCGACCGCGGTCGCAGTACCGCCGTCTCTCGCCCTCCCGGTGATCGAGGACTTGTTTCCCCGACAACTCCACCCGTATTGGCCAAAGCTCCAGGAGAAGACCAGGCAGTGGCTCCTGGAAAAACGGCTGATGCCGGCGGACAAGGTGCGGGAATATGCCGACGGACTTTGCTACACCGACCTCATGGCGGGGTACTACACCAGTGCCCCCGACGAGGTCCTGCAGGCCATAGCGGACTACAGCGCCTGGTTCTTCGTCTGGGACGACCGCCACGACCGTGACAGGGTGCACGGCAGGGCGGCCGACTGGCGGCGGCTCAGGTACCGTCTGCACGCGGCCCTCGACGCACCCCGGCACCACCTGCACCACCCGGACCCCCTGGTCGCGGCCTTCGCGGACAGCGTGCTGCGGCTGTACTCGTTCCTGTCGCCCGCATGGAACCGGCGGTTCGCCCGGCACTTCCACGAAGTGATCGAGGCCTACGACCGAGAGTTCCGCAACCGGACCACGGGGTATGTCCCGAAGGTCGAGGAATACCTCGCCCTCAGGCGGCTCACCTTCGCGCACTGGATATGGACGGACCTGCTGGAGCCGAGCGCCGGGTGTGAACTCCCGGACGCGGTAAGGAAACATCCGGCATATCGCCGTCCGGCGCTGCTCAGTCAGGAATTCGCCGCCTGGTACAACGACCTCTGCTCACTGCCGAAGGAAATAGCGGGCGATGAGGTGCACAATCTCGGAATCAGTCTCATCACTCATGAGGCGCTGACTCTCGAAGAGTCCGTGGACGAAGTGAGGCGGCGCGTCGAGAAGTGCATCCGTGAATTCCTCGAAGCAGAGCAGGACGCCCTGCGATTCGCCGACGAACTCGCCGACGGCACCACCGAGGGAAAGGAATTGAGTGCCGCCGTGTGTGCCTGCGTCGGCTCCATGCGGAACTGGTTCAGTTCCGTCTACTGGTTCCACCACGAGTCCGGCCGGTACATGGTCGACAGCTGGGACGACCGGTCCACGCCCCCGTACGTCAACAACGAAGCGGCAGGTGAGAAATGACCGTCGAGTCTGTGAGGCCCGCGGCCCCCGAGAGCACCGCACTGCGCGAACCGCCCCTCGCCGGCGGCGCCGTCCCGGTCCTCGGCCACGGCCTGAAACTGGTCCGCGACCCGCTCGCCTTCATGTCCGGGCTGCGCGCGCACGGCGACGTCGTGCGCCTGAAGCTCGGCCCCAAGACGGTGTACGCCGTCACCGCACCGGCGCTCACCGGCGCACTCGCGCTCAGCCCCGACTACAAGATCGACGGCCCGCTGTGGGAGTCCCTCGAAGGCCTGCTCGGCAAGGAGGGCGTGGCCACCGCCAACGGCCCCCGGCACCGCCGCCAGCGGCGCACGATCCAGCCCGCCTTCCGGCTCGACGCGATCCCCGCGTACGGGCCGATCATGGAGGAGGAGGCGCATGCGCTGACCGGGCGCTGGCAGCCCGGCGAGACCATCGACTGCACCTCGGAGTCGTTCCGGGTCGCCGTGCGCATCGCCGCCCGCTGCCTGCTGCGCGGCGACTACATGGACGAGCGCGCCGAGCGGCTGAGCACCGACCTCGCCACCGTCTTCCGCGGTATGTACCGCAGGATGGTCGTCCCGCTCGGGCCCTTGTACCGGCTGCCCTTCCCGGCGAACCGTGAATTCAACCGGGCACTGGCCGATTTGCATCTGCTGGTCGACGAGATCGTCGCCGAGCGCAGGGCATCTGGTCAAAAGCCGGACGATTTGCTGACGGCATTGCTGGAGGCGAAGGACGACAATGGCGACCCCATCGGGGAACAGGAGATCCACGACCAGGTGGTCGCGATAGTTACCCCAGGCAGCGAAACAGTCGCCTCCACGATCATGTGGCTGCTCCAGGTCCTCGCGGAACATCCGGAACACGCCGAGAAGGTGCGTGCCGAGGTCGAATCCGTGACCGGTGGCCGGCCCGTTGGATTCGGGGACGTCCGGGCGCTCAGGCACACCAACAATGTCGTCGTCGAGGCCATGCGGCTGCGGCCGGCCGTATGGATATTGACGCGGCGCGCGGTGACCGACACCGTGCTCGGCGGCTATCGCATTCCGGCCGGGGCGGACATCGTCTACAGCCCTTACGCCATCCAGCGCGACGGCCGTTCCTACGACGGCCACCTCGACTTCGACCCGGACCGCTGGCTGCCCGAGCGGGCCAAGGACGTGCCGAAGTACGCCATGAGCCCCTTCAGCGTCGGCAACCGCAAGTGCCCCAGCGACCACTTCTCCATGGCCCAGCTGAGCCTGATCACCGCGGCGATCTCGGCGAAGTACCGCTTCGAGCAGGTCAGCGGGTCGAACGACAGCACGCGCGTGGGTATCACGCTCCGGCCCCAACGGCTGCTGCTCAGGCCGCGGACCTGGTAGGCCCCCTGGTACCGGCGCGCGCTCAGGCGGCCTGCGGGGCCCTGAACGCGCGCCGGTAGGCGTTGGGGGTCGTGCTCAGGGCACGGACGAACTGGTGGCGCAGCGCCGCCGCGGTACCGAACCCGGTGCGCGAGGCGATCGCGTCCACGGTCTCGTCCGTGCCCTCCAGCAACTCCTGTGCCAGCAGCACCCGTTGGCGCAGGATCCAGCGGTAGGGGGTCGTCCCCGTCTCCTGCTGGAAGCGGCGGGCGAAGGTGCGCGGCGCCATATGGGCGCGGGCGGCGAGCTGCTCGACGGTGACGTCCCGGTCGAGGTGCTCCTCCATCCACACCAGCACCTCGCCGACCGTGTCGCACGGGGCCCTGGGCAGCGGCCGCTCGATGTACTGCGCCTGTCCGCCGTCCCGGTGCGGCGGCACCACCATGCGCCGGGCGATCTTGTTGGCGACCTCCGGGCCCTGCTCCTTGCGCACGATGTGCAGGCAGGCGTCGATGCCGGCCGCGGTGCCGGCGGAGGTGATCACCGGGTCCTCGTCGACGTAGAGGACGTCCGGCTCGATGACCGCCCGGGGATTGCGCAGCGCCAGCTCCCGGGCCTGACGCCAGTGCACGCTGCACCGCCGTCCGTCGAGCAGCCCGGCCGCGCCGAGCACGAAGACCCCGGAGCACACGCTGAGTACGCGCGTGCCCCGCTCGACCGCCCGCACCAGGGCGTCGAGCAGCGCGGGCGGATACTCCCGGGAGACGTAGTCGCTCCCGGCCGGCACCGCGATCAGGTCGGCCTCCTCCAGCCGCTCCAGACCGTACGGCGTCGACACGGTGAGCCCGCCGACATGGGTGCTGAGCGCCTCACCCTCCGCCGAGACCACGGCGAAGTCGTACACCGGCAGGCCCTCGTCGCTGCGGTCGATGCCGAACACCTCGCACACCACACCCAGCTCGAAGGGGTGCACCCCGTCCAGCAGCACGGCCGCCACATTCGTCAGCATGGGACCAGTGTGCCTCGGCGGTGGCAGTAAATCGAGGGTGTACGGCAGTCCTGCCACTCCCGGTCAGGAGCGTCCGGCGCGACAGTGGTGACATGAACGGAAACCAGATCGAAGGCCTGATCGGAATGCTCGCCACGCTCGGAATCCTGGTCCTCCTGGTCCTCCCGTCCGTGCTCGGGATCGTGCGCGACAGGCGCATCGACCGGCAGCTGAGGGAGGCCCAGGAGAACCGCGGAGCCGACCAGCGGGAGAAGGAGACTCAGAAGTCCTCGTCCAGGTCCACGGTGCCCTCCACCGCGACCTGGTACGCCGACGGGCGGCGCTCGAAGAAGTTCGTCAGCTCCTGAACACCCTGGAGCTCCATGAAGGAGAAGGGGTTCTCCGAGCCGTACACCGGGGCGAAGCCGAGGCGCGTCAGGCGCTGGTCGGCGACGCACTCCAGGTACTGCCGCATCGACTCGGTGTTCATGCCCGGCAGGCCGTCACCGCACAGGTCGCGCGCGAACTGCAGCTCGGCCTCGACGGCCTCCGCGAGCATGTCGGTGACCTGCTGCTGCAGCTCGTCGTCGAAGAGGTCCGGCTCCTCCTTGCGGACGGTGTCGACCACGTCGAAGGCGAAGGACATGTGCATCGTCTCGTCGCGGAACACCCAGTTGGTGCCGGTCGCGAGACCGTGCAGCAGGCCCCGGCTGCGGAACCAGTAGACGTACGCGAAGGCGCCGTAGAAGAACAGGCCCTCGATGCACGCGGCGAAGCAGATGAGGTTGAGCAGGAAGCGCCGGCGGTCCGCCTTGGACTCCAGGCGGTCCAGCTTCTCGACCTCGTTGATCCACTTGAAGCAGAACCCGGCCTTCTCGCGGATGGAGGGGATGTTCTCCACCGCGTCGAAGGCGGCCGCCCGGTCGTCCGGGTCGGGCAGGTAGGTGTCCAGCAGCGTCAGATAGAACTGGACGTGGACGGCCTCCTCGAAGAGCTGACGGCTCAGGTACAGCCGCGCCTCGGGGGAGTTGATGTGCTTGTACAGCGTCAGCACCAGGTTGTTCGCGACGATCGAGTCGCCCGTCGCGAAGAAGGCCACCAGGCGGCCGATCAGGTGCTGCTCCTCCGGAGACAGCTTCGCGAGGTCGGCCACGTCCGAGTGGAGGTCGACCTCCTCCACGGTCCAGGTGTTCTTGATGGCGTCCCGGTAGCGCTCGTAGAAGTCGGGGTAGCGCATCGGACGGAGCGTCAGCTCGAAGCCGGGGTCGAGCAGGTTGGTGTTACGAGTCATTTCTGTCGGCGCGGAGCGCCGTCCTCCAGGGGTGACGGTCGGGGGGCGGGCGGGAATTACTGGCAGGCCTCGCAGGACTCGGGGTTCTCCAGGGAGCAGGCGACGGCGTCGGGGTCGGCCGCCTGCTGGACGGGGATGGTCGCCTGGGCCTGTGCGGCGCGGGCGATCCGGGTCGCGGGGCGCGAGCGCAGGTAGTACGTCGTCTTCAGGCCCGACTTCCAGGCGTACGCGTACATCGAGGAGAGCTTGCCGATGGTCGGCGTCTCCAGGAACAGGTTCAGGGACTGCGACTGGTCCAGGAACGGCGTACGGGCCGCGGCCATGTCGATCAGGCCGCGCTGCGGGATCTCCCACGCCGTGCGGTACAGCGCCCGCACATCGGCCGGGATCCACACGAAGTCCTGCACGGAGCCGTTGGACTCGCGCAGCGCCTCACGGGTCCGCGCGTCCCAGACGCCCAGCTCCTTCAGGTCCTGCACCAGGTACGAGTTGACCTGCAGGAACTCACCGGACAGGGTCTCGCGCTTGAACAGATTGGAGACCTGCGGCTCGATGCACTCGTACACGCCCGCGATGGAGGCGATGGTCGCGGTCGGGGCGATCGCGAGGAGCAGCGAGTTGCGCATGCCGACCGAGGCGATCCGCTCGCGCAGGGCCGCCCAGCGCTCGGGCCAGTTCAGCTCGGCGTCGTAGTGGTCGGGGTGCAGCACACCCTGCGCCGTACGGGTCTTCTCCCAGGCGGGCAGCGGGCCGTTGCGCTCGGCGAGGTCGGCGGAGGCCTCGTACGCGGCGAGCATGATGCGCTCGGCGATCCGCGTGGACAGGGCCTTGGCCTCGGGGGAGTCGAAGGGCAGGCGCAGCTTGAAGAAGACGTCCTGCAGCCCCATCGCGCCCAGGCCCACCGGACGCCACCTGGCGTTGGAGCGGCCCGCCTGCTCGGTCGGGTAGAAGTTGATGTCGACCACGCGGTCCAGGAAGGTGACGGCCGTGCGGACCGTCTCGTCCAGGCGCTTCCAGTCGATGTCCCCGTCGCCCACGAAGGCGCCGAGGTTGACCGAGCCCAGGTTGCAGACCGCCGTCTCCCCGTCGTCCGTGACCTCCAGGATCTCCGTGCAGAGGTTGGAGGAGTGGACGACATGGCCCGCGGTCGCCGTCTGGTTGGCGGTCCGGTTGGCGGCGTCCTTGAAGGTCATCCAGCCGTTGCCGGTCTGCGCGAGGGTACGCATCATGCGGCCGTACAGATCGCGGGCCGGGATCGTCTTCTTCGCGAGCCCCGCGGCCTCCGCCCTGCGGTAGGCGGCGTCGAACTCCGCGCCCCACAGGTCGACCAGCTCCGGCACGTCGGCCGGGGAGAACAGCGACCACTGCGCGTCGGCGTTGACCCGGCGCATGAACTCGTCCGGGATCCAGTGCGCGAGGTTCAGGTTGTGCGTACGGCGGGCGTCCTCACCGGTGTTGTCCCGCAGCTCCAGGAACTCCTCGATGTCGGAGTGCCAGGTCTCCAGGTACACGGCCGCGGCACCCTTGCGCCGGCCGCCCTGGTTCACCGCGGCCACCGAGGCGTCCAGGGTCTTCAGGAACGGGACGATGCCGTTGGAGTGCCCGTTGGTGCCGCGGATCAGCGAACCGCGGCTGCGGATGCGGGAGTACGACAGACCGATGCCGCCGGCGTGCTTCGAGAGGCGGGCGACCTGGTGGTAGCGGTCGTAGATGGAGTCCAGCTCGTCCAGCGGGGAGTCCAGCAGATAGCAGGACGACATCTGCGGGTGGCGCGTGCCGGAGTTGAAGAGCGTGGGGGAGGAGGGCAGGTAGTCGAGTCGGCTCATGAGCCCGTAGAGCGCGGCGACCTCGTCCACGGCGTGGCTGCTGTCGTCCTCGGCGAGGCCCGCGGCGACGCGCAGCATGAAGTGCTGGGGCGTCTCGATCACCTGGCGGGTGATCGGGTGGCGCAGCAGATAGCGGCTGTGCAGGGTGCGCAGGCCGAAGTAGCCGAAGCGGTCGTCGGCGGTCCGGTCGATCAGGGAGTCCAGCCGGGCGGCGTGCAGCCGGACGAACTCCGCGGTCCGGTCGGCGACGAGACCCTCGCGGTGGCCCACGGTCACGGACTCGGTGAAGGACGTCACACCCTGCGAGGCGGCCTCCGCGCGGATGGAGAGGGTCAGCAGCCGGGCGGCCAGCCGGGAGTAGGCGGGGTCCTCGGAGATGAGGCCGGCGGCCGCCTCCGTGGCCAGCTCGCGCAACTCCGCCTCGTCGGCCCGGGCGGACCGGCCGCGCAGCGCGGCCGCGGCGACCCGGCCGGGGTCGGCGTCGGGGAGGTCGGCGGTCAGCTCGGTCAGGGTCCGCAGCAGTGCGGTACCGGGACCGTCGGTCTCCACCGCTTCGGTCGCCTGGATGACTGAAGCCGGGTCGGCTGGCGCGATGGTCACGTGGGGCTCTCCCTCGCTCGGCACGGGGCCTTGCGGAGGGCAGGGGGCAGCACGAGCGCGCACGGCGTCGCGTCCACCCGCCCACTCCACGAGGCCCGGACGTCTCAAGGCACCCGGACCGGACGGTCGGGCGCGCGCTGTCGGCAGGTCCTCGGACTGACACAGGCGTGCGGATGCACGCAAGTACACCGTTGCGGGACAGTTCCGGATTCGCACCGGATTCCCCTGCGACGACAGCGAGGATGAGCATACATCTAGTGCCGGGCTGTCACGTCACCCCCAGATGTTGTGTCGCCGTGGCTTCAGAGGGTCAACTCGCAGATGAGGAGAGTGATGTCGTCCAGGTGGGGCGCGGTTCCGGTCCCGTGCGGGTGTGCGAACGCGGGCACGGAACAGCGGGCCGCCGTGATGGTGGGCTCTCGGCGGCCCGCTGCAGGTTGTTCCGTGGCCGTCCGCGTCGGCGTGCGGCGCCCCCGCACGCCGACGCGGCCCCGCGCCCCCGGGTGCTTCAGTGGGCGCTTCCTGCGGTCGCGGGCGGAAGCTCGGCCCGGACCCCCGGCTCGCCCGCGTCGGCCGTGTAGTCCTCCGGGCGGGTCTGGTCGAGGCCCTCGGGGGCCTTCACGGCCTTCAGGACGACGGTCAGGACCACGGTGACCACCACGTTCATCACGAACGCGGTCAGGCCGATGTAGCCGATCTCACCGATGCCCGGGATGTCCTTGGCGCTGCCGCCGAAGTGCTTCTGGGTCGGGGAGGCGACCCCGTAGGCGGCGACCGTGCCGTACACCATGCCGACCGCCCAGCCGGCCAGCAGCGCCCAGCGGTGGAACCAGCGGGTGAACAGGCCGCCGACCAGCGCCGGGAAGGTCTGCAGGATCCAGATGCCGCCCAGCAGCTGGAAGTTGATGGCGACCGTTTTGTCCATGGTCAGGACGAAGACCAGCGCGCCGACCTTCACCAGCAGCGACACGAACTTGGAGACCTGGGCCTCCTGCTTCGGCGTGGCGTCCGGCTTGATGAAGTCCTTGTAGATGTTGCGGGTGAAGAGGTTCGCCGCCGCGATGGACATGATGGCCGCGGGCACGAGGGCGCCGATACCGATCGCCGCGAAGGCCACGCCCGCGAACCAGTCCGGGAACATGTCCTCGAACAGCTGTGGGATCGCCAGCTGCCCGTTGGTGACCTTCACCCCGGCCGCGATCGCCATGAACCCGAGGAGGGCCAGCAGGCCCAGCATCAGCGAGTACAGCGGCAGGATCGTGGTGTTGCGCCGGATCACCTCACGGCTCCTGGACGACAGCGTCGCGGTGATCGAGTGCGGGTACATGAACAGGGCGAGCGCCGAGCCGAGCGCCAGCGTGGCGTACGTCCACTGGCCCGCCTCCGGCGGGGCGAGCGCGCCGCGTGGCTTGCCCGTGGCCGGGTTGACCTGGCTGAAGGCGTGGCCGGCCTTGGCGAAGATGTCGTCGAACCCGCCGAGCTTCATCGGGATGTAGATGATCGCCACCGCGATCACGATGTAGATCAGCGCGTCCTTGACGAACGCGATCAGCGCGGGGGCACGCAGGCCCGAGGAGTAGGTGTAGGCCGCCAGCACGCCGAAGGCGATGAGCAGCGGCAGGTCCTTCACGAACCAGTTGGTGTTCTCCCCGCCGCCCACGCCCATCACGTCCAGCACCGCCTGGATGCCGACGAGCTGGAGCGCGATGTACGGCATCGTCGCGAGGATGCCGGTCAGCGCCACGGCCAGCGACAGGCCCTTGGAGCCGAACCGGCCGCGCACGAAGTCGGAGGTCGTCACATAGCCGTGCTTGTGGGACACCGACCACAGGCGCGGCAGGAACGTGAAGATCAGCGGGTAGACCAGGATCGTGTACGGCACCGCGAAGAAGCCGGCCGCGCCCGCCGAGTAGATCGCCGCCGGCACGGCGACGAAGGTGTACGCCGTGTACAGGTCGCCGCCGAGCAGGAACCAGGTGATCCAGGTGCCGAACGATCGTCCGCCCAGGCCCCACTCGTCCAGGGAGTGCTCGTTGTCGGCCCTGCGCCAGCGGGCGGCCAGGAAGCCCATGACCGTGACGGCCAGGAAGAAGAAGATGAAGACGCCGAGCGCGACGCCGTTGACGCCGGTCTTCACTTCGCCGCACCCCCGTTCGCGCCCTCGCGGGAGCGCTGGTCACGCCGCCACAGCTGGTAGGCCACCACCGTGAGCACGGTGGAGAGCGGCACCCACAGCATCTGGTACCAGTAGAAGAACGGGATGCCTATGAAGGCCGGGTCCGTCTTGGCGTACGAGCCGACCCACAGCATCGCCACGAAGGGTGCGACGAGACACAGGCCGATGATCACGCGAACCGGTGTCACGACCGGTGGTCTCACTTCAGGCGTTTCGGACATCCCACGGCTCCGTCCCCTCGCTGATCACCTGTGTAATGCGCAGGCAATCTAGGTGACGGTGTCGCGGCAGCGGAAGACCTCGTCCGTATACCGGTATGTCGATTTGGGGGTCGAGATGTGAAGACCTCGGGTCCCTCTAGTCCTGCGGGCGCTTGAGCCGTGCCACGAACTTGTAGCGGTCGCCCCGGTAGACGGACCGGACCCACTCCACCGGCTTGCCCTCGTGGTCCAGGGAGTGGCGGGAGAGCATCAGCATCGGCAGGCCCACGTCGGTGCCGAGCAGGCCCGCCTCGCGCGGGGTGGCCAGCGAGGTCTCGATGGTCTCCTCCGCCTCGGCGAGATGGACGTCGTAGACCTCGGCGAGGGCGGTGTAGAGGGAGGTGTACTTCACCAGCGAGCGCCGCAGGGCCGGGAAGCGCTTGGCCGACAGATGGGTGGTCTCGATCGCCATCGGCTCGCCGTTGGCCATGCGCAGCCGCTCGATGCGCAGCACGCGCCCGCCGGCCGTTATGTCGAGCAGCTCGGCGAGCCGGTCGTCCGCGGTGATGTAGCCGACGTCCAGCAGCTGGGAGGTGGGCTCCAGGCCCTGGGCCCGCATGTCCTCCGTGTAGGAGGTGAGCTGCAGCGCCTGGGACACCTTCGGCTTGGCGACGAAGGTGCCCTTGCCCTGGATGCGCTCCAGCCGGCCCTCGACGACGAGCTCCTGCAGGGCCTGGCGGACGGTGGTCCGGGAGGTGTCGAACTCGGCCGCCAGCGTGCGCTCGGGCGGGACCGGCGTGCCCGGCGCCTGCGTCTCCGTCATGTCGAGCAGGTGCTTCTTCAAGCGGTAGTACTTGGGCACACGCGCGGTACGGACCGTCGTCCCGGCCTCGTTCTCCGCACTGCCGACGTCGGTGCTCATGCTCTGCCTTCCCGGCTCCTGATGCCGAAAGCGACCGACACCCCATCGGCCACGCCTCACATCGTGGCACGGCCCGGCGGGTCAGGGGCTACACCCGCACGCTCCGTGATCCCCTCTATATACCGTCGGACCCGCTGCTGGTCTAGTCCAGAATGCGGGTGCCGGTACCGGCAGCGGTGCCGGACGGGTGCCGTCACCGGGACCGGCCGTGGGGCCGCCCAGTGCCGCCACCCGGACCGGGACCGCTGCCCGTCCGGTGCCGTCACCGGGACCGGGAGTGGGGCCGGACGGGTGCCGTCACCGGGACCGGCACCCGGGTCAGATCCCCTGCCAGTCGGGCTTGTTCGCGTAGGTGTGCCGGAAGTAGTGGGCCAGCTTGAGCTTGGACGCGGCGGCCTCGTCGACGACCACCGTGGCGTGCGGGTGCAGCTGCAGCGCGGAGGCCGGGCAGACGGCCGCGACCGGACCCTCGACGGTCGCCGCGACCGCGTCCGCCTTGCCTTCGCCCGTGGCGAGCAGCACCAGGTGCCGTGCCTCCAGGATGGTGCCGATGCCCTGGGTGATGACGTGGTGCGGCACCTGCGCGATGTCGTCGAAGAAGCGTGCGTTGTCGATCCGGGTCTGCTCGGTGAGCGTCTTGATGCGGGTGCGCGAGGAGAGCGAGGAGCACGGCTCGTTGAAGCCGATGTGCCCGTCCGTCCCGATCCCCAGCAGCTGCAGGTCCACTCCGCCGGCCTGCGCGAGCGCCCGGTCGTACGCCTCGCACGCCGCCGGGACGTCCTCGGCCGTGCCGTCCGGGCCGATGAAGGCGTCCATCCCGAGGCCGAGCGGCTCCAGCACCTCCCGGCGCAGCACCGAGCGGTAGGACTCGGGATGCTCGGCGGGCAGTCCGACGTATTCGTCGAGCTGGGCTATTCGGGCCCGCGCGGCGTCCACGGCGCCGGCGCGCACCTTGGCGGTCAGCGCCTGGTAGATGGGCAGCGGGGTGGAGCCGGTGGCCACGCCGAGCAGGGCGTCGGGCTTGCGCCGCAGCAGCTGGGCCATGGCCTCGGCGATCAGTTCGCCGCCCGCCGCGGCGTCCGGAACGATGACAACTTCCACGCTGGGCCTGCCGATCTGAAGAGGGCCTGGAGCTCCGGGAGGGGACGGAACAAAGGTCTATGTGGTTTAGACCAATCTAACAGAATCGGCCTCTCCGGCCCAGGTGGGACGACTGCCGCTTCGGTGAACGGCCCCTGCTGGTTCAGTGAACCCCCCGCCGCGTCCAGCCGGTGCCCCGTCACCCACCGCCCGTCCTGGTCCCATCCGCTCGGCGACACCCCGCCCGATGCCCCGGCTCCCGCCCGTGACCAGCGCCGTCTTCCCCGTGAGCGCACCCATGTCCGCCACCCTTCATTTACCTAGCGGTCGCTACAGAAAAACCGTACAGCACTTCGCCGACATTTCTCTAGGGGGCGCTATAAAATGCACTCCATGGTGAGCGCCCGGGAGACGACCCCAGCCGCGGCAGAGGCGAAAGAGCAGGTCAGGACCTCCAGGTCACGCGGCCGTCCGCGCTCCTTCGACCGTGCCACCGCACTGGAGAAGGCGCTCATGGCCTTCTGGGAGCACGGCTACGAAGCGACCTCGGTCTCCGATCTCACCCGGGTCATGGGCATCGGCGCCCCGAGCCTGTACGCGGCCTTCGGCGACAAGCGGACCCTGTTCGAGGAGGTCGTCCAGGTCTACGCCGACACCCACGGCGCCTTCGGTGACCGCGCCCTCGCCGAGGAACCCACCGCCCGTGCCGTCGTCGAGCGGACGCTGCGCGAGGCCGCCGCCGAGTACACCGACCCCGCCCACCCGTACGGCTGTCTGGTCGTCCATGCGGCCACCAACTGCACCAGCCCCGAGGTCGAGCAGTTGCTGCGGGAGCGGCGCAACGCGAACATCGCGGCCATCGAGTCCCGCATCCGGGCCGACGCGGCCGCGGGGCGGCTGCCGGCCGGTACCGACGCCGCGGCCCTCGCCCGGCACGCCGGAGCCATGATCCAGGGCATGTCCCAGCAGGCCCGGGACGGCGCGAGCCGGGCGGAACTGGAGGCGCTCGCGGAAATTGCCATGGCCATCTGGCCCCGTGGCTGACGCGGGCGGGCTAGGCTGCGTGGCGTCGCGTGCCCGCTGACCGCAACGCATACCCTCTCGCTCATGGACACGCCATCGTGGTCTAGTCCACAATGCGTAGGGGACAATCGTAGGAAAACTGAACAGCTTCCGTCTTCCCCGCACAGGAAGGCGGACCGAGGACCGGGGCTCTCTGCCCTGACTGCACCGGCTCCTCGGCCTTCGGCCGACCGGGACCGCACACCCCACGGCCGATGATGCTCCGGGCTGCGGTGCCGGGAGGGTTGAGGGTCCCTCTCAGGCGCCGCGGCCCGCGGGTGTTTTTCGGCCATCTCCAAGGCCCCGGGTACGCTCGCAGACGTGCCCTCCATGAACGAACTCGTACGCCAGCACACGGCCCTCGACGACTCCGACCTCGAGTGGCTCCACCTGCTGGTCTCGGAGTGGCAGCTGCTCTCCGACCTCTCCTTCGCCGACCTGGTCCTGTGGGTCCCCACCCGCGACGGCACCCGGTACGTCTCGGTCGCCCAGATGCGCCCGAACACCGGACCGACCTCCTACCAGGACGACATGGTCGGCCACCTGGTCCCGCGCGGCCGGCGGCCCATGCTGGACGCGGCGCTGGACGAGGGCCGGATCGTGCGCGAGGGCGACCCGGAGTGGCGCGAAGAGGTCCCCGTCCGGGTCGAGTCGATCCCCGTGCGGCGTGAGGGCCGCATCCTCGGTGTCATCGCCCGCAACACCAACCTGCTGACCGTGCGCACCCCGAGCCGGCTGGAGCTGACCTATCTCCAGAGCGCCTCGGACCTCGCGCAGATGATCGCGGCGGGCTCCTTCCCCTACCCCGGCCAGCAGGTCGACATGGACGCCTCCCCGCGCGTCGGTGACGGCCTGATCCGGCTCGACGCGGACGGCGTCGTCCAGTACGCCTCCCCGAACGCCCTCTCCGCCTACCACCGCCTCGGCCTCGCCGCCGACCTGGTCGGCCACCACCTGGGCCACACCACCGCCGAACTCGCCCCGACCCGCGGGCCGGTGGACGAGGCGCTCGCCAAGGTGGCGAGCGGCTGGGCGCCGCGCGAGTTCGAGATCGAGGCGAGCGACGGGGCCATCCAGTTCCGGGCGATCCCGCTCAAGCCCAAGGGCGTCCGTATCGGTTCGCTGGTGCTGTGCCGGGACGTGACCGAACTGCGCCGCCGTGAGCGTGAGTTGATCACCAAGGACGCGACCATCCGGGAGATCCACCACCGGGTGAAGAACAACCTGCAGACCGTCGCGGCCCTGCTGCGCCTGCAGGCCCGGCGCATCGGCTCCGAGCGCGGCCGGGAGGCCCTGGAGGAGGCCGTGCGCCGCGTCGGCTCGATCGCGATCGTCCACGAGACGCTGTCCCAGAACCTCGACGAACGGGTGGAGTTCGACGACATCGCCGACCGGGTCCTCGCGATGGTCGCCGAGATCTCGCCGGGCAAGGTGACCGGCCGGCGCAGCGGGCGGTTCGGGATCCTGGACGCCGAGGTCGCCACCCCGCTGTCGATGGTTCTCACCGAGATCCTGCAGAACGCCCTGGAGCACGGCTTCCGTGAGGGCGACACCGGCACGGTCGAGGTCTCCGCGGTCCGCGGCGGCACCACCAAGGAGGCCCGCCTCCTCGTCACCGTCCAGGACGACGGCATCGGTCTGCCCGAGGGCTTCGACCCGCACCGCTCGGGCAACCTCGGTCTGCAGATCGTACGAACGCTGGTGGAGGGCGAGTTGGGCGGCACCTTCGACATGGTCCCGGCGCCCGGACGGGGGACGCGGGTGATCCTGGACGTTCCGGTGCGGGCGCAGAAGTAGTACCCGGACGGCCGAACGGAACACACCCCGAACGGCCCCGAGCGGCATCGGCCCGGAGCGGCATCGCCCCGGAACGGCATCGAGCCCGGATCGGCATTGAGTGGCATCGCGCGGCATCGAGTCCCGAGCGGCATCGAGCCGGGGGCAGTATCGAGCCCGTTACGGCATTGAGCCACGCAAGGCTTTGCTCCCGAACAGCATTGAGCCCCGGGCCACTTGGTGGACCGGGGCTCAATGCTCGTTGCTGCTCTGCTATGTCGCTAAGCGCATCGGGGGTACTGCGCGCTGCGGCTCGGGGGCGGGAGATGCGTACTCGCTGTACGCGCCGCCAAGCTCAGGCTGTCAGCAGGGGTGGGATGTCAGGCGGAGGCCTGACGGGCCCGGTTGCGGGCGGCGCGGCGCTTCATGGCGCGGCGCTCGTCCTCGCTGAGACCACCCCAGACGCCGGAGTCCTGACCGGACTCGAGCGCCCACTGCAGACACTGCTCGATCACCGGGCAGCGACGGCAGACGGCCTTGGCTTCCTCGATCTGCAGCAGCGCAGGACCGGTGTTGCCGATGGGGAAGAAGAGCTCGGGGTCTTCCTCGCGGCAAACGGCGTTGTGACGCCAGTCCATGGCTGCTACCTCTCCTTGGTATTACATGCAAGTTGCTTGTGAATGTGAACGCTTTCACGAATCCCTCAACAAGTGAAGGGCCGACCGCCGAGTCTTCCCCGGCGGGGTCCTTGTCTGAAGAGGGGTTCCGGTGATCAGTGGAGGCCGGTGTTGCGGGCCGTCCCGATCGCCACGTAGAGACTCGCAAACCTCAGCGACGGATACAACCCCTTCCGGAAAGTTTTTTTTGATTCCTCGGTGTCGACTGGGTCACAGCCGTACTTCCATGGGGTGGATCCTGGCCTAAACGTTCGAGTGAAAGGACTTTCGCCCGTTCCGCTCACACAATCACACGCAGTGCGCGGCGTACGCCTGTGAACGTCACGCTCGTACGCAGTCCCAGGTGGTCGCCGTCCATCTGAAGGGGGAGGGGAGCCTTCGAATGCAAGGTGAACTGGTCCAGATCGTGCAGAGAGAGGACATGCTTGCCGTGGGGTCCTCGCTCCGGGGACGAAGTGAGCAACTGTGTGCCATACCGGGCAACCGCGGCCGTCGACAGACGGCTGAGACCGAGCACGTCGACGCCCGTGTCGAACGACGCCTTAGGTGATGTGTACATCGGGCGATTGCCGAGATACGTCCACGGGGACGTGTTCGAGACTATGGCGACGACGAGATCGGTGACCGGGTCCGCGCCGGGCCGCTCAAGGGTGATCGGGCCGTGCCGGCGGTGCTGCTCACCGAGGAACTGCCGGACCACCTGACGGACGTACAGCGCGTGCGTCGACTTCTTGCCCCGCTCGCGCTGCTGCTCGACCCGGCCGACCACGCCCGCGTCGAAGCCGAGCCCGGCGTTGAAGGTGAACCAGCGGTCCGGCACCGCCTCGTCCTCGGTGCCCGGCGTGCCCGAGGTCAGACCGAGGCCGACCAGCCGTTCGCTGCCGTCGCGCAGGGCGTCCAGCAGGGCGCCGGTGGCGTCGACGGGGTCGTTGGGCAGGCCCAGGGCGCGGGCGAAGACGTTGGTGGAGCCGCCCGGAACCACGGCCAGGCCCGGCAGGCGGTCCGGGTCGGGGCCGGAGTGCAGGAGGCCGTTGACGACCTCGTTGACCGTGCCGTCGCCGCCGAGGGCCACGACCAGGTCGATGTCGTCACTCTCCGCCGCCTGCCGGCCCAGGTCGCGCGCGTGGCCGCGGTACTCGGTGGTGACCGCCTCCAGCTTCATCTCGCTCGCCAGTGCGTGGATCAGCACGTCACGCCTGCGTGCGCTTGTGGTGGTTGCCGCCGGATTGACCACGAGAAGTGCACGCATGGATGGCAGCGTACCTACTGGGGGGTACCCGGCCCAGCCCGAGGTAGGGATCCGGTAAGAGGAGGGGGCGTGAGCCTGGACACTCGATCGTGGCCGCGGGCTGTGGCGCGCCGTCGTGCCGGGTGCCGGCCGCTGCCGGTGCGGGTGTGACTGCAAGTGTGAGTGCGGGTGTGAGTGCCGGCGCGGGTGTGAGTGCGGTCGCCGGGTGTGGGCCTGGGGGTGAGGCCGGGTGTGCGGCCGGGTGTGCGGGTCGTCCTCCGGGCCCGACGGCTACCCTGCTGGGGTGAGCAGCGAGCAGAACCCCGCCCAGGACACCGCACCGGTCACCGCCGAGGCCGGCGCCGCCGGACCGCGTCCGCGCCGGCTGACGTACGCGGCGGCACTGGCCGCGCTGGAGGGCGCCGCGCTGGTGGCCGGGGGAGTGTGGATCCTCGTTCTCGGGTTCACCGGCGACCCGGACGGCCGGCAGCAGGCCGTGACCGGCGGGATCACCCTGGTGGCGCTCGCGCTGCTGCCGCTGCTCGCCGCGCGCGGTCTGCTGCTCAGGCGCAGCTGGAGCCGCGGCCCTGCCGTGATCACGCAGATCATGGCCCTACCGGTGGCGTACAACCTGCTCAAGGCCGACAGCATGGCCATCCCGGGCGGGATCGCCCTCGCGGTGGTCGCCGTGGCCGCACTGGTGCTGCTGGTGAACCCGGCGACGACCCAGGCCCTCGGAATCAAGGGACCGGGCCGGGCCGAGTAGGGACGCCTGATCCTCGGTGCCTGCGGCGTCTGCCGGTGGCTACTCCTCCACCAGGAGCTTCTCCCGCAGCTGGGCCAGGGTCCGGGCGAGCAGCCGGGAGACGTGCATCTGGGAGATGCCGACCTCCTGCGCGATCTGCGACTGGGTCATGTTCCCGAAGAAGCGCAGCAGCAGGATGCGCTTCTCGCGCGGCGGCAGGTCCTCCAGCAGCGGCTTGAGGGACTCGCGGTACTCCACGCCCTCCAGGGCCTCGTCCTCGGCACCGAGGGTGTCGGCGACCGCAGGGGACTCGTCGTCCGTGTCGGGGACGTCCAGGGACAGCGTGGAGTACGCGTTGGCGGACTCCAGGCCCTCCAGGACCTCCTCCTCGGAGATGGCGAGCTTCTCGGCCAGCTCATGGACGGTGGGGGAGCGGCCGTGCAGCTGGGACAGCTCGGCCGTCGCCGTGGTCAGCGCGAGCCGCAGCTCCTGCAGGCGGCGCGGCACCCGGACCGCCCAGCCCTTGTCGCGGAAGTGCCGCTTGATCTCGCCGACGACGGTCGGGGTGGCGTAGGTGGAGAACTCCACACCGCGCTCCGGGTCGAACCGGTCGACGGACTTGATCAGGCCGATCGTGGCGACCTGGGTGAGGTCGTCCAGCGGCTCGCCGCGGTTGCGGAAGCGGCGCGCCAGGTGCTCGACGAGCGGCAGGTGCATACGGACCAGCTGGTTGCGCAGCTCCGCGTACTGAGGACTGCCCTGGTTCAGCTTGCGCAGTTCGATGAACATCGCACGCGCCCCGCTGCGGTCGTGGGGGTCGTGCCGGGTGGCCTGCACCGCCTCCGCGCCCGGCGCGTCGTCCTCGGCGTATCGCTCGTGCTCGCTCATCGTCCCGCCCGTAGCCCTTCCCCGAGCCCTCGCCTCCGCGCGGGTGGCGGGCCCGACCCCGCCGCGTCCCTCCGAAGGCGCGCTCTGCACGGCACCGTCCCTGACGGCCTGTGCGGAGTCGTCCTCCGGATGCGGTCTGGCCTGCTCGGGGATGCCGTCGATGCCGTCAGCCATGCGTCGGGAAGCGTCCGCGGGGCCCGTGGCTCCCGTCGGCAGTTCCCGTGTGCTGCGCTCTTCGTCCCGCACCGGCCCGTCCCCGTTCCTCACGCCGGCCCGGGGCCCGCGCCGCGCTGTTTGTAGAGGCTGATGGACACGGTTTTGTCCTCGTCGACGGCCGAGGAGACCTTGCCCGCGAGGGCCGAGAGCACCGTCCAGGCGAAGGTGTCCCGCGAGGGGGCGTGGCCGTCGGTGGTCGGCGCCGACACCGTGACCTCCAGCGAGTCGTCGACGAGGCGGAAGACACAGCTGAGCACGGAGCCGGGCACGGCCTGCTGCAGCAGGATCGCGCACGCCTCGTCCACGGCGATGCGCAGGTCCTCGATCTCGTCCAGGGTGAAGTCCAAGCGTGCCGCCAGGCCGGCCGTGGCCGTCCGCAGCACCGACAGGTAGGCACCCGCAGCCGGCAGCCGGACTTCCACGAAGTCCTGGGTCGCGGGCTCGCCTGCGATCTGGGACACCCTCACCTCCATGGTGGTACAAGCTTTACGGGGCCGAGGGTCGCCCCTCGGGGTAACGCGTACGTGGTTCCGCGGTGACGCTATCGCGCTCCGAACGGTCCTGTCCCCGGGACCCCAACCCCCTGGCGTCACTCACAGTAAAGCTGTGGATACGCTCCGTGTCTAGAGGGTTTGCGGGCCCAAATGGGAAGAGCGCGCGCCGGGTTGACGTACCCCGGCGTCGGACGCCCGAACCGTCGTCGGCCGCGGACGTATACCGCGTCAGTGCAGTGTCACACGAGAACGTGGTCGACGAAGCACCACCGCCAGTCCTCGCCGGGTTCGAAGGTCCGCATCACCGGGTGACCGGACTTCTCGTGGTGCTCTGTGGCGTGCCGCCCGGGCGAGGAGTCGCAGCAGCCGACGTGGCCGCAGGTCAGGCAGATCCGCAGCTGCACCGGATGCGTTCCGTTCGCGAGACACTCCGGGCAGGTCTCGCTGTGCGGTTCCGGTTCCGGGTGCGGCAGCGCGGGGGCGTGCGTGCACTGTTTCATGATTGCCAGATTACGACGGGCGTGCGGGTGACCGCGCGGAAAAAGAGGGCGGGCGAGGACCATGGACGTGATGCCGCTGCTTTTGCTGGTGGCGGGCAGTGCCGCGGTGGCCGGGGCCGCCCGGCGCACCCCGCTGCCGGCACCCCTGCTGCTGGTGGCGGTCGGCCTCGCGGTCTCGTACCTGCCCGGTGTCCCGCACTACACGCTCGACCCCGACATCGTCCTGCCCCTGGTGCTGCCCCCGCTGCTCTACAAGGAGGGCACCGAGAGCTCGTACCTCGACCTGCGGGCCCAGATGCGGCCCGTGGGGCTGCTGTCGGTCGGCTACGTGCTCTTCGCGACCTTCGTCGTCGGATGGGTCGCGTACCTGGTCGTCCCGGGGCTGCCGCTGCCGGCGGCGCTGGTGCTGGGGGCCGTGGTGGCGCCGACGGACGCGGTGGCGGCAGCGGCGATCGCGCGCCGGATCGGACTGCCGTCGCGGATCACCACCATCCTCCAGGGCGAGTCCCTGCTGAACGACGCCACCGCGATCACCGCCTACCGCGTGGCCCTCGCCGCCGCCGTCGGCGAGGGCGCCACCTGGGCGGGCGGGATCGAGGAGTTCCTGCGGGCCGCGGTCGGCGGTGTCGTCGTCGGACTGGTGCTCATGGTGCCGATCCACTGGCTGCGCACGCACCTCAAGGAAGCGCTCCTGCAGAACACCCTCTCCCTGCTGATCCCGTTCGTCGCCTACGGCGTCGCCGAGCAGCTGCACGGCTCCGGCGTCCTCGCGGTCGTGGTGGTCGCGGTCTACCTCGGGCACCGGGCCTGGGAGGTCGACTTCGCCACCCGGCTCCAGGAGGACGCCGTGTGGCGGATGGTCGCCTTCCTGCTGGAGTCGGCGGTGTTCGCGCTGATCGGCCTGCAGCTGCCACGGGTGCTCAAGGGGCTCGGCGAGTACCAGGGCGCCGACGCCGCCTGGTACGCGGTCGCCGTGTTCCTCGTGGTCGTCGCGGCCCGGTTCGTGTGGGTGTACCCGGCGACCTTCCTGCCGCGCGCGCTCTCCAGACGCATCCGGGAGCGCGAGGCGAACCCCACCTGGCGGGCGCCGGTCGTCACGTCGTGGGCCGGCATGCGGGGCGTGGTCTCCCTGGCCATCGCCTTCTCGATCCCGGCCACGGTGCAGGGCGGCGCCCCCTTCCCGCAGCGCAACCTGATCCTCTTTCTGACCTTCACCACCGTCATCGGCACGCTGGTCGTGCAGGGTCTCTCGCTTCCGCTGGTGATCCGCCTGATGAAGTTCCCCGGCCGGGACCGGCAGGCCGAGACGCTCGCCGAGGCCAACGCCCAGGCGCAGGCCTCACGGGCCGCCGAGGGCCGCCTGGACGACCTTCTCTCCGACGAGCGCAACGCCCTGCCCCCGCCGCTCGCCGACCGCCTGCGTTCCGTCCTGGAGCGCCGCCGCAACGCCGTCTGGGAACGGCTCGGCCAGGTCAACGACATCACCGGCGAGTCCGTGGACGACACCTACCGGCGTCTGTCCCGCGAGATGATCAGCGCCGAACGCGACGTCTTCGTCAGGCTCCGCGACCACCGCTACCTCGACGACGAGATGCTCCGCGTGCTCCTGCGCAGACTCGACCTGGAGGAAGCGGCCGCCTACAGGGAGGCGGACTAGGGCGCGGGGAACGGCCGCCCGGTGACGACCGCCGCCACCGTCGTCCCGGGCGCGAAGGCGCTCTCCTCGGCCAGGGCGACGAGTCCGTAGAGCAACTTGGCGACATAGAGACGCTCGACGGGCAGTCCGTGCCGCTGCTCGAAGTCCTCGGCGAAGGTGTCGAGCACGGGGGTCGTCCGGGCGTAACCGCCGAAGTGGAAGCGGTCGTCGAGGGACCAGGCACCGGTGCGGGCGCCGAAGGCGCGCTCCTGGAGCGCCTGTATGTCGTCCGGCAGGAAACCGCCCCTGAGCACCGGTATGCCGAGCGCGCGCTGCCCGGCGGCCAGCCCCGCGGCGAGCCCGGCGAGCGTGCCGCCGGTGCCGCAGGCGACGGCCACGACGTCGGCGCGACCGCGCAGTTCCGCACCGAGGGCCCGGCAGCCGCGGACGGCCTCCGCGTTGCTGCCGCCCTCCGGGACGACGTACGCGTCCTCGGCGCCGGCCGCGCGCAGGATCGCGGCCAGGGTCTCCGGCTCGCCCTTGTTCCGATACGTCGACCTGTCGACAAAGTGCAGCCGCATGCCGTCGGCCGCGCACCGGGACAGGGACGCGTTGAGCGGGCGGCCGGCCAGCTCCTGGCCGCGGACCACACCGGTGGTCGGCAGCCCGAGCAGCCGGCCCGCGGCGGCGGTGGCCCTCAGGTGGTTGGAGTACGCCCCGCCGAAGGTGACCAGCGCCCGGCCCCGCGCCGCCTCGATGTTGGGCACCAGCTTGCGCCACTTGTTGCCGATCAGCTCCGGGTGGATCAGGTCGTCCCGCTTGAGCAGCAGCCGGACACCGTGCCTGCGGAACCGGTCGTCCTGCAGCTCCTCCAGAGGAGACGGCAGGCGCGGGGCGAGCGGGTCGGCGCTGATCACGCGTCCATTGTCGCCCGGCACCGGTCCGCCGTCCGGCACCGGTCCGTCGTCCGGCGCAGGTCTGTCGTCCGGCGCAGGTCTGTCGTCCGGCGCAGGTCTGTCGCCCGGCACCGGTCCGCCGTCCGGTGGCGGCACCCGCCGTCCGGCACCGTTCCGTCGCCCGGCACCGCGGGCTACGCCTCCTTCAGCCGTTCGTCGATCCGGTCCCGCAGCCACTCCATCGTGAACCCGCGCGGGTCCACCTTGCCCGGCTGCCACTCCAGGTGTCCGATGACCGAACGCGCCGACCACGCGTGGTGGCGGCACACGGCCGCGGCGGCCCGCACGATCGCCTCCCGCTGCGGCTCGGGCCAGGGGTCCTCGCCGTCGCCCAGGTTCTCGCACTCGAAGCCGTAGAAGTACCGGTTGCCGTCGGTGTTCGCCTCGTTGTCCGGCGGCAGCCTCTTCTCGGCGATCACCGCCCGCAGCACGTCGTCGTCGCCGGAGCCGGCATGGTTGGCCCTGCCGTAGCCGACCAGGTGGACCGTGCCGTCCTTGGTGATCACGCCGTGGCACAGCGGGCCCGGCAGTTCCGTGCTGCCGTCCCGGCAGACCTCCACGGTGTGCGTGCTGCCGCTGGTCACCGTGTGGTGGATCATCACGCCGTGGACGGGCCCCCAGGGGCCCTTGTGGTTGCGATTGTGGTTCTGCCAGTCGCCGACCTCGGCGACGGTGACACCCTCCGCGCGGAGTGCGTCCAGGAACCGGCTCGCGGACATGGGCGGGGCCATGGCCGCCTCCTTCGTGCTGTCGTGCCCGGTGGCCGCCGGTCGCGGCCCGCTCGTTACCGCTTGCTTCTACCGAAACCGGACGTCCCGGACTACATCGTTCGCACGTTGTGCGAGCCGATCCGGACAAAGCCCCGTCGGGGCGGGGGCTGGACAGGGTCCCTCTTTCTGCCCAGTAGTGCGATGATCCATTCCCGCTCTTTCGGGTAATGGTGCGGCTGCGCTCCGTGATGGAAGGCTCACTGGTGAGACCGGTGTGCGATTCGGCACCGGGCATACATGAGAGGGCATTTTCTTATGTCGGTAGGCGATGAGGTCCGCACCGAACAGGGCAAGCCGCAGCAGTCTCTCGGCACTTCGGCGGCGCGGAACCTGGCCACCACCACCAAGTCCGTTCCGCAGATGCAGGAGATCAGCTCCCGCTGGCTGCTGCGGACGCTGCCCTGGGTGGACGTACAGGGCGGCACGTACCGGGTGAACCGGCGACTGACGTTCGCCGTCGGCGACGGCCGTATCACCTTCGTGAAGACCGGGGACCAGGTCGAGGTCATCCCGGCCGAACTCGGCGAGCTGCCGGCCCTCAGGTCGTACGAGGACGACGAGGTGCTGACGGAACTGGCCCGGCGCTGCCGTCAGCGGGACTTCGCACCGGGGGAGGTGATCGCCGACTTCGGCAACCAGACCAACGAGGTGTACCTCCTGGCCCACGGCAGGGTCGAGAAGATCGGCACCGGGCCGTACGGCGACGACGCGGTCCTCGGGGTCCTCGCCGACGGTTCCTACTTCGGCGAACAATCGCTGCTGGACCCGGACGCCATCTGGGAGTACACCGCCCGCGCGGACACCGCGTGCACGGTGCTGATCCTCAGCCGCCAGGACTTCGAGCAGGTGGCCGAGCGCGCCGACTCGCTGCGCGAACACGTCCAGCAGCTGCGCGCGCTCCCCGCTCATCAGACCAACAAGTACGGCGAGAAGGAGGTCGCACTGGCGGCCGGCCACAGCGGTGAGCCGGACATCCCGAACACCTTCGTGGACTACGAGTCCCGCCCGCGCGAGTACGAACTGAGCATCGCCCAGACCGTGCTGCGCATCCACACGCGCGTGGCCGACCTGTACAACCAGCCCATGAACCAGACCGAGCAGCAGTTGCGGCTCACGGTCGAGGCGCTGAAGGAGCGCCAGGAGCACGAGCTGGTCAACAACCGGGACTTCGGTCTGCTGCACAACTGCGAGTACGACCAGCGGATCCAGCCGCACGACGGCGTGCCCAGCCCGGACGACATGGACGAGCTGCTCAGCCGCCGGCGCAGCACCAAGCTGTTCCTGGCCCACCCGCGCGCGATCGCCGCGTTCGGGCGCGAGCTGAACAAGCGCGGACTGGTCCCGGAGTCCGTCGACGTCGGCGGCAACCGCATCCCCACCTGGCGCGGTGTGCCGATCTACCCGTGCAACAAGATCCCGGTCACCGAGGCCCGTACGACGTCGATCATCGCCATGCGGACCGGCGAGGCCGACCAGGGCGTCATCGGGCTCAGGCAGTCCGGCATCCCGGACGAGATCGAGCCGAGCCTGTCCGTGCGGTTCATGGGCATCAACGAACAGTCCATCATCAAGTACCTGGTGACGGCGTACTACTCGGCCGCCGTCCTCGTACCCGACGCGCTCGGGGTGCTGGAAAACGTCGAGATCGGCCGGTGGAGGTGACGTTTCCGCACTTCGCGGCCGTGTTCCCGCCCTTCGGGGCGGGTACATCCTCGGGATATGCGTCCAGCCGGAGCGGAAGCGCCACCGTCCGCGCACTGTGCGAGGGGGACTCATGGCCGAGTTCATGACGGAGACCAAACAGCGTTCGCCCGGGACGGCACCGTCGGCCGGGGCGGGGGAGGAGCCCGCGCCACCCGGACCGTGCGGACGGCGGGGAGCGGCCGATGACGCC
Source organism: Streptomyces sp. NPDC107581 (assembly GCF_055657175.1). Taxonomy (NCBI): domain Bacteria; kingdom Bacillati; phylum Actinomycetota; class Actinomycetes; order Kitasatosporales; family Streptomycetaceae; genus Streptomyces; species Streptomyces sp. NPDC107581. The sequence continues at coordinate 351,575 of NZ_JBVKBH010000008.1, forward strand.
GGGAGCGGCCCGCTCGACGGGCAGGAGGCGACGGCACTGCTGGAGCGGACCCGGGCCCTCGTCGACCCGGAGCTGCGGGCGGCCGTCGATTCGCTGCCCGGCTCGATGCGACGTATCGCGCTCTACCACTTCGGCTGGGAGCACGCGGACGGCACCCCGGCGGCGGGCAACGCGGGCAAGGCGATAAGGCCGGCGCTGGTCCTTGCCGCGGCCGCCGCGCTGGGCGGCCCGCGGGCGAGGGCCGCGGCCGTCCGGGCAGCAGCGGCGGTCGAACTGGTCCACAACTTCACGCTGTTGCACGACGACGTGATGGACCGGGACACCTCCCGTCGGCACCGGCCCACCGCCTGGACCGTGTTCGGTGTCCCCGACGCGATCCTCGCCGGGGACGCCCTGCAGGCGCTGGCCCTGCGGCTGCTCGCCGAGGACCCGCACCCGGCCTCCGTTGCGGCCGCGGTCCGGCTCGCCGACTGCGTCATGGAGCTGTGCGCCGGACAGCACACCGACACGGCCATGGAGGGGCGTGCTCCCGACGAGGTCACCCTGGACGAGGTGCTCGCCATGGCGGAGGCGAAGACCGGCGCGCTGCTGGGCTGCGCCTGCGCTCTCGGCGCGCTGTACGCGGGCGCCGGCGACGAGGACGTGACGGCGCTGGACGGCTTCGGCCGCCAGGCCGGGCTCGCCTTCCAGCTGATCGATGACGTGATCGGCATATGGGGCGACCCCCAGCACACCGGCAAGCCGGCCGGCGCGGACCTCGCGGTCCGCAAGAAGTCCCTGCCGGTGGTGGCGGCCCTCGCTTCCGGCACCCCGGCCGCGGCCGAACTCGCGGCGCTGTACGGCACACCGTACGTCGCGGGGGAGGCCGGGGACGGTGGCGAGATCGCACGGACGGCGCTGGCCGTCGAGCAGGCCGGCGGCCGGGACTGGGCACAGGCCGAGGCGGCCGACCGGATGAGCCTGGCGGTGCAGGAGCTGACCCGTGCCGTGCCCGCACCCGAAGCGGCGGGAGGCCTGCTGGCCCTGGCCGAGTACGTGACCCGGCGCACTGCCTGAGGCTGCCGCGCCCGGCGGCCGGGGAAGGACCCCGGAGCCACCGGGGCCGTGCGGCTCCTGACCCCGCGCGGCCACCGGGGGCTCCGGCCCGGCGGGCCCCGCACATCCCCACAGTGTGCGGGGCACGCCGCTCGTCCGGTTGGGGCCGGGGGCCCGCCCCGCCCCGACGGGCGGGCCGTGGGCGGCCCGCGGCCCGCCGCAATGCGCCCTACTCCCCGGGAACGATCGTCGTCACGATCCTCTCGATCAGGCCGTCCGGCACGCTCACCCCGTTCAGGGCGCCGTCCGGCACGCCGGGCAGGGTCAGGTGTTCCAGGATGAGGCCGAGCATCGCGAGGTAGAGCACGGTGACGGTCTCGTCGCCGCCGGGAAGGCCCGCCTGCCGGTGGAACTCCATGCCCTGCTGCGTGCTCGTGCGGACGGACCGCAGGAAGCGCTGACCCCCGGCCGGTCCTACCCTGGGGGCATGGACAGAGAGGAACGCGTCTGTCCCGCCTGCGGACAGCCCGTCGAAACGGTCGTCGGACGGCACAAGACACTGGGCACCTGGGTTCCGGTGTGGGGCGCCGGCCCGTGCCGCAATCCCGGCTGCGCGGCCTACGGGGAACGCGCCGGGACCACGGCCGCCCCTGCCACCGGGACGGCGAGACCGCGACCGGGGACCGCGGGACCGCGCTCTGGGGCCGCGGGACCGCAACCCGGGGAATCCGCCGCGGAAAGGTCCTGAGGGCAGGCCGAGAAGCGCCGCCGCTCGCCCGCGGCGGCCCCCGTGTGTGCACCCCCCGACCGGACACCCCGCAAGGACGCCACCCGCAGCCGGCCGGAACGGCGCTCCGTGCGGACGCGTGCGGCACGGCCGAGGCCGTAGCGTGGCCGCATGCCGAAACTTCCGCACATCGTCCACATCACCGAGCGCCCCCTGTGGGAGGCGGCCCGCGAGTCCGGTACCTACGAGGTGTCCACCCGCGGCCGCACCCTTCAGGAGGAGGGGTTCATCCACTTCTCCACCAGGGACCAACTCCCGCGCATCGCCGCCTTCCTGTACGGCGACTACGACGGCCCGGACGAGCTGGTGGTGCTGGTCGTGGACCCGGCCCGGCTCGATGTCCCGCTGAAGTACGAGGCCATGCCGCCGCACGGCGAGGAGTTCCCGCATGTGTACGGGCCGGTGCCGGTCGAGGCCGTGGTGGACGTAGAGCCCTGGGGGTGAGGGAACCGGACGGGGCGCCGGCGCGTACCCGACTACGACGCGGCGACCGCCGCGGGCAGTGCGCCGGTCCCGGGGTCCCGGCCGGTCAGGCAGTACGTGCCGCCGGCCGGGTCGCGCAGCACCGCCCAGTGCGGGCCCTGGTGCACGTGGACGGCGCCCAGGCGCTCGTGCCGGGCGCGGGTCGCCCCGAAGTCCTCGCAGGCGAGGTCCGGATGGGCGGAGGCCGGGCGTTCGTCACCGAGCCGCTGGAGCAGGATCCGCACGGGCAGACCCGCGGGCGGCCTGAGCACCCGGAACTCCGGCAACGAACCGTGCAGCAGGTCCCAGCCGGTCAGCGCGGCCCAGAAGGCGGTCTCGGCGTCGTACCCGGAGGGCGGGATGTCCAGGCACACCTGGTCCAGGCGGCTGCCCTCGGCCACCGGCGGCCGTACCGTCTCGCCGTGCCACGGCACGGCGCAGAACAGCAGCCCGGCGGGCGAGCGCAGGACCGCCCAGTCCCCATGGTCCGCCACCAGCTCCGCGCCGAGTTCCCGGGCCGCCCGGGCCAGGACCGCCGGGTCGTCGGTGCAGAGGTCGAGGTGTGCGCCGCCCGCGCCCTCGGCGACCCCCTGGAGCTTCACGCACGCGTCGGCCCCGTCGGGCAGCAGGGTCATGAACTCGCCCTGCTCACCACGCGGTTCGGACGGCCGGGTGCCGGTGACGGCCGTCCAGAAGGCGCGGGCCGCGGCGAGCCGGGCGGCGGGGCGGTCGATGAAGGCGTAGGTCCAGCGGATGGTGTTGTCCATGGCGGGGATCGTAGGCAGCCGTTTCCGCTGCGCCGGAGGGTTTTTCAGTCCGCGGGGCGCTGCAGGAACCGCAGCATGTTCCCCGCCGGGTCCCGGAAGGCGCAGTCGCGCACGCCGTACGGCTGGTCCGTCGGCTCCTGCAGCACATCGCCGCCGGCCTCCCGGACCCGCTCGTAGAGGGCGTCGCAGTCGGCGGTGGTGAAGATGACACCGCGCAGCAGCCCCTTGGCGAGCAGCTCGGCGATCGCCTGCTTGTCGGCCGGGGAGATGTCCGGGCTCGCGCCGGGCGGCTCCAGCACGACCTCCACGTCCGGCTGGAGCGGAGAGCCCACGGTGACCCAGCGCATCCCCTCGAAGCCCACGTCGTTGCGGACCTCCATGCCGAGGACGTCGCAGTAGAAGTGCAGTGCCTTGTCGTGGTCGTCCACGGCGATGAAGCAGGTCTTGAGTTTCAGGTCCATGGCTTCACGCTAGGCGCAGCCGGACCGCCGTGCGCGGAAGCACCCGGATCCCTTCGGCCGGGGTGCGACCCGGTATGGGGTGCGACTCGGTACTAGGGGCGACTCGGCACGGGGTGCGACTCGATACGGGGGGCGACTCGGCACGGGGTGCGAATTGGCACGGAGTGCGGTGGCGGTCGTGGACGGCCGGCGGCTCAGTACGGCCGGCGGCGCGGGCGGGTGAACGTACGGGCGACGCAGGACGGGATCACCGCGCTCTCCTCATGGGAGCCGGCCCGGTAGGCGCTCGGGGTCTGGCCGACCAGCTCGGTGAAGCGGGAGCTGAAGGAGCCCAGGGAGGTACAGCCGACGGCGAAGCAGACCTCGGTCACGGTGAGGTCCCCGCGGCGCAGCAGCGCCTTGGCCCGCTCGACCCGGCGCGTCATCAGATAGCTGTACGGCGTCTCCCCGTACGCCTTGCGGAAGCTGCGCTGGAAGTGGCCCGGTGACATGTGGGCGCCGCGGGCCAGCTCGGTCATGTCCAGCGGCTCGGCGTACTCGCGGTCCATCCGGTCGCGCACCCGCCGCAGCCGCACCAGGTCCTCCAGGGTCATTGCCTCAGCTTGGCACAGGGGCTCGCGCACAGGCAGGCCACGGATGTCTGCGCACGGTCGGGCCGCAGGGTGCGTGCGGCAGGCGGGCCACCGGACGCCGTCGTGCGGGGTGGACGGCGTCGCGGGGCCGGCTGGTGGACGGCGTCACGGGGCCGGCCGGTGGATGCCGTCGCGGGGCCGGCCGGTGGATGCTGTCACAGCGCCGGCCGGTGGACGCCTTCGCCCCGGCCCGCACTCGAACCGTTTCGCACAGGACCGCACAACAGAGTTCCCCGGCTTCGACACGCCCTTCGCCTCCAGTTAGCCCGGCATTGGCCTGTACTTGCTTTCCTCGGGGAATGGACCACATCACGTTCCTCGTGGCGGTCGTCATCGTCACGGCGCTGGCCTTCGACTTCACCAATGGGTTCCATGACACGGCGAACGCGATGGCGACGTCCATCGCGACCGGTGCGCTGAAACCGCGGACGGCCGTTCTGGTGAGCGGCGTCCTGAACATCGTGGGTGCCTTCCTGTCCACCGAGGTCGCCAAGACGATCTCCGGCGGAATCGTGGACGACACGCTCGTCAGTCCGGCGATGATCTTCGCCGGACTGGTCGGGGCGATCCTGTGGAACCTCGTGACCTGGCTCGCCGGGCTGCCCTCCAGCTCGTCGCACGCCCTGTTCGGCGGGCTCATCGGGGCCGTCTGGGTCGGCGCGGGGTCCGACGGCGTGCACTTCGACAAGGTTGTCGAGAAGATTCTGATCCCCGCGGTGGCCTCGCCGGTGGTGGCGGGCGTCGCGGCGCTGATCGCCACCTACCTCGCCTACAGACTCACCGAGCGGGCCCGCAAGGAGTCGGTGACCAAGGGCTTCCGGATCGGCCAGATCGCCTCGGCCTCGCTGGTCTCGCTGGCGCACGGCACCAACGACGCTCAGAAGACGATGGGCGTCATCACCCTCACCCTGATCTCGGCCGGCGCCCTCGGGCACGACGCCGGGCCGCCGGTCTGGGTGATCGGTTCCGCGGGTGTCGCCATCGGTCTCGGCACCTACCTGGGCGGCTGGCGGATCATCCGCACGATGGGCAAGGGGCTCACCGAGATCCAGTCCCCGCAGGGCTTCGCCGCCGAGACGGCCTCGACCACCGTGATCCTCACCTCCGCCCACCTCGGTTTCGCCCTGTCCACCACCCAGGTCGCCTCGGGCAGCATCCTCGGCGCAGGTCTGGGCCGCCGCCTGGCGGAGGTCCGCTGGGGCGTCGCGGGCCGCATGGTGGCCGCCTGGCTGATCACCCTGCCCGCGGCCGCGCTGGTCGGCGGGCTCGCCGCGAGCGTGGTCAAGCACGGCGGCAACGCCGGTACGGCGGTGATCGCCCTGGTCGCCCTCGCGCTCGCGGCGGTCATCGTCCTCGCCTCGCGCCGCAACCCGGTGAGCGCCGACAACGTCAACGACCACCACGAGGTCACCGTCCGCACCACCGCGCCGGCCGGCGTCGACACGGCCGCCTGAGCCAAGGAGACCCCTCCATGCATCTCGACTGGACCGCACTGGGCCAGGTCACCGCGGTGAGCATCGGCGTCACCGTCGCCGTGGTCGTCGTCTTCGCGCTCGGTGTCCTCGGCCTGGCCCGGAACGACGACTCCCGCGAACACCCGGACGGCGCCGGCACCTTGGGCCTCGCCCAGGCGGGGCTGTGCTTCCTGGCGTGCGCCGCCGTAGTGGCGTACGGGATCTATCTGATCGTGCCGCAGTTCCACTGAGGCGGGCGAAGGCGGACAAGAGGCAGGCGAAGGCGGACAAGATGACACCTCTGATGACGGAGGGTCTGCGGGTCGACTACACCGACCACGACGACCCCGTGCTGATCCGGCCCGACGGCACTCCGGTGGACACCTGGCGGGAGAACTACCCGTACGACCGGCGCATGGAACGCAAGGAGTACGAGTGGCACAAGCGGCTCCAGCAGATCGAACTGCTGAAGCTGCAGAGCTGGATCAAGGAGACCGGCCGCCGGCTCGTCATCGTCTTCGAGGGACGGGACGCGGCCGGCAAGGGCGGCACCATCAAGCGGTTCACCGAGCACCTGAACCCGCGCGGGGCACGCGTGGTGGCGCTGGAGAAGCCGACCGAGCGGGAGCGGGGGCAGTGGTACCTCCAGCGGTACGTCGAACACCTGCCGACCGCGGGCGAGATCGTGCTCCTCGACCGCTCCTGGTACAACCGCGCCGGTGTGGAACGGGTGATGGGCTTCTGCACCGACGACGAGTACCGGCGCTTCATGCGTCAGGCCCCGCTGTTCGAGCGGATGCTCGTGGACGACGGCATCGACCTGGTCAAGTTCTGGTTCTCGGTGTCCCGGGGCGAGCAGCGCACCCGCTTCACGATCCGTCAGGTCGACCCGGTACGGCAGTGGAAGCTCAGCCCGATGGACCTGGCCTCCCTGGACCGCTGGGACGACTACACCGCGGCGAAGGTCGCCATGTTCCGTGAGACGGACACCGAGCACGCCCCGTGGACCGTGGTCAAGAGCAACGACAAGAAGCGGGCCCGGGTCGAGGCGATGCGCAGCGTGCTGGCGCGCTTCGCGTACGCCGACAAGGACGAGGAGGTGGTCGGCACACCCGACCCCCGCATCGTGGGCGCGGCGGCAGGCCTCCTGGAGGCCGGCGAGGACGACCGCGACCAGCCCTAAGCCCTAGGGACAGTCCACTCCGGGCCGCGACAGAAAACCGCACCCGGCCTCCGGAAACGCCGCACCCGGCCCCTCATGGACGCCGTGCTAGGCGGCCTGGGGACCGGGTGCGGACAGGGAGACGCTGCAAGTAAGGGAATTGCAGGTCAGAGGGCCTGATCCAGGATCAGGCCTTCTTGGTCTCCCAGAAGATCTTGTCGATCTGGGCGATGTAGTCCAGCGCCTTCTGGCCCGTGGCCGGGTCGGTGGACGCCTTGGCGGCCGAGAGGGCCTTCAGGGTGTCGTTGACCAGCTGGTGCAGCTCCGGGTACTTCTCGAAGTGCGGGGGCTTGAAGTAGTCGCTCCAGAGCACGGAGACGTGGTGCTTGGCCAGCTCCGCGCGCTGCTCCTTGATGACCGTGGCACGCGCCTGGAAGTGCGGGTCGTCGTTGGCGGCCATCTTGTCCTGGACGGCCTTCACCGACTCCGCCTCGATGCGGGCCTGGGCCGGGTCGTACACGCCGCAGGGCAGGTCGCAGTGCGCGCTGACCTTGACCTTGGGGGCAAACAGGCGGGAAAGCATGGAGCATTCCTTCCTCGTGATCGTCTTCTCAGGTGGGACATTACTCCCTGAGAGACGGGTTTTCTCGAGTGCCCCCTAGGGCTTAGGACAAAAGTCCAGGGTCAGACTGAGACTGGTGGAGGAACGGACCGGGGAGGTGCCGGGGATGCCGGAGCTGTCGCAGGAGACCGAGCGGGGGAGGGCGGGGGCGCTCTTCGGGCTGGCCGAGGTGACGGGCCCGTCCATGGTGCCGACGCTGCAGCACGGGGACCGGCTGCTGGTGCAGTACGGGACCACGGTCAGGCCGGGGGACATCGTCGTCCTGCGCCATCCCTTCCAGCAGGACCTGCTGGTCGTCAAGCGCGCCGTGGAGCGGCGCGAGGGCGGCTGGTGGGTGCTCGGGGACAATCCGTACGCGGGCGGGGACAGCACCGACTACGGGATCGTCCCCGAGGAGCTGATCCTCGGCAGGGCGCGGTTCCGGTACCGGCCGCCCAGGAGCGGTCAGCGCTCGCCGGTGGCGCTGGCGCGCTGGATCTTCTCGGCCGCCAGGCCGCTGCTGCCCCGGTCGGCCTCCAGGCGCTTGCGGGCCCGGTAGGCGGCCACGTTGGCGCGGGTCGCGCAGCGGTCCGAGCAGTAGCGCCGGGAGCGGTTCGTGGACGTGTCGAGGTAGGCGTTGCGGCACGGGGCGGCCTGGCACAGGCCCAGGCGGTCGACGCCGTACTCGGTCAGGTGGAAGGCCAGGCCCATGGCCGCGATCGCCGCGTAGCCGGCGGTGGCGTTGGACGGGTGGTCGGCCAGGTGCATGTGCCACAGCGGGCGGCCGTCGTCGTCGCGGTGGTCGTGCCCGGAGATCTGGGGGCTGACCGGGAACTCCAGGAGGAGTGAGTTCAGGAGGTCCACGGCGAGTGTTTCGTCGCCCTGGTCCGCCGCCTCGAACACCGAGCGCAGCCTGCCCCGTATCGAACGGAAGCGCGTGACGTCCGAGTCGGTGGCGCGGCGGGCCGCGGACGAGTTGGCGCCGAAGAGGTCGCGGATGGCCTCGACCGAGGTCAGCGAGTCCTTGCCCCGGGCCGGGTCCTCGCTGTTGACGAGACGTACGGCGTAATCCGAGTAATAGGCCAGTTCCACTTGTAGTCCTTACGGAGGCACTCTATGGTCATGTCTGCGGTCGGGTAACAGCCGGTCGTCCCTAAAGGGTATTACGTGTGGGTGAGGAGACGGGGATTCCATGACCACCAGTACCGGAACCGACTGGGCCGCCTGGCAGCAGAGCTGGGACCGTCAGCAGGAGTGGTACATGCCGGACCGCGAGGAGCGGTTCCGGATCATGCTCGACATGGTCGAGGCGCTCGTGGGCACGAGCCCGCGCGTGCTCGACCTCGCCTGTGGCACCGGCACCATCACCGCCCGGCTGCTGGCGCGGTTCCCCGGGGCCACCAGCACCGGGGTCGACCTCGACCCGGCCCTGCTCGCCATCGCGCGCGGCACCTTCGAGGGCGACGACCGCGTCTCCTTCGTCAGCGCCGACCTCAAGGACCCCGAGTGGCCGGCGGAACTGCCGTACGACTCCTACGACGCGGTCCTGACCGCCACCGCCCTGCACTGGCTGCACAGCGAACCCCTCGCGGCCCTCTACGGTCGGGTCGCGGAGCTGGTCCGCGACGGTGGTCTCTTCATGAACGCGGACCACATGATCGACGAGAGCACGCCCCGGATCAACGCGGCGGAGCGCGCCCTGCGGCACGCCCGCATGGATCAGGCCAAGCGCGGCGGCGCTCTCGACTGGGCCGAGTGGTGGCAGGTCGCGGCCGGGGACCCCGTCCTCGCCGAGCCCACCGCCCGCCGCTTCGAGATCTACGGCGAGCACGCCGACGGGGACATGCCGTCCGCGGCATGGCACGCGCGGGTGCTGCGGGAGAAGGGATTCGGGGAGGCGCGGCCGGTGTGGTGCTCGCCCTCGGACACGCTGCTCCTCGCCCTCAAGTAGCCCCCGGGACACACGCAGCCCCCAGGACGCACGTAACCCCCGGGACACACGTAACCCCCGGGACACACGTAACCCCCGGGACACACGTAACCCCCGGGACACACGTGGCCCCCAGGGCACACGCAGCCCCGGGCGCAAGGCGCAGAGGCGGTACGAGAAATTCGTACCGCCTCTGCCGCGTGCTGGAGGGCGGCAGCGTCCTCGCCGTCCGTGACTGGACGGGGCTCCTGGGCACGGGGTCGCAGGGGCCGGTGCTGAAGACGTTTCCGCCGACCCGGACGCAGGTGCGCGAACCGGCACCGAAGCCGCAGCTGCTGCCGTAGGCCGGGCGGCCGAAGACGGCGGATGCCGCCCACTCCGGGAGGGAAGGGCGGCATCCGCCGTCCGGTGATCGTTCAGAGCACCCTGGACAGGTCAGAGGACCTTGGACAGGAACGACTGCGTCCGCTCGTGCTGCGGGTTGGTCAGGACGTCACGCGGATGTCCGGATTCGACCACCACACCGCCGTCCATGAACACCAGGCTGTCGCCCACCTCACGGGCGAAGCCCATCTCGTGGGTGACCACGACCATCGTCATGCCGGACTCGGCGAGGTCGCGCATGACGTCCAGGACGTCACCGACCAGCTCCGGGTCGAGGGCCGAGGTCGGCTCGTCGAACAGCATCAGCTTCGGGTCCATGGCAAGGGCCCGGGCGATCGCCACGCGCTGCTGCTGGCCGCCGGAGAGCTGGGAGGGGTAGTTCCCGGCCTTGTCCGCGAGGCCCACCCGCTCCAGGAGCTGCATCGCCCGCTCCCTGGCCTGGGTCCTGCCGGCGCCCTTGACCTGGACCGGCGCCTCCATGACGTTCTCGACGGCGGTCATGTGCGGGAACAGGTTGAAGCGCTGGAAGACCATGCCGATGTCCCGGCGCTTCATCGCGACCTCGCGGTCGCGCAGCTCGTAGAGCTTGTCGCCGTGCTGCCGGTAGCCGACCAGCTCGCCGTCGACGTACAGGCGGCCGGCGTTGATCTTCTCCAGGTGGTTGATGCACCGCAGGAACGTGCTCTTGCCCGAACCGGAAGGCCCGATGAGGCAGAACACCTCGCCCGGCCTGACCTCCAGGTCGATGCCCTGGAGGACCTGGACGGGACCGAAGGACTTGTGGACGCCCTCGGCCTTCACCATCAGGGCGGAGGCCGGCTTCGGCGCGGAGTCCGTCTTGCTCAGTTTGTCGGTCATGCGCCCACTGCTCCCCTCGGGCGGCCCAGCGACAGCAGGTTGGTCCTGACCTTCTGCCACGGGGTAGGCGGCAGCTGGCGGCTGGAGCCGCGGGCGTAGTACCGCTCGATGTAGTACTGGCCCACGCTCAGCACGGAGGTCATGATCAGGTACCAGGCCGCGGCGAGGAAGTACATCTCCACCGGGGCGCCGGAGTTCTGGCCGATGTCCTGGGCGTAGCGGAACAGCTCGGGATACTGGACGGCCGCCACGAGCGAGGTCGTCTTCAGCATGTTGATCACTTCGTTGCCCGTCGGCGGCACGATCACGCGCATCGCCTGCGGGATGATGATCCGGCGCAGCGTCCTGCTGTGGCTCATGCCCAGCGCATGGGCCGCCTCGGTCTGGCCCTCGTCCACCGCGAGCAGGCCCGCCCGGCAGATCTCCGCCATGTACGCGGCCTCGTTCAGACCCAGGCCGAGCAGCGCCGTCAGCAGCGGCGTCATGAAGTTCGACCAGTAGTCCTTGTAGAACGGCATCAGGTTGATGTACTCGAAGACCAGGCCCAGGTTGAACCACAGGAACAGCTGGACCAGGACCGGTGTGCCGCGGAAGAACCAGATGTAGAACCAGGCGATCGACGAGGTCACCGGGTTCTTCGACAGCCGCATCACCGCGAGGACGATGCCGCCGACGATGCCGATCAGCATCGACAGGACCGTCAGCAGGAGGGTCTTGCCGACACCGGTCAGGATCCGGTCGTCGAAGAAGTAGTCCGGTACCGCGTGCCAGTTGATCCTGCCCTGGCTGAACGCGTAGATGATCGCGACGAGCAGCGCGATGGCGATGACGGCGGTGACGTAGCGCCCGTAGTGCCGGACCGGGATGGCTCTGATGGCCTCCGGGCCGGCCGGGGGAGTGTTCCGCTCCCCGGCCGTCTTGTCGATGTCAGTCACGGGTGTTGCCTCTCGGTGGCCGCTGGGTTCCGCGGGTCACTTGCCGCCGTTGACGGCGGACTCCTTGACGGCGCCGTCCTGGGCGCCCCACTTCTCGAGGATCTTCTGGTACTCGCCGTTCTTGATGATCGCGTTCATCGCGGCCTGGAGCGCGTCCCGCAGCTGGGTCTGGTTCTTGGCCACGGCGATGCCGTACGGGGCCGCCTCGACCTGGTCGCCGACGACCTGGAAGTCCTTACCGCCGCCGGAGGTCTTCACCGCGTACGCGGCGACCGGGAAGTCGGAGGAGGCCGCGTCCACGCCGCCCGAACGCAGACGGGTCTGGGACTGCTGGTCGTCGTCGAAGGGCTCGATGGTGAGCTTCTTGCCGCCCGGACACTTCTTGGCCTCCTGCTTGGCCAGGTCCTCCGAGACGGTGCCGCGCTCGACGGCGATCTTCTTGCCGCACAGGTCCGACCAGCCGTTGATGCCCTGGGTGTCGCCCTTGCGGGTGTAGATCGAGACACCGGCGGTCAGGTAGTCGACGAAGTCGACGCCCTCGCCGACCTTCTTGCCGGTGTCCGGGTCGACACCCTCCTGGCGGTTCTTGTTGTCCGTCATCGCCGACATCGCGATGTCGTAGCGGCCCGAGCGCAGACCGGTGAGCAGGCCGTCGAAGGTGCCGTTCTCGAACTCCAGCTGCACACCGAGCTGCTTGCCCATGGCCGCGGCGAGGTCGGGGTCGAGGCCGACGACCTTGCCGGAGGAGTCCTTGAACTCCACCGGGGCGTACGCGATGTCCGAACCGACCTTGATCTTCCCCTTGTCCCGGAATTCCTTCGGGAGCTTGTCGGCCAGGGGGGCGTTCACACTGGACGCGCTGCCGGATTCCTTGTTCTTGTCCTTGGTCTGGTCACCGCAGCCGGTGAGCAGCAGGGCGCCAGCGACCGCGATGGCACCGACCGCAGCTATCCGGGAGTGCGCGGCGCTCGTACGACGGGTGGAGCTTGCGGTCATCGTGGTTCCTCCGGCGGATGGGAAGACGTGCCGATGGGTCGACGGAAACACACACCTTCGGGTGTCGCGACCTCGTGGGTTTACGGCATCTTGCCATTCGGGTCACGCCATTCAGGGGCGTCGCTATGTCAAAATCGGATAACGGGTCACCCCCGAACCGCGTCAGGTCCCGCCAGCACGGGACCACAGGGCCGCACCATCTGCGGAAAACCATCATTCAGGCCGGAAAATCTTCGGGCCATCTCACGATGTGGTCCATCGTTGCGGTCCATCGTCGCGCGCGCTGGAAGACCGTCCGCCGTCGCCGTCGCCGTCGCCGTCGCGTCACGGCCGCGTTGCGCCCGGGACGCACCCGTGTTGCGCTCATGTCAGCCGTGCGTCATCCACGTGTGGCTTTCTGGTCCTGAGATGTGACCTTGCACCTAATGGACTCGTCGTGAGCGCCGTCCGTCCGGTAAGAAGGTTCTTTACACCCCTCATCCGGGGCTCAGGGCGCGTGTGCGGCGCGCCCGTCGCGTATGTGCTCGTACGTATCAGCAATCGGGCCGTGCGCGGTGCCCGCCCACCCCTCACCAGGAGTGGTCGACCCTCAAACCATGCATACCTAAGGGGTAAAACAAAGTGGCAGCGGAGATCGTCAATCCTCGCAGCGACAGCACCACGAATCAGGACGGCGGGGCCGAGCCCCTCGATTCCTTCGATCCGGTGTTCGCGCTGCACCGCGGCGGCAAGATGGCTGTGCAGGCCACCGTGCCGGTCCGGGACAAGGACGACCTTTCCCTCGCGTACACGCCCGGCGTCGCGCGCGTGTGCACCGCGATCGCGGAGCAGCCGGAGCTGGTCAACGACTACACATGGAAGTCCTCGGTGGTCGCCGTCGTGACCGACGGGACGGCCGTGCTCGGACTCGGGGACATCGGTCCCCAGGCCTCCCTCCCCGTGATGGAGGGCAAGGCGATCCTGTTCAAGCAGTTCGGCGGCGTCGACGCGGTGCCGATCGCGCTCGACTGCACGGACGTCGACGACATCGTCGAGACCGTGGTCCGGCTCGCTCCCTCCTTCGGCGGAGTGAACCTGGAGGACATCTCGGCACCCCGGTGCTTCGAGATCGAGCGCCGGCTGCAGGAGCGCCTCGACATCCCGGTCTTCCACGACGACCAGCACGGTACGGCCGTCGTGACCCTCGCGGCGCTGCGGAACGCGGCGCGGCTGAGCGGACGCGAGATCGGGCAGCTGCGGGTCGTCATCTCGGGCGCCGGCGCGGCCGGTGTCGCCATCGCCAAGATGCTGGTCGAGGCCGGCATCGGAGACGTCGCGGTCGCGGACCGCAAGGGCGTCGTCTCGGCGGACCGGGAGGACCTGACGCCGGTCAAGCGCGAGCTGGCCTCCTTCACCAACAAGGCCGGCATCGCCGGCCCGCTGGAGAAGGCCCTCGCCGGCGCCGACGTCTTCATCGGCGTCTCCGGCGGTACGGTCCCGGAGGAGGCCGTCGCCTCCATGGCGGAGGGTGCCTTCGTCTTCGCGATGGCCAACCCGAACCCGGAGGTGCACCCGGAGGTGGCGCACAAGTACGCGGCGGTCGTCGCGACCGGGCGCTCGGACTTCCCCAACCAGATCAACAACGTGCTGGCCTTCCCCGGGATCTTCGCGGGCGCGCTGCAGGTGCGGGCCTCGCGGATCACGGAGGGGATGAAGATCGCTGCCGCGGAGGCGCTGGCCTCGGTCGTCGGGGACGATCTTGCCGCCGATTACGTCATTCCCTCGCCGTTCGACGAGCGGGTTGCTCCCGCGGTGACCGCCGCGGTTGCGGCGGCCGCCCGTGCGGAGGGCGTCGCCCGTCGCTGACGGCGCGTCGTATGGCCCCGTCCGTCCGGGCGGGGCCATTTCTTTACCCGCTCGCCCGCCCGTTCGGGTGCCGCGAAGCCACCGCCCGGGGCCCATCGATGTCCGGCTGCGCCGCGGTACGCACCGCCGGGTTGCGCGCGCACGGTTGTGCCGCGTGCGTAGCGCTGCGCTGTCCGCCTTCCGTTGTGGCGCGCGCAGTGCTGTGCTGTCCGCTTGCGGGTGCGCCGTGTGTGCCGCTGTGCTGTCTGCTTGCGGGTGCGCCGTGTGCGTGCCGCTGTGCTGTCCGCCTTCCGGCGTGCCGTGTGCGTACCGCTGCGCTGCACGGGTGCCACTGCGCAAGAGGGCATGTGTCACAGGCGCCCGTGGTTCCTTCGGCGGGGCCGGGAACCTATCGTCGAGCCCATGTTCGCTGTCTACGCTGCCCGGATCGACCGCGACCAGCCGCTCTCCGGCCTTGAGTTGGGGGAGCGTCCGGCTCCCGGGGCCCGGCCCGGCTGGAGTACCGTCACCGTGCGGGCCGCCTCCCTCAACCATCACGACCTCTGGTCCCTGCGGGGCGTCGGACTGCCGGAGGACCGGCTGCCGATGATCCTCGGCTGCGACGCCGCAGGGATCGACGAGGACGGCAACGAGGTCGTCCTGCACTCCGTCATCGGCCAGAGCGGTCACGGCGTCGGCCCGAAGGAGCCCCGCTCCATCCTGACCGAGCGCTACCAGGGCACCTTCGCCGAGCAGGTAGCCGTGCCGACCTGGAACATCCTGCCCAAGCCGAAGGAGCTGTCCTTCGCGGAGGCCGCCTGTCTGCCGACCGCGTGGCTGACGGCGTACCGGATGCTGTTCACCAATGCCGGGGTACGGCCCGGCGACTCGGTCCTGGTGCAGGGCGCCGGTGGCGGTGTCGCCACGGCCGCGATCGTGCTGGGCAAGGCGGCCGGCCTGCGGGTCTTCGCCACCAGCCGGGACGAGGCGAAGCGGAAGCGGGCCCTGGAGCTCGGCGCGGTCGAGGCGGTGGAGCCCGGGGACCGGCTGCCGCAGCGCGTTGATGCCGTCATCGAGACCGTGGGCGCCGCCACCTGGTCGCATTCGGTGAAGTCCCTGCGGCCCGGCGGCACGATCGTCATCTCCGGCGCCACCAGCGGCGACCGTCCCTCGCATGCCGAGCTGACCCGGATCTTCTTCCTGGAGCTGAAGGTCGTCGGCTCCACCATGGGCACCAAGGACGAGCTGGAGGACCTGCTCTCCTTCTGCGCCGCCACCGGTGTACGGCCCGTCATCGACGAGGTGCTGCCCCTGGACCGGGCCCGTGAGGGCTTCGAACGGCTCGCGTCCGGCGAGCAGTTCGGGAAGATCGTGCTCACCACCTCCTGACGCTGCGACGCCCCTTCGGGGGCACGGCCGGGCGGGTCCGGATGCCGGGCCCGCCTTTTCCGCACCCCTGCTGTCAACGGAGGTTGACAAGGCCTCGGATGTCAATCTAGGTTGACAGTATGACCGAGGCAACGGATCTCGCCCAGCGTGCCGGCGACCGAGACCCACGGGTCGGGCTGCGGGCCGTGGCCGCACTCCGCAGGCTGCTGGAGCAGTTGGAGGCGGTACAGGTGCGCAGTGCGCGCAATCAGGGCTGGTCGTGGCAGGAGATCGCCGCGGAACTGGGCGTCAGCAGGCAGGCCGTGCACAAGAAGTACGGGAGGCAGTGATGTTCGAACGCTTCACCAAGGACGCGCGCGACGTCGTACAGGGCGCTGTCGAACACGGGGAACGTGAGGGGGTGCAGTCCGTCGGTGCCGAGCATCTGCTGCTCGCCCTCCTCGACCGCGAGGCGAGCCGGGCCTCCTTCGCGCTGGCCGCCCTCGGGCTCGCGGAGCGCAAGGCGTCCGTGCGGGAGGCGCTGGGCGAGGCGCGGCGACGGGGAGGCCTGACCCGGGCCGAGGCGGACGCCCTCGCCGGGCTCGGGATCGACGTCTCGGAGGTCGTTTCCCGGGTCGAGGAGGTGCACGGTGCCGGGGCGATGACCGGCGACCGCCGGGACCAAGGCCGGCGGTCGGGGCGCCGCTCCTTCAGCCGGGGCGCCAAGGAGGTCCTGCAGGGGGCGCTGCGCACCGCCGTGGACCGCCGTGACCGGCACATCGGCGACGAACACATCCTGCTGTCCCTGACTGTGCGCTCCGGAGTGCCCGCGGAGGTGCTCGCCGACCACGGGGTGACCTACGCGTCCCTGCGGCGCGTGCTGTACGGCGAGGGTGCGGCCCAGGCCGGGTGACGGGGGCGATTCGGCGGGCGGCCGGGCCGTCCGGCCCGGCCGGGCTCCTTGGACGGACCCCGGCCGACAGCCTCCGGCGGGCGGTTCGGGCGTACCGTTCCGGGCGCCCCGTTCCGGGCACCTCGGTTCGGGCGTGCCCCTCCGGATGCAAGGCTCCCGGCGTGCCGGTTCTGGCGTACCACTCCGGATGCAAGGCTCCGGGGTACCGGTTCGGGCGCACTGTTTCGGGCGTACCGCCCCGGCGGTGCACCCGGTGAGAGCGGGGCACCGCCGTGCCGGGGCCGGGGGTCTCAGACCTTCGGGCCGCGCAATATCGCCCCGATGCGGGCCGCTGCCGTGGACAGGTGGCTGCGGGCGTCGCGGAGCTGGTCGCCGCTGACGCCGTGGTCGCGGGCCGCGTCGCGGATGTCGTCGCGGAAGCGGTCCAGAAGGCGGTCCAGGTCACGGACCGGTTCGCCGGTGGGGTCCTCGTGGGCCCAGGACGGTTCGTACTCGGCGGGGAAGTCCTCCGGGGTGGAGGAGTAGTCCGGTTCGGCCGCGGGGGCGGACTTGCGCGGGCCCGGGGCCGGCTCTTCGGCGGGGCGGCCGAAGCCGAAGTCCTTGCCGAACTCCTTGCCGTAGCCCTTCCCGAACTCACCGAACTCCTTGGCCAGTTCGGTCAGTCCCTCCCGTACACCGGTCGGCCAGTCGCCGCGTGCGAAGTGGTCCTGGACGCGGTCCTGTACGTGCCGGGCGATGCGCTGCATCTCCTCCTGCGCCTGGGCCCGCGCCCGCGACTGGGCCTCCTGGGCCTGACGGCGGGCCCGCTGGGCCTCCTCGCGGGCCCGGCGGCTCTCGTCCTTCGCGCGGCGGGCCTGTTCCTTCCACTCCTGCTTGACCCGGCGCATCTCCTCCTTGGCGGCCCGCCAGGCCTCCTTGTCGCCGAGGTCGCCGTACTCCCCGAAGGGGCCCGCCTCGCCCGGGGCGGCCTTGCCGCCCTTGCGGGCCTCGGAGGCGGCCGCGAGCATCTCGCGCCGCAGATCGCCGGCCGCACCGCGTACATCGGCCCTTATCTCGGCGGCGAGTTCGGCGACGGACTCACGGATCTCCAGCTCCAGGTCGGCCAGTTCACCGCTGCGGTCGGCCAGCTCGGCGCGGCCGGCGTCCGTGATGGCGTACACCTTGCGGCCGCCCTCGGTGGTGTGGGTGACCAGGCCCTCGGCCTCCAGCTTGGCCAGACGCGGGTAGACCGTGCCCGCCGAGGGGGCGTACAGGCCCTGGAAGCGCTCTTCGAGGAGCCTGATCACCTCGTAGCCGTGGCGCGGGGCCTCGTCGAGCAGCTTGAGCAGATAGAGGCGGAGACGGCCGTGGGCGAAGACGGGAGGCATCTCAGAGCACCTTCTTGTCGGTCGTGTCGTCGGCCGGGGCGGTGGGCGCCTCTGCGGCTGCGGGGGCGGCGGGAGGCTCGGTCTCCCAGGGGGCGTCCTCGGAGGTGTTCTTCACGTCCTCGCCCGGCGGGCGGCGCAGCAGGGCGATGGACCCGGAGACCGTGGTGGCCCGGAGCCTGCCGTTGCCCGCGCCGAGCCGGCCGGTGATCTTGTGGGCGCCCCACTGGCCGTGCACCCGCAGTCCGTCGAATGCGTTGGAGATCGTGCCGCTCGCGGTGTTCGCCTCCACCTCCGCGTCCGCCGGGTGCGGCAGGCGGATGGCGATCTCGCCGGAGACACTGGTCAGCCGGACGTCGGTGGGGCCGTCCGGGTCCAGGTCGATGATCATGGAGCCGCTGACGGAGTCGGCGTGGACGGAGGGGCCCGAGCCCTCGACCACGGTCAGGTCGCCGGAGACCGAGTTGAAGCGCAGGTCGCCGGTGACGGCCTGGGCCTCCAGGTTTCCGGACACCGTGTCGGCGCGGACCGGGCCGGAGAGGCCCACGAGGGTCGTGTCGCCGTTGACCCCCTTGACCACCGAGGGGCCGCTGATGCCGGATACGACGGCGCCGGCGCTGACCACGCCGACCTCCACGCGCGTGTCGGCGGGGACCGCGAGGGAGACGACGGCGCTGCGGCGCCAGCCCTTGCGGTCGAGCCACTTGAGGAAGCCCTTCCAGGGCAGGTCCTCATAGGCCACGGTGAGGGTGCCGTCCTGCTGTGTGACGATCAGGGGTGGGCCCTCGATGTCCGAGACCTCCAGGCGGGCGGAACTCTCGTCGGTGCCCACGACGTTCACCGTTCCGTTGACGATGCGTACGTGCAGATTGCTCACGGCGGTGTCGAAGGTGAGCTTTCGGGGCTCGGCGACGGACCACTCGGACATGGGGACCTCCTCGACCGGACGCGGTCGCGACGCCGCGACACGCCATATCGCGTCTTCTGTCAAACACGATATATCGTGGCGACGGAAAGTCAAGACACCCTTTCGTGGGCGCCGGCGGGCCGGAACGCGGCCGGAAGCGGGACTGTATGGGGCGCTTGGTGGTCATATCGCCTAGCGCGTGACCTTGTCGACCGATGCCGGCGGAGCCGGTGGTCGGCGGTGTGCCGCCGTCTGCCACCGTGCGTGCAGCCGCGTGCAGCCGCGTGCAGCCGCGTGCAGCCGAGTGCAGCCGAGTGCAGCCGCGTGCGGCCGCCCGTGCCGTCAGGGCCGGCGTCCCGGTGGCGTCACTCCGCATAGGCTGTTCCTGGATTCACCATCCGTCCGGACGTCCACGCAGGAGAGGCAACCCATGTACTTCACCGACCGCGGTATCGAGGAGTTGGAGAAGCGGCGCGGCGAGGAAGAGGTCACCTTCGAGTGGCTTGCCGAGCAGCTGCGCACGTTCGTGGATCTCAACCCGGACTTCGAGGTGCCCGTCGAGCGGCTCGCGACCTGGCTCGCCCGGCTCGACGACGAGGACGACGAGTAACACCGGCCGGCACCGGCACACCGGCCGGCACCGGCACCGGCACACCGGCCGGCACCGGCCGCCGTCCCGGTCCGCCCGTGCGGTGCGCGAGCGCCGTCGAAAAGGGCCCGGCCCCGAGTCCTCACGAACTCGGGTCCGGGCCCTTCTGCGTGCCGTGCCGGGGCCTTACGCCTCGAACACCTCACGCACCAGCTGCTCCTGCTCGGCCTGGTGACGCTTGGCGGAGCCCACCGCCGGGGACGAGCCGTGCGGGCGCGAGATGCGCCGCAGCCGCTCACCGGCCGGGATGTCCGCGCCGACCGCCAGGTCCAGGTGGTCGATCAGGTTGAGCGCGATGAACGGCCAGGCACCCTGGTTCGCCGGCTCCTCCTGGGCCCACAGGTACTTCTCGGCGTTCGGGTACTTGTTGACCTCCGCCTGGAGCTCGGCACCCGGCAGCGGGTACAGGCGCTCGAGGCGGATGATCGCCGTGTCCGTGACACCGCGCTTGACCCGCTCGGCCTCCAGGTCGTAGTAGACCTTGCCCGCGCAGAAGACGACCTTGCGGACCGCGGCCGGGTCGACCGTCGAGTCGCCGATGACCGGGCGGAACTGGCCCGACGTGAATTCCTCCGTCTTCGACGCGGCGGCCTTCAGGCGCAGCATCGACTTCGGGGTGAAGACCACCAGCGGCTTGTGGTGCGGGTTGTGCACCTGCCACCGCAGGAGGTGGAAGTAGTTCGACGGGAGGGTCGGCATCGCGACCGTCATGTTGTTCTGGGCGCAGAGCTGCAGGAAGCGCTCGACACGGGCCGAGGAGTGGTCCGGGCCCTGGCCCTCGTAGCCGTGCGGGAGCAGGAGGGTGACGCCGGACGTCTGGCCCCACTTCTGCTCCGCCGCCGAGATGTACTCGTCGACCACCGTCTGCGCGCCGTTGACGAAGTCGCCGAACTGCGCCTCCCACATCACGAGCGCGTCGGGGCGGGCCAGCGAGTAGCCGTACTCGAAGCCCATGACCGCGTACTCGGACAGGAGGGAGTTGTAGACGTTGTACCGCGCCTGCTCCTCGGCGAGGTACATCAGCGGCGTGAACTCCTCGCCCGTCTCGCGGTCGATGAGGACCGCGTGGCGCTGGCCGAAGGTGCCCCGCTGGGAGTCCTGGCCGGACAGGCGGACCGGGGTGCCCTCCAGGAGGAGGGAGCCGACCGCGAGGGTCTCGCCCATGCCCCAGTCGATCGTGCCGTCCTCGACCATCGTCGTCCGGCGCTGCAGCTGCGGCAGCAGACGCGGGTGGACGGTGAACTGGTCGGGGATGTTGACCTGGGACTCGGCGATGCGCTTGACGACCTCCGAGGAGATCGCGGTCGGGACCGCGACCGGGAAGCCGTCCTGCGGCGCCTGGACGTCCGCGGCGGTCGGCTGGGACGTGGCCTCGCGGACCTCGGTGAAGACCTTCTCCAGCTGGCCCTGGTAGTCCTGCAGCGCCTGCTCGGCCTCTTCCAGGGTGATGTCGCCGCGACCGATGAGGGACTCGGTGTAGAGCTTGCGCACCGAGCGCTTCTTGTCGATCAGGTCGTACATCAGCGGCTGGGTGAAGGCCGGGTTGTCCGACTCGTTGTGACCGCGGCGGCGGTAGCAGATGAGGTCGATCACGACGTCCTTGTTGAACGCCTGGCGGAACTCGAAGGCCAGACGGGCAACGCGGACGACGGCCTCGGGGTCGTCGCCGTTCACGTGGAAGATCGGGGCTTCGATCATGCGGGCCACGTCCGTCGCGTACATGGAGGAACGCGAGGACTCGGGGGCCGCGGTGAAGCCGACCTGGTTGTTGATGACGATGTGGACCGTGCCGCCGGTGCGGTAGCCGCGCAGCTGCGACATGTTCAGGGTCTCGGCCACCACGCCCTGGCCCGCGAAGGCCGCGTCGCCGTGCAGCGCGACCGGCAGGACGGTGAAGTCCGTGCCGCCCTTGTTGATGATGTCCTGCTTGGCGCGGGCGATGCCCTCGATGACCGGGTCGACCGTCTCCAGGTGGGACGGGTTGGCGGCCAGCGAGACCGTGATCTGCTCGCCGTCCAGGCCGGTGAAGGTGCCCTGGGCGCCCAGGTGGTACTTCACGTCGCCGGAGCCGTGCATCGACTTCGGGTCGAGGTTGCCCTCGAACTCGCGGAAGATCTGCGCGTACGACTTGCCGACGATGTTGGCGAGGACGTTCAGACGGCCGCGGTGGGCCATGCCGATGACGACCTCGTCCAGGCGCGACTCGGCGGCGGAGTCGATGACCGCGTCGAGCAGCGGGATGACGGACTCGCCGCCCTCCAGCGAGAAGCGCTTCTGGCCGACGTACTTCGTCTGCAGGAAGGTCTCGAAGGCCTCCGCCGCGTTCAGACGGCGCAGGATGCGCAGCTGCTCCTCGCGCTCCGGCTTGGTGTGCGGGCGCTCGATGCGGTCCTGGATCCACTTGCGCTGCTTGGGGTCCTGGATGTGCATGAACTCGATGCCGGTGGTGCGGCAGTACGAGTCGCGCAGCACGCCGAGGATGTCGCGCAGCTTCATCAGGGACTTGCCGGAGAAGCCGCCGACGGCGAACTCGCGCTCCAGGTCCCACAGGGTGAGGCCGTGCTCGGTGATGTCCAGGTCGGGGTGCTTGCGCTGTCGGTACTCCAGCGGGTCGGTGTCGGCCATGACGTGGCCGCGGACCCGGTAGGAGTGGATCAGCTCGAAGACGCGGGCGGCCTTGGTGACGTCGTCGTCGTGCGAGGCGTCGATGTCCTTGAGCCAGCGGACCGGCTCGTAGGGAATGCGCAGCGCCTTGAAGATGTCGTCGTAGAAGCCGTTCTCGCCCAGCAGCAGGTTCGCGACCTGGCGCAGGAACTCGCCGGAGGCGGCGCCCTGGATCACCCGGTGGTCGTAGGTCGACGTGAGCGTCATGACCTTCGAGATGCCGAGCTTGTTCAGGGTGTCCTGGCTGGTGCCCTGGAACTCCGCCGGGTAGTCCATGGAGCCGACGCCCATGATCACGGACTGGCCGGGCATCAGGCGCGGCACGGAGTGGACGGTGCCGAGGCCGCCGGGGTTGGTCAGGGAGACCGTGACACCGGTGAAGTCGTCCATCGTCAGCTTGCCGTCACGGGCGCGGCGGACGATGTCCTCGTAGGCCTGCCAGAACTCGAAGAAGTTCAGCGTCTCGGCCTTCTTGATGGCGGCCACGACGAGCTGGCGGTCACCGTTCGGCTTGACCAGGTCGATGGCCAGGCCGAGGTTGACGTGCGCCGGCTTGACGAGGGTCGGCTTGCCGTCCTTCTCGCCGAACGCGTAGTTCATTGCCGGCATGGCCTTGATGGCCTGCACCATCGCGAAGCCGATCAGGTGCGTGAAGGAGATCTTCCCGCCCCGGGCGCGCTTCAGGTGGTTGTTGATGACGATGCGGTTGTCGAACAGCAGCTTCACCGGGACCGCGCGGACCGAGGTGGCGGTCGGCAGCTCCAGGGAGGCGTTCATGTTCTTCGCCACGGCGGCGGCCGGGCCGCGCAGCGTGACCAGCTCGGGACCCTCCGGGGCCGCTGCGGCGGGCGCGGCGGGGGCCGCCTTCGCCTTCGGCTGAGCGGGCGCCTGTGCGGGCGTCGCCGGCTTGGCCGGGGCGGGAGCGGCGGCCTTCGCGGGCGCCGGGGCCTGGGGCTGGGCCGCGGCAACGGCGGCGGGCTTCGGGGCCGCCGGAGCCGGGGCCGGAGCGGCCGGGGCTGCCGGAGTCGCAGGCTGGGCCTGCGGGGCCGGGGTGGCGGTCTCTGCGGCCCCCGCGGCCGCAGCCGGAGCACCCGGCTTGTAATCGGCGAAGAAGTCCCACCAGGCACGGTCTACCGAATTCGGGTCCTGGAGGTACTGCTGATAGATCTCGTCGACGAGCCACTCGTTGGGACCGAACGCAGCAGCGGGGTTCTTCCCGGCTTGGTCGTCGGTCTTGGTGGTGGAGCTCGAGTTACTGGGGGACTGTGGCGACACGGCGGCAACCGCCCTCTTCCGCTTCACAAGGTGATGGACAGCGGGAATAAAGGCTACGCCTCCGAGACGGTGAAGGTCAGGTCGGGCCGGTTCATCGTCGCGTAAGTCACATCAGAAATCTTGTTTCAGGGCTTGATATGGCGGGAAACAAGCGTGGTTCCGCATCGGGGTGAGGGTGTGCGGGATCACCGAGCGGGGCCCGGCGCGACGGCGTCCCGGGCCTGTCCCTGATCACACGTGTCCGGCTGCGCGGACGTCTGTGGATCTTGTGGCTCCGATGCGGACTTTACGTCAACTTGGAACGGAAGTCAGTCCCGGGAGAGTGACGATGATCCTGCAGCCCCGCTCGGATTCGGCCACACCGATCCGGCCGCCGTGCAGATCCACCGCCCAGCGGGCGATGGCGAGGCCGAGCCCCGTACCGCCGTCGCTGCCCGGTCCGTGCGGCCGGGTCACCGCGCCGCGGTTGAACCGCTCGAACACCCGGTGCCACTCCGACCGCGGGATGCCGGGGCCCTCGTCCAGGATCTCCAGCTCCAGCGACTGGGCCTGCGGCCCGCGCCGCGCCTTCACGGTCACGCGTCCGTGCGGCGGGCTGTGCTTGACCGCGTTGTCGATCAGGTTGGCGACGACCTGGTGGATGCGCTCCGGGTCGGCGTGCGCGGTCAGCTCCGGCGGGGACACGTCGAGGTGCAGATGGACGTCCGTCCGCGTGTGACTGCCGGAGCCGGAGGCGATGCCCGCGCGCGCGGAGGCGACCATGTTGGCCTCCTTCAGCACGCCCGACAGGTACGGCCACACCTCGAAGCGGCGCATCTTCAGCGGTACGACGCCGTTGTCGAGCCGGGAGAGGTCCAGCAGGGTCTCCACCAGGCGGCCGAGGCGTTCGGTCTGCTTGAGGGCCGTGCGCATGGTCTCCGGATCGGCCTCGGTGACCCCGTCGACGATGTTCTCCAGCACCGCGCGCAGTCCCGCGATCGGGGTGCGCAGCTCGTGCGAGACGTTCGCGACCAGCTCTTTGCGCTGCCGGTCCTGCGCTTCCAGCTCGTCGGCCACGACATTGATCGTCTGGGCCAGGTCGCCCAGCTCGTCACGGCGGTTCTCCCGCACGCGGCGCGTGTAGTCGCCCTGCGAGATCGAGCGGGCCACCGCGTTCATCTCGTCCAGCGGCGCGGTGAGCGAATGCGCCACGAACTGCGTAATCAGCAGTGTGGCGATCATCGAGAAGACCGTGATGAAGCGCAGCTCCGTCTTGGTGTGCACCGCGATCATCGACAGACCTGTGGTGATCAGCACCGAGATGACGACCAGCGCGCCCAGCTTGGTCTTGATCGAGAACGGGCGCATGCCGCCCCAGGGTTCCTCTCCAGGAGCCCCGGGGCTCATCCGTGCGGCCTCCCGCCCGTCGCTCATGGCGTCGGTGTCTCCAGCGCGTAGCCGACTCCGTGCACGGTGCGGATCCGCTCGGCGCCGATCTTCCGGCGCAGCGCCTTGATGTGGCTGTCCACGGTCCGGGTGCCGGAGGCGTCCGCCCAGTCCCACACCTCGGCCAGCAGCTGCTCCCGGGAGAGGACGGCGCGCGGGGTGTTCGCGAGGCAGACCAGCAGGTCGAACTCGGTCGGCGTGAGGTGGACGTCGTCGGACTTCACCCGCACCCGGCGCTGAGCGTGGTCGATCTCCAGCTCGCCGAGGCGCAGGATGCCGGAGCGGGGGGTGGTGGCGGCCAGCGCGGCCCGCTCCATCCGCCGCAGCAGGACGTGCACCCGCGCGGCCAGCTCCCGCATCGAGAACGGCTTGGTCATGTAGTCGTCGGCGCCGACGCCGAGCCCGACCAGCATGTCGGTCTCGTCGTCGCGGGCGGTGAGCATCAGCACCGGCACCGGCCGCTGCGCCTGCACCCGCCGGCAGACCTCGAGTCCGTCGAAGCCCGGCAGCATGATGTCGAGGATCAGCAGGTCGGGCTGCCAGGCCTCGGCCGTGTCGACCGCGGCCGGACCGTCGGTCGCCGTCTGTACGAGAAATCCCTCGGCGCGGAGCCGGGCCGCGATGGCATCGACGATCGTGGGGTCGTCCTCGACGACCAGCACCCGGCGCTGCGCGCCCGGGGTGGTCGTGGCCGCGCCGGTCTGGGAGGTGTGTGTCTGCTCCATCGCCCGCCCCTGTTGCTTTCCGGAACCAGTGGGGTGATCCCATGACTGCGATTGACGCTTGAATGATCCGCGTCAGGGCAGCACATTACGGGGACTCACCGTGCCGTCGCTATCCAGGGCGGACGGCGAGATGCACGGCGTCCGGAACGCCCCGGGCAACGGGCACCTCTTCGGTACGCACCTGCCGGAACCCGGCATTCCGCAAGGTTCCTTCAAATTCCGGAGAGGGTTCCGCCGACCATACCGCCAGCACCCCACCGGGCCTCAACACCCGTGCGCAGGACGCGAGTCCGGCCGCCGAATAGAGGCCGTCATTGTCCTCGGTGACGGTCCAGGCGGGCCCGTTGTCGATATCGAGACACAGGGCGTCGAACGTGTCCGATGTCTCATTGACGTACGTCACGAGATCCGCTGCGACGATTTCGGTCCGCGGATCGGCGAGCGCCTCGGCGGAAAGCTCCGCGAGCGGGCCCCGCCGGTGCCAGTCGATCACGGCGGACTCCCGCTCCACGACGGTGATCCGCCCCCACCCCGGGTCCGCCGCCGCGTGTGCGAGCGAGAACCCCACGCCCAGTCCGCCGATCAGCACATCCGGTGCCGGGCGCCCGTCCAGCGCGCCGCGCGCGGCGTCGACCAGCAGCCGCTCCGAGCGCCCGTCGGACGTGTCCATCAGAAAGCAGCCGTTGGCGATGATCTGGAGGAGGCCGCCGTGCCGGCGCAGCACCACCTCCCCGTACGGGCCTTCGCGACGATCCAGGACCACGGGCGAGTCGTACACGGCAGTCATGGGTCCATCTTGGTGGAACGGAGGACGGGATTCTCGGGAATTCGAGGGGAAGGGGAGGAGTGGGGAGGGGCCGGGCCTGCAGGCGGGCGTGCTGCGGCCGGGGGCCGGGCCGCGGCGGACGCAGCCGGCGCTTCTGAGGTTGCTGTGAATCCGCTCTCGCGTGGCGTCGGTCATAGACAGCGGCCTCGTGAACGCGAAGGGTGGGGCGCGACGGAAGGAGCGCCTCACCGTGGAACGGACCGTGACCGGCCCTGCGACGGCCGTGTCCCCGCCCCTGGGTACGCCCCTTCCCGCCGGTCCGCTGCCGGACGTCGCCGGGCTGCTCGACGGCGTACCGCGCCAACGCGAGCTGCCCGCACCGCCGGCACCGGCCACGGCGCCGGCCCCCGCCGCGGCCCGCCGCTCCCCTTCGTCCTGGCATCTGCGGCCCTGGCGCCTGCTGCCCAGCCCCACCGGCACGCCGTTCACCTTCGTCTACGCGGCGGTCCTCGCCGTCACCTCCCTCGTCGCCGCCCAAGCCGCGCCCGGCCTCGTGCACGCGCTGTACCAGGACTCCAGCACCGACGTCGCCCATCTGGTGCGCACGCCCGTGCTGGTGCTGCTGGCGAGTGCGCTGTGGATCGCGGGCGGGATCGTCTCGCCGTACGCGGTCGCCTTCGTGCTGGTGCTGACCGCGCTGGAGCGGCGGATAGGCGGGGTGCGGGCGGCCTGTGTGTTCCTGGCGGGCCATGTCCTGGCCACCCTTGCCACGGAGGTCCCGGTCGGTCTCGCGGTCCTCTTCGGCCACCTCCCGGACACCTCTTTGCACCGCCTCGACTACGGCATCAGCTTCGGCGTCGCGGCCAGCACCGGGGCGCTGGCCGGCCTGCTCACCCCCTGGGTCCGCTGGCCCCTGCTCGCCATGGTCGCGGGCATGCTCGTCAACGACCTGATCGCCTTCCAGGACCCGATGACCAACTGGGGTCATCTGATCGCCCTCGGCATCGGCATCACCGGCTGGCCCCTGGTGCGCAGCCGGCGCCTGCCGTCGTCCGCCCGCTGAGTCCCGCCGCGACGTCCCCGGGGGCGCCGGGAAGTGTGCGACCGGCGCGGAGCACGAGGAAGCGTGCGACCGGCCGCGGGGTTGTACGAGCGGTCGCACCGGAGCAGCACCCATCCACCCGCGCATCCGTACCCGCACCCACACCCCCTTGCCGCACCCCCTTGCCACCCTCCCTCGGGCGCCCCCGCACCCACTCGCACCCCCGGCGCCTCTGCCTGCGCAGACACACCGGTCACCGGCTGATCGCCCAGAGCGAACAGGAACCGGGGAACATTGGCGGAGCCCCGTGCATTGAGTCGGCATAACTCAAGTTGACTGCCTAAGGGGAGATCATGGCTGCTGAGTCCACGGCGTTCACGCTCGTGCTGCCCGTGCTGCCGCTCGACGACGAGGTCGTGCTGCCCGGGATGGTGGTTCCGCTGGACCTGAGCGACGCCGAGGTGCGAGCCGCGGTGGAGGCCGCACAGGCCGCCGCCCGGGCGGAGCCGGGCAAGCCGAGGGTCCTGCTGGTGCCGCGCATCGACGGCACCTACGCCAGGACCGGTGTGCTCGGCACCGTCGAGCAGGTCGGCCGGCTGGCCGACGGCGACCCGGGGGCCCTGATCCGCGGCCGCGGCCGGGTGCGCATCGGCGCCGGTACGACGGGCCCGGGTGCGGCGCTGTGGGTCGAGGGCGCCCGCGTCGAGGAGACGGTGCCGGAACCGCTGCCCGGCCAGGTCGGCGAACTCGTCAAGGAGTACAAGGCCCTCGCCACCGAGTGGCTGAAGAAGCGTGGCGCCTGGCAGGTCGTCGACCGTGTCCAGGCCATCGACGACGTCTCCGCGCTGGCCGACAACTCCGGCTACTCGCCCTTCCTCACCGTCGAGCAGAAGGTCGCGCTCCTGGAGACCGCCGACCCGGTGGAGCGCCTCAAGCTCGCCACCCAGCAGCTGCGCGACCACCTCGCCGAGCAGGACGTGGCCGAGACCATCGCCAAGGACGTCCAGGAGGGCGTCGACAAGCAGCAGCGCGAGTTCCTGCTGCGGCGCCAGCTGGAGGCCGTCCGCAAGGAGCTGCGCGAGCTGAACGGCGAGCAGGACGGCGAGGAGTCCGACGACTACCGCGCCCGCGTGGAGGCCGCCGACCTGCCGGAGAAGGTCCGCGAAGCCGCCCTCAAGGAGGTCGACAAGCTGGAGCGGGCCTCCGACCAGTCGCCCGAGGGCTCATGGATCAGGACCTGGCTGGACACGGTCCTGGAGATGCCGTGGAACGAGCGCACCGAGGACGCCTACGACATCCGGGGCGCCAAGGCGATCCTGGACGCCGAGCACGCGGGCCTGGAGGACGTCAAGGAACGCATCACCGAGTACCTGGCCGTGCGCAAGCGGCGCGGTGACCGGGGGCTGGGCGTCATCGGCGGACGGCGCGGCGGTGCCGTGCTGGCCCTCGTCGGGCCGCCCGGGGTCGGAAAGACCAGCCTGGGCGAGAGCGTCGCACACGCCATGGGGCGCAAGTTCGTCCGGGTCGCGCTCGGCGGTGTCCGGGACGAGGCCGAGATCCGCGGCCACCGGCGTACGTACGTCGGCGCGCTGCCCGGCCGGATCGTCCGCGCCGTCAAGGAGGCCGGGTCCATGAACCCGGTCGTGCTCCTCGACGAGATCGACAAGGTGGGGTCCGACTTCCGCGGCGACCCGGCCGCGGCGCTGCTGGAGGTCCTCGACCCGGCGCAGAACCACACCTTCCGGGACCACTACCTGGAGGTGGAACTCGACCTGTCCGACGTGGTCTTCCTCGCCACCGCCAACGTCCTGGAGGCCATCCCGGAGGCGCTGGCCGACCGTATGGAGATCGTCCGGCTGGACGGGTACACCGAGGACGAGAAGGTCGTCATCGCCCGTGACCACCTGCTCCCGCGCCAGCTGGAGCGGGCGGGCCTGGCCGAGGACGAGGTCACGATCGACGAGGGCGCGCTGCGCCGGCTCGCCGGCGAGTACACCCGCGAGGCGGGCGTGCGCACTCTGGAGCGGTCCATCGCACGGCTGCTCCGCAAGGTCGCGGCCCAGCACGAACTCGGCCGGCGGGAACTGCCGTTCACCGTCCGGGACGAGGACCTGCGCGCTCTGGTCGGGCGTCCGCACCATGTGCCCGAGTCCGCCCAGGACCCGGCCGAGCGCCGTACGGCCGTGCCGGGCGTGGCGACCGGCCTCGCGGTCACCGGAGCCGGCGGCGACGTGCTCTTCGTCGAGGCGTCCCTCGCCGACCCCGAGACGGGCGCGGCCGGCCTGACCCTGACCGGTCAGCTGGGCGACGTGATGAAGGAGTCGGCGCAGATCGCGCTGAGCTTCCTGCGCAGCCACGGCGCCGAACTGGAGCTGCCGGTGGCCGACCTGAAGGACCGGGGCGCGCACATCCACTTCCCGGCGGGCGCGGTCCCCAAGGACGGCCCGAGCGCGGGCATCACGATGACCACGGCCCTCGCCTCCCTGCTCTCCGGGCGGCTGGTCCGCACCGACGTGGCGATGACCGGCGAGGTCTCGCTGACCGGCCGCGTGCTGCCCATCGGCGGTGTGAAGCAGAAGCTGCTCGCCGCCCACCGCGCCGGGGTGACCACCGTGATCATCCCCAAGCGCAACGAACCCGACCTGGACGACGTCCCGGCCGAGGTGCTGGACACGCTGGACGTCCACGCCGTGACCGACGTCCGCCAGGTCCTGGAGCTGGCACTCGCGCCCGCCGCGCACGGCGCGCAGCCGGAGGTTCCGCTCGCGGCGTGACGGACGCGAACGGATACGGCAAGGCCCGGGTCCCGTGAGGGAGGCCCGGGCCTTCGCCCTGCCCGGTACTAGGGGAGGCCGGGCCTTGGCCATGTCCTGGGCCTTGGCCCTGTCCCGTGCGAGGGGAGGGCCGACCTTCGCCCCGCCCCGTGCGAGGAGAGGCCGGACCTTCGCCCCGCCCCGTGCGAGGGCGCGCAGAGGGATCAACTCGATAGAATTCAGGCGTGAACGGGCAGGCGGGGCCGCCCTCCGCCCTGATCGGGACGGAGATCGCCGGCTACCGGGTGGAGCGCGAGCTGGGCCGCGGCGGCATGGCCGTCGTCTACTGCGCCAAGGACCTGCGGCTCGGCCGCACCGTCGCCCTCAAACTGCTTGCCCCCGAGTACACCCGCAACGACGCCTTCCGCCGCCGCTTCGCCCAGGAGTCCCGGGTGGCCGCCGCGATCGAGCACCCGCACATCGTGCCCGTCTTCGAGGCCGGCGAGACCGACGGCGTCCTCTACATCGCGATGTGCTACGTCACCGGGCAGGACCTGCGCGCCC
Organism: Streptomyces sp. NPDC107581; assembly: GCF_055657175.1. Classification (NCBI taxonomy): domain Bacteria; kingdom Bacillati; phylum Actinomycetota; class Actinomycetes; order Kitasatosporales; family Streptomycetaceae; genus Streptomyces; species Streptomyces sp. NPDC107581. Next base: position 382,278 of record NZ_JBVKBH010000008.1, read on the forward strand.
TGCTCGACCGGGAGGGACCGCTCCCCGTACCGGCCGCGCTGCGCATCGCCGCCCAGCTGGCGTCCGCGCTGGACGCCGCCCACGAGCGCGATCTGGTGCACCGGGACGTCAAGCCGGGCAACGTGCTGGTCGCCAAGGGCGTCGACAGCGACCACCCCGAGCACGTCTATCTCACCGACTTCGGACTGGCGAAGAAGTCCCTGTCCCTCACCGGGTTCACCACCGCGGGCGAGTTCGTCGGGACCCTCGACTATGTGGCGCCGGAGCGGGTCGCGGGGCGCCCCGTGGACGGCCGGTCCGATCTCTACAGCCTGGCCTGTGTGGTCCACGAGATGCTCACGGGCGCCCCGCCCTTCCGCCGGGAGGACGATCTCGAACTGCTGTGGGCGCACCAGTACGACCCGCCGCCCGCTCTGAGCGACGAGCGCCCCGGTCTTCCGGCGGCGGCCGACGACGTCCTGAAGAAGGCACTGGCCAAGGCCCCGGGCGACCGGTACGGCTCCTGCCTGGAGTTCGTCGCGGCCCTGCGCGCCGCGCTGGCCGGGCCGGGCCCGCGCGAGCGTACGCCGACACGGGTGGATCCCCTGGTCACCGCACTCGCCGCTGCCGACGCTCTCGCTGATGTGCCTGCGGCCGACGCGCCTGCCGTCCACGTACCTGCGGCCGACGCCCCCGCTGACGTGCCTGCCGCCGACGCGCCTGCCGTCCACGTGCCTGCGGCCGACGCTCCCGCTGACGTGCCTGCGGCCGACGCTCTCACTGATGTGCCTGCTGCCGACGCGCCTGCCGTCCACGTACCTGCGGCCGACGCTCCCGCTGACGTACCTGCGGCCGACGCTCCCGCTGACGTGCCTGCCGCCGACGCTCTCGCTGATGTGCCTGCGGCCGACGCGCCTGCCCTCCACGCGCCTGCGGCCGACGCGCCTGTCGTCCACGCGCCTGCGGCCGACGCCCCCGCCGACGCGCCTGTCGTCCAAGCGCCTGGTGCCGACGCGCCTGCCGCCGACGCCCTCCCCGCCACCGACGCCACCGACGCCACCGACGCCACCGACGCCCTCCCCGCCCTCGGTCCGGTGCCCGATCCGCCCGCCTGGGCCGGCCCGGTCCTGGGGGGAGCGGCGTCGTAGCGGTTACTGGTTGACGGTTGCCGGATACCGGGTACCGGGCGTCCTGCGTGGCGGAGGTCAGCGCACGGACAGTGACTGCTCGGCCCACACGGTCTTGCCGACGCGGTCGTGCCGGGTGCCCCAGCGTTCGGCGAGCTGGGCGACGAGCAGCAGGCCCCGGCCCCCCTCGTCGAAGATCCGGGCGCGCCGCATGTGCGGGGTGGTGCCGCTGGAGTCGTAGACCTCGCAGATCAGGGTGGCGTTCTGGTGGATGAGCCGCAGCCGGATGGGCGGCCGGCCGTAGCGGATGGCGTTGGTGACCAGCTCGCTGACCATCAGCTCGGTGGCGAACGCGGCCTCGTCCAGTCCCCACACGGCCAGCTGGTCGCCGGTGTGCTTGCGGGCCCGGGCCACGATGGAGAACTCGCTGTCCAGCTCCCACACGGCGACCCGGTCGGCGTGCAGCGCCCGGGTGCGGGCGACGAGCAGGGCGATGTCGTCGTCGGGGCGGTGGCTCAGCAGCTCGGTGAGCACCCGGTCGCAGACCGAGTCCAGTGTGGGCGCGGGGCGGCCGAGCGCCGCGAACAGCTTGTCCAGGGCCTCGTCGATGTCGTGGTCGCGGGCTTCGAGCAGTCCGTCCGTGTAGAGGGCGAGCAGGGAGCCCTCGGGCAGTTCGGCCTCGAAGGCCTCGAAGGGCAGTCCGCCGAGCCCCAGGGGCGGGCCGGCGGGTACGTCGAGAAAGCGGACGACGCCGTCGGGGGTCATCACGGCGGGCGGCGGATGGCCGGCCCGGGCGAGCGTGCACCGGCGCGAGACGGGATCGTAGACGGCGTACAGACACGTGGTGCCGATGCCGCCGGCGGTCTCGGCGGCCGGGTCCGTGCTGCCCTCGTCCGCGGCCAGCCGCAGCACGAGGTCGTCGAGGTGGGTGAGCAGTTCGTCGGCGGGCAGATCGACGTCGGCCAGTGTGCGCACCGCCGTGCGCAGCCGGCCCATGGTGGCGGCAGCGCGGATGCCGTGGCCGACGACGTCACCGACGACGAGGGCGACCCGCGCGCCGGAGAGCGGGATCACGTCGAACCAGTCGCCGCCCACGCCGGCCCGGGTGGCGGCGGGCACATAGCGGGTGGCGATCTCCAGCGCGTCCTGGTCGGGCAGGACGTGCGGGAGCAGGCTGCGCTGCAGCGCCATGGTGGTGGTGCGGGCCCGGGAGTACCGGCGGGCGCTGTGCAGGCCCGCGGCCGTCCTGGCCGTGAGGTCCTCGGCGAGCCGCAGATCCTCCGGACCGAACGGCTCCGGGCGCCGGTGGCGGCCGAACAGGGCGACCCCGAGCGTGCTGCCCTCGGCGAGGATCGGCACCACCATCAGCGAGTGCGTGCCGTACGCGTGCAGCCAGGCGGCGGCCGGGTCCACGGCCGCCCACCCCGCGACCAGCGGGTCCGTGATGTCGTACAGGACGGACTGGCCCGAGATCAGGCAGTCGGCCGGCGGTGACCCCGGCTCGTAGGCGGTCGCCTCGCCCACCCGGGCCCCGGCCGCGGGGCCGTCGCCGTCCGTCGCGACCCGCAGCGCCGCGCGGCGCAGCACGACCGGGCCGGCCGCGCTCTCGAACACATCGGGCGGGCCGACCGGGGCCCGGGGGGAGTCGAGCAGGTCCACGGCGACGAAGTCGGCGAGCTGCGGGACCGCGGCGTCGGCGAGTTCCTGCGCGGCCCGCCCGAGGTCGGGGGAGGGGCCGGCGCGTGATGCGGCCTCGTCCGGGGACTGGTGCCCGGCGGCGGAGCTCCGGGCGCCCCGGTGCGCGGCGAGGCAGACGGCGCGCACGGTGCCGGTGCCGTCCTTGAGCGGGGTGAGGACGGTCGGCGGGCCGAGGTCCGGGCCGAGGCCGGCCGCCGCCTCCCGCGGTTCGCCGGTCTCCAGTACCTGGCGCATCGTCCGGTCGGCCTCGTCGCTCGCGGGGCCGGGCGCGATGTGCGGCAGGCGCAGCCCGCGCATCGCCGCCTCGGGCAGGGAGAGCGCGCGTTCCAGACGGCGGTTGGCGCGCGTCAGACGCAGTTCGGTGTCGAAGACGGCGAGCGGGAAGGGGGACTGGAGGAACGCCCATTCCTCCAGCGGTTCGCCCCGGGGCGGCTGGGGCCGGTCCGCGACGGCGCTCACCAGGAGCCAGCCGGTGCCGCCGGTGTCCGCCGTCCGGCGGTGGGCGAGCAGTCCCAGTTCGAGACACCGGCCGTCCCGGTGCCGCAGCGGCGCGGTGCCGTTCCACCGGTCCCTGCCGGCCAGGGCCCGCCGGGCCGCGCCGACGTCGGTGGCGAGCAGGGCGGCGGCGGACCGTCCGACGACCTGCGGAGCCTCGTAGCCGAGCAGCCGGCGGGCACCCTCGCTCCAGCCGGTCAGGATGCCCTGCTCGTCGATCGTGGCCGTGGCCGTGTACGCCGACTGTCGCTCCATCGCCCTCTCGCCCTTGCTCGGCAGGCTCTCCCTGACCAGGATGATCCTGGGCGGCGCGGAGCACCAACGCAGGCATGCGCACCGCAGCGGCGGCCGCCCGCAGGGGGACGGCCGCCCCGCGGCCACGGTCCTCGACCGGGGCTTCTCCTCCGGATCCCGCCGGGTCCGGTCACCAGGCTCGGTCACCCGGAGCCAAGCCGGTCACCAAGCGCGGTCACCCGGAGCCGGTCCGGTCACCAGGTGCCGTCACCCGGAGCCGGTCCGGTCACCAGATGCCGTCACCCGGAGCCGGCCCGGTCCGAAGGAAGAGCCCTGGCTAGCCGTTGGCCAGCGCCTGGACCCGGTCGAGTGCTCCGTTGAACTTGTCGTGGTCCCCGACGGTCGGGCCGGAGGACGTGTACTGCCACATGGTGTAGTACGGCCATCCGGCCGGCAGTGTCCCGGGGTCCGAGGCGTAGCGGGCGATCCACAGCGGGTTGGCGGCGGCGAAACCGCCGTAGTTGCCGGTGCACTGGGTCCACCAGCTGGCCGCCGTATAGAGGACGGCGTCCCGGCCCGTGCGCGCCTTGTAGGTGTTCAGGAAGTCGGCGATCCAGCCGACCATCGCACTGGCGGACTTGCCGTAGCAGGCGGCGCCGTACGGGTTCCACTCGATGTCGAGTGCGCCGGGCAGGGTCCTGCCGTCCCTGGACCAGCCGCCGCCGTGGTCGACGAAGTAGTTGGCCTGGGCCGCGCCGCTCGTGGTGTCCGGGGTGGCGAAGTGGTACGCGCCGCGGATCATGCCGACGTTGTAGGAGCCGTTGTACTGCTGGGCGAAGTAGGGGTTCGTGTAGTAGGTGCCTTCCGTGGCCTTGGTGTAGGCCCAGCGGACGCCGCTGCTCCACAGGGTGCTCCAGGCGACGTTGCCCTGGTAGCCGGAGACGTCGACGCCCTCGGTCTGGGTGGCGTCACCGGTGCTGGGGGTGCCGCTCTGTCCGTCGTGGGCGAGGACGCCCATGCCCATGCGGGCGGAGCCGCGGGTGGGGGTGGTCGCGGCGTGGGCGGTGGTGAGGGGGAGAGTCAGGGAGAGCGCCGCGAGCAGGGCCGTGACGAGGACGGTGAGAGGACGCGGGCGGATGGAGCCGGGTCTGTGCACGGGCATGGCGTGCCTCCGGGGAGTGGGGTGGGGGGAAGCGTGCAGAGTCCGCTGACTACTGGACGTGCGCATGCCATTAATTGCCTGATAAAGAAGCTACGCACGTAGATGACGGCGTGGGAAGGGGGTCCGGGCGCTGCCGTTGGTCTACGCCTGCGAAATACTTACGGAGCTGCGGCAATGGCGGCGTTTGACGGAAACTTTCAGGACTGCGAAACCGGGCAGGGGTGCTGACGTGCACGAGGACGAGAACGGCGACCGGCATCACGTCACCGGTCAGGTGACACCGACTGGCGCAGACCAGGAATTCCTGTCGCTGGAGCGCGAGTTGAGCGTGCTGCTCAGGCGGGCCCGGGCCAGCCAGGGCGAGATGGCCCGCGAGGTCCACCCCGACCTGGAGTCCGCCGCCTACGGCCTGCTCATCCGCCTCGACGAACTCGGCGGCCAGCGCGCCACCGAACTCGCCGCGTACATCGGCGTCGGCAAGGCCACCATGTCCCGCCAGCTGCGCGCCCTGGAGGAGCTGGGCCTGATCGCCCGCACCCCCGACCCGGCCGACGGCCGCGCCTGGCTGGTCACCCTCACCGACGAGGGTCGCCGCCGCGTCGGCACGGTCCGCGAGGCCCGCCGCGCCCGCTACGTCCGCCAGCTCGCCCACTGGGACCGCCGCGAGGTGTCCGAACTGGCCCGGCTGCTGAACCAGTTGAACCGGGTCATGGAGAAGTAGGCCGAACCGCCCGCGGGCCTCAGCACTCCACGTACACCACCGTCGCGTCGTCGTGCGTCTTGCTGCGGCCCAGGAACGCCCGCTCCTCGCGGTCCGCCGCCTCCAGCTCCCGCACCCGGTCGACCAGCCGGCGGGCGCCCTCCTCGGCGACCAGGCCGAACAGGTCCGCCCAGTCGCCCTCGTGGAACTTCTCCGTCCAGCGGGACGCGCCGTCCGTCAGCGCGGCCAGGGCGCGCACCTCGCGGCGGGGCACGCTGCCGGTCACCGCGCGGGAGGCGACCGAGGGGTCGGCCGCGGCCGTGAAGAACCCGCCCTCCTTGTTGCGCAGCCGGGCGTCGACCAGGGCGTCGGTGGCCAGGGCGGAGCGCGGCAGCCGGGCGAGGCGGTCGTCGAGGACCGGACTGACCGTGCCGTCGGGGGACTGCAGGAGCAGTACGGAGTCGGACAGGACCAGGTACTCCACGACGTCCGCGGACCAGCGGGTCAGGACGACGGTTGCCTGGGGGGTTCGCGGGTGAGAAAGCTCACAGGTTTGTGCATGGGCTGCGGCGGTCCGCCCGATCGCCCGCGAAAGAATCTCCGGGAGCGTCAGATCTCGGCAGGAAACGGTCAGTTCGGTCAGCGCGCCGCCGAGCCGCGCCGTGAACCACGGAACGGAATGCAGACACCCCGTCCCGTCCCGCGGCGGGGTCACCCCGTCCAGCAAGATCACGCAACCTCCCTGACCGGAGGCGGGTAGTCCGACACCGGCGAAGTCCTCGTTGGGGCGGGTCGCGTCGCCGGGTTCCGAAACGAGATCAGTGCGCATCCGGTCAGTCTGCACGACCCCTTCACAGGCTTCGCCAAAGGCCGGCAAGCGTCGCCGGGCAGACACGCTCCCCCAGGTCAGGCGCCTGATTTGGGAGTAAATGAGGGGCTCCGGGAAGACGTGGTGGCGAATACTGTCAAAGCCTGCCGTGCGCGTCCAACCGGCCCGCCGTGCAGGGGCGCCGCACGCGCCACAGGAACTTGCCCGCCAACTCCCCTCCGATGTTCACTCCTTCGGGTGGCGGGTCAGGTGATGCGCGACCACTGCCCACCGGCGCTGGGAGGGTCGGGAACCGTACGAACGCGGGTGTACGCACCACTTGGCACCAAGACCACGGGGCGCCACCCGGGCCCTTGGGTAGACGAGTTCAGGATTGCGAGCACCGGTGCAGAAGAAGCGGCCTCGGCGCACAGGCAGGCAGACGGCCCCCGAGGGGGCCGCCGAGCAGACCCCCGTGGGCACCGGCCGCCCCACCCATGTGCGCACCCGGCTGATCGTCGCCGTGGCCGTGGTGGCCGCCGCCATCGCCGGCGCGGGGGCACCCGCGCTGCTCACGGCCTCCCAGGACCTCAATGACTCACAGGACCTGGTGACCCTGGCCGCCCGCACCCAGGACGCGCTCGCGCTCGCCCACTCGCTGGCCGACGAACGCGACGAGGTCACCTCCTACGTCGCCGCGGGCCGGCCCAAGTCCAAGGCCCCTTCCGAGGACCGCAGCGCCCGCGTCGACCGCCAGGTGGAGGACCTGCGCGCCGACACCGACACCCCGGCCTCGCTGCGCGCCGGCCTCGCCGACATCGGGGCCCTGCGCCGCGCCGCCCTCACCGGCCGGACGAACGCGCTCCAGACCCACCAGGCCTACTCCGCCACGATCACCGAGCTGCACCGGCTCGCCGACGACCTGGCCGAGCAACTGCCCCCGCGGGCCGGTTCCGGCGCCTACGCGCTCGCCGAACTGGACTCCGCCGTCCAGCAGTCCGCCGCCGCCCGCGGCCTGCTGCTGGCCGCGCTGAACGTCCCGGCCACCAGCCGGACGGTGATCAACCCCGCCACCGGCCTGGCCGCCACGGTCACCACCCCGACCGAGGCCGACCGCAAGCAGCGCGACGCGCTCACCGCGGCCGCCCAGCAGGCCCGGCTGCGCGCCGACGCGGCCCTCGCCGACTTCCGGGAGACCGCGCCCAAGGCGGCCGTCGACTCCTACGCCTCCACGGTCACCGGACCCGAGGTCAACTCCGCCGAGAAGTACCTGGCGTCGCTCACCGACCAGCCGACGCTGAACGACAGCGAGGCGACCACCAGCACCAAGAAGCTGGACGCGGCGCTGTCCGCCCGCGTCGACCTGATGCGGGGCGCGGAATCGGCCCTCTACGACCACCGCACCAAGGACCTCGCGAAGCTGAGGGACGACGACGTCACCGCCCTGGAGATCCGGATCGCCGTCCTCGGCGCCCTGATGCTGGTCGCGGTCGGCATAGCCACCGCCATGGCCCGCACTCTCACCCGGCCGCTGTCGGTCCTGCGCCGCGGCTCGGCCCGCCTGGCCGGGGCCGAGGACCCGGCGGTCCAGGAGCCGATCGCCTTCACCGGCCGCAACGACGAGTTCGCCCAGGTCGTCCGCTCGGTCAACGCCCTGCACACCCACGCCGTCGCCCTGTACGAGCGCGTCAGCACCCTGGAGACCGACCGCAAGCACCTGGTCGGCCAGCGGCAGAAGATGGCCGACGCCCGCGAGGAACTGCGCGCCGAACTCGCCGAGTCGGCCGCCCAGCTGGAGCGGCTGCGCACCAGCATCGGCGGTACGTTCGTCAACCTCGCCCTGCGCACCCTGGGCCTGGTCGAACGCCAGCTGGCCGTCATCGAGGGCCTGGAGGAGCGCGAGCAGGACCCCGAGCGTCTCGCCACCCTCTTCAAGCTCGACCACTTCGCCACGGTGATGCGCCGCCACAGCGAGAACCTCCTGGTCCTCGCCGGCACCGAGCACGTCCAGCAGCACCACGGCCCGGTCCCGCTGGTCGACGTGGTCCGGGCGGCGGTCAGCGAGATCGAACGCTACGAGCGCGTCCGCATCGCCGCCCTGCCCCCGCACGCCCACGTGGCCGGCTTCGCGGCCGACGACCTCTCGCACCTGCTCGCCGAACTCATGGAGAACGCCACCTCGTTCTCCCCGCCGGACCTGCCCGTGGAGGTCTCCGGCTGGCTGCTGGAGAGCGGTGAGGTGATGCTGTCGGTCCAGGACGAGGGCATCGGCGTGGCGGCGGACCGCCTCGACCGCCTCAACTCCCGCCTGGCCGAGTTCGACCCCGAGTCGCCGTACGACCAGGAGGGCGAGGAGGGCCTCGGCCTCGGCCTGTACGTCGTGGCCCGCCTCGCCCACCGGCACGGCGTCCGCGTCCAGCTGCGCGAGCAGAAGCAGGGCGGGGTGGCGGCGGTCGTCGTCCTTCCCCAGCCCCTGCTCACCGAGGCCCCGTCCGCGGCGGCCCCGCTGCCCGCCGTCCTCTCCGACACCACTCAGACCATCTCCCTGCCCGGCGCCGACGCCGAGGCCAACTCCAACGTCCTGCACGCCCGCTCGAAGCACCCGGACCCCCTGGTGGCCCTGGCGGAACGGACGGCCCGGGAGGCGGAAGAGGCGGCCCCGGAGGCGGAGCGGCCGAGCCCGGAGCCCGGGAGTGCCGCGCCGCGCGCCGAGGCGGATGCGGTGGCGGATGCTGCCGGGCCGGGGCACCGGGGTGTCGAGGCGGACGCCGCCGGGCCCGGACACCGGAGTGCCGGGACGGACGTCGCCGGGACGGACGTCGCCGGGCCGGAGCACGCGAGCGCCGAACCGGACGCGGCGGCAGGTGCGGCCGGGTCCGAGCACGGGAACCCCGAGGCGCACGGGAACTCCGAGGCGCACGGGAACCCCGAGACACACGAGAACACCGAGACCGAGGCGCACGGAAACACCGAGGCGCACGGGCGGGCCGAGGCCGCGGAGCCGGGTTCCGCGGAGTTTCCGGCCCGGCCGAAGGAGCCGCTGGAGACCTTCGCCGAGACGACGATGGAGCTGCTGCTTCCGGAGCTTGCGGCCGCCGACGGTGAGGAGCCCCCACCGGGGCCACCCGCACCCGACGACGAGAGCGGCACCGGTGGTGCGGGTGGGAGCGAGGACGCCGACGGCGAAGCCGAGGCGGTCACCAGCAAGGGCCTCCCCAAGCGCACCCCGAAACTCACCGGCCCCGCCCAGCCCCCGCGCCAGCGGACCCGCTCGGTGGACGCCGAAGCCCTCCGCCGCAGACTGGGCGGCTTCCGCCAAGGAGCACAGGCCGGCCACCGAGACGTAGAGGCAGAGATCACAGCACGCACCGAACAAGCCACGGGGGGCACAGCCGAGGAGGCAAGCAGTTGACCGCGCCCAGTACCTACGGCCTGAGCAGTGAAGCCCGCAATCTGCACTGGCTGCTGACCAACCTGGTCGAGGAAGTACCCGGCATCCAGTCCGTTGCAGTCGTCTCCTCCGACGGCCTGCTCCTGCTCTCCTCCGACCCCGCACTCCGCCACGCCAGGACCCGCCCGAGCGAGGGGATTCCCGCGGCGGCGCCCCGGGACAGGCGTCCGGCCAGGGGCCCCCGCGGCTCCTCCGCCGACCTCGCCACCATCGTCTCCGGCATCGGCAGCCTCACCATCGGCGCCGCCAGGCTCATGGAGTTCGGCGGGGTCAAGCACACGATGATCGCCATGGAGGAGGGCAGCCTCTTCGTGATGTCGATCAGCGACGGCTCGCTGCTCGGCGTGCACGGCTCCGCGGAGTGCGACATGAGCGTGGTGGCGTACCACATGGCCCTCTTCGTCGGCCGCGCCGGCCATGTCCTGACTCCGGAGCTCCGCAGCGAGCTCAGGAAATCCCTGGAGGCCGAGTCGACCGGGAGCACCCGATGAGCGCCATGACCAACAGGCATCAGCTCCCCGTGCGCGGCGGCGGCCGCAAGCCCGCGCGGGTGCGCCCCTACTCGCTCACCGGCGGCCGTACCCGCTTCGGCCACGTCCTCCTCGTGGAGACGTTCGTGGCCAGCACGGCGGCGCTGGAGGCCCCCGCGGAGCGCAGGGAACTGACGAACGGTCCGCTCACCACCCGGGTCATGCCGGAGATGCGGGCCATCGTCGAACTGTGCCGCCGTATGCGCACGGTGGCCGAGATAGCCGCGCTGCTGAGAATGCCGCTCGGCGTGGTCCGGGTCCTGCTGAGCGACCTCGCGGACCAGGGAAAGATCCGTGTGTACGGCACCGGGACCGGTCACGGCACCGGCCGCCCGGACCGCGTTCTGCTGGAAAGGGTGCTGAGTGGACTCCGCCGTCTCTGACGCCACCGGCGTCACCCCCCTCGTCGCCGGTTTCGCCGAGCCCGACGAGGACCTGAAGGCCTGGCAGAAGGACCGCGACCGGGCCCCCGTCGCCACGAAGATCGTGATCGCGGGCGGCTTCGGCGTCGGCAAGACCACCCTGGTCACCACCGTCTCGGAGATCACGCCGCTGCAGACCGAGGCGCTGATGACCGAGGCGAGCGAGGGCACCGACGACCTGTCCGCCACGCCGGGCAAGCTGACCACCACGGTGGCCATGGACTACGGCCGCATCACGCTCGACGACGACCTGGTGCTCTACCTGTTCGGCACGCCGGGCCAGCAGCGGTTCTGGTTCATGTGGGACGACCTGGTGCGCGGTGCGATCGGCGCCGTCGTGCTGGCCGACACCCGCCGTCTGAAGGACTGCTTCCCCGCGCTGGACTACTTCGAGAGCTGCGGGCTGCCGTACGTCGTCGCGGTCAACCACTTCGACGACAGCGAGCTGTTCGAGCCGGAGGACGTGCGCGAAGCGCTGACGATCCCCGCGCACATCCCTGTCATGATCATGGACGCGCGGCGCCGGATCTCGGTGATCGAGACCCTCCTGGCCCTGGTGGGCCACGCGCTGGACGAAACCCCCGAGTAGTCCCCAGTCCCCGTAGGAGAACCACCCGCATGCGGAAGATACTCGTCGTCGGAGCCGGCCAGTCCGGTCTCCAGCTCGCCCTCGGCCTGCAGTCGCACGGCTACGAGGTCACCCTGATGTCGAACCGGACCGCGGACGAGATCCGCGCCGGCCGGGTCATGTCGACGCAGTGCATGTTCGACACGGCACTGCAGCACGAGCGCGATCTCCAGCTGAACTTCTGGGAGTCCCAGGCCCCGAAGATCGAAGGACTCGGCGTCTCGGTCGCCGCCCCCGGCTCGCACGACCCGGGGCCGACCCAGCGGGCCATCGACTGGGTGGGCAGGCTGGACGGATACGCCCAGTCGGTCGACCAGCGGGTGAAGATGGCCGGCTGGATGGAGACCTTCGCCCAGCGCGGCGGCCAGCTGGTCATCCACGGCGCGGCGGTCGGCGACCTCGACTACTTCTCCCGCACCTACGACCTCGTCCTGGTCTCGGCCGGCAAGGGCGAGCTGGTGTCGATGTTCGGCCGTGACCCGGAGCGCTCCCCGTACGCCGAGCCGCAGCGCGCCCTCGCGGTGGCGTACGTCCACGGACTCGGCCCGCGCCCGGAGCACCCGGAGTTCGACGCGGTCCGCTGCAACCTGGTCCCCGGCGTCGGCGAGCTGTTCGTCATGCCGACGCTCACCACCTCCGGCCGTGCGGACATCCTGTTCTGGGAGGGCATACCCGGCGGCCCGCTCGACGTCTTCAACGGCGTCAAGGATCCGGCGGAACACCTCTCCCTGACCCTGGAACTCATGGAGACGTTCACTCCGTGGGAGTACGCGCGGGCCACGAAGGTCGAACTGACCGACGCCGGTGGCACGCTGGCGGGCCGCTACGCCCCGACGGTACGGAACCCCATCGGCCGGCTGCCCTCCGGCGGCCTGGTCCTCGGCGTGGCCGACGTGGTCGTCGCCAACGACCCGATCACCGGGCAGGGCTCCAACTCCGCGTCCAAGTGCGCGGCGGCCTACCTCGCCTCGATCCTGGAGCGGGACGACAAGCCGTTCGACGAGGAGTGGATGCGGCAGACGTTCGACCGGTACTGGGCGACCGCGGCGCACGTGACCAAGTGGACCAACGCCATGCTGGCACCGCCGCCGGAGCACATCCTGAACCTGATCGGTGCGGCCGGCCAGCTGCAGCCGGTGGCTGATCGTTTCGCCAATGCCTTCAACGACCCGTCCGACTTCGAGAACTTCTTCTACGAGCCGGAGAAGACGGGCGCCTACTTGTCCTCGGTCACCGGGGCGTGACGGGCCTCTGACCCGGGTTCCGACCGTCATCTGTCGTTGTCGGCAGACCTCGGACGGCCCACGGACGGCCCCGGCGACGTCCTCTCCGGGGCCCTCGGTGTTCCGGTCGTTCAGCTCCCTGGGCCTTATGACCTCGAAAGTCCTTCGTCCGGTCGTGTTCGCCGCTGTTGCTGTCAGCGGTCGGTGTCAGGAGCAAGAGCGGGCTCGACACACAGCTGCGGAAGGCGTGCTCCGGTCGCCTGCGTGACGAGCAGAACCGCTGTGGCGGCGCCCGGCCGGCAGCCGGACACCGCAACCGCCCACGTCAGGCCGACGCGGTGACCGCACCGCCGAAGTGCCGGGCGAAGAACCGCACCGCGCTGTCGGCCTCGAACCTGGGCAGCTCCTTGTGCTTGCCAGAGTTCACGTGCAACGACTTCTCCTTGGAGGCGAAGGCGTCGAACAGCGCGAGACCCTCCTCACGCGAGATGTGCTCATCGTCCCACTGCAGGTCGAACTCGATCGGGATGGTGATCCGCTTCGCCTTCTCGGCCAGAACGTCGGGCCAGTGCTGACCGAAGACCGCAGCGGTGATCCTGGGGTCGATCGCCACGAACGGTATGCCGATCGCGGTGCCCATGTTGATGCCCCAGAAGCCGACCGGTCCATCAGTGCCGATCTCCGGGAGCTCCTGGAGGGCGTCCAGGGTCGCCTGGTACTCGGGCACGGCGAGCTCCGCCAGGTGGGCGTTGTAGCGCACGACGATCGGGCCCTCCGGCTCGCCCGCCGCCCGCGCCCGGAACAGCTCGGTGATCTCTGCCTCGTCGTGTGCCGTGCGCGGCCGGTCGCCGTGACCCGGTGCGTCGATGACGGCGACGTGAAAGCCGTAGCCAGTCACCAGGAGCTTCGCCCGGCCCGCCATCGCCGGGTGCTTCTTGTGGTTGCCGCCGCCGTGGGCCATCAGGATCAGAGGCGCGCGATCGGACGCATGGGAGGCCGGCGACCAAAGGACGCCGGGGACCTCGGCCACGGTGAAGTCGCGTTCGAGGATGCCGTCCGACGACGATTCAGCGGTGAACTGCAGAGAGTGCATGGTGTTGCCTTTCGGGAGTGCCTTGTTGTCGAGGCGCTCCCGGCGACACCTACGTCAATCGCCGGCCATGACGGGAAGGGGGAGCACCCACGTCGATACAGCGTTCATGGGTCTCACCTCCTCCGGTGGCGTCACGGTCAACCGGAAGCTACCAGCTTGATCATCATCCCTTCAACCCTTTTCCCCGCCACGTGATCACCACTCGGACAGACCCTGGCCCGGCCCCCACCGCGCCACTGTACGAACGACCTGGACGCCATGGGCCGCGTCTGCTCGGCTCTGCCCGGGGCGATGGTGTGCAGGATGGGAGCACCCCGCGAACGCCGCTACGGACCCGCGGACGGGAACGGTGCCCCCTCCATCCCGGTGTCGGCCGACTGCCGGCGGCCCGTGTGGGGCGTCCGATGCAGTTCCCGTCCCCGGCCGGCGTTGCCCGTCACAGTCGGGGGCCGTCGGGCGTTCGCGGCCGTCCCGGGGGCGGGGCGCCGCCGGCGGGGTCCCGTGGCTCCGGGCGGTCGTCCGGGCGTACGGCTCCGAGGACGGGATAGGAGGCCACGGGCGAGAGTTTGACCTTCTCGCCGGTCCTCGGTGCCTGTACGACCTTGCCGTCGCCCACGTACATCGCCACGTGCGTCGCCTCGGGGAAGTAGACGACCAGGTCGCCGGGGCGGAGGTCGGTCAGCGGGATCCTCCGCAGCCGGGACCACTGTTCCTGGCTGGTGCGGGGGATCGGGGTGCCCGCGTGGTCCCAGGCCTGGGAGGTCAGGCCCGAGCAGTCGTAGGACCCGGGGCCCGTCGCGCCCCACCGGTACGGCTTGCCGATCTGGTCCATGGCATAGCGGACCGCGCGGTTCCCCTCGGCGGACGGAGGACGGCCGTCGTCGAGGGCGCCCGAGGCCGTGAGCTGCTGCTGGGAGTCGGTGACACCCTGCTGCTCCAGCCTGGCCACCGCACCCAGTTGCTCCGGGGTGAGGGTGGCCAGGAGCCGTTCGACGTCGGCGAGCCCGGCCGTCACCTCGTCGCGCTCCTTCTTCTGCCGGTCGGCGAGCGTGAGCTGGGTGTCCAGGGCCGCCCGGGCCGCTCTGGCCAGCGCGTCCTTCCTCTTCTCGGTACCGGTCAGCCGGGCCACCGTCTCGGCGCGCTCGCGGGCCAGCCGGCCGATGACATGTCCCTCGTCCAGCGCGTGCTGCGGGTCGCGGGCCAGGAGCAGGCGCAGGTAGGGGGAGAGGTCGGTGCTGTTCTGGTACTGCTGCCGGGCCAGCCGCCCGGCGTCGGTCCGGCTGCCCTGCAGGGCGAGCCGGGCGCGGGCCAGCTCGCCGTCGACGCGGGCCACCTCGGCCCGCTGCCGCCTGAGCTTCTCCGCGGTGCCGTTGTAGGTCTCGGTGGCCTGTTCGGCCTGCCGGTACAGCCGCTGAAGATCCGTCAGCAGCTGGGACACGGACCGCTGCGGGGCGGGTGCGGCCGTCGCGGGCACGGGTACGAGGACGGCCTGGACCGCCACCGTGGCCGTACACGCCAGACGCAGAAGCGCTCCTGACACGTCATCACCTCCGGTGCGGAGCGTGCGGACCTTCCGCCCGCTGCCGCATCGTGATAATCAGACGTGTCTGCCCGCTGCGCGGAGCATGTGTGCGCCGTCCGGCGCAACCTTCTCACCCGGTCGGGTCACCCGGGTTGCCGGACGCCGTCCTGTCCGGCTTGGACCAGGGCCATCTGACGCGGCTGCCGCCCTGCGCCCCCTCGGGGTCGTACCGGTACTTCCACCCCTGCACCAGGCCCAGCTTCTTGCTGTGCCCCCTCGGCACGCGGCGGTAGACGAGCACGGTGGGCGGGCCGCCGGCCGCGTCCGGGACGGGGATGCGATACGTCTTCGGGGGGTGGCCGGTCATGCCCAGCAGCACCGGCAGCACCCGTCCGTCCATGGGGCCGCCCTCGAAGGGGGTGTCCTGACTCTTCACGGCCTCAGTCTCGGCCATCCTCGGCGAGCGCGCCGACGAGGGCCGCCGTCTGCGGGTCGCGCCCCGCGGTCACCGAGAGGACGGCCACGAACTGCTCGACCAGCCAGTCGCGCAGCTCGTCGGCCGGGGGCTGCTTGTCCTCGTCCAGCCAGATCAGGGAGGCCGCCTCCACCGCCGTGATCCACATCCGCACGGTCATCCGCAGGCGCGGGCCCGGCTCGCCGACGCCGAGATGGCTGAAGATGTGCTCGGCGGCGGCCCGGCGCACCCCGTCCACTATGGCCGTGGTCCGGGAGGTCTCCACCACGCTGCCGCCCTGGAGCAGTGCGCTGAAGCCGGTGTCGTGCCCGTCCACGAAGGCCAGATAGCGGTCCAGGACCCGGGACAGGCGGGACAGCATGGGACCGTGCCGGGGCTCGTCGAAGCAGCGCTGGAGTTCCTCGGCGGCCGACCTGAGCGCGGCCTCGTACAGCTGCTGCTTGCCGCCGGGGAAGTACCGGTACACCAGCGGACGGGAGACGCCGGCCGCCTCGGCCACGTCGTCGAGCGAGATGTCCTCCGGGGCGCGGTGCGCGAAGAGGGACAGCGCGGCGGCGAGGAGCTGGCTGCGACGCTCCTCGACGCTGAGCCGACGGTAGGCGGGGGTGGCGGCCGGGGTCATGGACGGCAGCCTAATCGCCGCGGGGCCGTGGGGCGTCGGCGGCCGCGGGCCGCTCGCGCGGTTCCCCGCGCCCCCTCCCGCCGGGACACGCAGCCGGCCTCAAGCGGTGCGGGGCCGCACGACGTGCGGCTCCGCCGAGCGGACGGAAAGGGCCACGATGCCCCGGTGGCTCCGACGGCCCCGGTGGCTCCGGTGGCCCCGGCACGCGATGGCCCCGGCGGCCTCCCCAGCCGCCGCGCCCGCGGCCCGGTCCGGGCCGGCCGTCCCGGAAGCCGCCCCGACGGCCGTCGCGTCCGCGGACCGTGTCAGGCCAGCAGGCCCGATGACCTCCACAGCCGTCGTCCCGCCCCCCGCAGCACCCCGATGTCGTCCAGGAAGTCCGTCAGCCGCTTCGCGCCGTTCTGCATGACCTCCCGGCGGTGGCCGCTCGCCTTCACCTGGGCCATTGCCTCCCGCTTGTCGAGGCCGACGTTCGTGTACACCTCGGGGTTGACGAAGGCCACCGAGAAGATGCGGGCGAACTCGCCGGACGTGACCCGGGTGAACTCCTGCGACCACTTCGGTGCCGTCAGCATCTGGCGGCGCAGCTCCTCGCGGGCGTAGCGCACGTGGCGGGCCTCCTCGACCACGTGGATGCGGGTGACCCCGCGGATCAGCGGCTGCACCCGCTCGTCCGGGAAGGTCAGCCGCTGCATCCAGTCCAGCACCTCCTCGCCGAGCAGCGTGGCCGTGAAGGAGCCGGGGGTGGTCGAGATCGTCTTGAACAGGCGGCCGAGGTTCAGGTGGGCCCGGCTCACCGGGTACCAGGGGGCGTCACCGCGGGCGATCAGCCGCGCGAACATCTTCGAGTGCCGGCACTCGTCCTCGATCTCGGTGAGGGCGTAGCGCACGTGCGCGCTCGTCGCCGCCTTGTCGTAGATGTGCCGGACGAGCAGCTGCATCAGGATCAGTTCGAACCAGATGCCCAGCGAGGCGAGCGCCGCGGACTCGTGCTGCGACAGCAGGATCCGCTGCTCCTCGCCCATCCGCCGCCACAGCGGTGTGCCGTACAGCGACACCAGCTCCGGCGGCCAGAACCACTTGCCCTCCTCGAAGGGGGCGTCCCAGTCCAGCTCCTTGTCCGGGTCGAAGGAGTGCTTGGCGGAAGAGGCGAGCAGCCGTTCGGCCACCTGTTCGCGGTCCTTGAGCAGGCCCAGCGCGTCGCGCAGTCCCTCCAGCGCGTCCGCCTCCGTCAGGGTCGTCATGGCTCCCTCACCTCGTTACCCGGGGTTACATTGTCCATCTCTTATGAGACTGCTTGTCAGCAAGGTCGTCAATCCCTTGCACATGACTTGTTGACTCGGCGTCTACGTGTGAGCCTGCGAAGTATGCCGACCTACGACCTGTACGCCAACGAGCCCCAGGACTCCCCCTGGCAGGTGCCCGCGACCGGCGCGGCCCGGTTCAACTGGGAGTACGACGGGGGCCGGGACCGCTTGCTCGCCCTGTACCAGAAGGGCAAGGACAAACAGTGGGACGGACGGACGCGCATCGACTGGGACCTGGAGGTCGACCCGTACGACCCGCTCGGCACCCCCGACGAGGCCATGGCGCTCTACGGCACCCCGTACTGGGCCAAGCTCACCGACAAGGACAAGGGCGACCTGCGCCGGCACTACGCCTCCTGGCAGTTCAGCCAGTTCCTCCACGGCGAGCAGGGCGCGATGATCTGCGCGGCGCGGATCGTGGAGTCGGTGCCCGACCTGGACGCCAAGTTCTACTCGGCGACCCAGACGATGGACGAGGCCCGGCACGCCGAGATCTACGGCCGTTTCCTGCAGGAGAAGATCGGGATGCTCTACCCGATCAACGACAACCTCCAGTCCCTGCTCGGCGACACCCTCCGCGACAGCCGCTGGGACATGCCCTACCTCGGCATGCAGGTCCTCATCGAAGGCCTGGCCCTCGCCGCGTTCGGCATGATCCGCGACACCACGGACAAGCCGCTGCCGAAGCAGATCCTCGCCTACGTCATGCAGGACGAGGCCCGGCACGTGGCCTTCGGCCGCATGGCGCTGCGCGACTACTACCAGCAGCTCACCGACGCCGAACTCCGTGAGCGCGAGGAGTTCGTCATCGAGGGCTGCTATCTGATGCGCGACCGGCTGCGCGGCGTCGAGGTCCTGGAGAACTTCGGCATCCCCCGCGAGGAGGCCGGGCGGCTCAGCGAGAACTCCGAGTTCCTCCAGCTCTTCCGGCGGCTCCTGTTCAGCCGCATCGTGCCCTGCGTCAAGGACATCGGCCTGTGGGGCAAGCGGCTCCAGAAGGCCTATGCCGACATGGGGGTCTTCGAGATGGGCGACTCGAACCTGGATCTGCTGATGGCCCAGGACGAGGAGATCGCCGAGCAGCTCGACGCGGAACGCTTCGCCACGGAGGAGCGGGCGCGGGTGGCCGAGGTGCAGCAGGCGATCGAGTCGGGGGCGGCCGAGGCGTAGGAGACGGCCGAGGCGTAGGAGGCGGTCGAGTCGGGGGCGGTCGAGGCGTAGGAGGCGGTCGAGTCCGGGCTGGTCGAGGTGCAGGAGGCGGTCGAGTCCGGGGTGGCCGAGGCCTGACCGCCGGCCGGGCAGGTTCCGGCCGGTCGGCCGGGTGCAGTAGCGTGCTGGCGTGTCCATGCCTCCGCCTCCGCCGCAGCAGCCGTACCCGAACCAGCCCCAGCAGCCGCAGTACCCGTACGGCCAGCAGCCCCCGCAGGCCCCCGGGCCGTACGGCCAGCAGCCTCCGCAGGCCCCGGGCCCGTACGGCTCCCCGTACCCCCAGCAGCAGCCGTACCCCGCGCAGCAGCCCTACCCGCAGCAGCCGTACCACGGGTGGGGCGTGCCGCCCATGGGGCCGCCGCCGAAGAAGCGCCGGCTCGGTCTGGTGCTCGGGATCGTGGGCGGCGTCGTCCTCCTGCTCGTCGGAGGTCTGGTCACGCTCGGTGTGATCGGGATGAAGATCGAGGCCGGATTCCCCGAGGCGAAGAACAAGCTCACCCTGCCCAAGACCCTGCTCGACCAGAAGTACGACCTCGCCGAGGACCTCTCCGACACCGAGGGGCAGAAGATCGAGGACGACGTGGACGGCTCCTGGGACGCCAAAGTCACCGACTCCGTGATGGGCCGTTACAGCCCGGGCGGCGAGGCCGCCAAGGGCACCCTCGTGGTGTCCGGCCTCTACGGGCGGTTCCAGAACACGGCCCGGGGCCGCAACGGCATGCTCAAGGGGGCCGGCGAGGCCGACGGCGTGACGGTGGCGGTGCCCAGGAAGGACCTCACCCCCTCCGGCGCGGACACCACCATCAGCTGCGAGGTCGTGGTCCAGAAGCAGTCCGGTGTGACGCTCACCTACCCGGTCTGCGCCTGGGCGGACGGCAACACGGCGGCCATGGTGGCCGAGATCGGCACGAGCGCCCTGACGGCCTCCTCCGCGGACGTGGACCTCGATGCCGCCGCCCGCAACACCGCCCAGGTCCGCACGGAGATGATCAGGCCGATCGGCTGACCGCACACGCCTCTTCGGGACCCCGGCGGCCCGCACGCCCGCCCCGGTCCCCCCGTCTCACAGCCCGAGAACGGCCCGCATCACCTCCTTCGCGATCGGCGCGGCGTCCCCGCCGCCGCTGATCTCGCCCCGGTCCGCCGAGGCGTCCTCGACCACCACCGCGACCGCGACCTTCGGTTCCAGGTCCGCATCGGCCTGCGCCCAGGAGACGAACCAGGCGTACGGCACACCGGAGTTGCCGAGGCCGTGCTGGGCGGTGCCGGTCTTGCCGCCGACCGTGGCGCCGCGGATGGCCGCGTTGGCTCCGGTGCCCTCGCGGACCACGTCGGTCATCAGCTCCCGCAGCCGTACGGCCGTCGACGGGCGGATCACCTGCCGGTCGGGCCGTACCCCGTCGCCCGTGAGCGTCTCACCGCCCCGGCGGGTGGTCCGCTCCACCAGGTACGGCGTCCGCAGCCGCCCGCCGTTGGCCACGGCCGCCGCGACCATCGCCATCTGCAGCGGAGTCGCCCGCGTGTTGTACTGCCCGATCGAGGACAGCGCCAGCTGCGCCCGGTCCACATGGGTGTCGAAGGTGCTGGGGGAGACGGGGAAGGGGACCCGCAGCCGGCTGTCGTTGAAGCCGAACGCCTGGGCCGTGCCCGACATGTTCGCCACTCCGACGTCCACGCCCAGCTTCGCGAACACCGTGTTGCAGGACCACTCGAAGGCCTCCCGCACGGAGGCGTCGCGACAGCCGTCGCCCTCGTTGATCAGCCGGGTCGTGGTGCCGGGCAGCCGGTAGGGGTCCGGGGAACGGGTGCGCGCGTCCAGGTCCGTGACCACACCCGCGTCCAGCGCCGCCGCCGCGGTGACCACCTTGAACGTCGACCCCGGCGGATAGGTCTGCAGCACCGCCCGGTTGAGCATCGGCTTCTCCGGGTCGTGGTTGAGCCGCTCCCAGGCCGAGGCCGTCGCCTCGCTGTTGCCGGACAGCTCGGCCGGGTCGTACGACGGCGTCGAGACCAGCGCCAGGACGCGGCCCGTGGCCGGCTCGATCGCGGCCACCGCCCCCTTGCGCCCCCTCAGCCCCTGGTACGCCGCCTGCTGGGCGCCCCGGTGCAGGGTGGTGACCACGTTCCCGCCGGGGCTGCGCCGCCGCGTCACCTCGTGCCACAGCGGGAAGGACGCGAGCATCGGGTCGCTGCCGGAGAGCACCCCGTCCTCCGCGCTCTCCAGGAACGAGGTGCCGTACATCTGCGAGGCGAAGCCGGTGACCGGCGCGTACAACGGGCCGTTGCGGTAGGTGCGTTCGTAGCGCAGCTGCTCGCCGGTGTCGGTGGAGCCGGTGACCGGCTCGCCGCCGACCAGGATGTCGCCGCGCGGCTGGTGGTAACGGGCGATCGTGGGACGGCGGTTGGCGGGGTTGGCGTCGTAGGAGCCGGCCTGGACCACCTGGACGCGGGCGGCGTTGGCCAGGAGGGCCACCAGCAGCAGGGCGCAGCCCGCCCAGGCGTGCCGGATGTACCTGGCCATGGGCCGCCCGCTGCCGTACTCGGTCACGGGGCCTCCCGTCCGTCGTACTGGCTGCGGGCCGAGTCGCTCACCCGGATCAACAGGGCCACGATCGCCCAGTTCGTGACGACCGAGGAGCCGCCCTGGGCCAGGAACGGCATCGCCATGCCGGTCAGCGGGATCAGGCCGGTGACCCCGCCCGCGATCACGAACACCTGGAGCGCGACGATCGAGGCGAGGCCGACCGCGAGCAGCCGGCCGAAGGGCTCCCGCAGCGCGAGGCCCGCCCGGTAGCCGCGCTCCACCAGCAGGGCGTAGAGCAGGAAGATCGCGGCGAGACCGGCGAGGCCCAGCTCCTCGCCCGCCGTCGCCAGGATGAAGTCCGACTTGGTGGCGAAGCCGATGAGGACGGAGTGGCCGAGCCCCAGCCCGGTGCCGAAGACACCGCCCGCGGCGAAGGCGAACAGGGACTGGGAGAGCTGGTTGGGGCCCAGCCCGGCGTCGATCGTCGCGAAGGGGTGCAGCCAGTCCTGGATCCGGCCGCCCACATGCGGCTCCAGCCGGCCGACGGCGGCGGCACCGAGCGTGGCGAGCAGCAGGCCGACCGCGATCCAGCCGGTGCGGCCGGTGGCGACGTAGAGCAGCACCACGAACAGGCCGAAGAAGAGCAGCGAGGTGCCGAGGTCCCGTTCCAGGATCAGCACGCCGACGCTGAGCAGCCAGATCGCCACGATCGGGCCGAGCACCCGCCCGGTGGGGAACTGCATCCGCCACAGCCGGCGGCCCGTGTAGGCGAGCGCGTTGCGGTTGGCGGCCAGATAGGCGGCGAAGAACACCGCGAGCAGCACCTTCGCGAACTCGCCCGGCTGGATGGAGAATCCGGCGATCCGGATCCAGATGCGGGCGCCGTTGACGGCCGGGAAGAGGATCGGCAGCAGCAGCAGGACGAGGGCCGCGACCACACAGACGTAGGAGTAGCGCTGGAGCACCCGGTGGTCGCGCAGCAGCAGGACGACGACGATGAACAGACCCACCCCGAGCGTGGACCACACCAGTTGGGCGGGGGCCGCCCGGTCGCCCGGCGTCTCCAGGTCCAGCCGGTAGATCAGCACCAGGCCGAGCCCGTTGAGCAGCACACCGATGGGCAGCGGCAGCGGGTCGGCGTACGGCGCCCGCAGGCGCACCGCGCCGTGCGCGAGCAGGGCGAGCACGCCGAGCCCGGCGCCGTAACCGGCGGCTCCGGGCGGGACGGTACCGGACCGCGCCACGCCCACGGCGCAGTAGCCGTACACGGACAGCAGAACGGCCAGCACGATCAGGGCGAGTTCGATGCCACGGCGTCGGGGGAGGCGCACGGCGGGAGCGGACGCCTGTGTCGCCGCCACGGCGGTTCCGGCCTTGGTCATGTCCGGAACCTACCCACATGGGGTGTGTTGTGTACCGTTCGGCTGGCTGTCCGTACCAACGTGGCGCGAGCCCCGACGCTCCATCAGGTGACACGGGGGTGCGGCGCGCCGCAACCGGACACGGCGAACTGCGCGGTCGGCCGCCCCCGACCCGCGGGGTGCGGACGGTCCGCAGCCCGGGGGAACTGTTTGGTCGGCCGCGCACGACCCGCACGGTGCGGGCAGGCCGCAGCCCCGGACCGTCACGCGGCCGCGGCTGTCACCAGGCCCCGGACCGAAGGTTGAGGGTCGCCACGGCCCCGCCGTGCACCGCGTTGCCGAACGCCAGCCGAGCGCCCAGTACCTCCGCCTGGCCCAGCGCGATGGTCAGGCCGAGCCCGTGCCCCTTCGCACCGCCCTCGGTACGGAAGCGCTGCGGCCCGTGCGCCACCAGATACCCCGGATATCCGTCCCCGTGGTCCCGTACGGTCACCAGCGGCCCGTCCACGGTCAGCACCACCGGTGCCCGCCCGTGCTTGTGCGCATTGGCCACCAGGTTCCCCAGCACCCGCTCCAGGCGCCGCCGGTCCGTCTCCACCCGGGCGTCCCGCACGATCCGCACCTCGGTGTCCGTCCCCGAGGCCCGTACCACCCGCCGGGCCAGCGCACCCAGCTCCTCGGTGTCCACGTCCAGCATCTCCCGGCCGGTGTCCAGCCGGGAGATCTCCAGCAGGTCCTCGGTGAGCGTACGCAGCGCCGCCACCCGGTCGCGCACCAGCTCGGTGGGCCGGCCCGGCGGCAGCAGCTCGGCCGCCGCGTGCAGCCCGGTCAGCGGGGTGCGCAGCTCGTGGGCCACGTCGGCGGTGAACCGCTGCTCGCTCAGCAGCTTGCTCTGCAGCGACGAGGCCATGGTGTCCAGCGCTGCCGCCACCACGGCCACCTCGTCCTGGGGACGCGTCGGGTCCTTCGTACGGGGATCGTCCACACGGGCGTCCAGATCGCCCGCGGTGATCCGCCGGGCCACCCGCGCGGTGGCATGCAGCCGGCGCGTCACCCGCGTCACCGCGAACGCGCCGACCAGCACCGTCGCCCCGATCGCCAGCGCGGAGGACCACAGGATCGAGTGGTCGAGGCCGGCGATCGTGCCGGACTGCTGCGAGTAGTCGACCTCCACCGCGAGCGCGTGCCGCTCCTCGGCCGGACCCGCCGCCCACATGGTCGGCCGCCCCCGCTGCGAGGAGACCATCGTGCCGCGCCTGCCGGCCACCGCCAGCGCCCGCAGCGGCGCGGGCAGCCCCGCGGGGTCCACCCCGGCACCCGGCGCCAGCGCGTCCCCGGCCCGGTACGCCTCGGTGGCGTCCTGCAGCCGGGACAGGGCCAGGTCACGGGCCTGGCCGACGGTCTGGTTGGTCACCGACACATGCACCAGGACGCCGAGCAGCGCGGCCAGCGCGCAGCACATCACCGTGATGAAAGCGGCCGCCTTCACCGCGAGCGTCCCGGTCCACCGGGGCACGGCCAGCCTCATCGGCCGCTCGCCGCGGCAGAGGCGTCGGCGGCGGCCGGCGAGGAGACACCGGGGGAGACCGCGGGAGTGGCATCGGCGGCGGCCGGACCGGAGGCGTCGGCGGAGGCCGAAAGGGGGGCGCCGGTGGCGGAAGGGGAGGCACTGGCGGAGGGGGCGGGCGTGTGGCTGTGCCGGCCCTTGCCGGTGCGCAGGAACTCGTCCCGGGAGAACACCATCGCCCGCTGGTCCGGATCCCAGGCCCAGGTGGTGCGGTACTCGTACCCGGAGATCCCCGCCGGGGAGCGGACGATCACCGCCCGCCCGGCCAGCTCGACCCCGATGATCGCGTCGTTGTCGGCCAGCACCTGCACCAGCTTGTGTTTCTCGACCGTGTAGACCCGCACCGCCGTCTGGTTGGTCGGGTACAGCCGGAAGCCGAGCGTCATGTCGTCGTGGCCGTCCCCGGTCAGGTCCCGGTAGTACGCCCTCATCAGCGGACACCGCGCCCGGTCCCCGCCGGGGGAGCAGTCCTTCATCCGGTCCACGGTCGCGTGGTAGGCCCCCTTCGACCCGTAGTCGTCCGGGTGCGCCGCGATCTCGGCCTCCACGACGTCCACCGGATCGACCTTGCGGATGTCGTCGCCGGGGACCCTGACGCCCTTGACGGTCTCCCTGGTCGCCTCGTCGTAGGGATAGGCCGGGCTGGACGCGGGCCTGAGATCCGGCCAGAGCTTCGCCGGGCTGATGGCGGTGGGGGTCGCCCCGGCCCCCTCCAGACCGCCCGCGTCCCCGCAGGCCGCCGCCGCCACCCAGAGCAGGGCGACGGCGGCCGCGACGAGGGCGGTGCGCACGGGGCGACGGGCTGACACGGTGCTCCTGGGGCTTCGGGGACAGTCGTAGCCCCGTACACCTTATTCGTAGGGAAGTCCTTTTTGCGCACCAAGGGGGTGCTGGAGCAGAGGCTACTCGGCCAGTTCCTCCAGGAGCCGGGCGGTGGCCAGTCCCGCGCGCAGGTAGTCGACGAACAGATCGTTGTGCAGCGCCCACGGGGAGCGCCTGGCCCGGATCAGGGCGATCGCCTCCTCGGGGGTGCGGCCCCGCCGGACCAGGGCGTGCGCGACGACCAGCCCCGAACGGTTGTACCCGTGATAGCAGCGCACCAGGACCGAGCGTCCGCAGTCCAGCGCCTCGTTCGCCGCCCGCGCCAGCCGCATCACCCCCGCGAGCTGCGTCCCGTCCAGGGGGCCGTCCGGAATCGGCCAGACATGAT
This sequence comes from Streptomyces sp. NPDC107581, assembly GCF_055657175.1. NCBI lineage: Bacteria > Bacillati > Actinomycetota > Actinomycetes > Kitasatosporales > Streptomycetaceae > Streptomyces > Streptomyces sp. NPDC107581. The sequence continues at coordinate 407,625 of NZ_JBVKBH010000008.1, forward strand.
GTTCCGCCCTGGGGCCGGGCCCGTACCCGGGCAGCCGCAGCAGCGTCTGCACCACATCGAACTCGTCCCGTACGAGGGCGAACTCCAGCCGTCCCGAGCGGCCCCGGAACTTGTGTCCGCCCATCCACAGGCCGGGCTCGATCTCGCTCCACGGCCGGTCCGGAGCGGGTATGTACTGCTGCTTCTCCTGGGTCCGCAACGCTGCCTCCCCAACTCCCCCCGTCACAGGGCCACCTTCCAAAGTAACGGGGTTCTTGCCCCATGAGCACCCCTCCTGTTCCCATGGTCGAGGGGTGATGGCGCATGAGCGGACTGCGCGTGGTGCCGACCTGGCGGCACGGCCGGGAACGGCTGTACGTCTGCGGCCCGGACGGAGGCAATGTCGCCTGGTACGACCGTGAGACGGGTCGGGTGAACCTGATCGGCGAGGACCGCCGTGAGGACGTGCTCGAAGCCCTGAAGCCGTTCCTGACCGGTCCGGTGACCGTGGGGCCGCCCCCGGTGCCCACACCCGCCGAACTGGCCCGGCTGACCCTGCATCCGGACGACGACCTCGCACCCAACCGCCCCGGTGAGGCGCTGCTCATCGCCCTGGACCGCGATCCCGGACCCGCGCACCGGATCCGCCCCGACCTGCGCCGGCGCGCCCTGACCGCCGAGCAGACGGTCGGCGAGGCGCTGGACGGGCTGGAAGGGGTGGGCTGGCACACCCTGCACTCCGTCCCGCTTCCCGGCGGCGACCGCATCCACCACCTGCTGATCGGCCCCGGCGGGCTCTTCGCCGTACACGCCCTGTACGCCCGCAAGCAGCGGGTCCTGGTGGCCGACCCGATGGTCACCGTGGGCCGCCGCGAGGCCGAGCCGCTGCTGCGCCACCTGCGAGCCGACGCCGACCGTGCCTCCTACGCCCTGACCGCCGAGGTCCGCCCGGTCCTGGCGCTTGCGGGCCCGGCCGACCTGAGAGTCACGGCCCCACCGCGCGGCCTGCGCATCCTCCAGGACCCGGACCTGCCGTCGCTGGCCCGGCTGGGCGGCGTCCTCAAGCCGGCGGACGCGGAGGCACTGCACGCGATGGCGAGGGACCGGAACACCTGGGCGAGGGTGTAGCGGGACTCGGCCGGTCCGGCACCGGAACGGCGGGCCGCCCTTTCAGCCGGTGCGGGCCGCCCTTTCAGCCGGTATGAGAGGGGGAGGCCTTACTGTCGGCCCGTCCGGATGTGCTTTCAGCCCGTACCGGTACGGGGGAGGCAGCACTCAGCCCGTCCGCATGCGCTTTCAGCCCGTCCGGCGTTTGAGGACGAGGCCCTTTCGGGGCCGGAGCGGGGGTCCGGGGGCGGCCGCCCCAGCCCCCGGCAGGGGTCGCAGGGGACGCAGTCCCCTGACAGGGGCGGACAGGGGCGGACAGGGGCGGACAGGGGCGGGCGGGGACGGGCGGGGACGGGTGGGGGCGGCGGGGGCGGCGGGGGCGAGAACCTCCCTCAGGGCAGCGACCCCGACCGCTCCGGATCCAGCAGCCCCGCCAGCAGATCCCCGTGGTCCTGCACGCGCGGCGCAATGTCATCGGCCAGAAACTCCAGCTGCGGAGCAGCCCGGCACTCCGCGACCTCCTCCCACCGCACCGGCGCGGACACCAGCGGAACCCGCCGCGCCCGCAGCGTGTAAGGCGCCGCGGTCGTCTTGCGCGCAGCGTTCTGGCTCCAGTCGACGAACACCTTCCCCGGCCGCAGGCTCTTCGTCATCCGGTGCACCACCAGCCGCGGCATCGCCCGCTCGGCCTCCATCGCAAGCTCCTTCGCGTACTCGCTCGTCCGCTCCGGCGAACTCCCGCGTACGGCCGCCAGCAGGTGCAGCCCCTTCGACCCGGCCGTCTTCGCGTACGCCTCGATTCCGTCGGCCGCGAGCCGCTCCCGCAGCCACAGGGCGACCTCGCAGCAGTGGACGATCGTCGCGGGCGCCCCGGGATCGAGGTCGAAGACCAGCCGGTCCGCCTCCTCGGGCGACTGGACCAGCCACTGGTGCGTGTGGAACTCGGTCACCAGATTCGCCGCCCAGACCAGACTCGCCAGGTCCTGTACGACCACCATCCGGGCCGGCCCCTCGGACCGCGGGACCTCGGCCGTCGCCACCCACTCGGGGGTACCCGGCGGCACGTTCTTGGTGAAGAACACCTGCCCGTCCGGCCCGTCCGGATAGCGCAGGAAGGACACGGAGCGGTCGCGCAGGTGCGGCAGCAGCACCTCGGCGGTGGTCGCGTAGTAGTGCAGCAGTTCCCCCTTGGTGAAGCCGGTCGCCGGATACAGCACCTTCTCCAGGTTGCTGAGCGCGACCCGTCGCCCCTCCACCTCTGTGATAGGCGTCATAGGATGACAATTCCAGACATTCGCCTACGTAGCACCAGAAACCGAAAGGAAGGCCGCTGCACGTGCGATCCATATGGAACGGCGCCATCTCCTTCGGTCTCGTCAGCATCCCGATCAAGCTCGTGAACGCCACCGAGAGCCACTCGATCTCCTTCCGCCAGATCCACAGCGAGGACAACGGCCGCATCCGCTACCGCAAGGTGTGCGAACTGGAGGACCGCGAGGTCAGCCAGGCGGAGATCGGCAAGGGGTACGAGGACGCGGACGGCTCGATCATCCCGATCAGCGACGATGACCTCGCCCACCTCCCGCTCCCGACCGCCCGCACGATCGAGATCGTCGCCTTCGTGCCGGCCGACCGCATCGACCCGCTCCAGATGGACGCGGCCTACTACCTGGCCGCCGGCGGAGCCCCCGCCGCCAAGCCGTACACCCTGCTGCGCGAGGCCCTCAAGCGCAGCAACAAGGTCGCCATCGCCAAGTACGCACTGCGCGGCCGGGAACGCCTCGGCATGCTGCGGGTGGTCGGCGACGCGATCGCCATGCACGGCCTGCTGTGGCCGGACGAGGTACGCGCCCCGGAAGGCGTGGCGCCGGACGTGGAGGTCAGCGTTCGCGACAAGGAACTGGACCTCGCGGACGCCCTCATGGACACCCTCGGCGAGGTGGACCTGGCGGATCTCCACGACGAGTACCGCGAGGCACTGGAGGAGGTCATCGCCGCGAAGGCGGCCGGTGAGTCCCCGCCCGAGGTCCCCGAGCCCGCCGCCGGCGGCAAGGTGCTCGATCTGATGGCGGCCCTGGAGAGCAGCGTGCGCGCGGCCCGTGAGTCCCGTGGCACGGAACCGGCCAAGGAGGCCGAGGTCAGACCGCTGGCCGGCCGGCGTGCCACCCCCAAGGAGACGGGCGGCAAGAAGTCGACGTCGGCGGCGGCGAAGAAGGCCGCGGCCCCGAAGAAGTCGACGTCCGCCAAGCAGTCCGCGCAGCGGACGACGGCGAAATCGACCGCGAAGACGACGGCAAGGACGACGGCGAAGAAGGCGACGGCGACGGCGAAGAAGACGACGGCCAGGACGGCCACGGCGAAGAAGGCGACGCCCAAGACGGCCACGGCGAAGAAGACGGCCGCACGCAAGCGCTCGGCGTGACACCCCGGCGCCGCCGGCACCGGGCGGCGGCCCTCCTACGAAAGCCACGATCGCCACGAAGGCCACGAAGGCCACGAAGGCCACGAAGGCCACGAAGGCCACGAAGGCCACGAAGGCCAAGATCGCCAGGGAGGGGCGGCCGGGCAGGGACAGCCAGGCAGGGACGGTCAGGGAAGGCCGGTCAGGGAGGGACGGTCAGGGAGGGACGGTCAGGGAAGGGAAGGCCAGGCAGGGGCGGCCGGGGAGGCGCCGGACCCGGACGAATGGCACCCGGGATGGCCCGCACCGGGAACAGACCGGAATTCCTGCCCCTGAAGTGAGGTGTCTCGGGCACGATGAGGGGGTGACATACGTGGTGACCGTGGCCATGGCCCTTCCCAAGGGCGCTCCGGAACTCGATGTGCTGCAGCGGGAGGGCGTCATCTTCCTGCTGCGGAAGGGGTTCGATTCGCTCGAGGCGGTCGAGGGGCCCGACGGGATGGAGATCGAGTTGATGGACGACGTCATCGCCGCCCATCCCGGAGGAGTCCTGCTGAAACTCTTCGTGGACGCACCAGCGCTGGAATTCGCGGAGGGCGCCGCCCGTGAGGTCGTGGCAGAACTCCTGGAACAGACCGAACCCCTCGCCGACTGGCAGATCACCCGCTGCGGCGTGGAGCTGAACTCCGAACTGCTCCAGGAGAGCCTGGACGCGGCCGACGGCCCCGACGCCCCGCCGGCCGACCCGGCGGAACGCGCCCGGCGCCATGCGGCAGCCGCGCCCCCGGTGGCACCGGGCGGCCCGGACCAGGCCGAAGGGGAGGCCATGCGGGCCACCCTGCGCGCGCTGGCTCCGAGCCTGAAGGCCTTCTCCCCTGACGCCTTCGGCTGCTCGTCCGTCTCCGGGGAACGGACCGTGGGCCAGGAGGCGGCGGAGGTCGCGGCCGGCGCCGTCGTGTACGCCATCGACCTCCTGATCGACGAGCTCTTCACGGACCTGGCCGCCCTGGAGGAGGACGGCCCGACGGTCGCGGAGAGCGACACCGCCTTCATGATCCTGGACGACCTGCCCTCACAGTTCGCCGACGAGTACACGGTCCTGTTCGTGCGCCGCCTGGTCGTCACGGCGGTGTCCCTGACGGGCCGGCTCACCCAGCCGCAGTTCGGCCGGGTGAGCTGTGTCGCCGAGGACCTCCTGCTGGGGCTCCTGCTCACCCAGGCCGAGGTGACCGCCGACATGTACGGCCTCCTCACTGAGGAGATCGCCGCCGCCCTGGAGATCTTCGCGGACGGCGTGCGCGAGATCACGGACCTCGACCACCTGGACGTCGTACCCGCACAGGCGGGGGACTGGTTCACTCCCCTCGACGGCGAACGGTCCGTCCATCCGTACGCCGCGAACGACGAGGAGGAGACGCTGCAGGGACTGTCCGACTAGGTCCTGGCCGGTCGCGTGCACAACAGGACCCCGGCTCAGCCGAATGCACCGGAACCGGGGTCCTGCGCCTTTGTACTGCCGTCGTTGTCCTGCCGCCCTTGTGCTTACCCCGTTGCCCCTTTGCCCCTGTCTTTCCGCCCCGGTCCGGCCGGGCGGCGGGTCAGCCGAGGACCCGGACCGGGTTGCCGTCGAGGTAGGCCCGGATGTCCTCCACGGCCTGGCCGTAGTAGCGCTCGTAGTTGGCGCGGGACACATAGCCCAGGTGCGGGGTGGCGAGCAGGCGGGGCGCGGTGCGCATCGGGTGGCCGGCGGGCAGCGGTTCGACGTCGAACACGTCGATGCCGGCACCGGCGAAACGGCCCTCGTGCAGCGCGGCGAGCAGCGCGTCCTGGTCGACGATCGCGGCCCGTGACGTGTTGATCAGGTAGGCGGTCGGCTTGAGCAGGGCGAGTTCGGCGGCTCCGAGCAGGCCCCGGGTGCGGTCGCCCAGCGCGAGGTGCACGGACACGAAGTCGCTGCTCGCGAGCAACTCATCCTTGGAAGCGGCCAGTCGTACGCCGGCCTCGTCGGCGCGCTCCTCGGTGAGGTTCTGACTCCAGGCGGTGACCTCCATGCCGAAGGCGAGCCCGACCCGTGCCACCCGGCCGCCGATCCTGCCCAGTCCGAGCAGTCCCAGCGTGCGGCCGTACAGGTCGGCACCGACGGTGGACTGCCAGGGGCCGCCGTCGCGCAGGGCGTTGTTCTCCTGGACGATGCCGCGAGCGAGGCCGAGGAGCAGGGCCCAGGTGAGTTCGACCGGCGGGGTGGACGAGCTCTCGGTGCCGCACACCGTGACGCCGGCCGCGCGGGCGGCGTCGTAGTCGATCACCGAATTGCGCATACCGGAGGCGATCAGCAGCTTCAGGCGGGGCAGCCGCTCCAGCACGGAGGCCGGGAAGGACACGCGTTCGCGCAGGGTGACCACACAGTCGAAGCCGGCCAGGGCGGCGGTGAGATCGTCCTCGGTGGCGAAGTGCCCGGTGAAGGAGACGACGTCCACCTGGTCGCCCAGCGCCGCCCAGTCGGCGGACGTGGCCGCCACGTTCTGGAAGTCGTCCAGTACGGCGCAGCGGAATTGCATGTCGTTCCTCCCAGGGGGCCGGCTGTCGGGGAGCACGGGCGGCCGCCTCGTCCGCGGTCACCCGGCAACACGATCTTGCCCCGCACGACCGGCCCACTACGGACCGGCCCACCACGGACCGGCCCACCACCGACCGACCGACCACCGACCGGCCCAAGACCGTCGGCTTCCGCGGGCCGCAGCCGGAGCCTTCACATCTCGATGCGAGGCTGTCCGCTCATGGCACCGAGGCCGCCGTCGACCGGTATCTGCGTGCTGTTCCGGCGCGATTGGGAAGCGCAGGTCGGCGAGGCGTATCCCGTCCCCGCCTTCACGCCGGGCAGCACGGGTGACTTCCGGATCAGCGCCCGTGCCGTCAAGGCGCACGACACGGTGATCGCCGATGTCCACAGCGAGTCGATGATCGGCACCAACGGCGGTGCCGACGGCGGTATGGACGGCGGTACGAACGGCGGTCCCGGGGGCGGCAACAGCAGCGGTAACTCTCCCCGTCGACGCCGGCGCGTGAACTCAGCGTCTCCGTACGGACACTGCACCGGGCGTTCGCGGCCGCCGAGGACACCGTCGCCGGGTACGTCCGCCGCAGCAGGCTCGAACGCCTAGGGAGTACCTCAGTGGCGGCCGGCCCATGGAGCGCGGCGGTGGGCGTACGGCGGCCGTCAGCGACGGTAGGCGGCCCTCGCGATCTGCACGAACGACCTGATCAAAGGATTCGTGTCGCTCTCGTTCACCGCGATCACCACGCGGCTCGGAGCCATGTCGGTCAGCGGCACCACGGCCAGCTCCTCGGGCAGATCGTGCCCGAGCGGCGTCATGCCGACCGTGCCGTTCCAGAGCACGGCCTGCACGCACTCCTGGACGGCGCGCACCACCGGCCCCTCGCGGGGCTCACCGCCGTTCCAGTACGACCGCCAGACCGGGTCGGTGCCGTCCGGGAACTGGAACCAGCGCCGGCCGGCCAGATCGGCCAGCTGCAGGTGGTCGCGGCGGGCCAGCGGGTCGTCGAAGCGGAGCACCGCGCCCACCGGGTCGGCCCGCAGCTCGTGCACGGTCAGACCGGACTCGTCGAACGGTGCGCGGGTCAGTGCGATGTCGACCAGCCCGGCGCGCAGCCCGCAGGTCGGATCGGTCAGATCGGTCTCGCGGACGCGGACCTCGATGCCCGGGTGCCGCCGACGGTACGCGGCGGCCAGCCGGGTGGCACCGGGGTCGGTGCTGTCGCCCAGGATGCCGACGGTGAGGGTCGCGGTGCCGGCCGCCGCGGCCACGCGCACGCGCACCTGGTCGGCCTGGTCGAGCAGGGTGCGGGCCTCGGTCAGCAGCGTCGCCCCGGCGGGGGTGAGTGCGACACCGGCGGGGGAGCGGTGCAGCAGTGAGGTGCCGAGATCGGTCTCCAGCTGTCTGATCGCCCGGCTCAGCGGAGGCTGACTCATGTGCAGCCGGGCTGCGGCCCGGCCGAAGTGGAGTTCCTCGGCGACGGCCACGAAGTAGCGCAGCGTGCGTAGCTCCATGACCGGTGACGATACCCGCACGGTATCGATACCGTGCGGCTGATGCGGCTGATGCGGCTGAGGTCATCGGTGCGGCTGATGCCACCGGTGCTGCTGGCGCTGCCGGTACCAAAGGCAAACGTCTGAACTGAAGCCCAGCTGTCTGCACGCGGCGGCCGGACACGTACAACCCGACGAGCCCCGAGGCCAAGGGAGTTGACAGTGTCAGGAGGCGACGTCAAAGTCCCGGTTGATGGACACAGACGATCTTACGGCTGCCGAGCTGCGGGTATGGCGCGCCTTTTCCAGCGGCGCGGCGGTGGACTTCCGCACGGCGGAGGACGAGGACACGGCACAGGGGGCGGTCTGGGGCCCCGACCGCACCGTCCGCGCGGCCGTGCTGCGGGCCCTGCTCCTCAACGGACCACGGGAGGAAGGCGAGATAGCGGCTTTGAGACTCACCGGTGCCCGCGTCACCGGCGCGCTCGACCTGCAGTACGGCACGATCGACCATCTGATACACCTGTGCGACTCCTCCTTCGAGGACGTGCCCCTGCTGCAGGCCTCCCGGCTCCGTGAACTGAACCTCAGCGGCTCCGTACTGCCGGGCCTGGCCGCCGCCACCATGCGGGTGGAGGGCATTCTGCAGCTGACGCGCTGCCGGTTCCTCGGACCGGTACGGCTCGGCGGCACGGAGATCGGCGGGCCGCTGTTCCTGAACGGGGCCGAGATCACCCCGCCGGACACCGCACGGCCCGCGCTCCAGCTCAGTCACGCGACCTTCGGCGACGACGTGTGGGCATCCGGACTTCGGACGCACGGGGAGGTGACGCTCAACAGCACGTCGATCGCCGGCTCGGCCAGCCTCGACGACGCACGGCTCAGCCATCCGGGCAGCGTCGCCCTGGACGCGCAGACGCTGCTCGTGGACGGCGACTTCCACCTGCGGCGCGTCCACACACAAGGCTGGATCGGCCTCCGGGGCGCGCGCATCGCCGGACGACTCGACCTGTCGTACGCGTCCCTGTCCAATCCCGGCGACGCGGCACTGCGCGCGAGCAGCTGCACCGTCGGGGAACTGTGGTTACGCAAGGGCCCGCCCATGGAAGGCGTACTGAATCTGCGCCGGGCCCAGATCGAGGTCCTGTTCCTGGAACCGGAGACGGCACCGGGCGAGGTGTTGCTCAGCGGCCTCGTCTACACCGCCCTCGCCCCGCACGAGCCCGCCGAACGACGCCTGCCCATGCTGGAGCGCGACGGCGACGGCTATGTCCCCGACGCCTATGAACAGCTCACCGCCGCCTACCGCCGCGTGGGCGACGACCACGCCGCCCGCCTCGTCCAACTCGCCAAGCAGCGCCGCCTGCGTGGCACCCGGGCCTGGTACGGACGCCTGTGGGGCTACGCCCAGGACGTCACCGTCGGCTACGGCTTCCGTCCACTGCGCGCCTGCGCCTGGCTGCTGTCCCTGCTGGCCCTCGGCTCGATCGCGTACGCCCTGCACCACCCACGCCCGCTCAAGGCGGGCGAGGCCCCCCACTTCAACCCGGTCTTCTACACCCTCGACCTGCTGCTGCCCGTCATCTCCTTCGGCCAGGAGGACGCTTTCGCGCCGAGCGGCTGGTACCAGGCACTGTCGTACGCCCTCATCATCACCGGCTGGATCCTGGCCACGACGGTGGTCACCGGCGTGACCAGGAACGTCAGCCGCCAGTAACGCGGTGCACCGCACGCTGGACGGCCCCGCGGACGGACGCCCCTCGGAGCCGTCGGAGCCACGTCGGAGTCCTCGGAGCCGTCGCAGCCCGCGGCCCCCGGTGGTCGTCACCCCGGCTCCGTGCGGCCGCCGCCGGCACCCCCGGGGAGGGCCGAGCAGGCGAACCCGCGCACACGGACCCGGAGTGATCGGATCTGCGCCGCTCACATACCTCTCTGAGCTGCGGTTCAGCCCCACGCGACCACGGTGGCTCACGGCCGCGACATCGTCAGCGCATGAAGGAGTCCTTGGTCCGCGTCGTCAGCGCTTGAAGGAGCCCTTGGTCCGCTCTTTCGCGCCCCGCATCCTGCCCCGCGCTTCGAGGGCGGCGCCCTTTGCCGCGAGGCCCTCCTTGTGGACCGCGTGGGCCGCCTTCCGCACGGTCTTTCCGACGACCTGCTCGGCTTTTGCCTTGGCTTTCTCTCCGGCACTCATCTCAGCACCTCCGCACTCACTGCCCGAGTGCCCTTGAAACAGAAACAAAACCCCGAGCAGCCGGCGGTGTCCCCCTGCGCCACCACGCCTGCCTGAGGCGGCACTCTCGTCCTCGTCCTCGTCCTCGTCCTCGTCCTCGTCCTCGTCCTCGTTCTCGATCTCTTGCTCGTTCTCGGTCGAAGGTCGGAGCAGGACGGGACCAGAGGCGGATGGCACCGGGCCGGGCGGTTGCTAGCGTGAAGAGTGGTTCTGGCGCCCTGGGGGAAGGAGACCGACCGATGGCAGTCGAACTCAACCACACGATCGTCGCCGCGCACGACAAGAAGGCGTCCGCACGGTTTCTTGCGGATCTGCTGGGCCTGGAGGTGGCACCGGAGTACGGCCCGTTCGTCCCGGTGCAGATACCGAACGGCGTGACGCTGGATTACATGGACACGACCGATTCGATCACCCCGCAGCACTATGCGTTCCTCGTCTCCGAGGGCGACTTCGACACGATCTTCGGCCGTGTCCGCGAGGCGGGCCTGACCTACTGGGCGGACCCGTATCACCACCGCCCTGGCGAGATCAACCACAACGACGGCGGCCGCGGGGCGTACTTCGACGACCCGAACGGACACAGGCTGGAGATCCTGACCAGGCCGTACGGCAGCGGCGAGGGCTGAGGGCGCTGGAGCCGGCACCGCGAGCGGGACAGGCTCCGCAACAAGCCTGCCAAGTCCGTCGGTGGGTTCGTGAGCCGTGTGCGGGGCTGAGCGCGTCGGCAACCGAGACGGGCTGCGAACAAGTCCGCATCAGGGTTGTTGCGGGCCGCCCGGACGTGCGCCCGAGGGGCCCCGGAGCGGTTGTGGCTCGGGGCCCCTCAGGTGCCGGCTTCACGGCCGGCGTGTGGTCAGAGGTGGCGGGTGGGGCACTCGCCCGGGTGAGTGCCCCACGGTGTCACCGTCCGGCGTTCCGGCCTGTGCCGGGTGGGACCGTCCGGTCAGTGGCGGATGCCGCGGCGGTGGCCCCAGGAGGCGTCGTCGACGAAGCGGCCGTGGTCGTTGCGCAGGGTCGCGGTGTCGTGGTCGTTGTTCCAGACGTAGTTGGGGCGGTCCTGGTACAGGTCGGCCCTGGTGTCGTGGCCGCTGCCGGTGTGGACGCGGACGGTGGCGCGGGCGGCCAGGCGGTAGTGGTGGAAGGTGTAGGTGCGGCCGTCCTCGTTCTTGAGGGTCCAGCCGCTGAGGTTGACGACCCGACGGGTGCTGTTGGTGATGTCCACCCACTCCTTGTTGAGGGAGCGGTTGGAGTGGTCGTCGTGTCCGGGGGAGTCGGCCTGCACGGCGCTGATGTAGACGTCCGGGTGGCGGTCGCGGCCCGGGTGGTGGTCGGCGGCCGCGGCCGGCAGGGCCACGGCTCCCACGGCGGCGGCAGCCACGGCGGCGACGGCGGTCATGCGACGTACAGAAGCGGAAACGGTCACGAGGATCCCCCTACAGGAGTCCAAGGCACCCCCCGTACTGGCCCGCGGACACAAGGAACGTTGCAGGCCAGTGGTGGTGCGTGGTGCGGGTGGCGGCCGGCCGGCCGCGCACTCACACTGTGCAAGCCGTGCGCCCGGTATGTGGAGGAGATGTGCATGGCATTACGAATACAGCATATTTCCATGACTCTTCGCTGTAACGACCATGTATGCCTTGAAGGAGATATCTTGACCGTTTGTCAGGAATTTTTCCGCTCCAGTACGGGCCTGTCATGTCTGCCGGCACCGGCTCATCGCCCGACTTCCGGGGGGCCGTCACCCGAAAGTGAGTAACAGCCGCCGACGTCTCCTGAACGGACTAGTCCTTTTCGGCAGTGGCGACCCGAGGACCGCCGCGGCCGGGCTCGTTCTGCCCGCGGTCCCACCGGGGTGCCGCGCCAGGCGTGCTGACAGCGGAGCAGGTCGAAGGTCGAGCGGGTCGAAGGTCGAGCAGGTACGCATCGTGGCTCGCCATCGCATCGACATCGACATCGACATCGACATCGACATCGGCATCGTCATCGCCAGGCCGGGAGCCGAGCCCGGGACGTCTCCTTCGGAGCAACGTGAGGACCGGATGAGGACGCTCGCGATGGGGAGTGCGGCACTGGACGCAAGATCGTGGGATCGGCCATGATCCCGCCGTGCACATACCGAGACGATACGCCGAGGTCCTCGCCGCAACCTTTCTGACGGCACTCCTGGCCGGCTGCTCAATGCCACGCTCCCAGCCTTCACCGGCGGCCACGGGCTCGGCGGCTTCATCCCCGTCGGCCTCTGCAACCCCCTCCTCGGCCTCCGGCGCACCTGCGTCCGGGACGGGAGCACAGCTCATGACCGCCATCCTGCCGGTACCGGCAGGCGCGCATGCCTGGGCCGACCGCGACGGCGCGCTGGACCTGGACGGCTTCGTCCACGAGCTCTTCGCCGCGGACGCCGTCTCGCGGGAGAAGGCCGTGCTCGCACGCCGACATTTCGTCGCGGCCGCGCGGCAGGGCTGGATCAGTACCGACGGAAGCCAGGCCGACATCTTCCTCGTTCGGTTCGCAGCACCCACCGGCGCCGAGAGCATGTACAAGTCCATGGCACACACCTGGCAGACCAAGAACACGCCGCACCAGCAGACCTTCGCCGACCCCGCGGACCACGCCACCGGCTCCGTCAGCAGCACCGTCGACAACCTCGGCAACGCCGGTGTCAAGATGATCAGCGTCCGCAACAACCTGTTCGTCTACATCCACTACTTCACCGCCGCGACCCCCGACCGCAGCGGGGCGCAGAATCTCCTCCACCGCCAACTCCAGGCCCTCGCCAAGTAGGAGCCGACCCGTCGCCCCCACCGACGACCAGCCCGGCAGCCGGACGGCGCCTGCGGCGATGCTCCAAGATCCCGTCCACGCGTCGTCGACAGACCCCGGCATACCGCCGCCGCTGCGGGCGGCATGCGCCTGCACAAACACGAAGACCCCGGCCTCAGTGTTTCCGCTGGCGCCGGGGTCTTCGGGCACCTCATGCCGGGTGCCACCGGCAGAATCCGAACCAGCGCACACGACTCCGCAGGGCATTCGGTGCATGTGTCGCCGTCCATGGGTTGTCCAGTGCCCTGATCCGGCTGGGTCCGATTGGTGGGGTCGGGCCGGATCAGGGTGGATGTACCGTCAGTCCTCCAGGCGGACCGGCATCAGGACCGAGAAGGTGCCCTCGTCATCGGGCCGGCGGATCGCGATCGGCGTTGTGGGGCCGGTGAGCTCCAGAATCAGTCGGTCCCGGGCCCCGGCGGCCAGCGCGTCCAGCAGGAACCCACGGTTGACGGCGACGCAGTTCGGGTCTTCGTCACCGTCGGTGCAGAGGGTCACCGTGCCGCCGTTCTCCACCCTGAGCAGGCTGAGGGCGGGCGCTCCGGCCTCTCCGGAACGGACAGGACCGGTCTCCAGAGCCTTCCGGAAGGCCGCCACCTCGACGACGGTGCGGCGCGCTGCCGCCTGGGGGATGAGACGACGGTAGTCGGGGAAGTCGTGGTCGAGGCACTGACCGGATGCCTGCCTGTCCCCGGCCTCCAGTGTCACGCGGTCACCGTCGACGGAGAGCCGCACGGGTCCCTCGCCGGCCAGGAGCGCCCGCATCGCGTCGGCGAGCGGGGTGGGCACGATGACCTGCACGCGGCTCCCGTCGTGCCCGGCGATACCGGTCTGCGCGACGGCCATTCGGTACCGATCGGTGGCCACGAGGTGGAGGCTCTCGCCCTCGATGTCGAACAGGACCCCGCCCAGCATGGGCAGCTCAGGGTCGGTGCTCGCCGCGAAACGGACCGTGTCCAGCGCGGCTGCCAGCTCGGGTGCGGCGCTGGTCAGCCGGACTGTGGCGATGCGGAGCGACGTCATGACATTCTCCCGGTGATCGAGTAGTGCTCGGAGCGCGGAGAACTCGCAGCGGGCATCGGACAGCCCCTGTTCGAGACGGCACAGGTGCGCCTTGAGCAGTTTTCGGACCAGATCGGTGTCCGCGCCGGACCAGCTGGCCAGCACCAGCCGGATGTCCGCCAGCGGCATCCCGGCCCGGCGCAAGTGGGCCAGCAGCCTGGCCTCTTCGAGCTGCTCGGGTTCATACCAGCGGTAGCCGCTGACCGGATCCACCCAGGCCGGGACCAGCACACCGGCACGGTCGTAGAACCGCAGGGCGCTCACGCCCAGACCGCTGTCGCGGGCCATCTCGCCAATGCTGCGCATCTCGTTCTCCACACCCAGCACTCTGAGCCCTGCACAAGGTCGAGGGTCAACCCGCCTCCGGAGCGGAATCGCGACAGCGGAATCACGACAGCGGAATCACGACAGCCGAAAACGGGTGCCGCGGGACGACGTCACTGAGGCGGGACTGTCGGCAGGGGAGCCCGTCCCACAGCGGGCCATAGGATCGCCCGACGCTCCCGCCTCGCCACGCAGCCGAGAACCCGAAACCACGCGGCGCCCGCCCGCCCGGCCACCACGCGGCGCCCGCCCGCCCGCCCGGCCGGCCCGCCCCGGTCACCCTCTGCCGTTCGCTGAGACGCAGAGTTCAAGACCGTTCTGCTTGGGAAGCTCGTGTCTCCTGGCCCCGGTCGCCCCGGTCGCCCCGGTCGCCCCGGTCGCCCCGCTGACCTGCGACCAAGGCGCTGACGCTCCTGGTGGGCCACCGCTAGATTCCCCGGTATTCCCCCTGGTTCCCTGTACAGCCTGGCACGCGTCCGGCACGACCCCTCTGTCCCGAACTGCGGGCGGAGCAGTGGCTGTTGTCGGCACACAGTCAGCTCTTGATTGCCAGGTACTTTGTGCTGCAAAGTTAATCCTGGGCGGGCGACCATCTGGCGGTCCGCTCACGAGCGCTGTCAAAGCGCCGGCCACAAGGGGGACAGATGGGAACATCCACACCGAACACCGCCGGATCGGAACCGAGGGCGGCCGCGGCCTCCTTGTTGGCTGCGACGGAAGGCCTCCGGGCGAGGACCCGCACGCAGACCAGCGGAGCATGGACTCTCCTCCTCGGCTTTGGGCTCCTTGCGCTGTCGGCCATTCCGGTCGCCCGGTACGCCTTCAACTTCGGAGCTCACGGACGCTCCATCGAGTCCTATCCGGCCTTTGCCTACGCCGAGCTGACGGGTCTGTGCGTCGTCCACGAACCGGGAACCCCCTGCCTGAAGGGAGAGTTCGACGGAGCCTTCCTGCGCTTCGCGGCATGGGGCGTGTGGTTCGCGCTCCTCCCCCTCGCATGGTTCGTCTTCGCCCGCTGGTACCGCCTGCGTGGCGAGGTCCGGGGCGTCGTCCCCCGACGCGGCATGTGGATCCGCGTGACCGCCGCAGCCACCGCTGTGATCACGACAGCTCTGGTGGCGCTGCTGTTCGGCAAGGACCAGCCGTGGGAGGCCGTACTGCTGGAGAACAGCTACGCCTCCCCCTGGTACCTGGTCGGCATCGGACTGCTCGCGCTCGGCATCGCCGAACGCAGTTGGATCGCCGCGGCGGCCGGCACCGCTCACGCCGTGCTGCTCACGGCGTACCTGGGAGCCTCCTGGGGCAGCGGATGGCTTCCCTGGCAGCACCCCGCCCACCCCGGCTGGACCGACGGACCGCAGGTCAAGGCCTTTCTGCTCGCCGCGATCCTGCTCCTCGCCGGTCTGTGCGAGTGGACAGCGGTCCGCCGCCGGGGCGCACCGGGTGGCGCAGTTGCGGGTACGGTCGTCTCGTGAGCGTCGAAGACTCGACCGCTACGCAGGACGACCAAGAGGAACTGCATCCCACCCAGGCGCTGGACGACACCGTCCACCAGCGCGTGCGGCTCGGCGTCCTCACCGTCGCCCGCGAAGCCGACCGGGTCGAATTCAGCTTCCTGAAGAAGCAACTGGCCGTCACCGACGGCAATCTCTCCCGGCACCTGAAGGTGCTGGAAGAGTCCGGGCTGATCACCGTGGAGAAGGGCTACGCCGGTCGGCGTCCCCGAACATGGGTAACCCTCACCCGCGAAGGTGCGCAGGCCCTGGATGCCGAACTCCGGGCCCTACGTGCGCTGGTGCTACTCCTTGAGGTCCCCCGTCCCGTGCCCGGCACACCCGACACGTGATCACCGCTTGAGGAGTTCGACCCGAGGGCCCCAGCGGGGGACTGTTCCGGCGCCTGCGGTGGTGTCCAGTGCCCCTGGGATTCGCTGACATCCGGTGTCGTTGACGCCAGTTGCGGATGTCGGACGGCCCCTCGTACCAGGTCATGGCCGGAGGTAGGCGTCCCGGTCGGTTCCTGGGGCTGGATCCCGGGCGAGCGTCACGTAGCACGGATACGCCGGGTCGCCCGCCTCCAGGAGCGCGAACACATCCACGTCGTGCCGAGCGAAGCGATGCAGGTACTGAAGGAACAGTTCCCACTCCTCGCTGGACAGCGGCTCGTCGTGCCTGTCGTCTCGCATGTCCTCACCATACGGCCGGCCAGTGCCGACGACCTTTTCGTCCCGAAGCAACTTGGCGGGGCCACTGCCTCGGGTCGAGCCACGCTTCACCCGTGTTGAGGGTTCGTAGGCGTCCGCGCTTGTCCGCCGCTGTGCGTGGGGGTGTTGTCACGCAGTTAGACACTCACTCATGCCGCCCACAGCTCAGCAAGCTCAAATCGTTCGAGACCATGACCTGAGCGAGGCGTCCGGCGATGGCCACGACTTCGGGCCAGGATGCTGCCTGAAGGTAGGGTCTGCTGCAGGTTCGGGTGACAGGTTCGGTCACGCGGCCTGGAGGGCCGGCGTGGTCATGACGGTCTCGCATTCGACGGGTGTCAGCCGGCCGAGTGAGGCTTGTCTGCGGCGTCGGTGGTGGGTCCGCTCGATCCAGGTCACGATCGCGATCCGGAGTTCTTCGCGGGTGGCTCAGCTCCGGCGGTCGAGGACGTTCTTCTGCAGCAGGCTGAAGGACTCCATGGCCGCGTTGTCGCCGGCAGCTCCGACCCTCCCTATCGATCCGACCATGCGGTGCCGGTCGAGGGCCCGGACGAACTTCCGGGAGCGGAACTGGCTGGACTCAACCGGTCGTTGCAACACTGGCTTGTTGGAGCAAGAGTAGCTGCTCGTTGAATGCCTCGGCCGGGGTCCTCCAACCAAGTGTCT
>NZ_JBVKBH010000009.1:0-172994 GCF_055657175.1 Streptomyces sp. NPDC107581
CACACACCGACCCTGCCGGTCGCCTGCGCATAACCGGTGGCCGCATGACCGGCACCCTGCTCATGACGCACCAGCACATGACGCACCCGGCTGGAATCCATCAACGGGTCGTACGCCGGCAGGATCGCACCACCCGGGATACCGAACACCGTCTCAGCGCCGACCTCCTCGAGGGAGCGGATGAGGGACTGCGCACCCGTCATGAGTTCGCTCCTCGCACCTGTCACGAGTTCGGTCGTCCCCCCTGTCGCGAGTTCGGCCGCCGCACCCGTCGCGGGGCCGCTCGTCCCACCCGTCATGAGTTCGGTCATCGCTATGCCCATGTGATCAGTCGCTTGGGTCGCTCCAGGATCTCCGCGGTCGCGGCGAGAACCTTGGAGCCGAGTTCCCCGTCGACCAGGCGGTGGTCGAAGGAGAGGGCCAGGGTCAGGATCTGACGCGGCCTCACCTTGCCCTTGTGGACCCAGGGCAGGGGCTTGATCGCGCCGACGGCGAGGATGGCCGCCTCCCCCGGGTTGAGGATCGGGGTTCCCGTGTCGACGCCGAAGACCCCGAGATTCGTGATGGTCACCGTGCCGCCGGACAGGTCCGCAGGGGTGGTCCGGCCGGCCCGCGCCGTGGTGACCAGGTCGCCCAGCGCCTGAGCGAGTTGCGGCAGCGTCCTGGTGTGCGCGTCCTTGATGTTGGGGACGAGCAGACCGCGCGGCGTGGCCGCCGCGATGCCCAGATGGATCCGCTCCTTGATGACGATCTCCTGTGCGGCTTCGTCCCAGGAGGCGTTGATCTCGGGGAACCGCCGCACCGCGGCGAGAAACGCCCTGGCCACCAGGAGCAGCGGGGTCACCCGCAGCCCGGCGAAGTCGGCGTCCTCCTTGAGCTGTTGCACGAGCTTCACCGTGCGCGTGACATCGACCGTGCTGAACTCGGTGACGTGCGGCGCCGTGAACGCGCTCGCCACCATCGCCTCGGCGGTCGCCTTCCGCACCCCCTTGATGGGCACACGGCGCTCGTCGGACGCGGGCGTCCGGGCCGACTCGGCGCGGACGGGCCGTTCGTCACGGACCGGCGGTCGGGTAGAGGCCGGCGGTCGGGCAGGGGCCGACGGTCGGGTAGAGGCCGACGAACCGGTGCGCACCGGTGCTTCGATGCGAGCCTGCGATTCGGTACCGACCGACGGCTCGGTACGGGCCGCGGCGTGGACGTCCTCACGGGTGATCACGCCGCCCGGGCCGGAGGGTGCCAGGCGATCCAGGTCGACGCCGAGGTCCCGGGCGAGCTTACGGACCGGGGGCTTCGCCTGCGCGGGAGTGGTCTCGCGGTGCGCCGTCTCACTGAGGGCGGCCTCGCCGCGGGCGGCCTCGCCGCGGGCGGTCTCGCTGCGCGTGGTCCGCTCGGCCCGTGGCTTGCGCGGGCGGCGCTTGGTCGAGCCGTGCATGACGCCGTAACCGACGAGCAGGGCCTGCTGGGGCTCCTGCTGGGACTCCCGCCGGGGCTCCTGCCGGGGCTCCTGCTGGGGCTCCTGCTGGGACTTTTGCCCGGGGACGGGCGGGGACTCGACACCGGACACCGACGGGGCCACGGGCGCTGCCTCACCGGGCACGCCGGCCGGGGCGGTGTCGACGGTGATGATGACCGCTCCGATGTCGACCGTGGTCCCGGCGGGGCACCGGATCTCGTGCACCGACCCGTCGTAGGGGATGGGCAGTTCCACCGCGGCCTTGGCGGTCTCCACCTCGCACACGATCATGCCGTCATGGACCGGGTCGCCGGGCTTCACGTACCACTGGAGTATGTCGGCCTCGCTCAGGCCCTCGCCCACATCGGGCATCTTGAACTCACGGAAACGCTGTACTTCCACGGGATCCTCGTCTCAATAGGCCAGGACGCGCTCGACAGCATCCAGAATTCGGTCCAGGTCGGGCAGGTAGGCGTGCTCGGCACGTGAGGGTGGGTACGGCATGTGGAATCCGCCCACGCGCAGGACCGGTGCCTCCAGCCGGTGGAAGCAGCGTTCCGTGATGCGCGCGGCGATCTCCGCGCCGGTCCCGAAGAACACGGGCGCCTCGTGCACCACCACCAGGCGGCCGGTCCTGCGTACCGAGGCCTCGATCGTGTCGAAGTCGACCGGCGAGACGGAGCGCAGGTCGACGACCTCCAGGCTGGTGCCCTCCTCGTCGGCCACGGCCGCCGCCTCCAGCGCGGTACGCACGGTCGGCCCGTAGGCGAGGACCGTCGCATCGTGCCCGGGGCGCACCACGCGTGCGGAGTGCAGCGGGTACGGTGCCGCCGCCGGGTCCACCTCGCCCTTGTCGTAGTAACGGCGTTTGGGCTCGAGGTAGATCACCGGGTCGTCCCCCGCGATGGCCTGCCGGAGCATCGTGTACGCATCGCCGGGGTTGGACGGCGACACCACCCGCAGCCCCGCGACATGCGCGAACAGCGCCTCGGGCGACTCACTGTGGTGCTCGACCGCGCCGATGCCGCCGCCGAACGGAATCCGGATGACGACCGGCAGCCCTGTGCGACCGCCGGAGCGGGCCCGCATCTTGGCGAGCTGGGTGACGATCTGGTCGTACGCGGGGAAGACGAAGCCGTCGAACTGGATCTCCACCACGGGGCGGTAGCCGCGCAGTGCGAGTCCGATCGCCGTGCCGACGATGCCGGACTCGGCGAGCGGGGTGTCCTTCACCCGGTGTTCCCCGAAGTCCTTCTGCAGACCGTCGGTGACCCGGAAGACGCCGCCGAGCTTTCCGATGTCCTCGCCCATCAGCACGACCTTGGGGTCGTCCTCCATGGCCTTGCGCAACGCCGCGTTGATGGCCTTCGCCAGGGTCAGTGCCGCCATCTCAGCTCCCCTCGGTGAACGACGCCTCGTACTCCTTGAACCACTCCCGCTCCTCGGTCACCAGCTGGTGCTCGCCGGCGTAGGTGGTGTCGAAGAACTCCGTGAGACCGGGGTCGGGCATGGAACGGACGCTCTCCCTGATGGTGTGGGCGAGCCGGTCCCCCTCCTGCTCGACCGTGCCGAGGAAGCCGGCGTCGGCCCACCCGTTCTTCAGGAGGTACGTCTCCAGCCGTGCGATCGGGTCCTTCCGCGCCCACTGCGTCAGCTCGGCGGACTGCCGGTAGCGGGTCGGATCGTCCGACGTGGTGTGGGCGCCCATGCGGTAGGTGAACGCCTCGACCAACGTCGCCTCGCGGTCCTGACGGGCCCGCTCCACGGCGGCCCGGCTCACCGCCAGACAGGCCAGCACATCATTGCCGTCGACGCGGACACCGTGAAAACCGAATCCGGCGGCACGCTGATGGATCGGCACCTTGCTCTGCCTTTCCACACCCTGCGAAATAGCCCACTGATTGTTCTGGCAGAAAAACACGACCGGCGCATCGTAGACGGCGGCGAAATTGAATGCCTCGCTCACGTCTCCCTGACTGGTCGCACCGTCGCCGAAATACACGATGACAGCGGAATCGGCACCGTCGTCGGCCACGCCCATCGCATATCCGGTCGCATGCAGCACCTGCGACCCGATGACCAGCGTATAGAGATGGAAGTTCTTCTCCGCGGGGTCCCAGCCGCCGTGACTCACGCCCCTGAACAGTCGGAAGATGTGCAGCGGATCGACCTCCCGGGCGAGCGCGACACCGTGATCACGGTAGCTCGGAAAGACATGGTCGTCCGCGCGCATCGCCAGCGCCGAGCCGACCTGGGCCGCCTCCTGCCCCAACGAGGAGGGCCAGAGCCCCAGTTCACCCTGGCGTTGCAGGGTGACCCCCTCGGCGTCCACCCGGCGGGTCAGCACCATCCGGCGGTACATCTCACGGAGTTCTTCAGGGGTCGGTTCGATGTCGTAGTCCGGGTGGTGCACGCGTTCGCCATCCGGCGTCAGCAACTGCACCATTTCCCCGGGGCCTTCCCCTTCAAGGCCGTCCCTCATTCGTTTTCGCGCAGCCAAGACACTCCCCCGCCACTGCTTGGAATCGTAACTCGAATTCACCCATGGACGCCGACTCAATCGCGCGCAGGAAGTATTACTGATCCTTCACCGGGAACACCAGGTTGTGCATGGACCGGCCATACACATTCCGTACCCGGTCCGACGTGCGGTCGAGCACTTCGTACGCCGATCCGTTCGGCCCCACCGGCCTCGCCGACGCCCCCGTTACGTCGGTCCCGCCGGCCCCGCCGATTCCGTCAGTCCCCCCGGTTCGCCGGGCCGGCTTGTTCCGCCGGCTCGCCGCGAAGCAAGGAGAGCAGTTCGCCGAAGAAAGCCCCCTTGGACTCGCGGGGGAAGAAATGGCCGCCCGGGATCACATGGACGGTGCAGCCCGCGCTGGTGTGCCGGCTCCATCCCGCCGCGGCCGTCCGGTCCACCAGGGGATCGCGGGTGCCGGTGAAGACATCGATCGGGCAGGACAGCGGTACGCCGGTGCCCTCCGCCGGGTGCAGGGGCCGGCAGATCCGCAGGTCCTCCCGCAGCCGGGCGAGCATGACGGCCACACGGTCGGTGCCGCCGAGGAGGTCGGCGTGGATGTCGGACGTGTCGACCAGCCAGCGCAGCAGTTCCGGGTCGGTCATGTCCTCGGCAGCACCGGCCGACTGGCGCAGATGCGGCGCGCCGAAGGCCCCGACCAGCAGCCGTTCCGGAAGCCGCTGCGCCCGCCGGGCCCGCAGCCGGGCCAGCCGGTAGGCGATCAGCGCGCCCATGCTGTGGCCGTAGAGCACATGCCGCCCCGAAAGGCGGGGCCCGAGATCGTGGGCCAGCGCCTCGGCCAATGAGTCCAGATCGCGGTAGCGGGGGCTGCGGCCGTCCCGCCCCCGCCCCGGCAGAGCGACCGGCACCACCTCGACCTCCGGCCCCAGCGCACGCTGCCAGCCGGAGAACGCCGCGATGCTGCCGCCGGCATGGTGAAACCCGAAGAGGGTGAGTCCCTCCAAGGCGTCGCCACCTCCCCTTTGTCCGCCGGACGGCCCCGACCGGAGCCTCCGGCGCTGTGCAACCACCGAATCCCCGTGGTTGCACAGCCCCCGTGGTTGCACATGTCCGTGCAGCGGCGCCACGTCGACCTCATCGATGTGGCGCGAGCGCAGCCACTCGGCCGGCGGAGCCGCTGTCGCCCCGCTGCTGCACGGGACGAGGACCCGTCCGTACTGCACACGGCCGTACCGTACGCTCCCCGCGGTCGTACGGTCGCCGTTGACCGTCCAGGTGTCTCGCGGTCGCGCACGACCGCCCGCGCCTACGCGCCCTCGGCCTCGGCCTCGGCCGCCACTCGTTCCAGATCGTCGGCGAACTCGGTCCAGGCCGTGGCGCACTTGCGGGCCAGCTGACTGATCACCGCGGCGCCGTGGTCCGGTACGGCTTCCTTCAGCTCCGTCCACCGGCTGTCGGGCAGTACCTGGGAGCCGAGCAGCCTCAGCAGGAAGCGCCCCCGCTCGGACAGCCTGAGGGAGGGGTCCTTCATGAGGGATCTCAGCAGCCCCTGCTCGTCGACCGGGGTGCGCACCGCGGCCAACCGCCGCACCTGCGCGGGCCGGGGCTCGACGGGGTCACCTCCGGAGGCGACCGGGGCCCGCAACGACGCCGGGACCGGGTCCTCGCCCCTGCTCATCCTGTCGCGTACGTCGCGGACCGTGCCCGGGGAGATGCCGGCCCGCTGGGCGATCGCCCGCAGCGAGGCGTTCGGCATCTCCTTGATCAGCTGACTGGCGCGGATCCGCCCGTCGGCACTGTTCAACGGCCGCACCCGGCCGTCGCGCCCCAGCCGCACGGCGGGCACTTCGCTCTCCCCCTGGGACGCCCGCCGGATCTCCCCCACCGTACGGGCGGAGAGCCCGGCCGCGAGCGCGACGGCGGGATCGGACCAGTGCGGATGCATCCGAAGGATGCGGGCGGCGGCCGCGGCACGGTCGCGTGCGCTGAGCGGCAGTCCGTGCGCGGTGTTCTCCCGTACGGCGATCACGAACGCGTCGCGCTCGGCGCCGTCGAAGAACCGCACCCGCACCTCGCGCTCCCCGCGCAGACCGGCCGCCATGAGCCGGTGCATACCGTCCACGACCCGCATGGTCGGCCGGTGGACGATGATCGGCGGGAGCAGTGCTCCCGAATCAGCCAGTACACGTGCGTGCGAGTGGTCCTCACCGGCGGTGCGCGGTGAGTCAGCAGGCAGCAGACAGTCGATCGGGACCCTGGTCACCGCTGAGAGACTGGGCTGCTGCCCTTCGCCCAACGCCTGCGGTTCGCCCACCCCCGTGGACTGCTGAGGCAACACCAAGACGTTCTGGGTACTCATCATGCTCCACATCTCGAGCTGATCTAGTGCCCCCAGCATAGACTTTTTTCGTACCTTCGCGAACGGTTTTTTATTGGTGCGTACCTAGAAGGACGGACAGTCACACCACAGAAGGACTCTCAACTTGCCCTTTTAGCCCCACCTTCAGATGCTTCAGACGCCGTGATCCAGTCATGTTCTGTTACAAGCGGAGGCGACGAATACGTTCCCGGTGGTAGGTTTGCGTGTCAACCGAGCCGACGTTGACATCACGCTGGAGCCGCTACGTGCACGTCTTTGAGCCCAAAACCTCCGGCGAGGAGCGCCCCGCCAGGCAGAGCCCCAAACAGCAGCGGTCGATCCGCACCCGCGTCCAGATCCTCGAGGCGGCGGCGGTCGTCTTCGCGCGGGACGGCTTCGGCCACGTCACGCTCCTCGACATCGCCGAGCAGGCCGGGGTGACCAAGGGCGCCGTGTACTTCCACTACGCGAACAAGGAGGCCATCGCCGTCGCGGTCTCCGAGGAGTACTTCGCCCGCCTGGCCGCCCTGTCCGCCGGCGTGAAACGCCTGAAACTGCCTCCCCTGCAGGCCACGGTCAAGCTCCTGAACCGCGTGGCGGTGACCCTCCGCGACGACACCCTGTTCCAGGCCGCGGTGCGACTGCATCTGGACCGCCACCTGATCACCAGCGGCCTGCCCACCCGGCCGTTCGTCGACTTCACGGCGCACTGCCAGGAGTCACTGACGGAGGCGAAGCAGCTGGGCCAACTCCCCGCGGACGTGGACCCGGAGAGGCTGGCCCGGGTGCTCGTCGCGTCCTTCTTCGGTGCCCAGCACATCTCCTGGGCGCTGAACGACCGCGCAGACCTCATCGAACGAGTACAGGAGACGGTCGACGCGATCCTGCCTCCTCATTGGTACGCATCACCCGAGACCACGTGACCGCATCGGAGCCGACTGCTGCGGGGGGTGGGTGAACGGGGGCCGGACGGTGAGACGGGGGCCGGACGGTGGAAACGGGGGCCGGAGGGTGAGACGGGGGCCGGAGGGTGAACGCGAACCGGGCGGCAGACGGGAGCCGCTCGGGCCAGGGCGTGGACGTGACGACCGCGAGCCGGGCGGGCCGGAGCGTGGACATGGCGACCGCGAGCCGGGCGGGCCGGAGCGTGGACATGGCGACCGCGAGCCGGGCGGGCCGGAGCGTGGAAGTGACGACCGCCGAAACCCGCTGCCATCGCGTAGACCCCGCCTCCGTCGCGCAGGCCGATGCGGCGGCGACCCGGAGGAGGGTCAGCCATGGCCGTCGAGGGCCCCGCGGCCACAGCCGTACGGCAGCGCCCGCCCGAGCCTCGATCCGGTACGCTGTGGATCGAGCGTCCCGGCGGGCGTTTGTGGCGTGCGTCGCGGGTTCAGCCCGCCTCCTCACCTCATCACCCTGCCTCAGGCCGCTCAGGGCTTGATCAAGAGACCTGGCCACGACTCGTCCACCGAGCCTCGGCCAAGGTTTCGCACAGGCCCCGCCTTCGTAGCTCAGGGGATAGAGCACCGCTCTCCTAAAGCGGGTGTCGCAGGTTCGAATCCTGCCGGGGGCACCAGGCAAAAGGCCCCGGACCGATCATGGTCCGGGGCCTTTGACATCCATTTTTGATCAACGGGGGCGGTCAGCCACGACCGGGGCGCCGCTTTCGCAGTAGCCGGTCCATGTGGCTCATGGCCTCGCGCTGGGTGTCCTGGACGACGTGGGTGTACACATCCATGGTGATGCTGATCTGAGAGTGGCCGAGGATCTCCATCACGACGCGGGGCGCGACCCCGGCCGCCGTAAGGAGCGTGGCCGTGCCGTGGCGAGCGTCGTGCAGGCGGATGAGGCGGAGGCCGGCGGATTGGGCGACGCGGGTGAAAGAGCGGTAGAGGTTGCGCGGCTCGACCTTACCGACGGTTCTGGTGAAGACGCAGTCGGAGTGCTGTCACTCCGCCACGGCGCGGACTCCTTGCCCCGCCTGGTGCCGACGCAGAACGCGACACGTCTGCAGTGCCAGGCACAGTGATGGACGTCGTCGGCTCGGGCGAGAATCAGGCGAAACCTTCGCCAGTCATCCAGGCGCATGTCTCTTGACCCCTCGCGCTGTCGGCGCACGCCCGCCATTTTCCGCTAGGGCGAGGCATCAGGGGCTGGCAAGCCACCGCCAAAAGCCCCTCTACCGCAGCCCAACCTCTTACAGCTATCCGAAATCAGAAGGAACAGAAGAACGCCTTGCCGGTAGGTTATATCCCGCTCTCGCGTAGGCCACGAGCCAACCTACGGCCGTCATCGACGCAATCTTGCGCCGCTTATCCATCTCATCCGCCTCGTACGTCAAGAGATTGGCATCTTTCAACGTCCGAATAGGCGATCGCATAGCCTTCGACGACTCAAATCCGAACTCTCCGAAGTCATGGCAGGGACGACAGGTCCCTCCCCTTGTAGACAAAGCATCAAAAGTCGCCCAATCCCGCTCTTCGAGCCATTCACCCGCATCGTCACGGTAACGGTCAGCAGTGTTCGCGACCCAGACCTCCAGAAGGTCTTGATACCCGCCCTTACCTGGACCTCCGACCTGCTGAGCATGCAACCAAAGAGAAAACTCCTCAGCAAATTTTAGCGCGGTGCGAAGATTTCGATTGAAGATGTCGTATAGGTACCAGAAATTATCCGGACCTATCGGAACAACGGGATTTTCTCTGGTTTTATAGGCGTCGATCCTTCTAGTTATGACATCCGATGTGAGTTCATCTGCAATCGGATTCACCTCAATCGGATGCCCCAGGGTGTCACCAAGCCTGGGAGTGGCGGCCGCGGACCGGATGACCCCTTGAGCTCCGCACAAAATCCACCGCAGCCCCTCTTGAGCCAGGATGTTGTCACGCATATAGTCGAGGACGTCTCGAACTCTTTGAGACGTTCGCATGAGTTCCATGTTGTCGATCACGCCGACAAATCCCCCGTATCCACGCTCAGGGAAGCAGCTTTCGAGGGAGGCTTTCATCGCCCTCGGAAAACCGAATTCAGAGTAGGCGGAACCGGAATTTGGCGAGCTCCCCTTCCCTACAGCCACTCCCCCAAGTGGCATATTTGCCCCAAGTGCGCGCGTGCTGAAAACAGGATCGTTCAGCCAGCGCTCAATATCCTTTTGCTTGGGGATCCTTCTACCCGTGGCCTCCAACCTGTCTTTGTGCAGCCTAAAAGCCTCGGCGACCTGACAGAACAGTTTATGCTGGATCCTTTCAATCGTTATATCCGGATAGAGTTCAATGGGCTCTTTCAGCGGAATCAAGGAGTTGACGCTCGCTTTCCCCTCATTGAACGATCGTTGCATCCGGAAGCAAGCCACTCGAATCAGGCTGGTCTTCCCGACACCGAACGGTCCCTCGATAGTGGGATGTCGTGCGGATGATTCGAGCCGAGAAACCAGATTCCTGATCTCCGCATCGCGCCCGACAAGCAAATGGTCCCCTTGCCTGGTGGCAGGGATCGGATCGATGGCGTATGGAGAACTGGTAAAACCGAAGTCGGCCCAGACTGACATAGCGTCTCCAGAGTGAGGCCGCGGACTCCTCTACTTCCCCAGGATACGTCTACACGGGACGGCGGACCACGCTCCGATGCTGCGGCAGCCGGCCGAGGAGCCCAAGACCCTACCTCGACCTACATGTCCGGCATGCGATCGCTACGAAACCGAGCGATGAAAGTTCCGCAGCCCCGAAGACGCAATCTACACCCAGGCAAGCGGGTAATTTTAGTTGCCCCCTTGACAATCGCAAGTTCAACCTTGGCCCGTGCTTCTCAGTCGCCAGTAAGCAACCCCGAAAAATCATCCGGCTCAATTTGTTAAGCCGACCTCCGCTGT
Source organism: Streptomyces sp. NPDC107581 (assembly GCF_055657175.1). Classification (NCBI taxonomy): domain Bacteria; kingdom Bacillati; phylum Actinomycetota; class Actinomycetes; order Kitasatosporales; family Streptomycetaceae; genus Streptomyces; species Streptomyces sp. NPDC107581. The sequence goes on from NZ_JBVKBH010000009.1 coordinate 10,163, forward strand.
ACCACATGGCCACGGCAACGACCTGCGACGGCGCAGCTTAACTGCAGTAAGGCGACCACTTTGGCCTCAGCCAAGCGATACGGATCACAAGCAAGTATCGCGAATCCTGCCGGGGCACAAGAAGAAAGGCCCCGGACCGATCCTGATCCGGAGCCTTTGACATCAACACGCACGGTCATTGGCGACCGGGGCGCCTCTTAAGCAGCCGATCCATGTGACTCATGGCCTCGCGCTGGGTGTCCTGGACGACGTGGGTGTACACGTCCATGGTGATGCTGATCTGGGAGTGGCCGAGGATCTCCATCACGACACGGGGCGCGACCCCGGCCGCCGTGAGGAGGGTCGCGGTGCCGTGGCGAGCGTCGTGCAGCCGGATGACGCGGAGGCCGGCGGACTGGGCGACGCGGGTGAAGGAGCGGTAGAGGTTGCGCGGCTCGACCGGGCGGCCGGTCCGGGTGGTGAAGACGTAGTCGGAGTCCTGCCACTTCTCCCCCGCCTTGGCGCGAGTCTCTGCCTGCCGCATGCGCTGCCAGCGAAGGGGAGCGAGGCAGAGAGCGGGCAGCGGGACGGCACGGCGACGGCGGCTCTTGGGATCGCCGTCGTACAGGACGCCACGGCGACGCTGGACCTGGTGACGGACGTAGAGGACACGGTTATCGAGGTCGACGTCCGCCCACCGCAAGCCGACGATCTCTCCCCGGCGTAGGCCCATGGCGATGGCGAGCACGAAGGCCGCGTAGAGCGGGTCCTCGCGCGAGGCCGCGAGGAAGTCCAGGGTCTCGTCCAGGGTCCAGGGGTGCAGCTCGGGTGTGTCCGTGCGGGGCGGCTCGACCAGTTTGGCGACGTTGCGCGTGATCAGTTCCTCGCGACAGGCGGAGGACAGTGCGGAGCGCAGAACTCGGTGCGATTCCTTGGCGGTTGCGGTGGTGGTCTCCTTCTCCAGACGGACGAGGAAGCGCCGCACGTCAGCGACGCCGAGGGATTCGAGCCGCTTGGAGCCGAGGAGCGGCACCAGGTAGAGCCGGACGTGCGTTTCGTACTTGACCTCCACATGCGTGGACTGGTCGGGCACTGTGTGGCACGGGCAGTCGCACGCCTCGTAGACCAGGGGGAGGGCGGCCGGCGCCGGGGCAGGGGAGGATTCTGTGCAGGCGCGGTGCGTGCCGATCCGGCAGGCGGTCGATCGGTAGGAGACGCCCGAGGCGTCCGTGAAGCGCGGCTGTGGGCGCGGAGACATCAGCGGACCCCCAGGAAGGCCGCGCAGACCTCGGCCGATAGGTGGGGCGCGACGACCACGGAGCGCGTCCGTACGCGCCTCTCCCACGCCAGCACATACGGGCGGACGAGTGCGTTGTCCTCACCTGCGAGCGAGTCTCGGTGGGGCGGGCCGTCGGAGGTGCGTCCCAGGGCGACCGTCGGTGCGTCAAGGGTGGTGGGGACGGTCTGCGACTGGGCGGGCCGTAAGGGGCGGCGGTGCCTGCCCTTCGGAAATCGCCGCGCTCTGGTGAGTGCGGCGGCACGGCGGATACGGTTGAGCACGCTGCTCAGCTCCTATCGCTGATGGCCCGGTCCCCCGACATCGCCCGTCGCGGGGACCGCTTTGCGTACGACCGCCCATAGGGTGCGGCCGTTCAGGCTGGTGGTGAGGAGCCCGAACCGATCGGCTTCCGCCACCACTTCCAGGACCTCCCGCCAGGACTCCGCGGAGAGGGATTTCGGTACCTCCGCTTCGACCGACGTGTACCGGTCGTGCTCCACCACCCGAGCGGCGAGCCCGACGGCGGACAGCCGGGCGGCGATGGCCGCCGCGCTAACTCCCGAAGCGGGCACAGGGCAGCCTCCGTCAACCGACAGTCACTTTCAGTGAAGCTAGTTAACTAGGCTAGAGCTAGTGGACTAGATTTTCCATATGTCTGAGCAGCCGCCCTACCTCCGCATCGCCGACGAACTCCGGCGGCGGATCGCGGAGCACGTGTGGGAGCCGGGGGACCGGCTGCCCTCCCGCACCCAGATCGGCCAGGAGTGCGGCGTGGGCGAGAACGTGGTCCGCCGGGCGCAGGAACTGCTCATCTCTCAGGGCGTGCTGGAGGGCCGTGCCGGATCGGGTACGTACGTCGCCGAGCCTCGGCAGCGAGTCCGGGTCGTCCGGTCATCGGCTCGGGAGCAGCCCAGCGGTTCGCCGTTCCGCGCGGATATGAAGGCCGTAGGCAGGCAAGGCGATTGGGAGAGCCGGACCGATGCCAAGGTCCCGGCTCCAGCAGAAGTCGCAGCGCGGCTGGGCATCACCGAGGGCGACCTGTGTGTCCGGACGACGTACGAGTTCCTCGCCGACGGCAGGCCGGTCCAGCTGTCCACGAGCTGGGAGCCGTACGACCTCACCGCCGGCACTCTCGTCGTCCTGCCCGAGGGCGGCCCACACGCAGGGGCGGGCGTCGTGAACCGCATGGCCGCGATCGGCGTCACCGTCAGCCACGCCGTGGAGCAGCCCGAGCCGCGACAGGCGACCGCCGAGGAGGCGTCGATACTCGGCATCCAGAAGGCCGCGCTCGTCACGCACATCCGGCGGACGTACTACAGCGACCAGGGGCGACCCGTGGAGACGGCGGACATCGTGGTGCCTGCGGCTCACTGCGAGATCGTCTATGAGATCCCGATCAACCGGTAACCCGCTCTAGGGTTCGCCGTATGGCCGACGACGCTCCGTCCTGTCCCGAGTGCAAGCAGCCCCTGAGGTCGGGCGGTCTGGTGCTCGCCAGGCGGGATGACGATGGCCGGCGGACCTGCCGGTCGTTGTGGCGGTGCGCCGATCGGCATACGTGGTGGCAGTGGGCGGACCGGCCGGGGGAACCGTTGGAGGTCTGCCCAGTTCCGGGGCTGTTTCGGTGACATCCAATGCTGACATCAACGGGGCCGGACGAAGGCATACGGCAGCACCCTCGGGCGACCGCCGGACCAGCCGACGACGGCACCAGGGGCGGGGGTAGATCGAACTCCTAAAGCGGGTGTCGCAGGTTCGAATCCTGCCGGGGGCACAAGGGAAAAGGCCACCTAGGAACGTTCCTAGGTGGCCTTTGACATCAACGCGGGCGGTCCTCACGACCGGGGCGCCTCTTCCGTTCCTCAGCAGCCGGTCCATGTGGCTCATGGCTTCGCGCTGGGTGTTCTGGACGACGTGGGTGTAGACGTCCATGGTGATGCTGGTCTGGGAGTGGCCCAGGATCTCCATCACGACGCGCGGCGCGGCCCCGGCCGCCGTGAGGAGGGTGGCGGTGCCGTGCCGGGCGTCGTGCAGCCGGATGACGCGGAGGCCGGCGGATCGGCGACTCGGGTGAAGGAGCGGTTGCGTCGCGGCTCGACGGGGCGGCCGTTTCGGGTGGCGAAGACGTAGTCCGACTCCTGCCACTTCTCCCCGCCTTGGCTCGGGCAGCCGCCTGCCGCATGCGCTGCCGGCGCAGGGGCGCGATGCAGAGGGCGGGCAGCGGGACAGCACGGCGACGGCGGCTCTTGGGGTCGTCGTACAGGACGCCACGGCGACGCCGGACCTGGTGGCGGACGTAGAGAACGCGGTTGTCACGCAGCTGGTGAGCGGTGCCCTGGCTCAAGTTGGAGCGCCTACTCAAGTTGCTCCGGGACGAAGAGGTCCCGGGTCCTGGGCTCGCGCAGCAAGCAGGCGCCATGCTGGCCGCGCAAGTCCGACGATCCTGCCGTCAGGCCAGCGCAGGCATGAAACCACCGCGGGCGGTGCCCGAGGACAGCAAGGCAGACCAATCGAGCGCCTCGGGTAGCTGCTCCAAAGACAGGACGACTGCGCCGCCGGCCTGCACAGCATCCGCGCACCAGTCGCCCATGCCATTCGATGCCTCGCCATCATCGGCGCCCCCGACCACCGGCGCGGCGAGAGCGGGGACAACGAGTCCGTGGTCCCCAGGTCCGTCTACGACACACAGGGTGAGTCGAGGGACAATGCTCCACCCCTCACACAAGGGCACCGCCCCGTCCGACGCAGCCAGCAGCGGCAGGGCATCGTGAACGGGCGCGTCGGCCAGCAGAAGCACGGGCGTGGCACCACGGACGAACAGAGTGTTCTCAGGATCCAGGATCACGGGACCACTCTCGCAGGCGGAGAGATCCGGGCGTCAGGGAGGTACCAAGCAGCGCAACGAGCGCTGTCGGCCCAAACAGCCCGGACAGGATTGAAGGCGACTGTCCGGGCTGTCCGGTCACGGACGACTCGGACGAACTGGCCGGGCCTGACGTGCTGATCTCGAGTCACATGGTCCGCCTGTTGGATGTTCCGGTTTGCGCTGCAAGGCCGTTCAGCTGACCCAGATTCCGTCGGGTGAGAGTCGGCGAGCAAGGCGCCGGCCCGCAGCGCTTACGCGAGTCGATCAGGACACATCCGCAACATTGCATCCGAAGTCGGTGGCTAGTGCCTGCACGAGCGTGGCGCCAATGCCGCGGTGCCGATGGGCGTCTGCCACCCCAAATGAGGATGATTCGGGGGCGCAGGGTAGCGTCCGGGCTCGGAGACCACCGACCGGATCGTGAAGGTCGACCAGTACGCCAAGGCAGGCATCGGCTTCTACTGGAGGTCGACAGGCATCGGCTTCTACTGGCGGATCGAGCAGGCCGCGACAGGTGTTCCTCTCGTATACAGCTACGTTCTCGACCCCGCGACGAAGACCTACCGGGACGGAGACGTGTTCACCGGAGTCGTCGAGGCAGCAGCCCCCTTCCCGGTGGAGATCGACCTCGGCCAGGTCTGACCTGCTCACTGCCCGGCAGTCGGCAGCGCGTGAGCGATACGTGAGTGGACGGCCGGATACCGGGCGGCATGAGCCGGATCAAGTGGGTTTCCGTGCGATTCCGGCCGGGGGAAACAGCACCGCGCGACAGTGCCCGGCAAGGATTCGATGCCACTCCTGAACGGGTGTCGCAGGTTCGTATCCTGCTGGGGCGTCAGACAAAAGGGCAGGCCGGCTGAGGAAGGGTTCCCTCCTGAATTGGCCCTTCGTCGTGTTCGGGGTTGCGCCACACGCGACCAGGCTCCTCGGAAGGTGCCTCGCCGTAACCGTCCGGCCTGCGCGGAGAGCCGCCCGGCCGGCGCATGCGGGCCCAGGGCCGGCCGCGGAAGACTACTCCCGCATGGTCAGGCCGCCGTCCACGGACAGAATCTGGCCGGTGATCCAGCTGCCTTCGTCCGACAGGAGGAAGGTGAGGAAGGAGGCCAGGTCCTCCGGCCGGCCCAGACGGGGAAGCGCCGTGCGCTCCAGCATGGCCGCCCGTGCGTCCTCCGCCATCACTTCCCTTGCTCCTTCCGTGAGAACCGCACCAGGGGCGACGGCGTTGCAGCGCACGTTCTTCTTGCCCCACGTGCGAGCCGTGTGCCGCGTGAGCGCATGCAGGGCGATCTTGGAGGAGCCGTAGGCGGCGAAGGCCGGGTCCCCCAGCCAGGCTGCCGCCGAGGAGACGTTGATGATGGAGCCGCCGCCGGCGGCCACCAGGGCGGGCAGGCTCTCGCGGATCACGGTGGCCGTTCCGATGAGGTTGGCCTGCATCATCTCGGCCCACAAGCCGGCGTCCAAGGTGTCCACGCCCTGGTCCCGGCTCAGGAAATCCGGGTGGACCGCCGCGGCGACGTTGGCGACCCCGTCGAGGCGACCGAACGTCTCGGTGGTCCGGGCGACCAGGGAGGTGATCGAGGCTTCATCGCGAAGGTCGAACCGGGCCGTCAGCACATTGCCGGCCATCGCCCCGGCCCGGTCGCGGGTTTGCGCGAGGCCCTCGGCGCGGGTGCCCGCAGCCATGACCCGGGCACCCGCGGAAAGCAGGCGCAATGCGGTGGCGGCACCAATTCCCGATCCGCCGCCCGTTACGATGAAGGCTTTTCCTTTCAACCCTTCCATTGTTCGCCTCCTTGATTTGCGAAGGCCGCTCGAGTCGATATGATCACTCACTTTCATCCTAGCCAGTAACCCCGCTGCGCATGAAACGGAAAGGCGATCCAAAAGGAATATCCGCGTGGATCAGGAAACTGACCGGAGCCCGGCAAGGATCGCCCGCGACTGTGCCCGGCTGCCGGAGCAGGAGCCGGGCACGGTCTTCTGGGGGGTGCTGCGGTGGGGGCGTCCCCCTCGGTCGTCCCCACTGCGGCACCCGCCCCTTGAGGCCACCCGTGCAGGGCGGGCCTGAACGGACGGTCACGGTGGTTACTTCATCGCCGCCAGCGCCGTGTCGACGCCGGCGAGGGGGGAGCCGAGGCCGGTGACGGTGTCGTAGCCGGGGCCTGCGGTGCACTCGGCGCCGCACAGGCCGTTGGAGCCCTGGGTGACGTCGTTGAGCTTGCTGCCGAGGGCGTAGACGTCCTAGTGGGCGGTGTCGCCCTGCGGACCCGCGACGGCCAGGGGGCCTTGCCGGCGGCGGCGCGGAGCTGGTCGGCGACGGTGATCACCGCGCCCCAGACCGGGGCGGACAGGCTGGTGCCGCCCACCTCCATCCACACGGGCTGCCCCAGAGCGGTGGTGTAGACGGCGACGCCCGTCGCCGGGTCGGCCACGAAGCTGACGTCCGGGGTGGCGTTCGGGTAGTCGTAGGCGTCGACGATGGCGATGGTCTGGCCCGAGCCGTCACCGGTGAGGCCGAGGCGGGTCCGGATCTGTGCCGGGGTGCAGCCGCGGGTGACTTCGGTGGTCGCGTGGGGAGGGGAGACCGCGACGGTCGACCTGACCTTCACCGGCGGGGCGATCAGGCCCGAGGTGTTCAGCCTGCCGCGCCTGGATCTGACCCGCACAAGCACCTGCCGCGCCTTCCCCTGACCCGCACGAGAGCCTGCCGCGCCTGGCGGAGCTCCATGCCGTCGCCAGGCTTCACAGGCGGTCTCCGCCGGTACGGCGGTCGAGCCGTCGTGGGAGTTACTCGCCGAGCGCGGCCCGGTAACCGGCCGGGTCAAGAAGACGGTCGAGTTCAGCGGACTTCGACGGCTTCAACCTGAAGATCCAAGCGCCGTAGGGATCTTCATTGATCAGCTCCGGGCTTCCTTCCAACTCTTCATTGACGGCCAGTACTTCGCCGCTGACCGGCGCATAGAAGTCCGACGCCGCCTTGACCGACTCCACGACACCGACGGCATCCCCGGCCGCGAAGACTTTGCCGGCCTGAGCCATGTCCACGAACACGAGTTCCCCGAGCGCGTGCTGGGCATGGTCGCTGAGCCCGACCGTGATCGTGCCGTCCGATTCCAGACGCGCCCACTCATGTGACTCGGCAAACCGCAGATCGGTCGGAATGTTCGACACGCGCGCTCCCCTGAAGCCGTAGGTGATCAACACATCCATCATGCCCAGGAATGGGAGCGTTTTAGGAGTACTTTCACCTTTATGGCCTACATGCTGCCGACATGCCCATAGTGCGCGTCGGGGATCGGATCATGTCCCGCGGCGTGGCCGCGCAGCGTGCGTTCCAGGCAGTCGGCAACCTGCCGTACGCCTTTGTCCTCTTCCTGCTCGGCCGGTCGAATTCCTGGTCGGCCGAACGGTGTGGCCGAACCGGCCCGACCGTCCTTGTCGAAGGGGAATCGTTGTTCCGCAACGCAGTCCGGGCCGTGAGCATCGCCGGTCTTGCCGTGGCGCCCTTGGCGGGGGCGGCGGCAGGGGCATCGGCCGAGGGAGCGAGCCCGGCTCCGTCCGCCGGCCCGGCCGCAGCCGTCCGCCTGGAGTCCCACGTGCCTCAGGGCAGGATCCTGGCGGCCGGCGACTCCCTCTGGTTCAGCATCGAGGGCATGCCGCCGGGGTGGGACCGGGTCGAGGTCACCTCCCCTGCCCTCCAGGAGCCGATCGTCCTGGCTCCCGTGAAGAAGGGCGCGACGCAGTCGGTCCAGTCGGACGAGGCGGGAACGGAACACCGCATCCGCTCGGGCCTGCGCGCGGGCACCTATCCGGTCACCGCGACCCGTCACGGCCGTACGGTCGCCACCGCGCAGCTCAAGGTCGCGGCCGAGGACTCGGCAGAGATCTACCGGTTCGTCATCGGCCCCCTCAACGCGTTCCCCGGCAGCGACACACCCGCCCCCGTACGGCCCGGCAGCGACGTCCGGGTGGTGCTCACCGACCTGCGCGCCGCATCGGAAGACTCCCTGACCGTCAGGTCACCCCTCTTCATCGGCCCTGTGACCATCAGAACGGACAGCGCCGACGATCCCGGGTGCAAGTGCGACGACCCGGGCACGGTCTATGCCGGCCATGCCCGGGTGCGTGATGACGTGCCCCCGGGCCGCTACACGCTGACCGTGGTCAGCCACCACGGGCAGCAGACCACCGAGCAGCACGTCACGGTCGTCGGAGAGCCCGTTGCACACGGCCCTTCCTGGTGGGTCGCCGGTGCTGTCGCAGCCGCGGGAGTGGCCTTCGCCTCGGGCAGCGTGATCGCGGCGCGCCGCCGCTCGCGCTCGCTGCCGCCCGCCCCGGCTCCTTCCGTCAGGTCCGGTAGCGGTAGCGGATCCGGCCGCGGGTGAGGTCGTAGGGGCTGAGTTCCACGAGCACCCGGTCGTACGGGAGGATCTTGATGTAGTTCTTCCGGATCTTTCCGCTGATGTGGGCGAGCACGGTGTGACCGTTCTCGAGCTCCACCTTGAACGTGGCATTGCGCAGGCACTCGACCACGGTGCCTTCGACTTCCACGCCTCCTGAAGTTTTCGTCATGGTCTCTCACTTCTCCCGTTCTGCGACGGTGTATTCGGCACGAAATGAAATGCGGCGCGCGGCCGGCCTCGATGCGGTGCGGTGCGGCGCGGTGTGGCGGAGCGTCAACGGCGGGCCAGTTCCAGGGTGTTGGCCGTGTGCCGGGCACCGATGCCCTCGAACAGAGCGGTTGCCGCGGTGTTGGACTCGTTCACCTCGGCCCATGCCGAAGCGGTCCCGGTGCGGTGCAGCGAACCCAGCGCGTGGGCCAGCAGTGCCCGGGCGATGCCGCGGCGGTGCCTGTCGGCCCGGACGGCGATCAGCCCGATCCGTGGCTGCCGGGGCAGCGGCGCCACCCGGACCAGCCCCACGTACTGGTCCAAGTGCCGTGCCACCGCGTACTTCGACGGGTCGACCAGGGTGGTCCCCGCCGGGCGGGGCAGCACCTCGGCCGGCATCGTCCGCCATCCGACGGTGGCCTCGACCTCGTCGCGGATGATGCGGTCCAGGGCGCGCAGCGGGCCCTCCTCCGCCTCACCGGCAGGGACGATCGTCACGTCCGACGGGGGCCGCACCGAGCCGAGCCCGCTGATCTGCGGGTCGGTGGGCACGAGATAGCCCCGCTCGCGGCGTGCGACGGCGAAGCCGGCCCGCTCCCAGGCGGACCTCGACTCGTGGTCGGCCTCGTCGACCACGGCGTACAGCGGTGTCGGCAGGTCCGCCAGCATCGCGTCGGCGATGCGGTCGAAGACGGCGTCGTGCCATGCGTCGGCGCTGATGAAGAGCCGTCCGTCGGGCCGGCGCGAAGCATCGCCGCGGCCGACCACCCGGTCGTCCTCCACGGCGTGCCACTGCATGTCCGAGACCCGCGTGACCACCACCGCGTGGTGGTCCGTGCCCGAGGTGGAATGCAAAGAGTTCATAGGAATTGCCTTTCAGGAGTGCCTTGTCGGAGGCGCTCCCGGCGACACCTAAGTCAACCGCCCACCGTGACGAAAAGGGGGAGCACCCACACCGGTACAGCCTTCATGGGTCTCACCTCCTCGCGTCTCTCTCACGGCTGCCCAGACCGTACCAGCGGAGACCGGTCGGTCCCACCTATTTATTCCCACGAGGCCGGCCCAGCCCGCCCGTTGCTGCCCGGGCATCGGCCGACGCCACCGCCGCCCGGCCCATCGGCTGCGGATCCGTCCCCGGCGAGTCCGGCGGAACAGCGGCCCGCCGCCGACACGTCACCGCCGTCCGGATGCCGTTTCCCGGCCGTCCTGCCCGTCCGGGGCGTCATCGAGGACGAAGAGTGGTTTGGCGCCGTGTGCGGGTGCTTCGGCGAGCGAAATGGCCTCGGTGAAGTCTTCGAGCGGGAACGGCCGGCCCGGGGGGATGCTCAGCACGTCATCGGCGACGAGACCGCGAACCTGGGACAGCGCGTGCAGCGCATCCGGAGGTGAGGCCGTGCTGAACCAGCGGTACAGCCAGAAGCCACGGACCACTTTGGTCTCGTAGATGACCGAGCGTGCCAGCAGCGGAATCGTCAGCGCCGCCGGATCGGCCTGCCGATGGGTGGAGAGCGCGCCGTACACCACGACCTCTCCGCCGGGAGCCAATGCCTGGGACACCTGGGCGCCCACCTCGCCCGAGACACAGTCGACGGCTTTGCGCACACCGGCCGGTCCCGCTATTTCGGCCACCCGCTGCACCAGGTCCTCGTCCTCGGTGCAGATGACCTCCTCACCACCGAGCGCCCTGATCTCCTCGACGGCATCGCGCCTCCGCACGACATTGATCGTCCGAATTCCCAGGTGCTTGGCCAGCTGAATGACGAGCCGGCCGACGGTGGAACCCGCGGCCGTCTGCAACAGCCATTCACCCGGCTTTACGTCGAGTTCGCGCGTCACCAGCAGCAGCGCGGTCAACGGGTTGACGGCGAGTTGACAGGCACTGGAGTCGCTCAGCCGGTCGGGGACCGGCAGGAGCCTTTGTGCATCGGCAACAAGGTATTCCTGCCAGGTGCCGGCCACCCCGACGGTCACCACGCGTTCACCGGTCTTCAGTCCCTCCGTGTCCGGGCCCAGGGCCTCGATACGGCCCACGCATTCCAGGCCCACCACAGCGGGGAACTCGGGGGAGAAGCCGTAGCGGCCGCGCAGCACGTGCAGATCGCTGGCGTGAATCGGAGTCGCCTTCACGCGGACCAACGCCTGACCGGCCTGCGGAGTGGGAACGGGGCGGGATTCCAGCCGCAGGACATCGGCCGGCTCACCGACCTTTCCGGCTACGAGCGCACGCATGGATTGCGACATGAGCGAGCTTTCGACTCTCGGCACCCGACGGACTCGGCGGGCGTTCCGGACACGGATCTGGGTTCAGAAAGTGCATCCCGACTTGCAGGCCGCCGGGACAGACCGTCTCACCGGCGATGAAGAGATCGACCTCGTCCTCAAGAATAACGTGGCCGGGCCGCCCCGGCAGAACCTCGGATTCCGGCTGATCTTCCGCGCGTGTGGAGAAGTGGCCGAGAAGAGAAGTGATCGGGAGAAGAAGTGGGCCGGGGGGAGAAGAAGTGGTCGGGCGTCGTCCGTGATATCCGGCTGTGGAATTCCGGGATCCGATCCGCTCCCCGGCTCAGGGGACATTGCCGCCTCCGGCCTCCGGGCCGTACGCCCGGGAAAGGGCCTCGCGCCCGCGGCGTCCGCATGAGCCGGAAGCGCCGCCGGGGCTCCGTCCGCCCCGGCGGCGCAGCCCGGGTCCGCCCACCCGTTGGGTACCCGGCCGGGGTGGGTCTATCGTCGGAATGCTGGGCCAGGAAACAGGAGGACGGCCGGTGATGCCGCAGGACGAGGCCGTGATCGGCTGCACGGGGAAGGTTCTGATCGGAACCCGCGGATCCGCGGGCCCCGGCGAGGTCCTGGTACGGGTCAGGGGCGGCTCCGAGACCTTCCTCGCCTGGTCGGAGGATCCCCTCCCCTCGGGCGCGTCGGTGCTCGTGATCGAATCACGTGGATGCCGCGAAGTCGGCGTCATCGAGTGGGTGGATCCATTGGACGCGCTCGACGGCGATACCGTCGGCGCCGGCTGAGGAGTAACAGCATGTTCGGATACCGCGTTCCCGCTCCCGACGAGGCGATGTTGATCTCAGGGGGCCGGCGGGGACTGGGGGGAGCGCCGTTCCGAGTGGTGACGGGGCACGGCAAGTTCGTGCTCCCGATCTTCCGTAAGACCCGCTTCCTCACGCTGTCGATGTGCGAGGCCGAGGTCACCGAGACCTGTGTGACCAAGCAGGGCATCTCCCTGCACGTGCGCGCGGTCATCGCCTTCAAGGTCGGCAACGACCACGAGAGCATCATCAACGCCGGCCAGCGGTTCCTCTCCGACCAGGAACAGATGTCGGTGCTGACCGGCCGGATCTTCGCCGGCCATCTGCGGGCCATCATCGGCTCGATGACCGTCGAGGAGATCGTCACCGAGCGGCAGAAGCTCGCCGCCGAGGTCCTGGACACCTCGAAGACGGAGATGGCGAAGATCGGTCTGATCGTGGACTCGCTGCAGATCCAGTCGATCGACGACGGTGACACCGGCTACATCGACGCGATGTCCGCGCCGCACAAGGCGGCGATCCAGCGGCAGGCCCTGATCGCCCAGGCGCAGGCCACCCAGGCCTCCGTCGAGGCGGAGCAGGCGGCGGCCCGCAAGCAGGCCGAGTACGCCCGGCAGACCGCCGTCGTCAAGGCGGAGTACTCGGCCGAGGTGGACCGCGCCCAGGCGCAGGCCGCGCAGGCCGGGCCGCTGGCGCAGGCACACGCCCAGCAGGAGGTGCTCGCCGCCCAGACGGAGCTGGCCCAGCGCCAGGCCAAGCTGCGCCAGCAGCAGCTGGTGGCCGAGGTCGTGAAGCCCGCCGAGGCCGAGGCCGAGCGGGTCAGGATCCTCGCGGCCGCCGAGGCGCAGCGGATGAAGATCCAGGCGGAGGCGGCGGCCTCGTACGACCGGGTCGCGCTCGACCGGATGCTGATCGACCAGCTCCCGCAGATCGTGAAGGAAGCGGCCGGCGGCCTCGCCGGTGCCAACGTCAACGTCCTCAACGGCGCGGACGGCCTCGGCGAGATCGCCGCCGGCCTGGTGTCCCAGGGCCTGACGATCCTCGACTCGGTCCGGCAGAACCTGAACGGCCAGGACTCCGACGGCCAGCGCCCCGAGGAGGGCAAGGGCAAGGGCCTGCTGCAGCTGCCGACCAGCAAGGAGAAGAGGTCGGACGACGGTCCGGTGGACGTCGACTAGTCGTCCAGGGGCAGCCGGCCTCGACCGGGAGCTTCCGACGGCGGCCGGTGGCTTCGGGAGCGTCGGAGGGCTCGCGCGGAGCGTCCCGGGTCTCCCGCAAAGCGTCCGGCCCCGTCACCGAACAGGACGGGGCTGGGCCGCCATTCCGCGGAATGGGTCTGCCAGTGACGGCCTAGAGCAAGCCGCCGAGGAGGGCGAGGACTTCACCGAGCAGGTTGACGACGATCATCTGGATACTCCCTTCTTTCGTAGGACGGTCCTACTACGGCCGAGTCTGGATGAATGCCACAACTCGGGCAATCGGAGCTGGGCTGACTGGGAGCCCTCCCCCGCCACGAGCGGCAACCTCACAAGCGGCAGCGCCCGTCGCGGCGTTCGGCTCAGCCCAGGTCGCCCGGCGCACCGTCCCCCCTGATCCTGCGCCCTCGGTACAGGCGCCCCTTGACGCCGCTGAACCGCAGGTCCAGACCCACCCCGTCACGTTCCGCGTGCAGATGCAGGTGCGGTTCCGTCGAGTTGCCGCTGTTGCCCACCTCGCCGAGGAGCCGGCCCGCCTCGACGACATCGCCCGGCTTCACGGTGACCGAACCCGGGCGCAGATGGGCCAGTTCGATGATCTCGCGGCCCGTGTCGAGGACGACGTGGTTGCCGTAGCGCGGTGCGTAGCGGGTCTCTCCGGGGCGCTGGTCCGGGAGGGTCGTGACCGCCGAGAGCACGCGGCCGGCGCTGGGGGCGCGGACGGGTCGGCCGTAGGCGGCGTAGGCGGCCAGGTCGTCGCCGGGGCGGGTGCGGGTGCCGTGGGGGCCGAGGGCGACCAGGTCCAGGGCGGCGCGTTGTTCCGGGACGCCGGTGTGGTGGTTGACGAGGCTGCCGCCGCCCTGGACGACGTACCAGGTGCCCTCCAGGGGGAAGCGGAGGGGCTGGGAGACGGGGGTGCGCCAGTGGTGGAGGCGCGCCCGGGCCACCAGGCCCACGGCCGCGGCGAGCAGCGCCGGGGCGATCACCAGGGCCGGGGTGAAGTCTCCGGTGGGCAGGGTCGGCAGACGGTAGGCCGAGAGGAGCGGGAGGAGGGCGACCGCCCGGGCGGCGCGGCGGCGCAGGCGGGGTTGTTGCGCGGGGGCACCGACACCCTCGGCGAAGACGAAGAAGGCGGCGAGGACGGCCATCCACGCGCACCATGAGAGGCGGCTGCCGGCCGCCCGGATCGTGAGGACGCTCCAGAAGGCGTCCAGCAGGAGGAACACCAGCCAGGGGACGAATTCCGGGAGGCGCCGGCGTCGGGCCGGGGGCTCGTAGAGGTCTCCTTCGAGGAGCAGGCCGGTGATCTCCTCGCCGTCGTCGGTCTGCCGGGCCCAGGCGCGGACCCTGCCCCGCGGGCCGGTGACGATCAGGCCGTCGGGGCTGTCCGTGACGGTGACGGGGGTACCGGTGCGGGCGAGTGTGGCCTCGACGATCCGCTCCATCCTGTCCGCGCCGACCGCCTGGGCGACGCCGGGCGCGAGCCGGGCCCGGCCGGCCGGGTCCGCCGCGAGGAAGCGGGTCAGGGTTTGGGCCTCGGGCGGCAGGGCTCCGTCGCCCTCCGACGGCGGGGTCTCGCCACCCTCCGGCTCGCCACCCTCCGGCGGCCCGGTCACGGCCTCGTGCGGCGGAGTTCCGCTCCGCGCCGGCGGAGTCCCGCCCCCCGGCGGCGGCGCGGACGAGGGCACGGCGTCGGACGTCGGGTTCTGTTCCTGCATGTGCTCCCCCATGGTTCCGGCTCTGCGGCAGTCGGCCGCCTGCGAGGTGCACCGCGCGGCCCTCTGGAAGACGATCAGGAGTGCGGCGGGGGTTCGCCGGACAGGGCGGCCGGCGACGAGCACGTGTCGCTTTCTTTACGGATCCCTGACGCCGCGTCCGCATCCGGAGACCCCCGCCGTGGTGTCCTCCCCCTTGTCCGCAACCGGATGGAAGTCGCGTCGGAGAATGGAGTGCCATGGAAGGCACTGTCGTCGCAGTGGTGCTGGTGGTCCTGCTCGTGCTGCTCGTGCTGAAGAGCGGAATGCGGGTCGTCAACCAGGTGGAGCGCGGGGTCGTGTTCCGGTGGGGGAAGGCGCTGCCGACCCACCGGCAGCCCGGTGTCACCTTCCTGATCCCGTTCGCCGACCGCATGCGCAAGGTGAACGTGCAGATCGTGACCATGCCGGTGCCCACGCAGGAGGGCATCACCAAGGACAACGTGTCGGTGAAGGTCGACGCCGTCGTCTACTTCCGGGTGACCGACCCGCTGCGGGCGGCCATCGAGGTGCAGGACTACGTCTTCGCCGTCGGGCAGGTCGCCCAGTCCTCCCTGCGCTCCATCATCGGCAAGAGCGACCTGGACGATCTGCTGAGCGACCGGGAGCGGCTGCACGAGGGCCTGGCGCTGATGATCGACAGCCCCGCCACGGGGTGGGGCATCCACATCGACCGCGTCGAGATCAAGGACGTCCAGCTTCCCGAGTCGCTGAAGCGGTCCATGTCACGGCAGGCCGAGGCCGAGCGGGAGCGGCGGGCCCGGGTCATCACCGCGGACGGTGAGTTCCAGGCGGCCCAGCAGCTCGCCAACGCGTCGAGGATCATGTCGGACACCCCCGAGGCCATGCAGCTGCGTCTCCTCCAGACGGTCGTCGAGGTCGCCGCCGAGAAGAACTCCACGCTGGTGATGCCGTTCCCCGTCGAGCTGCTGCGGTACTTCGACCGCGCCGCCGCGAACCTCGGCGCCCAGAACACCGGCACGCGGCACCCCGACGCCCCGAACGCGGGCATCCAGAACACCGGAGCCCAGAACACCGGCACGCAGACCCACGACGGGCAGAACCCCGGCGTGCAGAACCCCGGCGTGCAGAACGCCCTGGATCTCGCCGTCGACCTCATCGCGAAGAGCGTTCCGGAACAGCAGCCGCAGGAGAACGACGGCCGGCCATAGCCAGCGAGCCGGTCACGGCCAGCGAGGCCGCCGCCATCACCGTCATCGCCCGGCCGGGCGAGGTCAGCTGGGCCAGCGAGCCGGCCAGCGTCGCGCTCACGCCCTGCAGGGCCAGCATCCCCGCCGAGTGCAACCCGAGGGCGTGACCGGCCAGTTCGTCCGGGGTCAGGCTCATCAGCCGCTCCTGCTGGACCAGGCTCGCGCCGAATCCGGCGGAGGCCACGGTCACGCACACGGCGGCCACGGCGACCGGCGGACGCGCGCAGAACAGCAGGTACGGCGTCGCCAGGAGCAGGAGCAGCGGCGTCGCGAGCCGGGGACGTACGGCGGCCGGGATCAGCCTCCCGACCGTCACGTCCCCGGCGAACATGCCCAGCGCCGCACAGGCGAACAGGGTGCCGGCCGCGTCGGGGGCGTACGACACGTAGAGGGACTCGCAGCCGACGACGAGGCCGTTGGGCAGCCACAGCCCCAGATAGGTGAGACGGCGCGTACGGGCGGACCACAGCAGCGCGTTGGTGCGCCGGGTCGCCGCCGGGGAGGGGCGGCCGGTGGCGCGCGGCGGGCGGCGGGTGAGGCCGAGGCGCAGGACGAACGCGGCCGTCAGGTACAGGGCCGCCGCGAGGAGCAGACAGGTCCGCGGGGACAGAGCGGTGAGCAGGGCGCCGCCGGTGGCGTACCCGGTGATCTGCATCAGCCCGCTCATCATGTTGAAGAGCGAACGCCCGGGCAGATAGCCGTCCTTGGCGAGGATCTCGTTCAGCAGACCCCAGCGGACCCCGCCGCCGAGCGAGGCGACCAGGCCCAGCGGCAGGACGACGGCGAAGAGCGCGCCGGCCGGGAGGCCCGGCAGCGCCTGGACCGCCGTCCCGGCCGCGAAGGTGAGCGAGACGGCGGTGAGGGCCGTGCGCGGGGGCAGCCGGTCGGCACCGGAGAGCAGGAAGGTCGCGCCGAGCACCTGGGCCAGCGACGGGCCGAACATGCTCACCGCCGACAGCAGCGGGGAGCCGGTCGCCCGGTACACGAGGGTGCCGAGGGCGAGTCCGCCGACGGTCTGGGCGGCGGTCTGTGCGGCCGCTCCGAAGAACAGCTGGGTGAACTCCGGGGTCCGGAACAGGGATCGGTATCGGGGCATGCCCCGGAGTCTCGGACCGGCCCGGCAGCACTCGTTATTGTTTCGCCGTCGCGCGAAAGGTCGCGGAAGGGTCCGCCGAGAGGTTCGCGAAGAGGCCCGCCGAGTGGTCCGCAGAGAGGTCGGAGAGGTCCGCGGAAAAGGCAGGCTCGGAAGAGGCGGGATCGGAAGGGGCGGGCTCGGAAGGGGCGGGCTCGGAAGAGGCGGGCTCGGAAGAGGCGGGCTCGGAAAAGACCGCGGACAAGGCCGCGGAAGGGTCGTGGGAAGGGGGGATCCGTGGGCTGGTGGCAGCTGAACGCGGACACCCTGGCCCGCAGCCGGTTCGTCCTCTCCCCGCTCGCCGAGACCTTCGCGAGCCTGAAACTGCTGCACTCGGGGCAGGGCGCACACCCCGGCGAGCGGGAGTGGCTGCGCGACCACCTGCCCGGCTACCGGGCGCGGCTCACGGCCGACCCGGTGACGGCCCGCCTGGTGCGGGCGGGGCTGGGCCGGGACTGGATCGCCGACTTCCTCACGCCCACCCCCCGCGCCGGGGAGGACTTCGCCGACGAGGTCGCCCGGGTGCGCGCGGCCGGGCCCGCCGACGCCCGCGCCCATCTGCGTCTCGCCCTCGCCGGGCCGCTGCCGGCCGTGCTGGACCGGGACGACCTGCCGGAGCGGGCGGCCGCGCTGCTGGAGTGGGTGTGGCAGGAGGCCGTACGGCCGTACTGGGAGCGGCGCAGGCGGGTGCTGGAGGCGGATGTGGTGGCGCGGACCGCCCAGGTGAGCCGGGGTGGCTGGGTGAGCGCGCTGGACTCCCTGCGGCCGGGCGGGACGCGGTGGCTCGGGGAGAACCGGTTCCAGGTCAATCTGCACGAGTATCCGCCCCGCGAGATCTCGGGTGCCGAGCTGCTCTTCGTGCCGGTGACGCCGCAGCGGACGGGGTGGGTGGCCTGGGAGGAAGGGGAGCGGTACGCCGTGGTCTATCCCTGCGCCGGTGTCCTCGCGGGCGGGGACGACCGGGCCGTGCCGGCGAGTCTGGGCGCGCTGCTCGGGCCGGCCCGGGCCGCGGTCCTCGCGCTTCTCGGCTCGCCCATGAGCACCACCCAGCTGACCGCGGTCACCGGGCAGGCGCTGGGCTCGGTGGGCCGGCATCTGAAGGTGCTGCGGGAGGCGGGGCTGGTGCAGCGGCGACGTGCCGGGCGGTCTGTGCTCTACGCCCGGACGGCGGCGGGTGAGGTGCTGATGGAGGCCGGGACGGACCCGACACCACCGGGGGCCGGAACGGACCCGACACCACCGGGAGCCGGGACGGGCCCGACGCGCCCGGGGGCCGGGACGGGCCGGACGCGGCCCGGGGCCGGGGCAGCCGGGGGCTGAGGGAGACTGGAAAGGTGCCCGTAACCCTGGTCCGTAACCCGCCGGGGCTAGCATCCGCACCATGACGACTACTGACCACAACGGTTCCGTGCTGGACACCGAGATCGGCGCCCTGCGGGGCGGCTCCGCGAACCTGCCGCAGTATGCGGGCAAGGCCGTGCTCATCGTGAACGTGGCTTCCAAGTGCGGCCTGACCCCGCAGTACTCGGGTCTGGAGCAGCTGCAGGAGCGGTTCTCCGGGCAGGGCTTCACCGTGCTCGGCGTGCCCTGCAACCAGTTCCTCGGGCAGGAGCCCGGCACCGCCGAGGAGATCGCCGAGTTCTGCTCGGCGACGTACGGCGTGACCTTCCCGCTGACCGAGAAGGTCGAGGTGAACGGGGAGGGCCGGCACGCGCTGTACGAGCGTCTGGTGGGCTTCGCCGACGCCGCGGGGCACAGCGGGGACATCCGCTGGAACTTCGAGAAGTTTCTGATCGCCCCGGACGGGCAGGTCGTCGCGCGGTTCTCGCCGCAGACCGAGCCGGAGTCCGCCGAGGTCGTGGCGGCCATCGAGAAGCAGCTGGCCTAGCCGGTTGACCTTGCCCCTGGGGCAAGGGAGAGCGTCCCTGTCACCGGGCGGAAAGAGCCGCCCGGTGACGGAGGATGGCATCGTGGACGAGGAGCTGCTCACCATCGGCGCGTTCGCCGCGCGGGCCCGCCTGTCGGCCAAGGCACTACGGCTGTACGACCGGCTCGGGCTGCTGCAACCGGCGCATGTCGACGAGGCCAGTGGCTACCGCTACTACCGCGCCGGCCAGGTGGAGCGCGCCCGTCTGGTGGCCCTGCTGCGGCAGCTGGACATGCCACTGGCCCGGATCGCCGAGGTGGTCGGGGCCGGGGGCGCCGAGGCGGCCGACCGGCTCGCCGCCTACTGGGCGGCCGTGGAGACCCGGGTGGCCGGGCAGCGGACCCTCGCCGAGTACCTCCGTGGACGGCTGTCGGGGAGGAGCTCCGAGATGTACGACAGGTTCGTGGTCGAGACGGTGGACGTGCCGGCGCAGGTGGTGATCACCGAGTCCCGCCACACGCTGGCGGACGAGCTGCCGACGTGGATCGGCGCGTCGCTGGGCCGTCTGGAGGAGGCCGCGCGGGAGTGCGGGGGCGTCGCCGGTGCGCCGTTCGTCGTCTACCACTCCGAGGTGTCGATGGAGAGTGACGGGCCCGCCGAGTCCTGTGTTCCGGTGGCCGACGAGGCGGCGGCCCGGGCCTGGGTGGAGCGGCACGGCGGCCCCTGGGCGACGCGGGTACGGGTGGAGCCGGCGGCCCGGCTGGCCCGCACCCGGATCAGCAAGGCACAGGTGGCGCATCCGCAGATCCTCACCGCCTTCGAGGCGGTGGAGCACTGGATGGCCCAGGAGGGGCTGGAGACGGCCGGCCCCTGCCGCGAGGTGTACTTCGCGGACTGGGACGCGGCGGGAGCCGGGGACCCGGTCTGTGACGTGGCCTTCCCCGTGCGCCCGCCGACGGCCGCCCACGGAGCATGAGCCGCGGGGAGGGCCGGGTCCCGGGGATGAAAGCCGAGCGCTGGAAAGGGCCGAGCCCCCTCGGCAAGGACGGCGACTCGTCGAGAGGGCTCTGCGGGGTGGTGCTTGTGCAGTTGTCGTCGGACGAGTCCGCGAGGGAGCGTCAGAGAGGGCTCCCTACGCCTTGACCGAGGCCACGAAGACGTTCCACGCCTCGGCGGGGAACGCCAGGACCGGACCCTCGATGACCTTGGAGTCGCGTACGGCGAGTTCCATGGTGGTGGGCGACTTGACCTCGACGCAGGCGCCGTTGCCCGCGGAATAGGAGGACTTCATCCACGTCTCCGAAGCGCCCTGAATCAGTGCCATGTCCACTCCTGTTGCGAGTTGCTGGTGGTGCGGTTCACGCCAACCTTGTCGTCTGATTGGCGTGATCGACGCTACCGGGCAACCGCCCTTGCCGGAGTAGCCGTTCACTCAAGCGGATGGCATATTCCAAGTGAGCCTTCCGCGAAAGCGGACTCACAGTGTACGATCCGGCACTTCCTGTGGAGCAGGGCTCAATCGGCGTAGGTTTTCGCTACATCCGAGATGTATTGCCGGGATTGCTCCACATTGAGGGACTGTGCCCGCAAGTGCTCGTACATCACGGCGTACTTCTGCACGTCCAGCGCCTTCTCCAGGTACAGGTCGCTGGTGACGCCCTCCAGATAGACGACGCTGGAGTCGGCCGCGTCCGTGAACTCGAGGATCGCGTACTGCCCGTTGAGCCCCGGGTGTGCGCCCACCTCGAAGGGCAGGACCTGCACGGTGACGTGCGGCAGCTGGGACATCTCGATCAGGTGCTCCAGCTGTTCGCGCATCACCAGCTTGCTGCCGACGACCCGGCGCAGCGCCGCCTCGTCCAGCACCACCCACAGCCGAAGAGGGTTGTTCTCGGCGGTGATACGTTCCTGTCGGCGCATGCGCACCTGCACGCGCTTCTCGATCTCCGCCGTCGACGTCTCCGGCAACGCGCCCTGCACCAGGGCCTCCGCATAGGCGCGGGTCTGCAACAGACCGGTCACCAGCTGGGGTTCGTACACCCGCAGCGACTCGGCGTCGGTCTCCAGGCCGATGTAGACGCTGTACGGGATGTCCCCGAACGTGTGCCACCAGCCCTGCTGCCGCGAGTCCCGGGCCATCTCCATCAGCGAGTCGACGATCCGCTGGTCCTCGACCTCGTACACCCCGCACAGGTCGCGCACATCGCGCTGACTGATGCTTCTGCGGCCGTTCTCCAGCCGGCTGATCTTCGACTGCGACACGAGCAGTCGCTCCGCCACCTCTTCGGCCGTCATGCCCTTGAGCTCGCGGAGCCTGCGCAGCTCCTGGCCCAGCCGGCGTCGCCTGACGGTGGGATTGACATTGGACGCCACGGGACGTGCACCTCCGGCTGCCTGCCTGTACCTGACACTTTGCGTATCTGCTGCTGAGCAGACTGCCACCAAGGTGCTTTCTACCGCTGGGAAACGGTGGATATGCGGCGCGTACGCGTCAGTTCGGGCACGGATTGACGGACGTGCGGATGCGGTCGAGCGGGGCGGTGGGACCACGAGGGTCCCGCCACCCCGCTCGTACCAGCGGCTCCCGTACCGGGTCCTGCGGACCGACGGTGCGGCTCAGTGGGCCACGGCGCGCGCCATGGACCCATGGTGCGGCTGCATCGGAACCCCGCGTGCGGGTTCCGCCGTGGTCCTGACCGCGGGCCCCGCCGGCCGGCCGGCCGTGGCCGGTCCGCGCCGCGGCTGGGCCACCGCGCCGTTCTGTACGTCCATCACGGCATGCGCGACCAGCCCGCCCATGGGGTCGTGCCGGATCAGGTCCCGCAGCCGGGAGCGGGACGAACGCCCCTCGTTCCCCGGATACAGGTGCTTGCCGAGGCCGACGGCGTGTGCCAGGGCGGCGAGCGCCGCGGTCCGCGGGTCCGGCGGTACGCCGGTGCGGATCGCGCAATCCAGCCGGGAACGGATCTCCCTGCTGATTTCGGTGTCCGTCGCCTGGTAACGAGTCGTCGGCAGTACTCCGCACATCTGCCCCGGCACGGCGGCAACCATGCCGCACCGTTCGAGATGCGAGAGGTAGGTCTGACGCAGCCCCAGCCGGGGCCCGCCGATCCAATGGACGGCCCGCACAGGAGCGCCACGCCTTCGCAGCAACTCCAACGCGCAGTCCAAAGTCGGATCTCCAGTCGGCCGTGGTACCACCACGGCGATACGATCCCCGTCTGGGGCTATCCGTCCGGCCAGCGCCAGCTCCACTAGCTGCGCTCCGGCCAGACCGAGGTCGAGCGACTGCGGCTGTGCAGTGGTACCCGTGGTCGGGTCCAATGCCAGCAGCAGAAGCTCCTCCGGAAGTGTTCTGCGGCTCCTGCCCATCCATGCCTCCCCGCGTGGATGAATGACAGGGTGACCCCTCTCACATTGGTCTGTCGAGGGTGCGTGACCGGTTCGTGAGGGAACCGGTAGGTATGTCGTTCTCGTCTACCACAGGGGCCAAGCCCTCACACAGGACACTGGTACATGGTTCGGACAGGCCGCGCGCGTGGGCGTGCGGCGCACGGAGGAGGCATCGGTGGCGGGCGAGTCCCCCGACAGGTCGAAGCAGCACGAGTCGTCGGCGGAACCGACGTCGGGGAGCGCGGGTCCGGTTCCCGAGGCCCGCGATCCGCGTCTGGCCGTCTCCCGCGAAAAGGATTCAGCGAACGGGGCGGCGGACACCGCGACGAAGGTCCTGTCGGTGCGGGACGTGAAGAAAGCCGCCGAATCCGCCAAGGACGCCAAGGGCTCCGGGGACGCCGAGAAGTCCGCGGACGCCAAGGGCTCCGGGGATGCCGAGAAGTCCGAGGCATCCAAGGCCTCTGACGCATCGGAGGACCCCAAGGCCCCCAAGGACGAGGACGCCGACCTCCGCGAGGCGGTCTCGGCCTGGGTCCGCTCGGCGGACACCACGAAGAAGCCGAACCCCGAAACCGACGCATCTGCAAAGACACCTGAGGGCACCGAGGGGTCCCGGAAGCCCGAGGGCTCACAGAGCACCGAGGGTCCGAAGGGTCCCGAGAAGACCGAAGACCCCGAAGGGACCGAGCAGAAGACCGCGCGCGAGGACGAGCGGACGGCCGAGAAGACGGCCGCCTCCGGGGCCGGCGAGGACGCGAAGGCCGACCGGCCGGAGAAGCCGGCGAAGGAGAAGGCCGAGGCCAAGGCCGAGCCGGAGTCCCTGGGGGAGAAGGCCGACGCGAAGGCCGATGCGAACGCCGAGCCGACAGCGGACGCCGACGCAGGCACGGGCACGGGCACGGGCACGGACGCCAACGCTGACGTGGACGCCAACGCCGACGCCGACGCGGACGCCGACGCGGACGCCGACGCGGACGTAAAGGCTGACGCCACCTCGGAATCGGACGCGAAGGCCGAGGCGGACGCGGAGGCTGACGACGTCTCGGACCGGGCCGAGGGCATAGACACGGCCGCAAAGGCCGCCGACAAGAACGAGGCCGGGGCAGAGGCCGAGGCCGGGGCAGAGGCCGGCGACGCGGACGAGCCGCAGACCGCCGACAAGGCCGAGGGCAAGACCGAGGCCAAGGCCGGCGACGCGGACAAGCCGAAGGCCGGTGCCGCGGACGAGGCCGCAGCCGCCGACGGTGAAGGTGGTCCTCAGGGGCCACCCGCAGCCGAGGACGAGAGCCGCACGGATGGTGCGGCTGGGGACGGGACCGGCACCGACGGCGAAGCCGAGGCAGCCGCCGCGCCGCAGGCGAAGGGCGTCGACCAGCCCACCACCGTCTTCAAGGCCCTCCGCCCGAAGAAGCCCGAGGTCGACCAGCCCACCACCATGCTCAAGCTGGGCGGCAGCAAGTTCGTCCCGCTCAAGAACCCCGATGTCACCACCACCGTCCCGCAGGTCGGCCCCGAGCGCACCACCCAGCAGCCGCTCCCGCCCAAGCCGCCGCTGGACCTGCTGGCCGAGCTGACGAACACGCCCCCGCCCCCGGAGACCCCGGTCCGCACGATCGTCCGCCGGGTCAAGATCTGGACCCCCCTGGTCCTGCTCCTGGTGGTCGTCCTGGCGGTCGTACAGGCCTTCCGCCCGCTGCCCCGGCCCACCCTCGACCTCACCGTGAAGGACACCTTCACCTTCGACGGCGGCAAGCCCGGCATCCCCTGGCCCTCCCAGGGCCAGGCCGCCCTCGACGTCCAGGGCATCGGCAGCTTCGGCTCCTCCGGCGCCCAGAAGCCCGTACCGATCGCGAGCGTCGCGAAGGTGATGACCGCGTACCTGATCCTGCGCGACCACCCGCTCAAGAGCGGTGAGGACGGTCCGAAGATCACGATCGACAAGCCCGCCGAGGAGCAGTCGGACGCGGGCCAGGAGTCCACCGTCCCGGTCACCGCCGGCGACAAGATCTCCGAGCGCGAGGCCCTGGAGGCCATCCTCCTGCCCTCCGCCAACAACGTGGCCCGGCTGCTCGCCCGCTGGGACTCGCATTCCGAGAAGGCGTTCGTGGCGAAGATGAACGCCGCCGCCAAGGAACTCGGCATGCCCAACACCACCTACACGGACCCCTCGGGCCTGACGGACTCGACGGTCAGCACGGCCGTGGACCAGCTGAAGCTGGCCAAGAAGGCGATGGAGCAGCCCGCGTTCCGCGAGGTCGCGGCGATGATGTCCTACGTCGACTACAAGGGCGCCAAGCACCTCAACTACAACCGGCTGGTCGGCTACAACAACGTGGTCGGCATCAAGACCGGCACCACCACCTCCGCCCTCGGCAACCTCGTCTTCGCGGCGAAGCAGCAGGTCGGCGGGGAGACGCGCACCATCATCGGGGCCGTGATGCGGCAGCCCGCCGGTGGCGACGACAACACGATCATCAGCGGCGTCCTGGATGCCGGCGACAAGCTGATCCGGTCCGCGCAGGGCGCTCTGAAGTCGGCGACGATCCTGAAGAAGGGCGATGTCGTCGGGTACGTCGACGACGGGCTCGGCGGCCGTACGCCGGTCGTGGCCACCAAGGACGTCACCGCGGCCGGCTGGGCCGGTCTGAAGGTGAAGCTGTCCTTCACCTCCGGGACGCTGCCGCACACCGCGAAGGCCGGCACCACGGTCGGCTCGCTCACCGTGGGTGACGGTTCGGCCGCGGGTGCCGTGAAGGTGCCGGTGGCTCTGCAGAAGGACCTGATCGAACCCGGCCTCACGGACAAGCTGACCCGCCTCGGCTGACCCGTCCCGACCGGGCCGGGACCCTCGGCCGTACCGCTACCGCACCCCGCCGACGGAGCCCCGCGGCGGGGTGCGTGCTAGCGTCACGAATCGGGGCAGGTCGCCGGTCACGGGACAGGGCCGCGAACTGGACGGAAAGCGGCCGGGAACATCGAGGGAAGCGGCCGAGAACAGAAGACGGGACACGGGGAGTGCCTTCAGGTGGCCACAACCGAGCCGACACGCGCCGACGACGCCGATCCGGACCCGGGATCCGGCCCGCGAATACGCCTGTCCGCCGCTGACACGGACGATCGCGCCGGCGGTCGTCCCGGCACGCATCCGAAAGCGCGTCCGACCACGCGTCCGGACGCGCAGGGGGACGCACCTCAGGGCACACGTCCGGACACACACCCGGGCCTGCGCCCGGACGGCAGACTCGCCCGTCTCCTCATCGCCGCCGAGCCCCTGCGGCAGCGGCTCCTGCGACACCCCGTGCTGTCCATCACAGCTCTCGCGGGTGTCCTGCACATCATCTGGATCTTCACGTTCGCCAACAGCGGCGGCGACCTCGCGGCCCAGGACGCCTGGGCGGAGTTCGTCGGCCGCCACCCGGACTCGGCGTACAACCTCGCCTGGTACGGGGGCATGCACCCGGTGTCGTACAGCGTGGTGTCGCCGTATCTGATGTCCGTGCTCGGCGTCCGTACGACGCTGATGATCGCCGGGACCATCTCGGCGGGCCTGCTGACGTTGATCCTCATCCGCAGCCGGGCCGTGAAGAACCCGTTGTGGGCCTCGCTCGCCGGGGTCTTCGCACTGGTCTGCAACGCGCTGTCCGGCCGGGTGACCTTCGGGCTCGGCACGCTGTTCGCGCTCGGTGCGGTCGCGGCCGTCTTCTGCTGGCCCTACCGGTGGCGGTACAAACGCTGGGCGAAGGCCCTGGTCGCCGCCCCGCTGGCGGCGCTCGCCACGATGGCCTCGCCGGTCGCGGGGCTGTTCGTGGGCCTGATCGCGGCGGCGCTGTTCCTGCAGAAGCGACGGCCGGGAGCCTGGGCGCTGGGGCTCGCCCCCTCGGCGGTGGTCGCCGTCTCGGCCTGGCTGTTCCCGTTCTCGGGCACCCAGCCGATGACGATCGGCTCGGTGATACTTCCCCTGTCGTACGGCCTGCTGTGCCTGTTCCTCGTCCCCAAGGAATGGATCACCGTACGGCTGACGGCCGCCGTCTACAGCCTCGGCGTGATCCTGGTGTGGCTGATCAACTCGCAGATCGGCTCGAACATCTCGCGTCTGCCGATGCTGTTCGCGGGTGCGACCCTGATCGCCGCGCTGCCGTTCACGGTGCCGCGCTCGCGCAAGTGGTACCTGACCGTGGTGGCGTTCCTGGGCGTGGTCGGCTGGATCGGCTTCAAGTCGGTCGACGACATCATGCACACCACCCCGGCGGCGTCCTGGGCCCGCGAGCTGGCCCCGCTGGTCAACCAGCTGCAGCAGGTCGGCGCCGAGAAGGGCAGGGTCGAGGTGGTCCCGGTGCGCTCGCACCGCGAGGCCTCCGCGCTGGCGCCCTACGTCAACCTGGCCCGCGGCTGGAACCGGCAGGCCGACATGGAGCGCAACCCGCTCTTCTACGACGACACGCTCAACTCGGCGAACTACCACGAGTGGCTCCAGCGGTGGGCCGTGCACTTCGTCGTGCTGCCGAAGGACAACCCGGACGGGGACGGCGGCGAGCGTGAGCAGGCGCTGCTGCGGCGCGGGATGCCGTACCTGAAGCAGATCTGGGGCGACGCCAACTGGCAGCTGTTCAAGGTGACCGACCCGGCGCCGCTCGCCGAGCCCGACGCGGTGGTGGACCGGGCCGAGCAGGGTGAGATGACGCTGGAGGTGCGCAAGGCCGGGCGCATCCTGATCAGGATCCCGTACTCGCCCTGGCTGAGCGTGGTCGACGCGCACGGCAAGAGCCTGAAGGCGCCGCAGGAGACGGAGGCGTCGAAGCATCGGGCCGAGGGTGTGCCGAAGACGTACGACAACGTCAACGGGTGTCTGATGGAGACGCCGGAGGATGCGAAGGGGGACAAGTGGACGATGCTGCTGGCGCCGAAGGCGGGAACGTATCGGTTGGCGGCGCCGTACCAGTTGCCTCGCGGCACCCCCTGCCCGGACGAGCTGAAGTGACCCCCGGGGGCTCCGCCCCCTCTACCCCTCCCCCCGTAGTTCCGGCACGTACCTGTCCGTGCCCGGGATCGTCGGGATGAACGGGGCCACCAGCTGGACCCTGCCCAGGCCCGTCCGGGTCAGCTGGTCGTCCAGCCCTGTGAAGTGGCCCTCCCAGCACTCCCGCGGGTCCGTCTCCAGGAACCACAGCAGGGTGAGCCGGGTGTCGACGCCCTCGACCTGTTTGACATAGGTCATGCGGTCGCCGGGCAGCGGGGTGGGCCGGAAGACCGTGACCATCGCGGACGGGGAACCCGCCAGCCAGCGGGGCAGCAGGCGGGTCCGGAGCCACTCCAGCAGCTGAACCCGCTGCTCGGCCGAGTCCGCGTCGATCACCTCCATCACCAGGCCCGCGTACGGGTGGTCGAGGGCGTGGAAGTCCCTCGGGCCCGCCGCGCCGTCCCGGTAGACCGTCGTCTCGTGGTCCTGGAACGCCGTGAAGACATGGGTGCGGTCGTGGTAGACGCGGGCGTCGCGGTTGAGGCGCTTGTTGATGGCGACGGTCCACTTCATGTGGTCGTCGTAGCGTCCGTCGGTGATCCAGTACGTGGAGAGGTAGCAGCCGGCGGTGACCGGCTGGGCGATCGCCGACTTCTCGGGGTGGCGCAGGAGCTGCAGGTCCCGGGTGGCGACCCAGCGGCGGCCGGCGTACATCCAGGGCATGGCCATCGCGCCGGCGTAGTAGTGGTCGTCCTCGTACCAGCGGTTGTAGGCGTACTCGTGGCCGGGGTGCGGCTCGACCATGGTGATCAGGGCGTGGCCGGGGTGGACGCCGTAGGGACCCGCCCCGGCCAGTTCGGCGTACAGCTCACTGCGGGTGTCGGCCCCGCTCCCGCTGTCGGTCTCCCCACGGGTGTCGCTCTGTTCCGGCATGAACGCTCCTCCCCTTCCGTCCTCCTGCACTCGCCCATACTCTGACGCTCCGTCAGATGATGCGCCAGAGCCCGGACAGCTGGAGGTCCGTCATGTCACTGCTCGCAGGCAAGACCGTCGTCGTCTCCGGAGTCGGGGCCGGGCTCGGCCACCAGGTCGCCGCGGCCGTCGTACGGGACGGCGGGAACGCCGTGCTGGGGGCGCGCACCGAGGCGAACCTCGCCAAGAGCGCGGCCGAGATCGACCCGGACGGCACGCACACGGCGTACCGGCCGACCGACATCACCGACGAGGGGCAGTGCGAGGCGCTGGCGCGGCTGGCGCGGGAACGGTTCGGGGCGATCCATGCCGTGGTGCACGTGGCGGCCTGGGACTCCTACTTCGGCGGGGTCGAGGACGCGGACTTCGCGACCTGGCAGTCGGTCATCGACGTGAACCTGCTGGGGACACTGCGGATGACCAGGGCCTGTCTGCCGGCACTTCGGGCGGGCGGGGGCGGGTCGGTGGTGTTCGTCGGGACGCAGTCGGCCGTCGCCGCGCCCTCGCAGGTCGAGCAGGCCGCGTACGCCGCTTCGAAGGGAGCGCTGACCAGCGCGATGTACTCGCTGGCGCGGGAGCTGGGGCCGCAGCGGATCCGGGTCAACACGGTGCTGCCGGGGTGGATGTGGGGACCGCCGGTGCAGGCGTACGTGCGGTTCACCGCGCACACGGAGGGCGTGCCGGAGGCGGAGGTGCTCGGGCGGCTGACGCAGCGGATGGCGTTGCCGGAGCTGGCGACGGACGGGGATGTGGCGGACGCGGCCGTGTTCCTCGCCTCGGACCGGGCGCGGTCCATCACGGGACAGTCCTTGCTGGTCAACGCGGGTGAGCTGATGCGCTGAGGCGGCCGAAGGGCATCGCGCGGCCTTTCTGAATGTTCAGATAGGTGAACCTAGGTCACTACGGCGAACGATTTTACCGTCTCCATACCTTCCGCTTCCTTGCCGTGTGTCCATGTTCGAAACCAGAGTTCACATGCCTGACCTTGGCTGCGAACCCTGGAAGGGGGCACATGAACGGTCTCGACTGGGCCGTGCTGATCGGCTACTTCGGTGTGATGGTCGCGATCGGCCTCTGGTCGCACAAGCGGGTGGACAACGTCAGCGACTTCTTCACGGCCGGCGGCAAGATGCCCTGGTGGCTGTCCGGCATCTCGCACCACATGTCGGGCTACAGCGCGGTGATGTTCACGGGGTACGCGGGAATCGCCTACACCTACGGCGTCACCTCCTTCATCACCTGGTCCTTCCCGATCGCGCTCGGCATCGCCATCGGCTCCAAGCTCTTCGCCCCGCGCATCAACCGGCTGCGGTCCAGGCTCCATGTGGCCTCCCCGCTGGAGTACCTGAAGACCCGCTACAACCTGCCCACGCAACAGGCGCTCGCCTGGTCGGGCATGCTGCTGAAGATCGTGGACGTCGGCGCCAAGTGGGCGGCTATCGCCACCCTGCTGTCGGTGTTCACGGGCGTGACACTGAACCAGGGCATCCTCATCACCGGCGCGATCACGGCCGTCTACTGCACGATCGGCGGCCTGTGGGCGGACGCGCTGACCGAACTCGGCCAGTTCGTCATCCAGTTGCTGGCCGGGATCTCGATGTTCATCGCGGTCGTGATGAAGCTGAACGACAAGAACATCGGCTTCTTCGGCGCCTGGGACGAGAGCGCGCTGCACGGCCACGGCAAGCCGCTGGTCGGGCCGTACGGAACGGTCTTCCTGCTCGCGTTCCTCTTCATCAAGCTCTTCGAGTACAACGGCGGCATGCTCAACCAGGCCCAGCGCTACATGGCGACGGGCAGCGCGCACGAGGCCGAGCGCTCCGCGCGCCTGTCGGCGATCCTGTGGCTGGTCTGGCCGGTGGTGCTCTTCTTCCCCATGTGGATGTCCCCGCTGCTGGTCCACGCCGCGAAGCCGGACGGCTCCGACTCCTACGCCCTGATGACCGAACAGCTGCTGCCGCACGGGCTGTTGGGCCTGGTCGTCGTCGGGTTCTTCTCGCACACGATGGCCATGTGCTCCTCCGACGCGAACGCGATCGCCGCGGTCTTCACCCGTGACGTGGCGCCGGTGCTGTCGCAGAAGGCGCGGAACTGGGGCGAGCGCTCGGGCCTGATCGCGGCCCGGGTGACCACGGTCGTCTTCCTCGGCCTGTCGATGGCGGTGGCGACACAGGTCAACTCCCCCGCCTTCAAGGACATCATCACGGTCGTGATCAAGTGGGTCGCGGGCCTGATGGGCCCGATCGCGATCCCGATGATGCTCGGGCTGCTCCGCCCGTTCCGCCGCTCCGGTCCGACGGCGGCCCTCACCAGCTGGGCGGCGGGCCTGCTGGCCTTCTGGCTGGTCAACTACCCCGTCAACTGGAGCGTCGACGGCGGAGTCCCCCTCCAGTACCAGGTCTCCGTACCGCTGGCGGTCTCCCTGGTCCTCTACGTCCTGATCGGCTGCCTGAAGCCGGAGGACACCCCCGAACGGCTGGCGGTCATCGACCAGGTCAACACGGACGGGGACGGCACGACGGCGGTCCCGGTGCCGGCCGCGGCGGGCGACGACATCGCGGGGACGCCCAAACCGGCCTTGTAGAGTGCCAGTTGGTCACCTCTTGGCATGAACGGGGAAAAGTGAACAGCATGGACGCGGTGCGGTCGGCCTCCCGGGTGGTGGGCCGCCGCACCACCTTGCGTTATCTCGCCATCGGCGTCGGAGCCTCGCTGCTGACCGCCTGCAAGGGCAAGAGCAAGGACAAGACGAAGACGAAGGCGAAGGGCCACGGGACCGGGGGGCCGAAGCAGCCGTACCGGCACTCGGCGACGGCCGGGGCGGCCGGCAAGGCGCTGGCCGCCTTCGTGCGCGGTTCGTGGAAGATCACCACGGAGACGACCGACGGCAAGACCGTCTCGTACTCCGCGGTCGTCGACGACGGCTTCTGGACGCTGGACTTCGGCGGCGGACGACGGCAGAAGGGCACCTGGGCGCTCCAGGGCGGGCGACTGGCCCTGCGCGCGCCCGAGCACCCGGGCGGCGACAGCTCCGAACTGGCCGACGCGGCGGCGCAGAACGTCCCGGCCAAGGTCGGCGACTCGGTGTCCCTGCTGCTGCCGTGGCAGCCGCCCGGCTACCCGGGCACCGATTCCGGGCAGCAGCTCGACGTCAACTACACGAAGAAGAGCGGGGTGCTGCGCATCCGCCACATGGAGGCGAGCGGGATGACCGTGCACACGTGCACGAGGGCGTGAGAGCCGGGGCGCAGCACCGGTGAGCGGTGGATGGGTGAACCGTGAGCCGTTGAACCGTTAGCCGGTGAACCGTAGGCCGGTCAGCCGTGGGCCCGTGAACCGTAGGCCCGTCAGCCGTGGGCCGGTGAATCGTGGGCCCGTCAGCCGTAGGCCCGTCAGCCGTGGGCCGGTGGCTTACGCCCGCGGGTACCTGGCCAGCCACCCGGGTGACGACCCGGCGGGGCCGTGCAGGGCCGGGCCCTGGGTCATCTCCATCGCGAAGTCGTCGGCCAGTTCCAGGATCGTGGGGCGGCCCTCCAGTTCGGCCAGCCACGCCGGTGGCAGGGCCGTCTCGCCGTGCAGCGCGCCGAGCAGCCCCCCGGTCAGCGCTCCCGCGGCGGCTGAGGGGCCGCTCTGGTTCACCGCGAGGCACAGGCCGTGCCGTACGTCCTCCCCCACCAGCGCGCAGTACACGGACGCGGCCAGCAGGCCGTCCGCGGTGCCGTCGCCGGCCAGTTCCTCCACCCGTGCGGGGCCGGGCAGCCCCTGCCGTACCGCGCCGAGCGCGTGCTGGAGGGCGTCGGAGACCGGCTGGTGGCCGGGGCGGGCGGCGAGCAGGGCGAGGGCCCGCTGCACGGCGCCGTCCAGGCTCTCGCCGCGGGCGAGGGCGTGCACGACGACGGCGTACGCGCCCGCCGAGAGATAGGCGATGGGGTGCCCGTGGGTCTGGGCCGCGCACTCCACGGCCAGTTGGATGACCAGCTGGGGTTCCCAGCCGACCAGCAGGCCGAAGGGGGCGGACCGGGCCACCGCCTCGGGACCGAGTTCACCGGGGTTCCTCGGGGCCTCCAGCGTGCCCATGGCCTCGTCGCCGAGGCCGATGAGCAGCGCCCGGGTCGGATCCCGGCGGGCGTACAGCCACTCCTCCCGGGCCAGCCACCCGTCGTCCGTGCGCCGCTCGTCGGGCCCCCAGTCCCGCTGGGTGGCCGCCCAGCGCAGATACGCCCGGTGCACGTCGGTCGGCGGATGCCAGGCGCCGGTGTCACGGCGCACCTGGGCCCGGATGAGGCCGTCCACCGTGAAGAGGGTGAGCTGCGTGTGGTGGGTGACCGTGCCGCGCGCCCCGTGCCCGTAGGCCAGGTCGAGCAGGCCCTCCCCGCCGTACGCGGAGCGGATCTCGTCCAGGGCGAGCGCGTCGGCCGGTCCGCCGAGCGCGTCGCCGAGGGCGGCGCCCAGCAGCGTGCCGCGCACCCGGCTGCGGAAGTCCTGCTGCTCGGCGCGGCCCCAGACGGCACCGGACGTGGCACCCACCCTGACCTCCTCACGGCACCGTCCGTACGTACGACGCTCAGCACTGTAATCGACCCGGGACAGTCGATTCACGGGGGCAAATCGGCTCCGCCCGGTCATTCCCGTACAGCTACGGGTACCCGTCTTCGAACCGTGGGCCCGCCCGGCGGGTCACCACCGTGACAAGGCGGCCCCGAGGTGCCCCGGCCGGCCGCCCCACAGCCGGGCTACGTGCAACCCGGCTGTGGGGCGGCCGGGCCGCGTGCAACCCTGGGCGGCCCGGGTTCCGTGTAGGGCGTAGGGAGAGGCGGAGACCCGGGCCGGCGCCCGGACTCGACGCCGGCGACGCCTGGATGCGTGAGACGAGGAAGAGCGTGACCGATCATCCCCGCGAGACCGACTTCCGGACCTGGGTGCTCGAGCATCGGACCCGTCTGCGCACGACGGCGTTCCTGCTCTGCGGTGACTGGTACCTCGCCGATGACCTCGTCCAGGACGCGCTCGGACGGCTCTACTCCAGGTGGGGCAGGGTGGCGGCGTCCGGCGATCCGCGTGCGTACATGCGCCGGGTCCTGTGCAATCTCCACACCGACCACCTGCGCCGGCCGGCACGACGTGAGATCAGCGAGGCGGATGTGGCCGTACTGGACTCGCACCCGCACACCAGCATGGCCGAGCGCGACGACGATCTGATCGCCGCCCTGCTGACGGTCCCGGCCGGCCAGCGGACCATGCTCGTCCTGCGCTTCTTCGAGGATCTGTCCGTGGAGCAGACCGCGGCCCTGCTCAGGACGAGTCCGGGCAACGTCAAGAGCCAGACGAGCCGCGGCCTGGAGGCGCTGCGCTCCGCGCTCCGGACGGGGCCCGTCCGGGCCGCACGACCGACCACGATCGAAGGAGCATCGTGAACCCCGACACCACGCCGGAAGAGCTCACCACGCGGATCGCGTCCCTCAGCGTCCGTGGCCCTGCCGACCGCATCGACATCGATGAGGCGGTGCGCGCGGGCACGAGGCAGCGCCGGCGCCGGCGGCTCGCCGTCGCCGGTGTGTTCGCCTGCGTCGTGGCCGTCGCCGGGACGGTGGCCGTCGCCGCACAGGCGTCCCACGACAGGAGCAGCACCATGGCCGCTCCCAGCTTCGGCCGTGCGGCCCTGAACGCCGAGAGCCTGGGCGGGCGTTGGATCGCCGTCCGGGTCGACGGGCGTGACGTCTCGTCGTGGCGCGACGCGGGCGGCCTTCCGGCGAACCTGATCATCGGGGCCGACGGGGCGCCGAACGGATGGCAGGTGAACAGGGCCTGCGGCCCGCTGGTCGGCGGTGACTTCACGGTGCGGGCGGACGGCTCGTTCACCGCCGCGCCGCCGCCGCTGCAGTTCCAGTCCTGCCCGATGGCCGGCGCGGAGCCCCCCGACCTCGTGGCCGCGGTCGCGCGCACCGCTCATGTCGATGTGGACCGGCCGGCCGGCTCGGCCGCCCGGACGCTGCGGTTCCTGGACGGCCACCACAGGCTCGTCGCACTGTGGCGCGAGGACACCACGACCGGCTCACCCGCCGCCGTGTGCAAGAAGGCGCTCGGCGGGAAGTCCGCCTCCGACGGCACCTTCACCACCGTCGAGAAGATCCGCGCGAAGCGCCTGGCCGCGACGGGCGCCGGGCCCGAGGACGTGCTGCCCCGCGTTCCCGGCGGCACCGTCGCCGTCCACTGCTCGGTCACCGAGGCGGGTTCGCCGGTCGGGTACGCGGTGACGGCCGACGGCCACAAGGTGCGGCTCCGGCCGGCCGGGTGACCGGCACCGCGCGCGGGTGTCACCCACTCGCGCGCGGCAGGTCCGGTCCTACGAGCAGCGTTTCCAGGTCTGGTAGAACGCGCTGGAGCTGGAGTGGGTATTGGCGAACAGGGCGGCGCCGGAGGCGGAGCCGTTGCTCGTCAGCCGCACCTCGGTGTCCGACAGCTTGAAGAGGTCCTTGAAGGTGCTGCCGTACCGGGCACCGGCGGCGCTGAACGTCTGCCGGCTGAACTTGCGCAGCTTGACGCCGTACACGCGCTCGTTGATGTAGTCCGCGGTCGTCCCGTCGTAGTAGCCCGACATACCGGACACGCTGACGGGTGACCAGCCGGCGCCGGCGGTCCGGTCGTACCAGTGGAAACCGGCCTTTCCGGAGGCGTAGGTCATGTACTGCGAGATGACGTGGCCGGTCTTCGTCGTGTGCCCGATGTAGACGGGCGGGTTCTGGTGCGCCGAGTTGAGGTACTCGTACCAGAGCGATGCGCCCTGGAGGGTGCCGCCCACCGATGAACCCGAGGCGAAGCCCTGCTGGATCAGCTTGCTGGAGCGGTAACCGCCCAGACCGATCCACGGGGCCGCCAGTGTCCGGTTGGCGGCGCCGCAATTCCCGTAGTAGGTGGGGATGTTCTGGTCGTCGTAGACCTCGTTGTAGTTGGAGTGCCCGCCTGCCATGTAGCCGCCCCAGTTGCCGCTGTAGGAGGCGAAGCGCGGTGACGACAAGGGGGACGACCCCAGGCACGGCACCGACGGGAGTGTCTCGCGGTACCCCTGGTACTTCGCCCGCCACGCCGTCAGCGCCTTCGGGGTGTCCGGGGCGTCGAAGCCGTAGGCCCGTGCCGTCGCGGGAGCCGCGGTCTGCGGCCGGAATCCCCGGGGCGGCACGATGGTCGTCATGGTCGCGCCGCCCGGCAGACGGTACGTCAGTTCCTTGCCCGCCGCGGCTCGGACGGCTGCCGCGGCCGAGGGTGACACGGTCTTTCCGTCGGCCCCGACCAGACGTGTCCGGGTGGGGCTGAGGGTTGTGCATCCCTGGGCCGGCGCGGAACCGGCCACCGGTGCGGCTTGCGCGGGCGTCGCCACGTAGGCGGCAGCCGCCACCACCATCGAGCTTCCGATGACTAAGGCTTTCCGGACATGAGAGCTTGCAGTTACCCGAGTGGGCCTCATGCTTCTCCTTCGGAACGGGAAGAGGACACCAGCGGCCACGGCGCGTGCGCACCGGTGTCACTCACTGATGCCGACAGGGCCCGGGCGGCCCGACCGCCGACGGCGGTCACGACCTCGCGGCCCGAACCCCTGCGGTTCCGAAGCCCATACCGACGATGAACGAACTGTTCACGCCACCCAACCCCCGTCGTGTGCATGAAACTTCCCCGCACGTGTGTGACTCACCGGATCCGTGCGGTCAACGCATCGTACGGGGCGACGGGTAAAGCACGGGGCCCTGTATAGAAAACTTGTTCCCATCTTGCCCGGTCACCGGGACACCTCCGGCGCATTCCGGTGCGCTCCGGCGGCCTCCGGCCGGTTCCGGGATCGTGACACGCACTCGCCCGCGCCCGTTCAACCTCCGTTCGCTGATCTTTCTCCCGGCCACCGAACGATCTCGGCCATGCCTCATAAGACACGTGTCAACGCGGCCGCGTACGCCCTGTCGGCCGCCGCACTGCTCGCCGGCGTCTCCGCGCCCGCCGCGGTCGCGGCGCCCCTCGCGCACGCCCGCCACGCACACCGCATACCGTTCACCGCGGCACAGGTGACGGCTCAGAACGACGGCTCGTACCGCATCACCTGGACGGCGCCGGGCGTCCGCCGCGTCGCCGTGCGCGCCGACGGCCGCACCCTCGCCGCCGGCGGCTCCTCCGGCTCCGTCACCGTGCGCGGCCTGCCGGCCGCCGACCGGCAGTGGTTCGACCTCGTGCCGGACCGCGGCGAGGGCCTGCACCTGGCCGACCGCCTGATCAGGCTCCAGGGCACCGTCAACTTCCGGGACGCGGGCGGCTACCGCACCGAGGACGGCCACTGGGTGCGGATGGGCGCGGTCTACCGCTCCGACGCCCTGGTCCTTGCCCGCCGTGCTTGCGTCCCGCCCGTGGTCCGTTTCGTCACGGCCGGGACGCGGCCGCGTAGTTGACGCAATGCGCACGGGAAAAGGGGGCCCTCGCCGGGGGAGAATTCAGCCATGACCACCACCCCCACCACCGACACCACGGCCACCAGCCGCACCGCTGGGAACGCCCTTCCGCTGGCCGCCGGAGTGCTCACCGGCGTCCTCGCCCTTTACATCGCCCTCGTGGCCCTCGGGAACATCACCGACTTCGGCACGAACCAGCAGTTCGTGCGGCATGTGCTCGCGATGGACACGACGTTCAAGGACGACGACCTGATGTGGCGGGCGATCACCAGCACCGCGCTCCAGGACACCGCCTATGTCGCGATCATCGTGTGGGAGAGCATCGCCGCCCTCGTGCTGATCGGGGGCACGTACCTCTGGGCGCGGCGGGACTTCGAGCGGGCCCGGCGGTTCTCCACCTACGGGCTGCTGATGCTCGTCCTGCTCTTCGGTGCCGGGTTCATCGCCATCGGCGGGGAGTGGTTCTCCATGTGGCAGTCGAAGACCTGGAACGGGCTGGACGCGGCGACCCGGGTGTTCCTGCTCAGCGGGGTGGCGCTGATCGTCAACCAGCTGCCGGGCGGGCGGCGCGACGCTAGCTGACCACCGCCACCTTGGTGCCCGTGTCACCGAAGGACCACAGGGCGGCTCCGTCCTCCTTGTGGAGGCGGATGCCGCCCAGCTTCTTGCCGTCCGCGGGCGGCGGCGAGGAGCCGTCGAGGGCGTTGGAGAACGCTATGTTCACGCCGGACGCCTTGGTGAAGTACATGATGTGCTCGACCTCGACGCCGTCGGAGCCCTTGAGCGACTGGATGCGCAGGGTGACCGAGTAGCGGCCGGGCTGCGGGCTCACCGTGCCCGGCCACACCGTGAACGTACGGTTCGCCCTGCCGGTCGCGTCCACCAGCCATACGCGCTTCTCGCCGAGCGAGTAGACGATCCGGCGGCCCGTGCCGGACTCCTCCGGGAGCGCGGGCGGCGCCGGCGTCTTCGGC
Source organism: Streptomyces sp. NPDC107581 (assembly GCF_055657175.1). NCBI lineage: Bacteria > Bacillati > Actinomycetota > Actinomycetes > Kitasatosporales > Streptomycetaceae > Streptomyces > Streptomyces sp. NPDC107581. Next base: position 47,817 of record NZ_JBVKBH010000009.1, read on the forward strand.
GCGGCGGGCGCGTGCGCGCCCGCCGACGCCGAGGGGCTCGGGCGGACGGCCGCGGCCGTGGGATGGAGCCCGTGGTCCGCCTGGACGGCGAGGACGACGACGGCAGCGGTCGCCCCCGCGGTCAGACCGGAGACCCAGGCCCACGAGGGCAGTCGGGCAGCCACGGGTACGCATCTCCTCCGCTACGGGGCCCCTCTCAGCACGAGGGTCGGATCATCGTACTCAGTCCGGGCTCAGTCCAGGACCGGCAGCAGGTCGGGCAGGTGGCCGTCGGAGGCCTCCGCCGCGCGCCGCCGTTCCTCGGACACCTCGCCGTACAGGGTCGTGCGCGGCCTGGCCGGGCGGCCCGCCGCCTCCGCCACCGCGATCAGGTCGCGGACCGACTTGTAGGAGCCGTAGGACGAACCCGCCATCCGGGAGATGGTCTCCTCCATGAGCGTGCCGCCCAGGTCGTTCGCCCCGGAGCGCAGCATCTCCGCCGCACCCTCGGTACCCAGTTTGACCCAGCTTGTCTGGATGTTGGGGATGTAAGGGTGCAGAAGGAGGCGGGCCATCGCCGTCACCGCCCGGTTGTCCCGCGTGGAGGGACCGGGGCGGGCGATGCCCGCCAGGTACACCGGTGCGTTGGTGTGGATGAAGGGAAGCGTCACGAACTCCGTGAAGCCGCCCGTCCGCTGCTGGATCCCGGCCAGCGTGCGCAGATGGCCGAGCCAGTGGCGGGGCTGGTCGACATGGCCGTACATCATCGTGGAGGAGGAGCGGATGCCCAGTTCATGGGCCGTCGTGATCACCTCGGTCCAGGTCGCCGTGGGCAGCTTGCCCTTGGTCAGCACCCAGCGGACCTCGTCGTCCAGGATCTCCGCCGCCGTGCCGGGCAGGGAGCCGAGACCGGCCTCCTTGGCGGCGGACAGCCACTCCCGGATCGACATCCCGGTGCGGGTCGCGCCGTTCACGACCTCCATCGGCGAGAACGCGTGCACATGCATGCCGGGGACCCGCTCCTTCACCGCCTTCGCGATGTCGAAGTACGCCGTCCCGGGCAGGTCGGGGTGGATGCCGCCCTGCATGCAGACCTCGACCGCGCCCACGTCCCACGCCTGCTGGGCGCGGTCGGCGACCTGGTCCAGGGAGAGGGTGTAGGCGTCCGCGTCGGTGCGGCGCTGGGCGAAGGCGCAGAAGCGGCAGCCCGTGTAGCAGACGTTGGTGAAGTTGATGTTGCGGGTGACGATGTAGGTGACGTCGTCGCCCACCGCCGACTTGCGCACGTCGTCCGCGACCCGGCACAGCGCGTCCAGCGCCGGGCCGTCCGCGTGCAGCAGGGCCAGCGCCTCGGCGTCCGTGAGCCGGGTGGGGTCGTCGGCCGCCGTGCGCAGCGCCTGGCGCACGTCCGTGTCGATGCGCTCGGGTGCCATGCCGGGGGCCGCCGCCTCGCGCAGCGCCTCCCAGTCGCCGTAGACCTCGTCGAAGTCGTCGCGCCGGTCGGCGGTGCGGCCCTCGGTGTCGATCGTGCGGTGCAGGTCCGTGCGGCCGGCGGGCACGAAGGCCTCCTCCGGCTCCTGCCACGGGTGTCCCTCGACCACCGCGTCCGGCAGGGCGAGGCCGGTCTCCGGGTCGGCGAGCGCGGCCAGGTGCGGGCGCAGCCGCGGGTCCAGCCAGGGTTCGCCGCGTTGCACGAACTCCGGGTAGACGCAGAGGCGTTCGCGCAGTGCGAAGCCGGCGGCCCGGGAGCGCTCGGTGAGTTCCTCGATCTGCGGCCAGGGGCGCTCGGGGTTGACGTGGTCGATGGTCAGGGGCGACACCCCGCCCCAGTCGTCGATGCCGGCGCCGATCAGCCGCTCGTACTCGGAGTCGACGAGGTTCGGCGGGGCCTGCAGGCAGCCGCTCGGGCCCATGATGTGCCGGGCGACGGCCACCGTGGCGACCAGGTCGTCCAGTTCGGCGTCCGGCATGCCGCGCATCGCCGTGTCCGGCTTGGCGCGGAAGTTCTGGATGATCAGTTCCTGGATGCCGTGATACGCGCGGGAGACCTTGCGCAGGGCGAAGAGGGACTCCGCGCGCTCCTCGTACGTCTCACCGATGCCGATCAGCAGGCCGGAGGTGAAGGGGACGGAGGAACGGCCCGCGTCCTCCAGCACCCGCAGCCGTACGGCCGGTTCCTTGTCCGGGGAGCCGTGGTGCGGGCCGCCGGGCTCGGACCACAGGCGGGTGGCCGTGGTCTCCAGCATCATGCCCATGCTCGGCGCGACCGGCTTCAGCCGCTGGAAGTCCGTCCAGGTCATGACGCCCGGATTGAGGTGGGGCAGCAGGCCCGTCTCCTCCAGGATGCGGATGGAGATGGCGCGGACGTAGGCGATGGTGTCGTCGTAGCCGTGTGCGTCCAGCCACTCGCGCGCCTCCGGCCAGCGGTCCTCGGGCTTGTCGCCGAGGGTGATGAGGGCTTCCTTGCAGCCGAGGGCGGCGCCCTTGCGGGCGATGTCCAGCACCTCGTCCGGGGACATGAACATCCCGTGGCCCGCCCGGCGCAGCTTGCCGGGGACGGTGACGAAGGTGCAGTAGTGGCACTTGTCCCGGCACAGCCGGGTGAGGGGGATGAAGACGCTCTTCGAGTAGGTGATGACGCCGGGCCTGCCCGCCGCCTCCAGGCCCGCGTCCCGCACCCGGGCGGCGGACGCGGCGAGGTCGGTCAGGGCCTCGCCGCGGGCCTGGAGGAGCACCGCCGCCTCGGCGACGTCGAGGGCGACGCCGTCCCGGGCACGTTTGAGGGCGCGACGCATGGAGTTCTCGGTGGGGCCGGTTCCGGAGGTCGCGGAAGTCGTCATCTCTTGAGCATACGGAGGGGCTCCGCCGGTTCGGCGGGGTCGGGGGGCTTTGAGGGGCCGCGGTGCATCCGGGGGCGGGCTCGTCACGGCCGGTCGCGGCCGCGCGGCGGAGCCGCACACGGATACCGCCCCGCGCCCCCGGGCCGGCCGGCCCCTCGCTCACAAGGACGGGGAGTACGCGTCCAGCAGTCGCAGCACCTCCGACTCCCCCGCGGACGGCAGCTGGACCACGGTCTCCTCGATGCCCAGTTCGACGTAGTGGGCGAGTTTGCCGGGGGTGGGCAGGACCGCGTACGGGACCACCTGAAGAGCGGACGGGTCGCGGCCGGCGTCCGCCCAGACGGACCGCAGCACGGGCAGCGCCTCGGTGAGCCCGCGTCCGCCGATCGGCAGCCAGCCGTCCGCGTACTCCGCGATGTGCGCGAAGAGTCTGGGCCCTGCCGCACCGCCGACCAGGGTGCGGGGGCCGACGACCGGTCCGCGCGGCTTCTGCACCGGCTTGGGGAACGCGAGGCTGGGCCGGACGCCGCCGAACTCACCGTCGAATCCCGCCGGCTCCTCGGACCACAGCGCCCGCATGAGGCCCATCCGGTCCCGGACCAGGTCCCGGCGGGTGCGCCACTCCACCCCGTGGTCGGCGGCCTCCTCCACGTTCCAGCCGTAGCCGACGCCGAGGGTGAAGCGGCCGCCGGAGAGGTGGTCGAGGGTGGCGATCTGCTTGGCCAGGCCGATCGGGTCGTGCTGGGCGACCAGCGTGATGCCGGTGCCGAGGCCCAGCCGCTCGGTCACGGCCGCGGCCTGGCCGAGCGCGACGAAGGGGTCGAGGGTGCGGCCGTACTCGCGCGGCAGATCGCCTCCGGCGGGGTACGGGGTGGTCCGCTCCACCGGGATGTGGGTGTGCTCGGGGAGGTACAGGCCGCTGTAGCCGCGGGCTTCCAGTTCGCGGGCCAGGCGCGTGGGGGTGATGGTCTCGTCCGTGAGGAAAATCGTGACGGCGATGCGCATGGGTCTTCTGTACCCGGTGCCGCCGCCACTGTCCATACCGACTGGTCGGGACTTCGGGCGGACGGTGGGGCCGGCCGATCACCGCCGTGGGTGAGGGCTCACCGCGGGTGCGGGTTCGCCGCGGCTTGTCGCGCCCGCGCGGCGGAGTCGCAAATCGGCACTGTCCCGCACCCCTCCGGTCGGCTTACGTTGGACGTGTGACGACGTTGCGCGGCACCTTGGCACCGGGCTCGCCCGACTATGTCTACCTTCCGGTCGAAGTGCCGGCCGGCATCCGCGAGTTGCACGTCTCCTACACCTACGACAAGCCCGCCGTCCCGGCCGGCACCCCCGGCAACGCCCTCGACATCGGTCTCTTCGACGAGCGCGGTACCGAGCTGGGCGGGCGGGGGTTCCGGGGCTGGTCGGGCGGGGCCAGGACCGAGTTCTTCGTACGGGCGGACGACGCGACCCCCGGCTATCTGCCCGGCCCGCTCACCCCCGGCACCTGGCACCTCGCCCTCGGCCCCTACACGGTGGCGCCGCAGGGGCTGTCGTACGAGGTGACGGTCACGCTCACCGCGGGGGAGCCGGGCGGGACCCCGCGGCCGGTGTTTCCGCCCGGCCGGGCGGCGGGCCGGGGCCGCGCCTGGTACCGGGGCGACTGCCATCTGCACTCCTGGCATTCGGACGGGCGCCGCACCCCGGCCGAGATCGCGGCGCTGGCCCGTGCGGCCGGCCTGGACTTCATCAACAGCTCCGACCACAACACGACCTCCTCGCACGCCCACTGGGCCGACGCGGCCGGCGAGGACCTGCTCGTGCTGCTGGGCGAGGAGGTCACCACCAGGAACGGGCATGTGCTGGCCCTCGGGACCGAGCCGGGCACCTTCGTCGACTGGCGGTACCGGGCCCGGGACGACCGCTTCGGCCGCTTCGCGCGCCGGATCCGGGAGGCCGGGGGGCTGGTCGTGCCGGCCCATCCGTACGCCACCTGTGTCGGGTGCGCCTGGAAGTTCGGGTTCGGGGAGGCGGACGCGGCCGAGGTGTGGAACGGGCCGTACACGCCCGACGACGAGGTCGCGCTGGCCGCCTGGGACGCCCGGCTCGTCGCCTCGGTGCGACGGGACCGGCGGTGGCTGCCGGCGATGGGCAACAGCGACGCCCACCGCGACCCGGACGTGATCGGACTGCCCCAGACGGTCGTCCTCGCCGACGACCTCACCCGGGAGGCGATCCAGCAGGGCATCCGCGCGGGCCGCTCGTACGTGGCCGAGTCGCGGCTGGTGGCCCTGGCGTTCACGGCCACCGCCGGGGAGGGCCGGCAGGCCGGCATCGGCGAGCGGCTGGCGGTGCCCGGCGACACCCCGGTCATGGTCCGGCTGGAGGTGTCCGGCGCCCCGCGCTGCTCGGTCCGCTTCGTCACCGACCAGGGCGTGCTGTTCACCAGCGATCCGCTGCCGGTGTCGGGCCAGGGGGTCGTCGAGTGGCGCACGACCCCGGCGTACGCGGCCTACGTACGGGCGGAAGTGCGCCACGAGACGGCCCTGGGGCCGGTTCCGGGGTCGCTGGCCGCGTTCACGAACCCCGTGTTCCTCGGCGCTGCTTGATCTGCGCGGCGGCCCACTCGGCCCACTCCCGGCGCATCGCGTTGAAGCGCAGGCCGTACTCCAGCGCGATCCGGCCGTGGACCGAGAGGTCGTCGTCGTCCCAGTCGATGGCCGCGTCGAGCTGCTGCAGCTGCCCGTACTCCGCCGCGGACATCTCGGCCAGGCCGGTCAGATAGACGCGGGCCTGCTCGGGCGGCAGCACACCGAGGAAGAAGACGCGCAGCAGGAGGTCGCTGCGGGTGTTGCGCTGGGGCGTGGTCCCGGTCAGCCAGTGGCGCAGCTCGGCCAGGCCGGCATCGGCGAGCGCGTACTCCTTGCGGCCGCGCGGCCCCTCCGCGGCGACCGTGATCAGTCCGGAGCCCGCCAGCCTGGTCAGCTCGGTGTAGATCTGGCTCTGGGTCGCCGGCCAGACGTTGGCCAGCGAGGTCTCGAACCGCTTCAGCAGGTCGTACCCGCTGGCGGGGCGCTCCGAGAGCAGGCCGAGCAGTGCGTGTTTGAGGCTCATGCCCTCAGCCTACCTTCTACCTTCCACTATTGACATGTCAGGATGTGACCTTCTAGTTTTGACATGTCAGAACAGACACCTGATGACCGGGGGAACCCCATGTCGTACCTGCGCACCTTCCTGCCGTGGATCGTCTTCGCCGTCATCCCCTCGGGGCAGTGGCAGTGGGGGGCCCTGGCCGCCCTGGTGATCGCCGTGGGCATCACCGCCCGGGAGAAGCGGGCCGGCGCCGGATTCGACGCACTCATCATCGAAACCGGCTCGGCGGCCTTCTTCGCCGTCCTCGCGGCCATCGCCTTCGCCGACCCGCACTCGGGCGTGCACGACTACTCCGCGGCACTCTCCTCCGGCACCCTCGCCGTCGTCGCCGGCGTCTCGCTGGCCATCGGGCGGCCGTTCACGCTGGGCATCGCCAAGCGCACCGCCCCGCGCGAGCTCTGGAACCTGAAGCCGTTCATCCGGGTCAACGTCGTCATCACCGCCGTCTGGACCGCCGCCTTCGTCCTGACCGCCGCCGTGCTCGCCGTGCTCGCCCACTCCGGGCACGCCCACACGACGCCCGCGACGATCGTCCAGATCGCCGGCTTCGCCGTCCCGATGGTCTTCACCGTCCGCTACGTCGCCCACGTCCAGGCCAAGGCCGGACAGGCCGCCCGATGAACCCGGGGCACCTCTTGGGCAACTACGCCCCGGTCACCGAGGAACTCACCGCGCACGACCTGCCGGTGACCGGCACGCTCCCGCCCGGGCTGGCCGGCTGGTACCTGCGCAACGGCCCGAACCCGGCCGACGCGGCGTCCGGGCACTGGTTCTTCGGTGACGGCATGGTGCACGGCGTCCGGCTGGAGAACGGCCGGGCCGCCTCCTACCGCAACCGCTGGGTGCGCACCTCCCGGTTCACCGACGGCGCCGGGATGTACGACGACCGGGGCGACCGGGACCTCAGCACCGGCCCGGCCAACACCCATGTCGTCCGGCACGCCGGCCGCACCCTGGCCCTGGTCGAGACCGCCCTGCCCTACGAGCTGACCCGTGACCTCGGCACCAAGGGCCCCTACGACTTCGGCGGCCGGCTGCGGACCGCGATGACGGCCCACCCGAAGACCTGCCCGGTCACCGGCGAACTGCACTTCTTCGGCTACGGCATGCTGGAGCCCGACCGCCTCACCTACCACCGGGCCGACGCCACAGGCGAGTTGGTGATCAGCAGGCCCGTGGAGGTGCCCGGGCCGACCATGCTGCACGACTTCGCGCTCACCGCCGGGCACGTCGTCTTCATGGACCTGCCCGTCGTCCTCGACGTCGAACTCGCCCTGACCGGCGGGACCATGCCCTACAGCTGGGACGACGGATACGGTGCCCGGCTCGGTGTGCTGCGCCGCGACGACCCGTACGGCGAGGTCCGGTGGTTCACGGTCGACCCCTGCTACGTCTTCCACACGCTCAACGCCTACGACGCGCCCGACGGCACCATCGTGCTGCACGTCATGCGCTACCCGGAGATGTGGCGGCGCGACGCGGACGGCGGCACGCGGGCGCAGCAGGCGGTGCTGTGGAAGTGGACCGTCGACCCGGTGCGCGCAACGGTGCGCGAGGAGCAGGCCGACGACCGACCGGGCGAGTTCCCGCGCGTCGACGACCGGCTGACCGGCCTCGCCGCCGCGCACGGGCACATGACGAGCGGCACCTCACTGGTCCGCTACGAGTTGTCCTCCGGGGCCGTCGCCGCACACGACTTCGGCCCCGGCCGCACTCCGGGCGAGGCCGCCTTCGCCCCCGCCGACGACACACCCGGCGGACCGGGCTGGCTCCTGACGTATGTCCACGACGCCGCCACCGACCGCAGCGACCTGGTCGTTCTGGACGCCGACGACCTCGCCGCGCCACCGGTCGCGACGGTCCACCTGCCGGCCCGGGTGCCGTTCGGCTTCCACGGCAGCTGGCTGGCCGACCGGGTTTCCTAGGCAGTGCCCTCACGGGTGGCCCGGCGCAGGGCGATGATCTCGGCGACCGCGTCCAGCCAGCGGGCGGCGCGGGTCTCGGACTCCGGGGTGACGGCGGTCTGCGCCGCGCCGCTCAGCCAGTCCCGCAGGATCGCGGCGGGCCCCGGGGACGGCAGCGGCTCCGGCAGCCCGGCCGCGTAGGCCAGGCCGCCGGCCCGGACGATCTCGGCGACGAACACCAGCGAGCGCGGCAGTACGCCGAGCCGGTCGAGGGTGACCGCGGCCGCCACGGCGCCGTCTCCGAACAGGGCCGTGCGGAAGGCGTCCTGGGTCAGGCCGTAGCGCAGCAGGACGGCGACGTCGGTGGCGGCCAGGACCTCGTCGTCGGTGCGGCTGTCGGGAGCAGGGGGCATGAGGGCCTCGGTTCCGGTCCGGTCAGCGGACGGTGATCGTGAAGACGTAGAGGGCGGCGTGGGAGTCCGGAGTGCCGGTGGCCGTGGGGTACGGCGACGGGGACACCGTGCCGCCGGGGGTGGCGGCCAGGGTGGGACGGTCGTCGGGGCCGGGGCCGGTGCACGTGTTCACCGGGCAGTGCAGCAGCCGTACCGTGGCCCTGCCGTGCGCCAGGGCGGTGAAATCGAAGGACTGGGTGCCCGTGGTGCCGCCGTCGAGGTGGTCGTCGCCCTTCCAGCGGTCCCGCATGCCCCGGTACTTCAGCACGGCCGCGTCCGGCTTCGGGTCGGTGAGGTACCAGTGCTCGCCGTAGCTGGGGGACGACGGGACGGTGAGGGAGAACCCCTTGCCCGGCCCGACGGTGACGGTCCGGTCCTCGGTGCCGTATTCGGCGGTCGCCCTGCCGGGGCCGGGCTCGGCGGTCACGCCGTGTGTGCCGGGCGTGCCGGGTCCGGCCGTGCCGCCGGTTCCGCCGTCCTTGCCGCACCCGGTGAGGGCGAGCAGGCACACGAGGGCGGCCGGGCCGAGGAGAAGTGCACGTGAGGTCATGGTCGGTCGCTGATTCCTGGGTTTCTCAGTCCTGGGGCAGGTGAACGGCATACGCGTCGGGCAGTCCGCTGTTGCTGGCCTTCGCCATGCCACCGTTGACGAAGTCCTCTTCGCTGACCCATGTGGTCCGGCCCCACGGGTTGTAGATCTCCAGCTTGTCACCCTCCTGGCCGACGATCATCATGGCGTGACCGGACCGCACGCCCTGGTCGTTGTAGCCCTCGACGCCGATGGGCACCGGCTTGCCGTCCGCCACCGCCTTCTCGATCTCCGGCAGGACGTTGCGCCGGGAGTCCGCGTCCCGCACCTCGTGCAGTGCGTAGGAGCTTCCCGTCTCCGGACTGATCTCCTTGTTGACGACCTCGGTCTTGCCGGTCAGGTCCATGCCGTTCCAGCCGGCGCCGCCGTGGCCCTCCTGGTGCACCCGGTGCTGTTCGTCCACCAGGCGCCGCCGGAAGGCCGCCGGGTCGTTCTCCTGCCCGCTGGGACCGCCGGTGAGTCCGAGGGCGTAGACGGGGTCGACCATGGCGCGGGCGGTGACGGTGGACGAGGCCACGCAGGTGCCCTCGCTGCCGTCGCCGCCCTGGGCCCACTGCTGGCCGTCGAAACTCTGCAGGGCGGTGTTGACGTTGGAGCCGTCGCCCCGCGTTCCCTCGTCCTTCAGACTGCCGCCCCCGGTGACGACCGGCGTCAGGTGCTGCTGCAGCCATGCCGGGTCCTTGCCGTGGATCTTCCCGTCGAACGTCGTGATGTCGTCGACGCCGTGGCCGGCGGCGAGGGCCTTCATGAGGTACGCCTTCTCCTGCGGCGACTTCGCGTTCGCCAGGAGGCCGTCCATCCGGGCCCGGTCGGCCGGGGAGAGCCTGTCCATGGCCCGGCCGGAGCGCTCCAGGTCGTTGGCGCTGAGGATCTCGTTGTAGTCGGCCGCACCGGCCTTGCCGCTGGTGTCGGCCAGCATCAGCCGGTCCACCGAGGTCAGCCGGCCCGTGTGCATCTTCCCGGCGCGTGCCTCGGCCGCCCACTTGTTCAGGTCCCGGGCCGCTGCGCGCACGGCGTCGTCCGCGGCGACGGCGGCCTTGTGCATCAGCCCGGCCCCGTCCGTGGCGACGGTCCGGGCCGCGGCGAGGGCCTTCTTCTCCTCGGCCTTCTCCTCGTCGGTCTCGATCAGGCGGCCGAGGTCGAAGAAGCTGTCCTTGGGGCCGAGTTGCTGCTTGGCCTGCTGCATCCTGGCGCGGCCGTCGGCATCCTGCTTCTGTGCGTGTCCGAGCGCGTCGGCCAGCGTGAGCAGTGCCTTCGCGCCGCCCTGGAACGCCTCGGCCATCTTTGTCGCGGCCCGGGCGGCGGCGCCCACCGCGTCGGAGGCCAGGACGCTGGTGTCGCCGACCCAGACCTCCGGCAGCCCCTTGCGGGCCACCTTGTCCGCGCGGTCGTGCACGTCCCCGGCCTTGTCGACCTGGCCGCGGTAGCTCTTGCCCAGCGATTCGAGGGTGGCCGTGTCGCCCACCGGTGCGGAGACGAGGAGCGCGCCGTCGATCTGGTCCAGCAGGTCGTTCTTGGACCCGGCCTTGGGGATGCTCCGGCACAGATCGGCCAGCCAGGAACGGCGGCCGGCCGGGGAGTCCAGGAGGCTCAGGGGGTTCAGGGGGATGAGGAATCCCGTCATCGGCCGGCCCTCAGTAGCTCGACAGGGCCGACGGGCGGTCGGCGTGGGCCGGCATGGTGGTGACGCCGTTCCCGCCGACGGGCACGGCCTCGGTCCGCGTCGCCGCGGCGTGGTCGGCCCCGCCGTACGCCCCCTTGGAGAGGCGGACCTTGTCCGCGAGTTCGTGCAGCGCCGATTCCAGCGTGGACGCTTCCGCCTCCCAGGCAGCGGCGAACGCGTTGAACGCCTCGCTCGCCTCGGAGCCGCCCAGAGCGTCCTGCGTGTAGCACATGACGGGGCTGATCGCCCTGCTGATGTGTCCCGCGTCCTCGCCGGCGCCGTCCAGTTCCTTCGCCTGCCCGGACACACCTGACTTGACCGTGTAGCCGTCCGAAGACGCGCCCATCACGTTCCCCCGTTGCGATAGATCATGAACGCGGGGGAGGCTAACACGCGCCTCTCGTACACCCGTCCGCGAAGCACACAGCCCCCACAGGGCTGCCACAGCATCCGCCGGCGGCATCCGGGCGGTGCGCGCCCGTGCAGGATCTCAGCAGATCAGGAGAGTCCCAGACATGTCGTCCCAGGCCGGCCTCAAGCAGCGGATCGTCACCCGCTTCCAGCGTCATCTTGCCAACCCGCTGAACCGGCGCCTGCCGTTCCAGACCCTCCTGGAGACCACCGGCCGCTCCTCCGGCCTGCCCCGGCCCACGCCGGTGGGCGGGCGACGGGTCGGCGACTCCTTCTGGATCGTCTCGGAGTTCGGGTTCAAGTCGCAGTACGTGCGCAACATCCAGGCCGACCCGAAGGTCCGTGTCCGCATCGGCGGGCGCTGGCACCACGGCACCGCCCTCCTCCTTCCGGAGGACGACGCCGTGGCCCGGCTGCGCGCCCTGCCCCGCTTCAACAGCGCGGCCGTGCGGGCGTTCGGCACCGATCTGCTGACGGTGCGGGTGGATCTGGCGGACTGAGGCCGCTCACCCCGGCCACACGATCGACTGCACCTCGCTGTAGGCGTGCAGGGCGTAGGAGCCCACGTCCCGGCCGACCCCGCTCTGCTTGAAGCCGCCGAAGGGCGCCTCCATGTTGCGGCCGACCGTGTTGACGCCCACGCCGCCGGCCCGCAGCCGCCGGGCCACCCGGAAGGCCCGGGCCACGTCGCCCGACCAGACGTAGTCGATCAGGCCGTAGTCGGAGTCGTTGGCGCGGGCCACGCCCTCGTCCTCCTCGTCGAAGGGGATGACCGACACCACCGGCCCGAAGATCTCCTCCCGCGCCACCCGCATGTCGTCGGTGCAGTCGGCCAGCAGGGCCGGGGCGACGTGGAATCCCCTTTCCAGCGGCGGGCGTTCACCGCCGGTGACCACCGTCGCCCCTTCCTTGCGTCCCAGCTCGATGTACGACTCCACCCGCGCCCGGTGCTCGGCGGAGATCAGCGGCCCCACGACGGTGTCCGGCTCCCTCGGGTCACCGACCTTCAACCTCCTCGCATAAGCGGCCAGTTGCTCGACGAGCCGGTCGTACACCCCCCGCTGCGCCAGCACCCGGGTCGGCGCCGTGCAGATCTGCCCGCTGTAGAAGGAGAACGTCGTCCCGATCCCGGCCACCGCCGACGCGAGGTCGGCGTCGTCGAAGACCAGGGCCGCGCCCTTGCCGCCCAGCTCCATCAACTGGCGCTTCATGTCCCGCCCGCACACCTCGGCGATACGCCGGCCGACGGCGGTGGATCCGGTGAAGCTCACCATGTCGACGTCGGGGGAGGCGACGGCAGCCTCGCCGACCTCGGTGGAGCGGGCGGAGACCACGTTCACCACACCGGCCGGTGCGCCCGCCTCCTCCAGCGCCTGCGCCATCCGGTAGACGGACAGCGGGTCCTGCGGGGCCGGTTTCACGACCACCGTGTTGCCCATCGCCAGTGCGGGGGCGACCTTGCCCACCGGGTTCGCCCACGGGTTGTTGTAGGAGGTGATGCAGGTGACGACCCCGACGGGCTGGCGCACGGCCAGCGCCCCCATCACGGCCGCCCCGCCCATCGGCCCGGCCTCGTTGATCTGCGGCGGGATCGCCCACTCGGCCGGCTCCACGCGCGCGTACCGCCGGAAACGGGCCACTGCCACCCCGACCTGCATCGCCCGCGCCGTCCCGGTGGTGGCGCCGGTCTCCGCCCGGGCCAGTTCGGCGTACGGCCCGAACCGGCCGGCGATGATGTCCGCCGCCCGCCCGAGCACCGCCGCCCGCTCCTGCGGCGCCGTACGCGACCACGGCCCGAACGCCTCCCGGGCCGCCGCGCAGGCGGCCTCCGCCTGCGCCACGGAGGCCTCCGGCGCCTGCCCCACCGTCTCCTCGGTGGCCGGGTCGACCACCGGGTAGTACCCGGCGTCCGGCTCGGTCCACTCGCCCCCGATGAACAGCCGCTGTCCGTCCGTCACCTGGTGCTCACCGTCCCGGTGTCCCGGCCGGAGCGCAGCACCCTGCCGGGTACCGCCCCGCTCACCACGTCGTCCCGGATCGCCTCGACGCCGTTGACCCAGACGGCCCGCACGCCGAGCGCCCTGGAGTCCAGCCTGGGGCTGTCACCCGGCAGGTCGTGCACCAGGGTGGCCTGGCCGGCGTCGATCCGCTCCGGGTCGAAGAGGACCAGGTCGGCGTGCCAGCCCTCCCGGATCCGGCCGCGCTCGCGCAGCCCGAAGAGCCGCGCCGGGTCGTCGGTCAGCATCTTCACCGCCTGCTCCAGGCCGACCAGCTTCCGGCCGCGCAGACAGTCCCCGAGGAACCGGGTGGTGTACGGCGCCCCGCACATCCGGTCCAGGTGCGCGCCCGCGTCCGAGCCGCCGAGCAGCACGTCCTCGTGCTGCCAGGTCTCGGCGCGCAGGGCCCAGGAGGCGGGGTCGTTGTCGCTGGGCATCGGCCACAGGACCGTACGCAGCTCGTCGTTGGCGCAGATCTCCACCAGGCAGCCGAAGGGGTCCTGCCCGCGCTCGGCGGCGATGTCCCGGACGACCCGGCCGGTGAGCCCGCGGTTGGCCTCGCTGTACGTGTCCCCGATGACGTACCGCCCGAAATCGGCGAGCCGCCGGAAGACGCCCGCCTCCTTCGAGGTGGCCCGCCGCAGCATCTCGCTCCGGACCCCGGGGTCGCGGAGCCTGGCGATCCGCTCGGGCACGGGCAGTCCGAGGACCGGTCCCCACCCGGGGATGAGGTTGAGGGCGCAGAAGGTCCCCAGGGACATGTTCATCGGGGTGAGGATCGGCATGGTGAGCGCCACCACGCGCCCGCCCGCCTTCCGCGCCCGCTCGCCGGCGCTCAGCTGCCGCGGCACCCGCTCGGGAACGGCCGCGTCGATGGTCAGGACGTTCCAGTTCAGGGGCCGTCCCGCCGCCGCGCTCATCTCCGCGAACAGATCGATCTCGGCGTCGCTGAACTGGTCCAGGCAGCCGGCGACGATCGCCTCGATCTGCGTGCCCTCGTGCTCCCCGACGGCCCGGGCCAGGGCCAGCAGCTCCTCCGGCCGGGCGTGCCGGGAGGCCACGGGCTGCCCGTCGCCGTCGGAGTGCGTACTGGACTGGGTGGTGGACAGCCCCCAGGCGCCGGCGTCCATGGCCTCGTGGAACAGCCGGAGCATCTGCCGGAGCTGCTCGCCGCTCGGCTGCCCGCCGACCGCCCCGGGCCCCATGGCATACCGCCGCAGCGCACAGTGCCCCACCATGAACCCGGCGTTGACCGCGATCCGCCCCTCCAGGGCGTCCAGGTACTCCCCGAAGGAGTGCCAGCTCCACGGCGCCCCCTGCTCCAGGGCGACCAGGGACATGCCCTCCACCTTGGACATCATCCGCCGGGTGTAGTCGGCGTCCTCGGGACGGTCGGGGTGGAGCGGGGCGAGCGTGAACCCGCAGTTCCCGGCGGCGACGGTGGTCACCCCGTGGTTGAGGGAGGGAGTGGCGTACGGGTCCCAGAAGAGCTGGGCGTCGTAGTGGGTGTGCGGGTCGACGAAGCCGGGGGCGAGGACGAGGCCGTCGGCGTCCTCGGCCGTGCGGGCGTCCTCGGTGACCTTGCCGACGACGGCGAGACGCCCACCGCGTATGCCGACGTCGGCGGTGAAGGCGGGCGCACCGGTGCCGTCCACGACGGTGACGCCCTTGATGAGGTGATCGAGCACAGAGGGCTCCTTTTCAGCGCAGGTGCGTCGAACTCCCTGAGGGGCGAGGGAACCGCGCGGGCCACCGCAGCCGGCCCGCAGCCGCCGGCAGTGGCTAGACGGCCGCCCGGAACCGCGAGGTCCGGTGAACGGGATCCGTGTCGATCTTGGGGATCACGTGCTCCCCGATCAGCCGGATCGTCTGCAGCGTCTCCTCCTTCGGCACCCCCACCGGCAGCCCGAAGCTCAGCTGATCCGCCCCGGCCTGCTCCCACCGTTTGCACTGCCGCAGCACCTCGTCCGGGTCCCCGCAGATCAGCAGCTCCTCCTCGATGAGCAGCTCCACGAACTCCGGCGTGTACCGGGGCAGCGTCTCGGGCCACTCGGGGAAGCCCTCCGGCCGGGGGAAGGTGTCGTGGTACCGGAACACCAGCGAGGGCAGGTAGTGCAGCCCGCCGTTCACGGCGATCTCGATCGCCTCGGCGTGCGTCGGTGCGCAGATCGCCGTGGTCGTCACCATCACGTTGTCGTTGACGAAGTCCCCGACCGGCTCGGCGTTCACGACCGCCGTCTTGTACTGCTCCAGCACCCACTCCATGTCGGAGACCTTCTGGATGCTGAAGCCGAGGACGCCGAGCCCCTTCTTCGCGGCCATGGCGTACGACGGCGGCGACCCGGCCGCGTACCACATCGCCGGATGCGACTTCCCGTACGGCTTCGGGAGGACCTTGCGCGGCGGCAGCTGCCAGTGCTTGCCCTGGAAGCCGGCGTACTCGTCCTGGAGCCACATCTTCGGGAACTCGGCGATGGTCTCCTCCCAGATCTCCTTCGTGTGGTTCATGTCGGTGATGCCGGGCAGGAAGCCGAGGATCTCGTGGCTGCCGGCGCCCCGGCCGCTGCCGAACTCGAAGCGTCCCTCGCTGAGGTGGTCCAGCATGGCGACCTTCTCGGCGACCTTCACCGGATGGTTGACCTGGGCGAGCGGGTTGAAGATCCCGGAGCCCAGGTGGATCCGCTCGGTCGCGTGGGCGAGGTAGCCGAGGAAGACGTCGTTGGCGGAGAGGTGCGAGTACTCCTCCAGGAAGTGGTGCTCGGAGGCCCAGGCGTACTTGAAGCCGGACCTGTCCGCCTGGATGACGTACTCGGTCTCCTCCATCAGTGCCTTGTGCTCGGCCAGCGGGTCGGTCTCGGCGCGCTTGCCCACATATCCCTGTACAAAGAGCCCGAATTCCACGGCGGTCCACCGTCCCGGAGTATTTCTGACGTACCGTCAGATCCTGTTGATTGGCCGACTGTCGCACCGGCCGCCGTGACCGTCAATAGCTGACGCCGCGTCAGATGACACTGACCCCCGCGAGCCATCCGCCGTCGATCACGAACGGCTGCCCGGTGATGTACGAGGAGTCGTCCGAGGTCAGGAAGAGGGCCAGCCGGGCCACCTCCGCCGGCTGTCCGACCCGGCCCAGCGGCACGAGCTTGCGGTACAGCTCGTCCAGGGCCCGGCTCATCTCCTCCGGGTCCGCGTCCGGGTCCAGCCGGGCCGGGTTGGACATCGGGGTGTCGATGGCGCCCGGGCAGACCGCGTTGACCCGGATCCGCCTGCCCGCCAGCTCCAGCGCGGCCACCCGGGTCAGCCCGAGCACGGCGTGTTTGGTGGCGGTGTAGGTCCCCACGGCCGCCATCCCGGTGAGCGCGGTGTAGGAAGCGGTGTTGACGATGGTCCCACCGTCCGCCATCTCCGGTGCGACGGTCTTCATCCCCAGGAAGCAGCCGACCTGGTTGACCTGCACGACCTGCATGAACTCGTCCAGCGGGGTGTCCACCAGGGCGTTGAAGCGCAGGATGCCCGCGTTGTTCACCAGCCCGTCGATACGCCCGTACGCCTGCTTGACGGCGGCGACGGCCTCCCGCCACCCGTCCTCCGAGCCCACGTCGAGATGGACGTAGAGGGCCCCTATCTCCTTGGCGAGGGCCTCCCCCTGGTCGTCCAGCACGTCCGCGACCACGACCCGCGCGCCCTCCTGCCGGAAGAGCCGCGCCTCCTGCTCGCCCTGTCCGCGTGCCGCCCCGGTGATGACGACGACCCGCCCGTCCAGCTTGCCCATGCCCGCTCCTCAGTCCAGTCGGGGCGCGACCTCGGCCCCGAAAACGCCGATCTGGTCGATGAGTTCACTGCGGTTCCGGCTGCGGAACCGCACCTGGATCTGGTGCACGCCCATCGCGCGGTACGCCCGCAGCGACTCGGCGATCCGCTCGGGCGCCCCGGTGAGGGTGCGCCGCCCGACCTCCCAGCCGGCCTGTCCGACGTACAGGGGCTCGGTGATGGCGCCGATCGTGAGGGGCCCCTCGATGCCGTGCTCCTCCCTCAGCCGCCGCAGCCGAGCGATCTGGCCGGGCAGCCGGTCCCGTGGATCCCCCTGCGGCAGCCAGCCGTCCCCCTTGAGCGCGGCGCGGCGGACGGCGGCGGGCGAGGAGCCCCCGACCCAGATCGGGACGTGCTCCTGCGCGGGCCGGGGCCGCTGCCCCAGGTCGGCGAAGTCGTACAGCTTGCCGTGGTGCTCGGGGAACTCCTCGGGCCCGAGGGCGGCCCGCAGCGCGTCGATCGCCTCGTCCAGGACCGCCCCGCGCCGCTCGAAGTCCACCTGGAGGACCTCGAATTCCTCGCGGACGTGCCCGGCCCCCACGCCGAGGACGAGCCGGCCGCCGGAGAGATGGTCGAGGGTGGCGTACTGCTTGGCGGTGACCAGGGGGTGGCGCAGCCCGACGACGGCCACATGGCTGAGCAGCCGGACGCGCTCGGTCACGGCGGCGAGGTGCGCGAGGGTGGCGACGGGGTCGTACCAGACCGTGCTCATCGCCGGGGCCAGCCGGCGCGGGACGGCCACGTGGTCGCAGGCGGCGAGGTAGTCGAACCCGGCCCGCTCCACCGCCCGCGCGATCCCGACCAGGTCGGCGGGCCCGGCGGCGGCCTCCCAGCCCTCCGTGTAGAGGGTGCTCTGGGACTGCACGGGCAGCTGGACGCCGTAGGCCAGGCGGCTCACCGGGACCCCTGCCAGAGCCCGTCCTCGCTCAGCCCCAGCAGCTCGATCGCGTTCCCCCGCACGATCCGCTCCACGACGTCCGCCGGCAGGTGGCCCATCTGGGCCTCGCCGACCTCGCGGGACTTCGGCCAGGTGGAGTCGGAGTGCGGGTAGTCGGTCTCGTACAGGACGTTGCCGACGCCGATGGAGTCGAGGTTCCTGAGCCCGAAGGCGTCGTCGAAGAAGCAGCCGTAGACGTGCCCGGCGAACAGCTCGGACGGCGGCCGGTGGACCTTCTCGGCGACCCCGCCCCAGCCCCGGTTCTCCTCCCAGACCACGTCCGCGCGCTCCAGGATGTACGGGATCCAGCCGATCTGCCCCTCGGCGTACATGATCCGCAGGTTCGGGAAGCGCTCGAACTTCCCGCTCATCAGCCAGTCCACCATCGAGAAGCAGCAGTTGGCGAAGGTGATGGTGGAGCCGACGGCGGGCGGGGCGTCGGCGGAGGTGGAGGGCATCCGGCTGCTGGAGCCGATGTGCATGGCGACGACCGTGCCGGTCTCGTCGCAGGCCGCGAGGAACGGGTCCCAGTCGTCGGTGTGGACGGAGGGGAGGCCCAGGTGCGGGGGTATCTCGGAGAAGGCGACGGCCCGGACCCCGCGGGCCGCGTTGCGCCGCACCTCCGCCGCGGCCAGCTCGGCGTCCCACAGGGGGATGAGGGTCAGCGGGATGAGCCGCCCGTGCGCCTCGGGCCCGCACCATTCCTCCACCATCCAGTCGTTGTAGGCGCGGACGCAGAGCAGCGCGAGCTCCCGGTCCCGGGCCTCGGTGAAGGTCTGGCCGCAGAAGCGGGGGAAGGTGGGGAAGCAGAGGGCGGACTGGACGTGGTTGACGTCCATGTCGGCCAGGCGCCGGGGGACGTCGTACGAGCCCGCCCTCATCTGCCCGTAGGTGATGACCTCCAGCTTGATGTCGTCCCTGCTGTAGCCGACGGCGGTGTCGAGCCGGGTCAGGGGCCGGTGCAGATCCTCGTAGACCCACCAGTCGCCCAGGGGCCCCTCGTCCCCCGGCTCACCCATGACGGGGTTGAACCGCCCGCCCAGGAAGGTCATGTCCTTCAGCGGGGCGCGGACGATCCGTGGCCCGGTGTCGAGGTACCTCTTCGGAAGCCGGTCCTGCCAGACGTGCGCGGGCTCCACCGTGTGGTCGTCCACGGAAATGATCCGGGGGAAGTCGCTCTGGGTGTCCATGGCGCTCACCGTAGCGCCGATCTGACGACCCGTCAGCTAGTGGCGTCGGCCGACTCTGTGCAAAGACCGTGTGAGGACCTTGTGTACTGAGGTGTACCGGTCTGTGATCGGCGTCTCCCACGGCTGACGCAACCGCCCTGAACAAGGCAAACTGACGGAGTTGTTCGTGATGCCTAGGGGGGCGAACGCATGGACGGTGGACCGCGAGTGCCTGAGCAGCGGCGTCCCGGCTCCGCGGCCGTCGCGGCGCCGGCGACGTTGCGCTTCGGCGTGCTCGGTCCGGTGCGGGCCTGGCGCGGCGAGGAGACGCTGAACACCGGCTCCCCGCAACAGCGCGCCCTGCTGGCCGCCCTGCTGCTGCGCGAGGGCCGTACGGCGACGGCGGCGGAACTGATCGACGCGCTGTGGGGCACCGAACCGCCGTCCCAGGCACTGGCGGCACTGCGGACGTACGCCTCGCGGCTGCGCAAGGTGCTGGACCCCGGGGTCCTGGTCAGCGAGTCGGGCGGCTACGCCGTGCGCGCGCCGCGCGAGGGCGCGCTGGACCTGGCGGTGGCACAGGAACTGGCGGCCGAGGCGGAGAAGGCGCGCAGTGCAGGGGATCTGTGTCATGCGCGTGACCTGCTGAAACGGGCCCTGGGCCAGTGGGACGGCGAACCCCTGGCAGGCGTGCCCGGCCCCTACGCCGACGCCCAACGGGTCCGTCTGGAGGAGTGGCGTCTCCAGCTCCTCGAATCCCGCCTCGACATGGACCTGGAGCAGGGCTGTCACGCGGAGGCGGTCTCCGAGCTGACCGCGCTGACCGCGGCGCACCCCCTCCGTGAGCGCCTGCGTGAACTGCTCATGCTGGCGCTGTACCGCAGCGGCCGCCAGGCGGAGGCGCTGGCGGTGTACGCGGACACCCGGCGCCTGCTGGCGGAGGAGCTGGGGGTGGACCCGCGGCCGGGCCTGCGGGAACTGCAGCAGCGCATCCTCCAGGCGGACCCGGCACTCGCGGAGCCCTCCGCCCCGGTGGCGGAACCCTCGGTGGTCCAGGTGCGCCCCGCCCAGCTCCCGGCGTCCGTGCCCGACTTCACGGGACGTGCCGCGTTCGTCTCCGAGCTGAGCGAGGTGCTGGCGTCCGCTTCGGAGGCGGCGGCGGAGGGCCGGGTGATGGCGGTCTCGGCGCTGGCCGGGATCGGGGGCGTGGGCAAGACGACGCTGGCCGTCCACATCGCGCACCGGGCCCGTCCGGCCTTCCCGGACGGGCAGCTGTACGTGGACCTGCAGGGGGCCGGGCCGCGCGCGGCCGAACCGGAGACGGTGCTCGGCTCGTTCCTGCGCGCCCTGGGCACGGCGGACTCGGCGATCCCGGACAGCCTGGAGGAGCGCGCGGCCCTGTACCGCTCGGTGCTGGACGGCCGCCGGGTCCTGGTCCTGCTGGACAACGCCAGGGACGCGGCCCAGGTACGGCCCCTGCTGCCGGGCACGGAGGGCTGCGCGGCCCTCGTGACCTCCCGGGTCCGGATGGTGGACCTGGCCGGGGCCCACCTGGTCGACCTGGACGTGATGTCCCCCG
Source organism: Streptomyces sp. NPDC107581 (assembly GCF_055657175.1). NCBI lineage: Bacteria > Bacillati > Actinomycetota > Actinomycetes > Kitasatosporales > Streptomycetaceae > Streptomyces > Streptomyces sp. NPDC107581. The sequence continues at coordinate 68,285 of NZ_JBVKBH010000009.1, forward strand.
ACGAGGCCCTCGCCCTGTTCACGAAGATCGTGGGCGAGGAGCGGGTGGCGGCGGAGCGGGAGGCGGCGCTGGACGTGGTGGCGGCGTGCGGCTTCCTGCCCCTGGCGATCCGCATCGCGGCGTCCCGGCTCGCGGCGCGGCGCACCTGGACGGTGTCGGTCCTCGCCGCCAAGCTGGCGGACGAGCGGCGCCGCCTGGATGAACTCCAGGCCGGCGACCTGGCCGTGAAGGCCACCTTCGAGCTGGGCTACGGCCAGCTGGAGCCGGCCCAGGCCCGCGCGTTCCGCCTGCTCGGCCTGGCCGACGGCCCGGACATGTCCCTGGCCGCGGCCGCGGCGGTCCTGGACCTTCCGCCGGAAGAGACGGAGGACCTGCTGGAGTCCCTCGTCGACACGTCGCTGCTGGAGTCGGCTGCGCCGGGGCGCTACCGCTTCCACGACCTGGTCCGGCTCTACGCGCGTGCGTGCGCGGAGCGGGACGAGCGGCTGCCCGGTGAGCGGGAGGCCGCGATGTCCCGGTTGCTGGACTTCTACCTGGCCACGGCGGCCCGGGTCTATGCGATCGAGCGGCCGGGGGACCGGCTGGTGGATCACCTGGAGGGCACGCGCCACCCGGGCCTGGCGTTCACCCGCTCGAAGGCCGCGGTCGACTGGCTGCACGCGGAAGGAGACTGCCTGCTGGCCTGTGTTCGCCAGAGCGCGGGGAACGGCATGCTGAGGCGTGCCGTCGACCTTCTGTGGGTGGCCAAGGACCTCACGGAGTCGGGCGCGAACTCGTACCAGTACGAGGCCACCGCCGCGGCCCTGCGCGACATGGCCCATGAGGCGGGCGACAGCCGGGCCGAGGGCCGGGCCCGTACCGCGCTGACCAACGCGCTCCTGGTCTCCGACAGGTTCGCCCAGGCCGACGAAGAGGCCCGCCTGGCCACCTTGCTGGCGCAGGCCGCGGGCGATCTCGCGCCCTGCTGCTGGGCCCCCAACGACCGCGGGATCATCGCCCTTTACCAGGGACGCAACGACGACGGCGAGAAGCACCTCCAAGAGGCGATCACGAACTACCGCGCCGACGGAAACCTCCCGGGCGAGGCCAGCGCCCTGTGCAATCTGTCCCGTATCCACGTGAAACTGGGGCGGCTGGACAGCGCTGCCGAACTGGCCCGCAGGGGACTGGCCATCTACGACCAGCTCGGGCTGACGCTCCGTGTCGCCAATGCGCGGCTCGCCCTCGGTATCGCGCTCAGCGCCGCCGACCGGGCCCCCGAGGCGCTGGAGCAACTCCACGAGTCGCTCCGGCTGTTCCAGGAGAACCGGCAGCGCCTCTGGGAGGGCACGGCCAACTTCCGTATCGCCGAGGCACATCTCGCCGGCGGGCAGCACGCGCTTGCGGCACGCCATGCCGAGCAGGCTCTTGCCCTCCACGTCATCGGAGGTGATTGGATGCGGGCCAACGTGCTGACGGCACTGGGCCAGGCGCTCAACCGGCTCGGGCAGACCGACCGGGCGAGGGCGTGCTGGAGCGAGGCTCTCAACGTCCACGAGCAGTTCGGCGCGGCCGAAGCCGAAGAGGTGAAGGCCCTCCTGCGCCCCGCCGCCACGGCCTGACGGAGCCGCAGGACGCAGCGTTCATTTTTTGTTTATCGCCGATCGCCATCCTCATTGGTGCCAGACCGTCGCGTCGGGGGGCAGGCGGCAACGGCACTGGTCGCACCGTTAAGGTGAACGGCCTTGAAGCCCGTCCGGCGGCACCTCGGGGGAGCTGCCGGACGGGCCCATCATCCTTCTAGGACGCTCGACAGAAAGTTGCCGACGATGAGCGAGACCTCGCAGAAGAACGAGATCACCACCCTGGAGAACCACGCCGGCAGCCCGGACGACGGCTCCACGGTCAAGCCCCTGGAGAACCACGCGGGGAGCACCACGGAGAGCGAGACCATCAAGCCGCTCGAGAACCACGCCGGTCTCGCGCAGAAGGACATCCTCAAGACCCTGGAGAACCACGCCGGTTCCGAGAAGGCGTAACGCCCTCACAGCACGACGGGGGATCGGCCGCGGCGGCGCGGAGGGGGAGCCGTCGCGGCCGAGGCGTGTCCGGGGGCCTTGCCACAGCGCCACCCGCACCGACCTGCCCTCGCCGCCGAAGCCGGTCAACCGGCCTTCTCCGGAGGGCGCCGCTTCCACCGGAGGTGACGGCCGGGGCCGGCCGGGGCATGGTGTGCACGGCGCTGTGCTCAGCGGCCGTCGCCGGCGCCGCCGTGCTGATCGGCCTCGAGAACTGACCGCTCCCGCGGGCGGTTCCGTGCCCCCGTCCGGAAGGGGACCGTCCTCTCTTCCCTCCGGGGGCCTTCGGCCGTGCGAGGGTGACGCGGCTCAGGGCCGGCGGCCCGCCCGCGCCCGCAGCTCCCCCTTGACCACCTTCCCGCTCGCGTTGCGCGGCAGCTCGGTCACGAACTCCACCGCCCTGGGCACCTTGTAGTTCGCCATCTCCCGCCGCGCCCAGGCGATGAGGTCGTCGGCGGTCAGGACCGCGCCCGCCCTGCGCACCACGTACGCGCTGCCGACCTCTCCGAGGCGGGCGTCGGGTATGCCGATCACCGCGACGTCGGCCACATCCGGGTGGATGCCCAGCAGTTGCTCTATCTCCGCCGGGTACGCGTTGAAGCCGCCGACGATGAACATGTCCTTCAGGCGGTCCGTGATGCGCAGGTTGCCCGCCTCGTCCAGCACACCCACGTCGCCGGTGCTCAGCCAGCCGTCCGCCGAGATCACCTCGTCCGTGGCCGCCGGGTCCTCGTAGTAGCCCCGCATGACGTTGAAGCCGCGGACCAGCACCTCGCCGGGGGTGCCGGGCGGCACCGGTGTGCCCCGGGGTCCGGCCACCCTCACCTCCGTACCGGGGATCGCCCGGCCGGAGGTGGAGGCGATCAGCGACGGGTCGTCGCCGCGGCGGCACATCGTGACGATGCCGCTCGCCTCGGAGAGGCCGTACGCGGTCAGGACCGTCTCCACGCCCAGTTCGCCGCGCAGGCGCTCCACCAGCCGCAGCGGCACCACCGCCGCGCCCGTCACCACCAGGCGCAGGGCGGAGAGATCGTGCGCGTCGCGGGACGCGTGGTCCAGGAGCGACTGGTGCAGCGTCGGCGGGCCGGGCAGCACCGACACCCGTTCCGCCGCGATGTTCGCCAGCGCCGTGTCCACGTTGAACACCGGCTGCGGGATCATCGTCGCCCCGCGCATCAGACAGGCGATCACCCCGGCCTTGTAGCCGAAGGTGTGGAAGAAGGGGTTGACGATCAGATAGCGGTCCGTGGTGCGCAGGCCCGCCAGGTCCGCCCAGATGTCGTACGCCGTCAGGGTCTGCTCGTGCGTGATCATCGCGCCCTTGGGCCGGCCCGTCGTGCCCGAGGTGAAGACGATGTCCGACAGACAGTGGCCGGCCAGCGTCCCCTCGCGGTGGCGCACCTCGGCCTCCCCCACCCCCTCCCCGCCCGCCAGGAAGTCCTTCCAGGTGCGGAAGTCCCGGGGGGCGTCGTCCGACAGCACCACCACCTGCTCCAGCGCCGGCAGCCCGGGCAGCGGGCGGCCGGAGCCGTCCGGGTCTCCCGCCGCCCGCCGCAGCGAGGCCACGTACGAGGTGCCCAGGAACGTGCCCGTCACGAACAGCAGCCGGGTCCCGCTGCGGCGCAGCACGTCCGCCGCCTCGGCCCCCTTGAAGCGGGTGTTCAACGGCACGAGCACCGCTCCCGCCGAGACCGCGCCCAGCGCCGCGACGATCCAGTCCAGGGAGTTGGGGGACCAGATCGCCACCCGGTCGCCCCTGCGCACGCCGCTCGCGATGCAGGCCGCCGCCGCGCGCTCCACCCGGGCGCCCAGTTCGGCGTAGGTGATCCGCGTACGCCCCTCGACCACCGCCTCGGTGTCCGCGTACCGCTCCGCCGCCGTCCGCACCAGACGAGGAATGGTTCCCCAATCGCTCACAGCAGGCCTCCCCCACACACAGAGCTGACTGTCCGTCAGATTAGCTGTAACCTGACGGGCTGTCAGCGCAGGATGACCTCGCGGAGGTGTGCGCACCATGGCAGGACCGGGGTTGAAAGACGCCACCGCCATCGTCGGAATCGGGCAGACCGCCTTCGCCAAGCGGCTGCCCGAGGACGAGAGGACGCTCGCCTGCCGGGCCGTCCTCACGGCGCTCGACGACGCCGGGATCGCCCCGGACGAGGTCGACGCCGTCGCCTCCTACACCATGGAGGAGACCGACGAGGTGGAGCTGGCGAAGGCCGTCGGGTTCGGGGACCTCACCTTCTTCAGCAAGGTGGGGTACGGGGGCGGCGGATCCTGCGCGACCGTCGCCCACCTCGCCGCCGCCATCGCCGCCGGGCAGGCCACCGTCGGCGTCGCCTGGCGGTCGAGGAAGCGGGGCAGCGGGGCGCGGCCCTGGACCAACACCGCGGTCCAGCTGCCCACTCCGGCCCAGTGGACCAGGCCCTTCGGGCTGCTGCGGCCCGCCGACGAGATCGCCATGCTCACCCGTCGCTACATGCACGAGTACGGGGCGACCCGCGACCATCTGTTCAACGTCGCCCTCGCCTGCCGGAACCGGGCCAACCAGAATCCCGCCGCCATGATGTACGAACGGCCGCTGACCCGCGAGATGTACATGACCTCGCGGTGGATCAGCGAGCCGCTCTGCCTCTTCGACAACTGCCTGGAGACGGACGGCGCCCTCGCCTGTGTGGTCGTGAGCCGAGAGCGTGCCCGGGACTGCCGCCGGACCCCGGTCTACGTCCACTCCGCCGCCCAGGGGCTGCCCGCCCAGCACCACGGCATGGTCAACTACTGGAACGACGACCCGCTCACCGGGCCCGCCTGGACCGCCGCCCGGCACCTGTGGAAGCACGCCGACTTCACGCCCGAGGACGTGGACGTGGCGCAGATCTACGACGCGTTCACGGCCCTGATACCCCTGTCCCTGGAGGGATACGGCTTCTGCGGGAGGGGCGAGGGCGGGGCCTTCACCGAGCAGGGCGCCCTGGAGATCGGCGGGCGGCTGCCCGTCAACACCGCGGGCGGCGGGCTCTCCGAGGCCTATGTGCACGGCTTCAACCTCATCAACGAAGGGGTGAGGCAGCTGCGCGGCAGCAGTACCGCGCAGGTTCCGGGGGCCGCCACCTGTCTGGTGACGGCCGGTGAAGGCGTTCCGACGTCCGCTCTGCTGCTGAGGAGTTGAGGTGAGCTCATGCTGAATCCCGTCACCGACACCGACGGCGCCCCCTTCTGGGAGTACGCCGCCCGCGGCGAGCTGCGGGTCCAGGCCTGCGCCGACTGCGGCGAGGCCCGCTTCCCGCCCCGGCCCTGCTGCCCGCACTGCCAGTCCTTCGCGAGCGAGTGGCGGCCGGTCTCGGGGCGCGGACGTGTGTGGTCGTACGTCGTGCCGCATCCGCCGCTGCTGCCCGACTACGCGGAACAGGCGCCGTACAACGTCGTGGTCGTGGAGCTGGAGGACGTGCCCCTGATACGGCTCGTCGGGAACCTGGTGAGCCGTGCCGGGGCGAGGCTCGATTCCCTCGATCCACAGCGCATCAGGATCGGCGCCCGGGTGCAGGCGGTGTTCTCCGACGAGCTTGTGCAGTGGGTGCTGTCATGACCGCGGTCCAACTCGGCACCGACAAGGAGACCGGCGTCGCCGTCGTCACCCTGAACCGGCCCGGGCGGCTCAACGCCGTCGACGGGGACATGGTCCGCGAACTCGCCGGTGTGTGGCGTGAGTTGCGGTTCGACGACTCCGTGCGGGCCGTCGTCCTGACCGGGGCCGGGGAGCGGGCCTTCTGCACCGGCATCGACCGGGACTTCGCGGTGCCGCAGCCCTCGTCGCCGTACATGCAGGACGATCCGCTGCTGACGATCGGCCCGAAGGCGAACGACCTGTGGAAGCCGGTGGTGGCCGCCGTGCACGGGATGGCCTGCGGGGGCGCCTTCTATCTGCTCGGGGAGAGCGAGTTCGTCGTCGCCGACACCACGGCCGCCTTCTTCGACCCGCACACGACGTACGGGATGGTGAGCGCCTACGAATCGGTGCTCATGGCGCACCGGATGCCGTACGGGGAGGTCGCACGGATGATGCTCATGGGCAGCGCGGAGCGGCTCTCCGCCCGGCGCGCCCACGAGATCGGGCTGGTGTCCGAACTCACCGAGGAGGGGTGCGCGTTGGAGGCGGCCGTGCGCTGCGCCACGGTCATCGCCGGGTATCCGGCGCAGGGCGTGCAGGGGACCGTGCGGGCGCTGTGGGCCGCCAAGGAGGCGGTCCGGGCGCAGGCGTTCGCGCAGGCGCCGCATCTGATCGCGCTCGGGAACCTGCCGGCCGAACGGCAGGCGGAGCTGTTCGCCGGGAGGCGGCCGGAGTACCGGCTGCGCTGAGGCCCCTCCTCCGGACCGGGCCGGCCCGCCCCGAGGAAGGGCGGGGCCCGCGGGGCTCGAGGACTCGCGTGGCGGCGCCGGGTCCCTTGTTACCAAGTGCGGACAGAACCGGGTGAACAACTCCTGTCCGGACGCCATCTGACGGGGTGTAGCGAACAGCAGACGCGGCCGGCCGTCCTGCGGGAGCAGGCGCGGGTGCCGCATCCAGACACTCCATGGGGGCTTTCGATCATGACCACTCGCCGTGCCCGCCGCACCGCCCGTACCGCCGGCCTGGTGGCCGTCACCGCCGCCGCGGCACTCTCGCTGACCGCGTTCCAGAGCGGGAGCAAGGCCGCCGCCGCCCCGGAGACGGCCGCCGTGCACCACACCACCGCACCGGCCGCCGCGGCCAGGACGGCGTCCCCGGTCCGCACCCAGACCCTGCCGGACGGCAGCAAGGCCGAGATCTACCGGCTCGGCGACCAGCACTACCTCGCCAAGATCGTCAACCGCGGTCAGGTCCTGGCCACGATGGAGACGAACCAACAGGACGCCGGGCTCGACGCCAACGACATGTTCATCGTGCTCACGCTGGACGGCCAGGTCCACTCCTGGATGGGCGGCGGACACCAGGGACCGGGCACCTTCCACCTCGCGGGCGGCTGGACGGCCAAGGTCACGAAGATCGACGACGACCGGTACCGCGCGCAGATCATCGGCCACGACGGTGTGGCCGCCACGCTGAACGCGAACCAGCACGACGCTGGGGTCGACGCCAACGGGGTGTACATCGTGCTCAGCGCGGGCGGTGTGATCAGCGCCCACCTGTGAACGCCTCCCGTCACCGCGGTGGAGCCGTCTCCGCGGCTCCACCGCCCGGCCCCACCGCAGTGACGGAAGCGTTCGAAAGCCCTGAAGCCCTCCTGGGGCCTGCCGCCGGCCTGCGGGTCCGGGCACCCCGGCACCGCCTGGCGGGTGCCCGGCGCCGGGGGTAGCGTCAGGCGTGGGACGGCCGCCGTCCGGAGCCCTTCCGTGTACCGGTACGACGGCCGTCACGCAGTCAGGCCGTCCGGGCCGTGCCCGTCCCCTTCTCCGCGTCCAGCGCGTACACGCACCGGTCCTTGCTGCACGCGTACACCACGCCGTCCTTGACGACCGGCGAGCCGGTGATCTCGCCGCCCGTGGCCAGCTTCCACCTGAGCCGGCCGTCGTCGGCCTTCAGCGTGTACAGCAGATGGTCGGTGGAGCCGAAGTGGATACGGCCCTCGGCGACCGAGGGAGCGCCGACGACGTCGCCGCCCGCCTGGAAGCGCCACTTGGGGGTGCCGGTGACCGCGTCCAGGGTGTACAGGCCCTTGCCGCTGCCCACGTGGACGTGTCCGGCCACCACCAGGACCGGCTCGATGGAGGAGCGGGCCTCGGTGGCGATGCGCCAGCGGTCGCGGCCGTCGGTGGCGTCCAGGGCGTAGACCGTGCCGAGGTAGTCGGCCAGGTAGATGCCGCCGCCGGTGACCGCCGGGCCCGGGGCGTAGGCCGGCGGGCACAGGAAGACCGCGGGGGCCTCGAAGTGCCAGCGGACCATGCCGCTCGCCACGTCGACGGCCAGCACGCGGGTGCCGGCGCAGACGTAGACGTAGCCGTCGGGGGCCGGGGTGATGCGCACCGGGACGCCGCCGCAGGAGGCCGCGTCCCCTATGGGGTACGACCAGCGCTCCTCGCCGGTGCGGGCCTCGAGAGCGCGCAGGCGGGCGTCCTGCCAGACGTAGACCGTGCCGTCGTGGACGGCGGGCCCGGCCTCGGGGGACTCGAAGTCGGTCTGGCAGCCGCTGATCTCCCACAGCTTCTGGCCGTTCGCGGCCTCCCAGGCCTGGACGCCGCCGCCGCGGGTGCCGGTGACGACCGTGCCGTGGTCGGCCTTCAGGGAGTACACCCAGGCATCGGTGGACAGCCGCCACAGGTCGCCGCCCTCGCGGGCGTCCAGGGCGAAGAGGGTGGGGCCGTCGGAGGCGTGGATACGGCCGTCGGCGACCGCCATGGACCAGGCGACGTCCCGGGTCTTGAAACGGCGGCGGCCGGTGGCCACGTCCAGGGCGTGCACCTCGAAGGAGGTGACGTAGACCAGGTCGCCGTCGACGGACGGGGTGCCCCAGACGTCGTTCGACATCCGGAAGCGCCAGGGGCGCCAGCCGGAGGCCGTCTCCGGGGGTGCGGCCGGGGCGGGCGCCACACCGGGGTCGGCGCCGTTGACGCCGGGGCGGGGGCGGGACCAGCTGGCGACCAGGCCGGCTTCCGGCGGGGGCGCCTTGACGGCGGCGGCGCGGGCGTCGGCGACGCGCGGGCCGGGGCCGATGGGCACCTGGGCGCCGGCCAGCCGGACCGGGCCGGTGTCGGGCGCACCCACGCCGACCGGTGCGGGGGCCGGGACCGCGGGGTCGTACGAGGGCGGCGGGGGCAGGGCCGAGCGGCCGCCGCTGCGGGGGCCGGACGAGGCGGGGGCGGGCTTGACGGCGGCACGGCCGCCGCGGCGGGACTCGATGAGGCCGACGGCCTTCTCCGGCAGCCAGGCGGAGGCGGTGCCGCTGTCGTCGGAGCCGGAGCCGAAGAGATGGGGGGCGAGCTGGGCCTGGAGGTCGGCGGGGTTGGGCCGGCCGGTGGCCTCCATCTGCATGCAGGACTCGATCAGCGGGCGCAGTTCGTCCGGGAGGCCGGTGAGGTCCGGGCCCTCGCGCAGCAGCATGAAGACGGTCTCGACCGGATTGGCGCCGTGGAAGGGCGGGTGTCCGGTGGCGGCGAAGACCAGCATCGAACCGAGCGAGAAGACATCGCTGGCGCCGGTGACGCTGCGGGAGTCCTTGGCCTGCTCGGGGGACATGTAGGCGGGGGTGCCGACGGCGACGTTCGTCATCGTCAGACGGGTGTTCGAGACGCCGGAGGCGATGCCGAAGTCGATCACCCGGGGCCCATCCTCGACCACCAGGACGTTGGAGGGCTTCAGGTCGCGGTGGACCAGGCCGGCGCCGTGGATGGACTGCAGGGCCTCGGCCACGCCCGCCGCCAGCCAGCGCACCGCCTGGGCCGGGAGCGGCCCGCAGTCGTTCACTATCTCTTCGAGCGAGGGCGCGGGAACGTAGGCCGTGGCCAGCCAGGGCACGGCGGCGCGCGGGTCGGCGTCGACGACGGCCGCCGTGTAGAAGCCGGAGACCGCGCGGGCCGCCTCCACCTCACGGGTGAAGCGGACACGGAAGAGCTGGTCCTCGGCGAGCTCCGTGCGGACCGTCTTGATCGCCACGCGCCGGCCGGATGCCGAGCGTGCCAGATAGACCAGCCCCATGCCGCCGGCGCCCAGCCGGCCCAGCACCTCGAACGGCCCGATCCGCCGCGGATCGTGCTGTGTCAGCTGATCCACCACTTGCCTGCCACCTCCCCGTACGAGCCGCGCCACCCACATATGTACGCGACCGAAGTGCAGCGTCTCACCACCGCACCGCCATGGCGGCACGCACCCTGATTCTTCCTGGCCGGACGGCCGGTGGCGAACCCAGTGATAAATCGGGGTGTCTCAGGACGAACAGGTTCGAATACGACCGAATAAGGTCATTTCTCAACTGTGCCGCCGCGCCGCCGTGCCGCCGTGCCACCACTGCAGCGCGCATCACCGCTGCAGTATCGCGAACGACGCCCCCTGATTGTCGGTGACGACCGCCACTCGTCCGTACGACGCCTCGAAGGGCGGCGCCTGCACCCGCCCGCCGAGCCGTTGTACGGCCCCGAGGGAGTCGTCGAGGTCCGTGACCCCGAAGTGGACGAGGAAGTGCGGGGGCATCTCGGCCGGGAAGACCTCGGAGACGTCCGCGCGGCCGAAGTCGGGCTCGGCGTCGGCGCCGAACAGGGCCTCGTGGAAGATGTCGCCGTAGAAGGCGTTGGCCGCGGCGGTGTCACGGGTGTACAGCTCGACCCAGGCGAACGTGCCCGGCTCGTGCCAGCGGCCGAACCCCGCGTGGGTGCCCGGCTGCCACAGCCCGAACACCGCGCCCTCGGGGTCGGCGGCCAGCGCGAAGACGCCGAGGTCGTCCAGGGGCAGCGGGGCCGTGACGAGCTGGCCGCCGGCCGCGGTGATCCGCCGGCCCAGGACCCCGGCGTCCGGCGCCGCGAAGTACACCGTCCAGACGGTGGGCATCCGGCCGTCCGCCTTGCGGGCCAGCGCGGCGACGGGCTCGTCGTCCAGCCGGGCCCACACGGAGGAGCCGTAGGCCTCCCCCGGCTCGGAGAAGGTCCACCCGAAGAGCTCACCGTAGAACCGCTTGCCCGCCTCGACGTCGGGAAGCTGGGCGTCGACCCAGCAGGGGACGCCCTCTCCGTACACCGATGCCCTGTTTTCGGCCATGCCGTCAAAGTAACCGGGCCGCGCGCACCCCGCAGACCAGCCACACCACCCCCGGCGGACCCGTGCACCCCATTTGCAGTCGGCCGAATCGCGCTCCGATCACCCCTCGGTAAGCTGACGGCATGACAGGACAAGTGCGTACCGTCGACGGCCGCGTGGCCGGCCGGCGTGGGCAGGCGACCCGGCAGAAGCTGCTCGACTGCCTCAGCGAGATGCTCAGCTCCTCCCCCTACCGGGACGTCAAGGTCATCGATGTCGCCCGGAAGGCGGGCACTTCACCCGCGACCTTCTACCAGTACTTCCCGGACGTCGAGGGCGCCGTCCTGGAGGTCGCCGAGCAAATGGCCGCCGAGGGCGCCGGGTTGACCGAGCTGCTCGCAGGGCGTTCCTGGGCCGGCAAGGCCGGCTGGCAGACCGCACAGGAACTCGTCGACGGCTTCCTGGAGTTCTGGCGGAAGAACGATGCGATCCTGCGCGTGGTGGACCTCGGGGCGGCCGAGGGGGACAAACGGTTCTACAAGATCCGCATGAAGATCCTGAACTCGGTGAACAACTCCCTCGCGGACTCCATCGCGGAACTGCAGGCCAAGGGCAGGGTCGACAAGGACGTGAACCCGGCCGCGATCGCGGGCTCGATGGTCGCGATGCTCGCGGCGGTGGCCGCGCACCAGAAGGGTTTCCAGAGCTGGGGCGTCAAGCAGGCCGAACTCAAGCCGAACCTTGCGCTGTTGGTCCACCTGGGCGTGACCGGCAAGAAGCCGACGAAGTGACGCGGTAGCGCCCGGCCCGCCCTCCGGGCTCCGGTCCTCCGGGCTCCGGGCTCCGGCCTTCCGGTTTCCGGGTTTCCGGCCTTCCGGTTTCCGGCCCTCCGGGTTTCCGGGTTTCGATGCAACAGGTTCCGATCTTCCGGGTTTCGATCTATCAGGCCCCGGCCTCCGGGTCCATGTTCAAGTCCTGTCTGGCAGGCGGTGGTTCACATGCGGTGAGCCACCGCCTGCGCCGCTATGCGGGCAGCGGCCGGTCCCGCACCACGTGCTTCATCACCAGCGTCGAGGTCAGCCGCTGCACGCCCGGCAGGGTCGCGAGGCGCTCGTCGTACAGCCGCTGGAAGGCGGCGAGGTCGGCGGTGGCCACCCGCAGCAGGTAGTCGGGTTCGCCGAACAGCCGCTGGGCGTCCAGCACGTGCTCCAGCTCGCTGACCGCCCGCTCGAACTCGGCGACCGTGTCCCGGTCCTCCTGCCGCATGGAGACGAAGACCAGCGCCTCGAAGTTCAGCCCGAGCGCGGCCGGGTCGACCACCGCCCGGTAGCCCTGGACGGCACCGGACCGCTCCAGCTCGCGCAGCCGCCGGTGGCAGGGCGAGACGCTCAGGCGTACCCGGGCGGCCAGCTCGGTCACGGTCAGCCGCCCGTCCTGCTGCAGCTCGGCAAGGATTTTCCGATCGACGTCGTCCATGAAGAAGATATTTGCTCAGAAACCGCGATCATGGGCAAACTTCAGGAACACTTTCGGGCCATTCACGCCTAATGTCCCCAGCATGGACTCGGGACTGCTCTTCTCCTTCCTCGCCGTGGACCTGCTGCTGGTGTGCGTGCCGGGCGCCGACTGGGCGTATGTCATCGCGACCGCCCTGCGCGGCCGCTCGGTGCCGCGCGCGGTGGCGGGGCTGGTCTCGGGGTACGCCCTGCACACGGCCCTGGCGACGGCGGGCCTTGCGGTGCTGGTGGCGGGCTCGCCCCGGCTGCTGACGGCGCTGACGGTGGCGGGCGCCGGGTATCTGCTGTGGCTGGGCTGGGGTGTGCTGCGCCGCCCGGCCCTGCCGGGGGCGGCGGACGAGACGCCCGGCGCCGACCGCCGGCTCTTCCTGCGGGGCGCCACGATCAGTGGTCTGAACCCCAAGGGTCTGCTGCTCTACCTCTCGGTGCTGCCCCAGTTCCTCACGCTCACGGGCGCCCATCTCCCGGTGTCCGCGCAGACGGCGGCGATGGGGCTGCTCCACATGGCGTGCTGTGCGGCCGTCTACCTCACTGTCGGTGTGCTCGCCCGTGTGCTGCTGGCGGCCCGGCCGGCGGCGGCTCGCGCGGTCACCCGCACGTCGGGGGCGGCGATGCTCGGAATCGGCGCGTTTTTGCTGGTGGAGCGGTTGGCAACGCTTTAGCTTCGCTGCGGCCGGGGGGGTCGTGGGGCGCCGGGTCCGTGCGTTGGCTGCGGCTGCGTCGTGGCTTGTCGCGCAGTTCCCCGCGCCCCTGGGGGACTGCCGGGCCCTCGGCCGTTCCGCACCCTGGGCACCCGCGGGCGCCGGGTCCGTCGGTCGACTGCGGCAGCATCGTCGCTGGTCGCGCAGTTCCCCGCGCCCCTGGGGAACTGCCGGGCCCTCGGCCGTCCGGCACCCTGGGCACCCGCGGGCGCCGGGTCCGTCGGTCGACTGCGGCAGCGTCGTCGCTGGTCGCGCAGTTCCCCGCGCCCCTGGGGAGCTGCCGGGCCCTCGGCCGTTCCGCACCCTGGGCACCCGCGGGCGCCGGGTCCGTCGGTCGACTGCGGCAGCGTCGTCGCTGGTCGCGCAGTTCCCCGCGCCCCTGGGGAACTGCCGGGCCCTCGGCCGTCACCGTACTCACGCCCGTAGCCGTACATGCACCCACGCCGCGCCCGCGCTCACGTCCGTAGCCCTACCCGCCCGCAGCCATAGCCGTAGTCGTAGCCGTAGTCGTCGTCGCGGTCAGGGGTTTTGGCGGGTGAGGCGGAAGAGGCGGATCTCTCGGGTTACGCGGGCCTGGTAGGTGGCGTACGGCGGCCAGAAGGTCAGGAGTTCGGTCCAGGCGGCGGTCCGTTCCTCGGCTGTGAGCAGGTGTGCCGTGACGGGGATGTCCCGGCCGTGCCAGCTGATCGAGGCGTCCGGGTGGGCCAGCAGGTTGTGGGTCCAGGCGGGGTGGCCGGTCCGCCCGAAGTTGGAGCCGACCAGGAGCCAGCCCTCGCCGTCCTCCTCCGGCATGCAGGCGAGCGGGGTCCGGCGGGGCAGCCCGCTGCGGGCGCCGGTGGAGGTGAGGATCACCCCGGGCAGCATCCGGGCGCTGAGCAGCACCCGCCCCCGGGTCAGCCGGTGCACGGCCCGGTCCACGGCCGGGACCACATGCGGGGCGACCTTCGCGAAGGCCCGGGTGGCGGACACCTTCTGCACGAACCGCACGCCGGCGCCGGCCATCAGAGGGCCGCCTCCCCGCGCACGAACCGCACGCCGGCGCCGGCCATCAGAGGGCCGCCTCCCCGCGCACGAACAGCCCCGCGGTCTCGGCGGCCGCCTCCCGCAGCCGGTGCACCGGCCCGAACAGCAGCTCGTCCCCGGCCGCCCGCTTGAAGTACAGGTGGGCCTCGTGCTCCCAGGTGAACCCGATCCCGCCGTGCAGCTGGATCGCCTCCCCCGCCGCGCACCGCAGCGCCTCCAGCCCCTGCGCGAGGGCGAGCCCGCCCACCCGCTCCCCGTTCACCGTCGCCCAGGCGGCGTAGTGGGCGGCCGAGCGGGCGGCCTGCACGGACACATACACATCCGCGAGCCGGTGCTTCACCGCCTGGAAGGAGCCGACGGCCCGCCCGAACTGCTCCCGCTGTCCGACGTACTCGACGGTCCGCTCCAGCGCCCGGCCGGCGGCTCCCACGGCCTCGGCCGCGAGCACGGCGGCGGCGGTCTCCCCGAGTGCGGCGAGGGCGGGGAGCACGTCGGCGTCGGCGGTGCCCAGCAACTCGGCCGTCACGTCCCGCAGCTGGACCCTCCCCTGCGGCCGGGTGACGTCGAGTGCGGTCTGCCGGGCCCGTACGACGCCCTCGGCGTCCCCTTCGACCAGGAACAGCAGCGTGCGGGAGCGCGCGAACCCGCCGGTGTGCGCGGCGACGACGAGCAGCCCGGCGCTGTGCCCGTCCAGCACCTGGTCGACCTGCCCGTACAGCCGCCAGCCCGCCGTGGTGTGCCGGGCCTGCACACCACCGGCCCTGCCCCCGCCGGCCCACTCCCCTCCGTTGTGGCCGGTCAGGGCGAGGGCGGTGGTGAGGGCGGGGCCGGGGACGGCGAGGGTGGCGGTGCGGGTGCCGGCGGCGAGGCGGGGCAGCAGTTCGGCCCGCTGGGCCTCGGTGCCGAGGGCGAGGATCAGCGGGGCCGCGAGGACGGAGCTGGCCAGCAGCGGGGACGGGGCGAGGACGCGTCCCGCCTCCTCACCGGCGAGGGCGAGTTCGGTGACCGAGCAGCCGACGCCGCCGTAGGCCTCGGGGAGCGCGAGGCCCGGCAGTCCGAGCTGGTCGGCGAGGGCGGACCACAGGTCGGGGTCGTGGCCGGCCGGGCCGGCGACGGCGGCTCGCAGCTCCTCGGCGCCACAGCGTTTGCGGAGCAGTTCGCGCAGGGTGCGGCGGATCTCGTCCTGCTCGGCGGTGAGGCGCGTGTCCATGGCTGATCCGATCCTTCCGACCTGATCTGACGGTGCGTCATATTAGGGCGGACGGAGGGGGAAGCCCAGGGGTACGGCACCTGCCGCGCCGCACCGGATCTGATGTACCGTCAGATTCATGATGCCCGGGAGCCGGAAAGTCGCCGTGGCCGGAGTGGCCCTCTCCGACTGCGGCCGCGTGGACGACGCGACCCCGTACGCCCTGCACGCCCAGGCGGCCCGCCGCGCCCTCGCGGACGCGGGCCTGGACCGCGCCCTGGTGGACGGCTTCGCCTCCGCGGGCCTCGGCACCCTCGCCCCGGTGGAGGTCGCGGAGTACCTGGGCCTGCGCCCCACCTGGGTGGACTCCACCTCCGTGGGCGGCTCGACCTGGGAGGTCATGGCGGCGCACGCGGCGGACGCGATAGCGGCGGGCCACGCCAACGCTGTCCTGCTGGTCTACGGCTCGACAGCGCGGGCGGACATCCGGGCGGGCCGCAGGACCGGGAATCTGTCCTTCGGCGCGCGCGGGCCCCTCCAGTTCGAGGTCCCCTACGGGCACACCCTGATCGCCAAGTACGCGATGGCCGCCCGCCGCCACATGATCGAACACGGTACGACCATCGAGCAGCTGGCGGAGGTGGCCGTGCAGGCGAGGGCCAACGCGGCCCTGAACCCGGCGGCGATGTTCCGCGAGCCGATCACGGTGGACGAGGTCCTGGCCGGGCCGATGATCGCCGACCCCTTCACCAAGCTGCACTGCTGCATCCGCTCCGACGGCGGGGCCGCCGTACTGCTGGCGGCCGAGGAGTACGTGCGGGACTGCCGTACGCCTCCCGTGTGGATCCTCGGCACCGGCGAGCACCTCTCCCACGCCACGATGTCCGAGTGGCCCGACTTCACGGTCTCCCCGGCGGCGGTCAGCGGACGGCTGGCCTTCGAACGGGCCGGGGTGCGCCCCTCCGAGATCGACTTCGCCGAGATCTACGACGCCTTCACCTATATGACCCTGGTGACCCTGGAGGACCTGGGCTTCTGCGGGAAGGGCGAGGGCGGGGCGTTCGTGGAGAAGGGCCGGCTACGGGTGCGCGGCGGCGAGCTGCCGGTGAACACGGACGGGGGCGGCCTGTCGGCCCAGCACCCCGGCATGCGGGGACTGTTCCTGCTCGTGGAGGCGGTGCGACAGCTGCGCGGGGAGGCCGGCGAGCGCCAGGTGCACGGCAGGGACGGCGAACCGCCGCGGCTGGGGGTGGCGTCGGGGACCGGCGGGTGGTTCTGCTCCTCGGGGACCGTGGTCCTGGCCCGGTGACCGGCCGGCGCCCGAAGGGCGAAAGGGCTTCCCCGTCCGCCGGTGGGGCCGAGCGATTCATGGACGCCCTCGCCGCCGAGACGCCGAGATACCGAGACGCCGAGACGCCGAACATGGCGCGCGGAAGTCGAGTGCGGAAACCCACCCGCACCACTCCGCTAACATGTTCGAACTTGCGACGATCTCCCTCATCGCCCGCCCTTCACCGGAAAACCATGTCATCCGGCACAAAGAGTGACCTGGTTAACTAAATAGCAAATCGGCCAAATAATTGACATCTATAACATCGCGGGTGTTTTCGCGAATAAACAGCAGAATGACGTTCTCCGCGTGGCGTCGGCCACGCGCGATCCTGTGGGCCACGGCGGGCGTGGTGGCCCTCGGATTCCTCGTCGCGCTGGAGTTCGCCGCACGTCACTACGGCCTGCCCGGGCCGATCACCAACCAGGCCCGTGAGGTCGTGTATCCGCCCAAGTCGGGGCCGCTGCTGTACGCCAGCATGGCGTTGACGATGGTGGTGCTCACCTGGCGGCAACGGTTCATCGCGGCGGCCGTCGCGATCGGCATCGACGTCGTCTTCTTCCTGGTGCGGTGGGCGGTCGACGCCAGGACGACCGGCGGCCACCCCTTCGGCAACGGCGCGTTGTGGGTGATCCTGGGCTGCGCGGTCATCGCCGTCACGCGCCGCACGGGCCCAGAACGCGTCCTGCTGCTGAAGGGCGTCGGGCTGGGCCTGCTGCTGGTGGCCGGCCGCAAGACCGGCGACACCTGGCTGCTCATCACGTCGAAGACCCGCCCGGCCGTGCTCGACCCGTACGTCGCGACCGCCGATCACGCGCTGGGCAACCCGTCGTGGCTGGTGGGCCGGCTCGTCAGGGCCACCGGTCCGGTCGGCGCCCATGTGCTCGACTGGGTCTACATCCAGCTCGCGGTGGCCGCGGTCGTCGTCGCGCTGTACCAGCTGCGCAACGTGGCGGCCGAGCGCCGCTTCCCGCGCCATCATCTGGTCCGCACGTTCCTGGTGATCGGCCTCCTCGGGCCGGCCATCTACATGATCTTCCCGGTGGTCGGACCGGTCTTCGCCTACGGCGCCGACGGCGGGCACTGGGCGGTGGCCGGCCTGTGGCCGAACACGCCGCCGCCGGTCGGTGCCCCGCACCCGATGGCATTCGACGGGATCACCCCGCGCAACTGCATGCCCAGCCTGCACACGGCGTGGGCCACCACGATCTTCATTCATTCCCGAAGGGGCCCGCGGATTCTGCGATTCGCCGGCACGTTCTGGCTGATCGCCACGCTCGGCGCAACACTGGGCTTCGGCTACCACTACGGCGCGGATCTCGTTGCCGGCGTGGTGTTCGCGTTCACGGTCGAGGCCGCTCTGCGCTCGCTCGAACGCGGCTGGGACCGGCCGGGAATCCAGCTGGTCGCGCACGGCGCAGCGGTCTTCACCGCACTCCTGCTGTCATATCGGTATCTGCCGCTGGAAATGGCCGAACATCCGTGGGTGTTCGGACCGCTTCTCATTCTGGCGATGGCCTCGGTGGTCCACGCCTACATGCGGACCACCAGACTGTGGGAACCGAAAGCCGCGCCGGCGCCGCAACCGGAACCACGACCCGAAGTCGAACTGGTCTGAACACCGGTCCGCCCGGCCACGCACCGCTCAGTCCTCGTCCCGCAGTCTGCGCCAGATACGGGTGCGGTGCAGCACATAGAGGGCGATGACCACGACGGACGCCTGGAGGCCCACGGCGAGCAGCCAGAAGACGATCCTGCTCTCCAGCTCGTCGGTCAGATAGGTGAAGTTCATGCCGAAGAAGCCGGTCAGGAAGGACAGCGGCAGGAAGATCGTCGACACGATGGCCAGCCGGTTGATCACGCCGTTCTGCTCGCCGGCGACCAGGGAGGCGTAGCTGGCGAAGGCGCGGCGGGCGGCTTCCTGGAGGGACTCGATCGTCGCCAGGACCAGCCTCGCCGCGTGCTGGAACTCGCGGGCGAGCCGCTGCCGCTCCATCGGGAAGTCGCGGCTCATCATCCTGCGGGTGAAGACCTCGTCCACCGCCTGGAGGTAGGGCAGCAGCGAGCGGTGCAGCAGGGCGGAGTGCCGGCGCAGCTGGGACAGCCGGTAGACCTGCGCGGGGGTCCTTCCCTGGAACATGGCGTCCTCCAGCTCCTCCACCAGCAGCAGGTCCTGCACGGCGGCCCGGCGAAAGGTCTCCAGCGCCTCCTGGAGCATCAGGAAGAGCAACGCCACGGCGTCGGGAGGCCGTTCGGTGCGCAACTGCGCGGTGATGCTCGCCGCCAGGCCCGCCCTGCCCCGGTGCGCGGTGACCAGGAACCGGTCGCTCGCCAGCGCGTGGAGATGAGCGACCCGGTCGTCATGGACCACCGGTACGACGAACCCGGCCCGGTCCCCGAGGAACTCGGCCCGCGCGGGCTCCCCCGCCCTGCCGAACCAGTCCAGTTCCCCGGACCCCAGGCCGAGCCGGCGCGCGATGGGCTCCCCCTCGGCCGCCTCCCCCTCAGCCGGCTCCCTCTCGACAGTCGGCCTCTCCGCCGTCGGCCTCGCCGCCCGCGCCTCCTCCAGCAGTTCGACGTCGACAAGCAGGAAGCGGGCGGTGGCGAGCCGCTCACGGGCTCCGGACACGTCCGTACGCGTCGTGGCCCCCTCCGGCATCGACACCACCGTTACGATCATCGCCCCTCACCGTCGGTCCCGGCGCCCAGGGTCCCAGCGTGCGCACGGCCCGGCCCGCCCGCACCCGGAGGCACTCGCGTGCCCCGCCCGGTGGGCCCGGACGGGTGACGGACCCACCCGCCCCCGCGGAGACGGCGGCGACGGCGCCCGGAAACGCCGTACGGCCGACGCCGCCCGGAAGCGCGGTGGAGCCGGCGCCTCTCCGGGAGCGCGGCGGCGCCCGCACCGGTGCCGCACGGCCCGGCGATACTCGGCCCATGGCACACGAGGATCTCCACGACATGCTGCGCGCGCTGCGGGTCTGGTCGCCCGAGGTGACGGAGCTGCGCCCGTTCGACCCGGACACCGCCCCGCCGACACCCCTGCTCCTGTTCACGAGCTGGTTCGCGGAGGCGGTGCGGGCGGGCCAGCCGGAGCCGCACACGATGTCGCTCGCGACGACGGACGAGGAGGGCAGGCCGGACGTGCGGGTCGTGATGCTGCACGGTGCCGACGCGGAGGGCTGGTCGTTCGCGACGCACTCCACGAGCCGCAAGGGCCGGGAGCTGAGCGCCCACCCGTACGCGGCGCTGGCCTTCTACTGGCCGGTGCTGGGGCGCCAGGTACGGGTGCGCGGGCCGGTGACGTCGGCGCCCTCCGCGGAGAGCCAGGCGGATCTGCACGCCCGCTCGACGGGAGCGCTGGCGGCGGCGCTCACCGGACGGCAGAGCGAGGAGCTGGCCTCGGTGGAGGAGTTGAGGCGCGCCTCGCGGACGGCGTGGGAGAGGGCCCGGGAGAACCCGGCCGAGCCCTCGCCCACGTGGACGCTGTACCGGCTGCGGCCGGAGATGGTGGAGTTCTTCCAGGGGGACGCCGAGCGACGCCACGTACGACTGGAGTACCGGCACACGGGGTTCGGCTGGAGCCGCGGGCTGCTGTGGCCCTGACGCCCTCCGCCCAGGTGCCGGGGTGCCCCGTCGTCAGTCCGTGAACTCCCGCACCGCGAAGTCCGCGACACCCCGGTATCCGATCCGCTGGTAGAGCCCGTTGCTCGTGGGATGGGCGAGGTCGGCGAAGAGAAGGACCTCCGCCGTCCCGGAGTCCAGGGCGGCGCCGCTCACCTCGGCGGTCACCGCGCCCGCGTAGCCGTGGCCGCGCAGGTCCGCCGGGGTGTACACCGGTGCCACCCGAACCTGGCCCGCCGTCCTGGGGGGGCACCCCGGCCATGGAGACCGGGGTGCCGTCGGGGGTCTCCCAGAGGGTGATGCCCCCGCGCCCGATCCGGGCGTCGGCCCATTCGCCGGGGTCCCGACAGAGCAACGGCTGTCCCGGTCGTGGCTCAGGTGCCAGGTGTCCGCATGCATGCGGTCATGATTCCGGTCGGCCGCCCGGCCTGAACACCGGTTTTCCCTCCCGGAACGTCACCCGCAGGGGCATCCCGGCCACCGGCTCCCCCGGCCCGCACTCCACCAGCTCCGTCATCATCCGCGGCCCCTCGGCCAGGTCCACCACCGCGGCCACGTACGGGGTGCGGTCGCCGAAGGGCGGGAGGTCGTTGCGGTGGACCGTGGACCACGTGTAGAGGGTCGCCCGGCCGCTCGCCTCCTCCCAGGCCACCTCCTCGCTCCAGCAGTGCGGGCAGAACTCGCGCGGGTAGTGGTGGGCCCGGCCGCAGGTCCCGCAGCGGCGGAGCAGGAGCCGGCCCGCCGCGGCGGCCTCCCAGTAGGGCCGGGTGAAGCCGTCGACCTCGGGGATGTCGTAGCGCGCCGTGCTCATCGGAACCACCCGGCCGTCGCCATCGACCCCACCCCGCCGCCTTCATGGGCCCCGACGCGCCGCGCCCCCACCACGCCGCGCCTGCCCCGCGCCCGCCCCGTCACCCGCATCAGAACCACCCCAGCGCCGCGTCCAGCGACCACGCCTGCCACGCCATGCCGAAGAAGCCGACCAGCGAGATCAGCGCCATCATCGAGTTCTGCCCCTGCTCCGCCCAGTCGTGGATCATGAGGACGAAGTAGAGGACGTTCAGGACCAGGCCGCCCAGCAGGGCCACCGGGGTCAGGAAGCCCAGGATCAGGCCGAGGCCCAGGGCGAGTTCGGCGTACGCCACGATGTACGCCATCAGTTTCGGCCGCGGTTTCACCACCGTCTCGAAGCCCGCCCGCACCGGGGCCCAGCGGTGTTCCGCCGCCACGTCCGCCGCCCAGGCGATGCCCGTCCCGCGCTGGAACCAGGCCTTCTTGTCCTTGTGCCGCCAGCTCTCCAGCCACCACAGGCCGAGGCCCATGCGCAGCACCGCCAGCCACTCCGCGCCGTCCAGCCAGATCGCGTCCATGACATCTGACGGTACGTCAGATCACTGGGAAAGCCGAGGGGTCCGCCGTCGATCGGCCGTGAGTCCGGCGGACAGCTGCGGGTCCCCCATGCATCACCCGGCGCCTCCGCCTCCGGTGCCACCCCGCCGGCACCACCCCTCCAGTGCCGCCTCCTCCGGTGCCGCCTCCCGCGGCGAGGTGCCGGGCACACAGCCAGGGGCCGGCTCAGGGGGCATGATCCCCCGGAGCGGTCCGGCGGCTCCGGAGGGCCGCGGTACCCGTCCGGGGCCGCCCTTCGGACACCGTCTCCGACCATCCGGGGCGACTACGACACCTGTCCCACCCACTCCTCCCACAGCCGTGATCAATCCGCAACCAATTCCGGTCTTGACCGAGACCCATCAACCGAGTGTGTGATTACGCTCCCGCTCATGGCCGTCTCCCGTCCGTCTCCCGGACACCTCTCCCCGCCCCCCGCGGACCGCCCCGTCTACGTCATCGGCGCCGGTCCGGGCGGGCTCGCCGTCGCGTACGCACTGCGGGCCCGGGGCATACGGGCCGTGGTGCTGGAGAAGGCCGACCGGGTGGGCGCCTCCTGGCGGAACCACTACGACCGGCTGCACCTGCACACCACCCGCCGGCTGTCCGCCCTGCCGGGGCTCGCGATGCCGCGGAAGTTCGGCCGCTGGGTGTCCCGGGACAACGTGGTGCGCTATCTGGAGAAGTACGCCGAGCAGCACGAGCTGGAGATCGTCACCGGTGTGGAGGTCTTCCGCATCGAGCGCTCCGCGGACGGCGAGGGCTGGCTGCTGCACGCCTCCGGCGGGCGGGAGCTGACCGGCAGCGCGGTGGTCGTCGCCACCGGGTACAACCACACCCCGAAGGTCCCCGAGTGGCCCGGACTGGACGGCTACGGCGGGGAGTTCCTGCACGCCGGCCGCTACCGGAACGCCGGGCCGTACGCGGGCCGGGACGTGCTCGTCGTCGGTGTCGGCAACACCGGCGCCGAGATCGCCGTGGACCTGGTGGAGGGCGGGGCCGCGCGGGTGCGGCTGGCCGTGCGCACCGCCCCGCACATCGTGCGCCGCTCGTCCTTCGGATGGGCCGCCCAGTACACGGGCGTGCTGGTGCGCCGGCTGCCCGTGCGGCTGGTCGACCGGCTCGCGCGACCGCTGGCCGGGCTCACCGTCCCCGACCTGTCGGCCCACGGACTGCCCCGGCCGGACACCGGCTGCTACACCCGTGTCAACGAAGGCGCCATCCCCGTCCAGGACGTCGGCCTCATCGACGCCGTGCGGAAGGGGAAGGTGGAGGTCGTGGCCGCCGTCGAGGGGTTCGAGGACGGAAAGGTGATCCTCGCCGACGGGAGCCGGATCTCGCCGGACGCCGTGATAGCGGCCACCGGGTACGCGCGGGCGCTGGACGGGCTGGTCGGGCACCTCGGCGTGCTGAACGAGCGCGGGAGGCCGGTCGTGCACGGCCGGCGCACCCCGGCACAGGCGCCCGGGCTGTACTTCACCGGGTTCACCAACCCGATCAGCGGGATGTTCCGGGAACTGGCGATCGACGCGGAGAAGATCGCCAAGTCGGTGGCCGGGAGGCCCGCGTAGCCGTATACAACTTTGCCGTACCGACCCGTTCCTGACACTGCGTCAGTTCAGTAATCTGACAGTGCGTCAGTTACTTGGCAGTCACGACAGGAGCGGGCGGACGATGCTTGGATCAACCCACGGCACCCTCACCACCGACTCCCGCCGGGCCCGGGTCATCGCCTGCGGTGAGCAGCGGCCCGGACCCGCCGTCCACGGCCGGGCCGATTCCTTGGACGGCGCGGCCGGCGGGGCCGGCGCGCCCGACCTCGATGTCAGCGGACGGCCGTTGTACACGGACGTTCCGGATCTGGCGCGGTTCTTCCGGCCCGAGTCGGTCGCCGTGATCGGCGCCTCGGACGCCGAGGGGCGGCCGAACACCGGGATCACCCGTCAGCTGCTGGCCTGGGCCGAGCGGGTGGGGGCGCGGGTGCATCCGGTGCATCCGACCCGGCCGTCCGTGTTCGGCGTCCCCTGCGTGCCGTCGGTCGGCGGGCTGCCCGAACAGGTCGACCTGGCCGTGCTGCTGGTGGCGGACCCGCTGCCGGTGATCGAGGAACTCGCCGAGGCGAAGGTGAAGTTCGCCGTGGCCTTCGCGTCCGGGTTCGCGGAGACCGGTGCGGAGGGGGCCGAGGCGCAGGAGCGGCTCGCCCGGGCCGTACGGCGCTCGGGGCTGCGGCTGCTCGGGCCGAACACCAACCTGAACGCCTTCGAGCGGTTCCGGGACGACCTGGACGGCCCCGCGATCGCGCTCATCACCCAGTCCGGGCACCAGGGCCGGCCCGTCTTCTCGCTCCAGGAGCTGGGCATCCGGCTCTCCCACTGGGCGCCGACCGGCAACGAGGCCGATCTGGAGACCGCCGACTTCATCTCGTACTTCGCCGAGCAGCCCGGGGTCGGCGCCATCGCCTGCTACGTCGAGGGGCTCAAGGACGGCCGTGCCTTCCTGCTGGCCGCCGACCGCGCCGCCCGCCGCGGAGTGCCGGTGGTCGCGGTGAAGGTGGGCCGCACGGAGGAGGGCGCCCGTACGGCGGCCACGCACACCGGCAAGCTCACCGGCGCCGACGACGTGGTGGACGCGGCCATGCGGCAGTACGGCGTCGTCCGCGTCGACGGCCTCGACGAACTCCAGGACACGGCCGCCCTGTTGGCGCGGGCGCGGCCCCCACGGGCCGAGGGCGTGGTCGTCTACTCCATCTCCGGCGGCACCGGCGCCCATGTCGCCGACCTCGCCGCCGGGCTGGGGCTGCGGCTGCCGACGCTGTCGCCGGACCGGCAGGCCGAGCTGCACCAGTGGATCCCCGAGTACCTCGGCGTGGCCAACCCGGTGGACAACGGCGGGCATCCGGTCGGCGACTGGCGCGGCCGGAAGATCATCGACGCGATCCTCGCCGACCCGGAGGTCGGGGTGCTGATCTGCCCGGTGACCGGCCCCTTCCCGCCCCTCAGCGACAAGCTCGTACGCGACCTGGTGGAGGCGGCCGAGGAGACGGACAAGCTGGTGTGCGTGGTGTGGGGGTCACCGGTCGGCACCGAGCCGGCGTACCGGGAGGTGCTGCTCGGCTCCTCCCGCGTGGCCACCTTCCGCACGGTCGGCAACTGCCTCACCGCCGTCCGCGCCTGGCTCGGCCACCACCGCTTCGTGAGCGGCTACCGCTCCCCCTTCGACGAGGCCCCGCGCACCCCCTCCCCCTCCTTCCGCAAGACCGAGGCCCTGATGCGGCCCGGTCAGCAGCTCAGCGAGCACGCGGCCAAGCAGCTGCTGCGCGCCTACGGCATCCGGGTACCGCGCGAACAGCTGGTCACCAGCGCGGCGGCGGCCGTACGGGCGGCCGGTCAGGTCGGCTATCCGGTGGTGATGAAGGCCTCCGGCGCGCAGATCGCCCACAAGACGGAACTGGGTCTGGTGAAGATCGGTCTCACCTCGGCCAGCCAGGTCCGGGACGCCTACCGGGAGCTGACCGACATCGCCCGCTACGAGGGTGTGTCGCTGGACGGTGTCCTGGTGTGCCAGATGGTCGAGCAGGGCGTCGAGATGGTCGTCGGGATGACCCATGACGCGCTGTTCGGGCCGACGGTGACCGTCGGGCTCGGCGGGGTGCTGGTGGAGGTGCTGCGCGACGCCGCCGTACGGGTGCCGCCGTTCGGCGAGGAGCAGGCCCGGGACATGCTCGCCGAACTGCGCGGGCGGGCGCTGCTGGACGGGGTGCGCGGACG
This sequence comes from Streptomyces sp. NPDC107581, assembly GCF_055657175.1. NCBI lineage: Bacteria > Bacillati > Actinomycetota > Actinomycetes > Kitasatosporales > Streptomycetaceae > Streptomyces > Streptomyces sp. NPDC107581. The sequence goes on from NZ_JBVKBH010000009.1 coordinate 93,583, forward strand.
GCCGCCGGCCGACCTGGACGCCCTCGTGGAGGTCGTCCTGCGCGTCGAGCGGATGGCGCTCGAACTGGGCGGGCGCCTCGCCGAGCTGGACATCAACCCGCTGATGGTGCTGCCCCGCGGGCAGGGCGCGGTGGCGCTGGACGCGCTGGTGGTGTGCCGATGAGCGACGAAACGGTTCGCCACGAGGTCCGCGGCCAGGTCGCACATGTGACCCTGGACCGCCCCGAGGCCCTGAACGCCCTCACGCCCGGCGACCGGGACCGGCTGATCGCCCTGCTGGAGGAGGCGTCGGCGGACCCGGACATCCGGGCCGTCGTCCTCACCGGCACCGGACGCGGTTTCTGCGCCGGCGCGGACCTGCGCGGCGGGGCGGCCGGCGGGGAGCGCGTCCCGGGGGACGTGGCCCGCACGCTCCGCCTCGGCGCCCAGCGGCTCGTCTCCGCCGTACTGGACTGCGAGAAGCCGGTGATCGCCGCCGTGAACGGCACGGCGGCCGGGATCGGCGCACATCTCGCGTTCGCCTGCGACCTGGTCCTGGCGGCCGAGTCGGCCCGCTTCATCGAGGTGTTCGTACGGCGCGGCCTGGTACCGGACGGCGGCGGTGCGTACCTGCTCCCCCGGCTGATCGGACCGCAGCGGGCCAAGGAGCTGATGTTCTTCGGGGACGCGGTCACGGCGGCGGAGGCGGAACGGCTGGGACTGGTCAACCGGGTCGTCCCGGACGGCGGACTGGCGAAGACCGCCGGCGAGTGGGCGGCCCGCCTGGCCACCGCTCCCACCCGGTCCCTGGCCCTGACCAAGCACCTGGTGAACACGTCCCTGGACACCGACCGCACCACGGCCTTCGCCGCCGAGGCGTCCGCCCAGGAGATCAACATGACCACGGAGGACGCCCGGGAGGGGCTGCGGGCGTTCGCGGAGCGCAGGGCAGCGGAGTTCCGGGGGCGGTGAGGCTCAGCCGGACCGCCGCAGGATCCACACGGTGCCCACGTCCTCGTCGCCGTACCGCGCGAACAGTTCGGGGGCGTGCTCGGTGCCGCTGAACGCCCAGTGCGTGGCGCGGCCGCAGTCGAGCCGGAGCAGAATGCCGTCGCGCCCGGTGTCGTCGGGCTCCCAGGTGCCCGATCCGCCGCACATGGTGTAGTCCGTGACGCCCGAACCGCTCTTCCTGGAGACGAGCGGCAGCCTGGTGGCCTCGGCGTGGCCGCCCGGACGCAGCCGCAGCCGCGCACCGCTCGCACCCTGCCAGACACCGGTGAGCTGGGCGGTGGTGAGCCGCGGCGGCTCGTACCGCGGGAGCAGGCCGGTCGCGGTGGCCGTCAGCCCGCCGCCGAGGGCGAGGACGGCGAGGACGGGGGAGAGGAGGGCGGCGCGGCCCCAGATGCCCCACTGCCGCCAGGTGCGCCCGCGGACGCGGGCGACCCACAGCGAGGGCAGCACGCCGAGGGCGGTCAGGAGCGGGACGGTGAGGGTGGGCGGGTGCCCGGCGAGGGTGGCGAGCAAGCCCCACGCGACGGCCGGTGCGACCGGAGCCGCGAGGTGCCAGGCCCAGGTCCGGCCGCCGAGACGACGGCGCCCGAACCGGGCGAGCAGCACCGCGGGCAGCGTCAGCGCGAGGGGCTGCGCCAGGGCCACGACCGGAACGAGTACGGCCTCGATGACGAGGAAGACCACTGCGGCGAACGAGGTGTACCCGCCGCCGTGGTCGTCGTGGCCGAGGCCGGCGATCCACCAGAGCACGGAGGCCGCCGGAAGCTGCGCCGCGCTCATGGCCGCCGCCGCGCCGAAGTCCCGGAACGACCAGCCCGGATCGGCGGCCCGGGGCCGCCCGCGCTTCTCTTCCCGCCCCATGGACGCAGAGCCTACGGAGTTCTCCTCTCCCGTCCACACGACCCTTCACATCTGACGAGCCGTCAGCTTCAATGGGTGACGTGATGGGACAAGCAGGGGCGGCGGCGGCTGCCGTCCGTTGGTTCGGGTCGGCCCCGGCACCGGGGCCCGTGGAGGCGCTGCCGCGCCCGGAGTTGCGGTGCGTCCGCGAGGACGAGCGGGCGCCGCTGGACCGGACGGAGTTCCGCCGTGTGCTGGGGAACTTCGCGACCGGTGTCACCGTGGTGACGGCACCGCCCACCGAGGGCTCGTCGTCCCCGGCGGGCTTCGCCTGCCAGTCCTTCTCCTCCCTCTCCCTCGACCCGCCCCTGGTCTGCTTCATGGTGGGCCGCACCTCGACGACCTGGCCGCGCATCGCCCGCGCCGGTTCCTTCTGCGTCAACGTGCTCGGCGCCGGCCAGGGCGGCCTGTGCCGGGCGTTCGCGGTCAGCGGCGCGGACAAGTTCGCGGGGGTCGTCCACGACGCGGCCCCCGTCTCCGGGGCGCCCCGCCTGGCCGGCGCCGTGGCATGGCTCGACTGCACGATCCACGCCGTGCACACCGGGGGCGACCACCTGATCGTCGTCGGCCGGGTGGACGCGCTGGGCACCGGCGGGGCGGAGGACCCGCTGCTCTTTCACCGAGGGCGGTTCGGGCGGCTCGACGGCACCTGAGCCCGCCCCGCCCGGGCCGCGATCGGCACGCGCACGAACGGCGAAGCGGAACGGCAGGTCCACCAACCGCTCATCGGGCCAGCGGAGATGGGGTGCGGTGCGTCATGGGCCGAACCCGCCTCGGACGGCAGGGCGGGGCTCAGGAGGCGGCCAGTGCGGAGGCCGCCGGGCGGCGCCTGATCACCAGTGCCATCAGGGCCGCCGCCGCGCACAGGGCGCCGGAGGCGTGCCAGACCATGTCGTACGAGCCGAAGACGTCCCGGGCGACGCCGCCGAGGAAGGCGACCAGGGCCGCGCCGACCTGGTGGGAGGCGAGCACCCAGCCGAAGACGATGGCGCTGTCCTCGCCGTACTGCTCCCGGCACAGCGCCAGGGTGGGCGGGACGGTGGCCACCCAGTCGAGGCCGTAGAAGACGATGAAGAAGATCATCGGCAGGTGGACCGCCGGGCCCAGCAGCATGGGGAGGAAGAGGAGGGAGATGCCGCGCAGGGCGTAGTAGACGGCGAGCAGGCGGCGCGGTTCGAAGCGGTCGGTGAACCAGCCGGAGGCGATGGTGCCGACGACGTCGAACACACCGATCACCGCGAGCAGTGAGGCCGCCGCCCTGACAGGCATGCCGTGGTCGTGCGCGGCGGGCACGAAGTGGGTCTGGACGAGGCCGTTGGTGGAGGCGCCGCAGATCGCGAAGGTGCCGGCGAGCAGCCAGAAGGGTCCGGTGCGCACGGCGGAGGAGAGGACCGTCAGGGTGCGGCGGGCGGCTCCGGTGACCGGCGCCGGCTTGGGTACGAACTCCTTGGCACCGTACGGCTTCAGGCCCACGTCGGCGGGGTGGTCGCGCAGCAGGAGCCAGACGAACGGGACGACGGCGAGGGCGGCCAGGGAGACCGTCACGGCGGCCGGGCGCCAGTCGTGGGCCTCGACCATCCAGGACAGCAGCGGCAGGAAGACCAGCTGGCCGGAGGCGGAGGCGGCGGTGAGGATGCCGCTGACCAGGCCGCGCCGCTCGGTGAACCACCGGTTGGTGACCGTCGCGGCGAAGGCCAGCGCCATGGACCCCGAGCCGAGGCCCACCAGCAGGCCCCAGCACAGCAGCAGCTGCCAGGCCGCCGTCATCCACACGGTCAGGCCGGAGCCGACCGCGATCACGGTCAGCGCGACGGCGACGACCCGGCGGATGCCGAAGCGGTCCATGAGCGCGGCGGCGAAGGGCGCGGTGAGGCCGTACAGCGCGAGGTTGATGGAGACGGCCGCGCCGACCGTGCCGCGGGACCAGCCGAACTCCTGGTGCAGGGGGTCTATGAGCAGGCCGGGCAGGGAACGGAAGGCAGCCGCGCCGATGATCGTGACGAAGGTGACGGCGGCGACGAACCAGGCGCGGTGCACGCGGCGGCGCCGGGCGGGCGGAGCCTGGACCGGGGCTGCGGCTTCAGTTGTCTGAGTCACGTCATCGAGGGTCCTGTTTCCGGTCCCGTGCATCGAGTGGCCCGAAGGACAGTATTCGCTAGGATCGGGCCATGAGTGTCGGCCAGGATTTCCGTCCGCACCGGATCGTCGTTCTCGCCCTGGACGGTCTGCTCCCCTTCGAACTGGGCATACCGCACCGGATCTTCGGGCGCCCGCGGGACGCCGAGGGCCGGTGTCTGTACGAGGTGGTGACCTGCTCGGTCCGGCCGCCCGGCCCGGTCGAGACGGACGCCGACTTCGCCGTGCAGGTCCCGCACGGCCCGGAGGCCCTGGAGACGGCCGACACGGTGATCGTCCCGGCGTCGTACGAACTCGGCCCGGTCTACGAGGAGGGCAGGCTGACGGACGAGCTGGCCACCGCACTCGGCCGCATCCGGCCCGGCACCCGGCTGGCCTCCATCTGCACCGGCGTGTACGTCCTGGCCGCCGCCGGTTTCCTCGACGGCCGGCCGGCCACCACGCACTGGGCGGACGCCGAACGGTTCCAGCGGATGTTCCCGCAGGTGCGGGTGGACGCCGACGTGCTGTTCATCGACGACGGCGACGTGCTGAGCTCGGCCGGAGTGGCCGCGGGGATCGACCTGTGCCTGCACATCGTGCGCCGCGACCACGGCACGGCGATCGCCAACGACGTGGCCCGCCGCACGGTCGTCCCGCCCCACCGCGACGGCGGCCAGGCCCAGTACATCCACCGCCCCCTCCCGGATCCGCAGCTGGCCACCACGACCGGCGCCCGCGCCTGGGCCCTGGGCCGGCTGCACGAGCCGATCCAGCTGCGGGACATGGCCGAACAGGAGGCCATGTCCGTGCGCACCTTCACCCGCCGCTTCCGCGAGGAGGTCGGCATCAGCCCAGGACAGTGGCTCACCCAGCAGCGCGTCGAACGCGCCCGCCACCTCCTGGAGTCCACCGGTCTCTCGGTCGACCAGGTGGCCCGCGACGCGGGCTTCGGCACGGCCCAGTCGATGCGCCAGCACCTGCAGCAGGCCCTCGGGGTGACCCCGACGGCATACCGGCGGACCTTCCGGACGGGGGCCAACGGCTCCGGCGAGGGGTACGGAGAGGCGGGCGGGGCGGGGCGGCGGGGGTGAGGACACCGGCGTGCGGAGGACGGGGTGAGGGCAACGGGGTGACAGGGTGAGGGCAATTGAGCGACGGGGGACGGGGTGACGAGGTCGCGGTGACGAGCACGCGGCGACGAGGACACGGCAGCAAGGACACGGCGACGGCAACGGGGTGATGAGGGCGGCCGGGGGCTACGGCACCGTCGGCAACCGGTCCTGGTCACCCGGGGACACCACGGCAGCGTGCCCCGCCCTTGCCCCTCGGCCCGACCGGCGTATCTCCCCCCACCAGCCGACCCCGGTCAGCGTCAGGGTCAGCCCCACCGCCGCCAGGATCGCCGTCGAGGGAGCCGTCCAGGTGAGCAGGGCGCCCGCCAGGGAGCCGGTGGCCGCGTATCCGGCGCCGACGGCCGCGTACATGACCGAATAGGCGGCGGCCATGGCCACCGGCATCCGGGCGCCGATGGCCACGCAGGTCCAGGTCAGCACCTGTTTCGAGACGACGTCGCGGTAGCTCATGCGATGACGGTAGGGGTACCCACCGACAGGCGCCGCCGCACTTCCCCCCGCCTGTGGACAACTCCACGGATGTGGACAACTCCGCGGATACGGATGGGGACAACTCTGCGCACGTGGACAAGGGCACGGACGTGGACAAGGGCACCGGGCGTGCACAACCGCACCGGACGTGAACAGCCGCATAACTGGACAACCGCACCGGGCGTGAACAGCCGCACGGCTGGACAACCGCACCGGACGCCACGGACCGCACGGACATCGACAAGGGTACGGACGCCACCCACCGCACGGACATCGGCAAGAGCACGAACGCCACCCACCGCACGGACATCGGCAAGAGCACGAACGCCACCCACCGCACGGACATCGGCAAGAGCACGGACGCCACCCACCGCACGCACGGCGACAACTGCGCGGCCGCGGACGCCCGTCGCCCTCTCAGAAGGTGAGCACCCCCCGCGCCACCCGTCCCGCCTCCGCGTCGGCCCTCGCCTTCTCGAAGTCCTCCACCGGGTAGGCGGCCGTCACCAACTCGTCCAGGAGCAGCCGGCCCTGGCGGTACAGCTCGGCGTACAGGGGGATGTCCCGCTGGGGGCGGGAGGAGCCGTAGCGGCAGCCGAGGATCGCCTTGTCCAGGAACATCGAGGAGACGAGGAAGGACGCCTCGGCGCTCGCCCGGGGCACTCCGAGCAGGACGGCCTGGCCGTGGCGGTCGAGCAGGTCGATCGCCCGGCGGATCAGCTCCACCCGGCCGACGCACTCGAAGACATGGTCGGCGCCGGTGGGCAGGATGTCCCGGACGCCGTCCGTGGAGGTCAGGAAGTCGGTCGCGCCGAACTGCCGGGCCGCAGTCTCCTTCGCCGGGTTGGCGTCCACGGCCACGATCCTGAGCGCCCCGGCGATCCGCGCGCCCTGCAGGACGTTCAGCCCGATGCCGCCGGTGCCGATGACGACCACGCTGTCCCCGCGGTCCACCCGCGCCCGGTTGAGGACCGCGCCGACCCCGGTGAGCACCCCGCAGCCGATCAGCGCCGCCGCCTGCAGCGGGACGTCCTTCGGGATCCGCACCGCCTGCACCGCCTTGACGACCGTGCGTTCCGCGAACGCCGAGTTGGAGGCGAACTGGTACACCGTCCGGCCGCCCCGCGTGAACGGCTGCTGCGGACGGCCGATCGCCTGCCGGCACATCGTCGGGCGGCCCCGGTCGCACTCCGCGCACGTACCGCAGTTGGCGAGCGTGGACAGGGCCACATGGTCGCCGGGGGCCACATGGGTCACGCCCGCGCCCACGGCCTCGACCAGGCCCGCACCCTCGTGGCCCAGCACCACGGGGACCGGGAAGGGGATGGTGCCGTCCACCACCGAGAGGTCGCTGTGGCACAGCCCGGCCGCCGAGATCGCCACCAGCACCTCACCGGGCCCCGGCTCCCGTACCGCCAGGTCGTCCACCACCTGGACCTGCTTGCCGTCGAACACCACGCCACGCATCACACGACCCCCTTCGGCTCTCTCGGCAGGCCGAGCACCCGCTCGGCGATGATCGTGCGCTGGATCTGATCCGAGCCGCCGTAGATGGTGTCGGCCCGGGAGAAGAGGAACAGGTGCTGGTCGGGGTCGAGTGCGTACGGCGCCGACGGCGACCAGTCCGCGGGACCTGCGGAGGCCGCCGCGCCGCGGACCTGGACGGCCAGTTCCCCGAGCCGCTGGTGCCAGGTGGCCCACAGCAGCTTGGCCACGCTGGGCGCGCCCGCGTCGCCGCAGCCGCCGAGGGTGCGCAGGGCGTTCCAGCGCATGGTCCGCAGTTCGGCCCACTGGCGCACGAGCCGGGCGCGTACGACCGGGTCGTCGGCGGCGCCGGTGCGCAGGGCCGTGCGTACGACCTGTGCCAGCTCCTCGGCGAATCCGATCTGCTGGGCGAGCGTCGACACCCCGCGCTCGAAGCCGAGCAGGCTCATCGCCACCTGCCAGCCCTGCCCCGCTCCCCCGACGACATGCTCCTCGTGCGCGCGTGCCCCGTCGAAGAAGACCTCGTTGAAGTCGCTCGTGCCGGTCATCTGCCGGATCGGCCGGACCTCGATGCGGCCCGGCTGGTCCATGGGGACGAGCAGGAAGGAGAGACCGTGGTGGCGGCGCGAGTCCGGTTCGGTCCGGGCCAGGACGAAACACCAGTCGGCCTCGTGGGCGAGGGAGGTCCAGATCTTCTGCCCGGTGATCCGGTAGGACGAGCCCTCGCGCACCGCCGAGGTACGGATGCCCGCCAGGTCGGAGCCGGCGTCCGGTTCGCTGTACCCCTGGCACCACAGTTCCTCCCCGGCCGCGACGGGCGGCAGGAAACGGCTCTTCTGCTCGGCGGTGCCATGGGCGATGAGGGTGGGGGCGAGCAGATTCTCCCCGATGTGCCCGGACCGCGGGGGCGCGCCCGAGCGGGCGTACTCCTCGGCCCAGGCGACCTGCTGGGTGAGGGTGGCGGTGCGGTTGCCGTACCCCGACTCGGGCCAGCCGAGTCCGATCCAGCCCGACCCGCCGAGGGTCCGCTCCCAAGCACGCCGGTCCGGGACACGGCCGGCGTGCGCGGCCAGCCAGGAGCGGACCTCCGTACGGAACACCTCGTCCTCTGCCGTGAATCCGAAGTCCATGGGGCCTCCCTTGAAAGCACCGGGCGACATCCGCGCCCCGAGGGGGCGCGGGGAACTGCGCGACCAGCCACGAACAACCCGCGGACGCCCGACCGGAACGCCTCCCGAGCTCTCAGGCGTTCGGCCGGGAACCCTCGCGTGCCGCACTCTCCATCGCCGCCAGCCGCGCAAGCATCGGCATCGGATCCACCCCCACCGACCCCGGCAGAAACGCGGCGATCGTCTCCGGCGTCCATCCGCCGGAGGCATACGCCGCACGGAGTTCACGCGGCTGGGCCCACACCGCGATCTTCGGCCCGGCGATCGTGTACACCTGCCCGGTGATGCCCTGGTCCTTCGCGGGGTCGGACAGCAGGTACACCACCAGCGCCGCCACGTCCTCCGGTTCGCCGATCTCCGTCAGCTCCGTCGGGACGCCCGCCGACATCCGCGTACGGGCCACGGGGGCGACGGCGTTCGCGGTGACCCCGTACTTGTGCAGCCCGAGAGCCGCGCTGCGGACCAGCGAGATGATCCCGCCCTTCGCGGCGCTGTAGTTGGCCTGCGAGACGGAGCCCTGGTGGTTGCCGCTGGTGAAGCCGATGAGGGTGCCGGACTTCTGCTTCCGCATCACGGCCGAGGCGGCCCGGAAGACGGTGAACGTGCCCTTGAGATGGGTGGCGACCACCGGGTCCCACTCCTGCTCGGACATGTTGAACAGCATGCGTTCGCGCAGGATCCCGGCGACGCAGACGACCCCGTCGAGGCGCCCGTACGAGGACAGGGCCGTTTCCACGACCCGCTGTCCGCCGGTCATGGTCGAGATGTCGTCGGCGACCGCCACCGCTTCTCCGCCCGCCGCCTCGATCTCCTTGACGACGGCCTCGGCGACCTCGCTGGTCGGTGAGGTGCCGTCGGTGGACACCCCGTAGTCGTTGACGACGACCTTCGCGCCCTCGGCCGCCGCCGCGAGCGCGACCGCACGCCCGATGCCCCGCCCGGCGCCCGTCACGGCGACCACCTTGCCTGCCAAGAAGTTCCCCACGTCCGGCCCCTTCCCGCGGTTTCTGACGGACCGTTAGATTTTATGACCCGTCAGATGTGCGGACACAAGCCCCGGGGAGGCACCGATGTCACTGCCCGCCGAGTTCCACGACATCGCCAAGCGCGTGAACAACTGGGGGCGTTGGGGGGCCGGCGACGAGATCGGCACCCTGAACCTGATCACCGACGAGGTGGTGCGCGGGGGCGCGGCCTGCATCCGCACCGGACGCAGGGTGCCGCTCGCGCTGCCGCTCCAGCAGGACGGGGTGCAGACCGGGATGATCCCCGGGCGGGTCAATCCGCTGCACGCGATGGTGCAGATCAACCAGGAGCTGTTCGGGCCGGGCACGGTGGCGTGCAGCGACGACGCGGTGACCATGGGGCTGCAGGCGGGCACCCACTGGGACGCGCTGACCCATGTCTCGCACTCCGGGAAGCTCTACAACGGCCGTCCGGCGCACACGGTCACCGCGCACGGCGGCGCGGAGTTCGCCGGCATCGACAAGGCGCGGCACGTCGTCTCGCGCGGGGTGCTGCTGGATGTGGCACGCGCGCGGGGCGTGGACCGGCTGGCGGGCGGGCACGCGGTCACACCGGAGGACCTTGCGGCGGCCGAGGAGTTCGGCGGGGTGCGGGTGCGGGCGGGGGACGTGGTCCTGGTCCGCACGGGCCAGATGCAGGTCTGCCTCGCCGGGGACAAGCACGGGTACGGCTATCCGTCGCCGGGCCTCTCGGTGCGCTGCCCGGAGTGGTTCCACGCGCGCGATGTGGCGGCGGTCGCCAATGACACGCTCACATTTGAGATATTTCCGCCGGAGATCGACAATCTATGGCTGCCCGTGCACGCCCTGGATCTGGTGGAGATGGGGATGCTCCAGGGCCAGAACTGGAATCTCGAAGAGTTGTCCACAGCCTGTGGAGAAGAAGGGCGGTACGCGTTCCTGCTGTCGGCGATGCCCGAGCCGTTCGTCGGCGCGACGGGGACACCGGTGGCGCCGATAGCCGTCCTGTGAGACCCGGCGAACATCCTGCGGCACCGGGCGGGAGGAGTGTGAAGTCCGCTCGGCGGCGGACGGGAGGAGCGTCAAGTCCGGTCGGTGTCAGGCAGGAGGAGCGTGAAGTCCGGTTGGCGGCGCGCCCCCTGTATGCGACTTCGCGCCGCCATCCGGTGCGACCCACACTCGACGAGGGCCGCCGTCACCCGAGCCCTCGTCGTCCCCTCGCGGCGAATCGTTGCCCACAAGCGTGTTCATGCGGTCACACGCCGTCAACACCGGTGCGGGGATTTATTGCGTTCACCCCGCTCGTACGGACCGCGCACGGATGCATCCCCGGCGCATCGCCGTACCGGGGGACCTACACCGCCTCGAAAGCGAGGTCCTCGTACGCGGACAGACCGCCCCCGTAGACGACCGCCGCGCCCTCCCGGGCCTGCGAGCAGCGGTCGAGCTCGCACCAGATGCTCTTGCCGGAACCCTCGGGGCTCCAGCCCCAGCGGTCGGCGAGGCAGTCGACGAGCGCCAGACCCCGGCCGCCGGTGGCCTCACTTCCGGCGCAGCGCGGGACGGGCGCACGGGAAGAGGTGTCGGCCACCTCCAGCCGCACCGTGGCCGACACGGCCGGCCCCGAAGCCGAACCGGCCGACCCGGGAGCGGAACCGGCCGCCGCCGAGGCCGGACCGGAGACCGGACCGGCCACCGCCGGCGCCGGACCGGACGCCGATCCATTCGCGCCCGGAGCCCGAGCGGCCGGCCCTGAAGCCGAACCCGCCGCCCCCGACGCCGAACCGGTCGCCGCCGACGCCGAACGCGCCGGCCCCGACGCCGGAGCCACCGGCCCTGGCGCCGCGGCCGGGACCGCCGGGGCAGCCGCATCCGCCGCCCCCGGGCCGCCCGGCAGGGACAGTCTCAGCACGGCCGGGCGTCCGGTGTGCACCACGGCATTGGTCACCAGCTCGGAGACGAGCAGGATCAGGGTCTCGGCCAACGCCTCGTCGGCCCCTATCCCGAGCCCGGCGAGGCGGGAGCGGGCCCACTTCCTGGCCCGTCCCACCTCCGCGGGGTCGGGTCGGATCTCCAGCTGCACTTGAAGCACCTGCACCGCTCACACCATCCGAACCGGCGGACACATGACCCCACGCCACCCGGACGCCGCGGCGGAAGCCGCGGCGAGCAGCACGACGAGGGCCACGATCGTAGCCATTTTCTGCATGGCCAGAACAATGGCCAGAGCAAGGGTCACGGACCGTGATTCCCTTGCGAGACAGCATGGTTGACGTACAGTCACCCCAACAAGCGCTTCGGGCATATTCCAGCGCGAAGGAGTACGCGCGCGCCATACTGTGCGACACGCATGCCGGGGAGTCGAACAGGCGGCGGCACCAGCCCTGACCGCCCCGCGGGCGGGGGTGCGCACCGCACGGTCCGGCGACACCCCGGGGGCACCACCGGCACGGCTCGTGCTCGCAGCCACTCGCATCCCACACAAGGTACCGGAGGGGGCTCCCGACTCCAGGACGTGACGAGTCACGCGATGGACACAACCCGGTATCGACGCTCTGTGATTCCGGTGTGCCACGATCCGCGACATCCCGGCCCGGCGTTTCGCCGAGGGGCCGGCCCGGAGCGCCGCCCGTCGGTCAGGCCACCAGATCGGAGGCGAGCATGTCCTCACTCTGCGTACTCCCACCGCCACGCCGGGCCCGTACCCAGGCCCGTTTGAGATGCAGATGGACTTCCGCCTCCCAGGTGAAGCCCATGCCGCCGTGCACCTGGAGGCAGTCGCGCATCCCGCGCACGGCGGCCTCGTCGGCGAGCAGCCGGGCGGCGGCGATGTCGCAGGGGTCGGCGGTCACGGCGGCCGCGTAGACCGCGGCGCGGGCCGTCTCGGCGCGCACCAGCAGCTCTGCGCACAGGTGTTTGACCGCCTGGAAGGCCCCGATCGGCTGCCCGAACTGCTCACGCGCCCGGGCGTGTTGCACGGCCAGCTCGCACGCACGCGCCGCCGTGCCGAGCTGCTCGGCCGCGGTGAGGAGCACGGCCACCGGGTCCGGCGCGCCGGACCCGGCCCCGGGAAGGCGGTGCAGCGGCGTCAGCGGGTCCACCGAGCGCAGCGGTACGGCCCCGGAGGCGTCCCCGCACACGGTGTCCGCCGCGTCCAGCCACTCCACCAGTGGGCCGTCCGCGCGGGCCACGACCCGCTCCCCGGCCGCGGCGCCGGCCACGGTCCCGGCGGCGAGGTGGGTGGCGAGCACGGGCCCCGGCAGCAGCGCACGGCCGGTCTCCTCGAAGACCAGCACCGCCTCCGGCAGGCCGAGGCCGACCCCGCCCTCCTCCTCCGGCAGCCGCAGCGCGAACAGGCCCGCCGCACCCAGCTCCCGCCACAGGTCCCGGTCCAGGTGTCCGGGCCGGGACACGGCGGCCCGCAGCGCGTCGGCGCCGAACCGGCGCTCCAGCAGCTGCCGTGTGCCGGCCCGCAACGCCCGCTGTGCCTCGGTGAGTCGGAAGTGCACGGTCACCGTCCCTTGGGCAGGCCGAGGATGCGCTCGGCGACGATGTTGCGCTGGATCTGCGAGGTACCGGCGGCGATGGTGTACGACAGGGAGGAGAGCCGGTCCAGGACCCAGGGCCGGTCCAGGTCGAGGCTGTCCAGGCCGAGCACCTCGGCGGCGGCGTCGTACAGCTCCTGGCGGGCGTGCGAGTACCTCAGTTTGAAAACCGAACCTCCGACGCCCGGCACCCCGCCGCTCGCCTCCGCCTCGCTCACGTTCCACTGGGTCAGCCGCCACAGCGCCCGGAACTCGGCGTTGAGCCGCCCGAGCCGCCGGCGCAGGACCGGATCGTCCCAGCGGCCGTTCTCCCGTGCCGTTCGGGCCAGTTCACCGAGCACCCGGCGGCAGGCGACGACCTCGCCGACGAAGGCCGTGCCGCGTTCGAAGGAGAGCGTCACCATGGTCACGCGCCAGCCGTCGTTCTCCGCCCCGACCCGGTTGGCGACCGGCACCCGGACGTCGTCCAGGAACACCTCGGCGAACTCCGCGGACCCGGCGAGCGTGCGCAGCGGCCGCACGGTGACGCCCTCGGCGTCCATCGGCATGGCGAGCCAGGTGATGCCCTTGTGCCGGGGAGCCTGCGGGTCCGTGCGGACGAGCAGTTCGCACCAGTCGGCGACCTCGGCGTGCGAGGTCCAGATCTTGGACCCGCGCACCACGTAGTCGTCGCCGTCCCGCCACGCGCGCGTGCGCAGCGCGGCGAGGTCGGAGCCGGCCTCCGGTTCGCTGAAGCCCTGGCACCACACCTCGTCCCCGCGCAGGATCGGCGGCAGCCAGCGCGCCCGCTGCCCGGGGGTCCCCTCGGCGGCGATGGTCGGCCCGGCGTGCAGCAGTCCGACGAAGTTGGCCCCGACATAGGGGGCGCCCGCCTTCTCCGTCTCCTCCAGGAAGATCAGCCGCATGGTCGGCGAGGCGTCCCAGTGCACGTCGGCGTACCCGGCGTCGTACAGCATCCGCTGCCAGCCGAGGTCATGGGCGCGCCGGCCCGGCCAGTCGTCCGGGGAGGGCTTGGCCGGCAGGGCGGGCAGCGCCTTGCCGAGCCACTCCCGCAGCCGGGCCCGGAACTCCTCCTCCTCGGGCGTGTACGAGAGGTCCATTACCTGTCGAAGTCCAGGTCCAGCATGCGGATGGCGTTGCCCCGCATCAGCTTGTACACCGTCTCGTCGTCGAGGCCCTTCACATGGTCGAGGGCGACCTCCTTGGTGTGCGGGAAGGTCGAGTCGACGTGCGGGTAGTCGGTCTCGAAGGTGGCGTTGTCGCGGCCGACGACGTCCAGGGACGCGACGCCGTGCTTGTCGCGGAAGAAGCAGCAGAAGATCTGCCGGTAGTAGTACGTCGACGGCGGTTCCGGGATCAGATCGCGCACCCCGCCCCAGGCGCGGTGCTCCTCCCACACGTCGTCGGCGCGCTCCAGGGCGTACGGGATCCAGCCCATCTGCCCTTCGGAGTAGGCGAGTTTGAGGGTCGGGAACTTCACCAGGACCCCGCTGAAGAGGTAGTCCATCATCGAGGCCATCGCGTTGTTGAAGCTGAGCGAGGCCTGGACGGCGGGCGGTGCGTCCGGGGAGGCGGCGGGCATCTGCGAGCTGCTGCCGATGTGCATGTTGACGACCGTCCCCGTCTCCTGGCACACCGCGAAGAACGGGTCCCAGTGGCCGGAGTGGATGGACGGCAGCCCGAGGTGGGTGGGGATCTCCGAGAAGGTCACCGCCCGCACCCCGCGCGCGGCGTTGCGCCGGATCTCCGCGACGGCCAGTTCCACGTCCCACAGCGGGATCAGGCACAGCGGGATCAGGCGCCCGCCGCTGTCCCCGCACCACTCCTCCACCATCCAGTCGTTGTAGGCGCGCACGCAGGCGAGGGCGACCTCCTTGTCGTGCGCCTCGGCGAAGGTCTGCCCGCAAAAGCGCGGGAAGGTCGGGAAGCAGAGGCTGCCCTCGACGTGGTTGAGGTCCATGTCGGCGAGCCGCGCCTTCGGATCCCAGCAGCCGCGCCGCATCTGCTCCCGGGTGATCCCCTCCAGAGTCATCTCGTCCCGGTCGAAGCCGACGGCGGCGATGTTGCGCTTGTACGGGAACTTCAGGTCCTCGTAGATCCACCAGTCCGTCGGCTGTCCCTCCGGGTCCATGGTGATCTGGTACTTGCCGCCGACGTAGGCCAGCTCCCCGATCCCGGCGGTCAGCGGCTTGGGACCGCGGTCCCGGTACTTGGCCGGCAACCAGGTCTCGAAGAGATGGGCGGGCTCGATCACGTGGTCGTCGACGCTGATGATGCGGGGCAGTTCGGTCATGGATCCCCACCTCTCGATCTGATGGGCCGTCAGATTTTCCGTCTCCAGCAGGCTAACCGCGCACCCCTGGACCGACAAGGCGCACGGCCCTACGCTCTGCTGCACATCTGACACACCGTCAGCCATGCAGGGGGTCGACGTGAACGACACCGCACATGCCCTGAGCACCGCGCGCACCCTGTGGGAGCTGGTGGACCGCCGGGCCGGCCTCACCCCGGACCGGCCCGTCCTCCTCCAGGACGAGCGCCGGCTGACGTTCGGCGCACTGCGCGAGCGGGCCGAACGGGTCGCGGCCGGCCTGTACGGCATGGGCGTGCGCCCCGGCACGGTGGTCGCCTGGCAGCTGCCCACCCGGATCGAAACGGCCCTGCTGTCCTTCGCACTGGCCCGGCTCGGCGCCGTACAGTCCCCGGTCATCCCGTTCTACCGGGACCGGGAGGTCGGCTTCGCGCTGCGCGAGTCCAGGGCCGAGTTCTTCGCCGTTCCCGGGGTCTGGCGTGGCCACGACCACACCGAGATGGCCCGGCGGCTCGGCGCGAAGGGCGTCTTCGAGGCGTACGACGACCTGCCCGACGGCGACCCGTCCACCCTGCCCGCCCCGCCCTCCGAGGGCACCTCGGTCCGCTGGATCTACTGGACCTCGGGGACGACCTCCGACCCGAAGGGCGTGCTGCACACCGACCGCTCCCTGATCGCGGGCGGCTCCTGCCTCGCCCACGCGCTCCGCCTCACGCCGGAGGACGTGGGCTCGATGGCGTTCCCGTACGCGCACATAGCCGGGCCCGACTACACGGTCATGCTCCTTCTCTACGGCTTCCCGGCGGTGATGTTCGAGCAGTTCGCGCTGCCGGACGCGCTGGAGGGGTACCGGCGGCACGAGGTGACGGTAGCCGGCGGCTCGACGGCGTTCTACTCGATGTTCCTGGCCGAGCAGCGCAAACGGCCCGGGACGAAGGTGATCCCCTCCCTGCGCCTGCTCGCGGGCGGCGGGGCCCCCAAACCCCCCGAGGTCTACCACGCCGTCGTACGCGAGATGGGCGTCCAGCTCACCCATGGCTACGGCATGACCGAGGTGCCGATGATCACCATGGGAGACCCGCAGGACACGCCGGACAACCTCGCGACGACCGAGGGACGCCCGCCGGAGGGGATGCGGATACGGATCGTCGGCGGCGAGGTGCGGCTGCGCGGCGAGGCGGTCTGCCAGGGCTACCTGGACCCGGCCCAGACGGCGGCGGCCTTCGACGAGGAGGGCTTCCTGCGCACGGGCGACCTCGGGCACGTGACCGACTCCGGGCACCTGGTCCTCACCGGCCGCCTGAAGGACGTGATCATCCGCAAGGGCGAGAACATCTCGGCCAAGGAGATCGAGGACCTGCTCGCCGCGCATCCGGCGGTGGGGGACGCGGCGGTGATCGGACTGCCGGACGCCGAACGCGGGGAACTGGTCTGCGCGGTGGTCGAACGCCGTCCGGAAGCCGACGGGCCGACCCTGGCGGAGGTCGTCTCCTACCTGCGCGCGCAGGGACTGTCCGTACACAAACTGCCCGAGCGCCTGGAGGTGGTGGACGCCCTCCCGCGCAACGACACCTTGCGAAAGGTACTCAAGTACCGGCTCCGGGAGCGTTATTCATGACCGCTCCCGAGCCTGCGGGGGCACCCTGTTCCGCCCGGGTCCGCCGCTGCCTCTGCTTCGCCCTCTGCTCGCGGGCCATCCGGTGATGGTGACCAGCTGCGGCAGTGACGCCCCCCGGGCAGCTGCGGGCCGGCCCGGCGGTCTGATCGGTCTGATCGGTCTGATCGGCCTGATCGGTCCGGCGGGTCCTACTCGGGGACGGTGAAGTAGCGCGCGAACGCCGGGATGATCTCCGTCTCGCCGACCATCCCGTCGCCGTCCGTGTCGAGGGCGACGGCGGTCGCCCGGGCGATCTCCTCCGGGACGTGGAACACCCGAAGGACGCGGGCGGTGTCGGGGACGGTGGCGTGGCCGTCCGCGTCCGGGTCCGCCACGGCGAGGGCCGCGTGCAGGAAGGGGCGGGCGATCTCGGCGAAGCGTCCCGGGTTGTCGCGCAGGCGCTTGACCGCGCCGGTGACGAACTCCTCGCGGGTGATGCGCTGGTCGCCGTCCCGGTCCGCGATCCCCGCCATGCCCTGCCAGAACGCCTCCGCGCCGGCGTACAGCGCCTGGCCCCTGTCGGACCGGGCCGGGACGGCGAACTCGGCGAGCAGGGCCTTGGCCGCCGCGTTGAAGTCCGCGCGGTCGATGCAGCCGTTGCCGTCCTGGTCGAAGGTGGCGAACCGGGCGGCGATCCTGCGCTCGTACTCGGTGCTGACCATGTCTGTTCGGGCCGCCTTACGTTGACGTGGGGGTTGGTCGGGGGGAGCGTACGTCGCGGGTGACGGTGATGTGGCGGGAATGCGGCTGTTGTGCCAAGACCGGGGGAATTCTGCGACAACCTTGTAGCGGCGGCCGGGGCGGCGTCGGCAGGCACGTCCCAGGAGGACGCGGGAGGACGTGGGAGGGCGCGGGAGAGCGCGGGAGGGCACGGGAGAGCGCGGGAGGGCACGGGAGAGCGCGGGAGGGCAGAGCGGGCCGGGCGGACCGGTCCCATGCCGGGATGACGGGCCGGCCCCTCGCAGGGAGAGCGGGCGGGAAGTGCGGGCCGGGCCGGTTCTAGGCGGAGAGCGGGCCCGCCTCCTCGGCGGCCGCGGAGTCGACGTCGGGGTGGACGTCGAAGAGGCGGCGGACGCCGAGCGCGCCGAGGACCCGGTTGACGTGCGAACCGTCGTCCGCGCCCCGGTCCGGCAGGATCAGCCGCAGCCGGCCCTGACAGGAGCGGATCAGTCTGCGTGCGGCGATGAGGACGCCGACCCCGCTGGAGTCGCAGAAGAAGACCTCGGAGAGGTCGAGTATCAGACTGTGGTGGCCCTCGGCGACCACGTCGTGCACCCGCTGGCGCAGCACCGGCGAGGTCATCAGGTCCAGTTCCCCGGACACGCGGAGCACGGCCCACTCGCCCTGTACGGCGCCGGTCACCTTGAATGTCACGGCCACGCCCCTCCGCTCGCCGGATCGCCCGGAACCGCCCGGAAACGGAAGCAGTTCCTACGTTTCTTTCCGCGCGGCTGCCCAGCGGCCGTTCCCTGAAACTTCGACGAGCAAACGGCGCCCGATCCGCAAGGGGCTTGTTTCAGTCACTATCGATCCTGTTCGATCAGAGACGGACGCCCGTCGCGTGGAGATTGTGTGAAGAGGGCACTATCACCTGCGACGCCTCGGGGGGCGCACATTGACACAAAGGGGCGTGCATTGTCAGACGTGCCGACTACATTCGGGGTGAGGGTGCAGACACGCTGAACGGACCGGACGAGGGTGAGGGGAGGAGCCGCATGGCGCAGAAGGACGTACCGCCCCGCTGGGACCGCAAGATGCAGCAGCGGCTCGCACGCGGGGAAGCGGCCGCACTCGGCGAGCTGTACGACCGGTTCGCCTCCCTCGTGCACAGCCTCGCCCACCGCGTCCTCGGCGACGAGCGGGCCGCCGACGGCGTCACCCGTGAGGTCTTCGCCCACGTCTGGGAACACCCCGACACCTACGACCCCAAGCAGGGCCCGCTGCGCTCCTGGGTCGCCTCCGTGACCCACCGGCTGGCCGTGCAGCGGCTGCGCGCCACCGAGACGGCCGCGCTCCCGCAGGGCGAGAGCGGCTCCGCGCAGGAGCTGGAGGGCAAGCTGCACCGCGCGTCGGTCGCCGCCCGCGCGGACTACATCGTCCACTCCATGCCCGCCCCGCTGCGCGCCGCGCTGGAACTGGCCTACTTCCAGCGCCGCGACTACCGCCAGACCGCCGCCGACCTCGGCGTCACCGAGGACGAGGCCCGCCGCCGGCTCCGCCTCGGCCTGCAGCTGCTGTCCACCGCCCATGACGCGAGGACACCACCGGAATTCGGGGGTGCGGTGTGAGCGGGGCAGATGGCTTCGAGATGCCCGACGGGAACGGCGGGCACCACGGCGACGGCGGGCGCGACGAGCAGTTCGACGGCGGCACCGGTAGTGGTGCCAACGGCGGCACCGGTAGTGGCGCCAACGGCGGCACCGGCGGCGGTACCAGAAGTGGTGCCGGCGGCGGTGCCGGTATGGGTGCCGGCCGTGGTGCCGGCGGCGGTGCCGGTGATGTGCCGCCGGGTGCCGGTAAGCCCCGCCCGGACGGGCCACCCCGCATACCGCTGCCCCGGGCCTCCGTCGAGGACGGCGGACAGCCGCTGCCCGGTCTCGCCGGGCCGGGCGGTCTCGCGCCCGTGCCGCTCGATCTGCCGCACGACGTCCTGAAGTCGCTCCTCGGCGCCTGGGCCCTGGCCGCCTGCTCGGCGGCGGAGACGGCGGCCGTCGAGGAGCACCTCGGCGCCTGTGGGTCCTGCGCGGACGAGGCGCTGCGGCTGCGCGAGGCGGTCGGTCTGCTGCACCAGCCCGAGAGCCTCGACCTGGATCCCGCGCTGCGCACCCGGGTCCTGGAGAGCTGTCTGACCCGCCGGCCGCCGCGCATCCCGGTGCCCGGCTGGGCGGCTCCGTACGACGCCGAGTCCGCCCGGCTGGACGCGCTGCTGCAGGACTTCGGGGACTCCGAGTGGCATGCGCCCGTGCGGCTGCGGTGGTTCGAGGCCGATGCGGCGACGAGCCGTCGTACCACCGTGGCCGGGGTGATCGCGCACCTGCTGTCGGTGGACGGGCTGGTCGCGGCGGCGATCGGTCTGGAGGATCCGCTGACCGAGGTCGTCGGCGAGGGCCGCACGGGCGAGCCGGAGACGGCCGGGCCGGCCGGCCGCACCGAGGCGTTCTGGCGGGCGTCGCACTTCCCGCCGACGCGCTCGGTGCGGGCGCCCTGGCGGGAGCAGAGCCACAACCTGGTGCGGACGGTGTCCTTCACGGGCAGCAGCTCCGGCGGGCTCACGGTGCCCTACGGCGACTTCCGGCTGCCGTTGCACGACGCGATGCTGGACCGTGCCTTCGAGTGCTGGGTGCACGCCGAGGACATCGCCGAGGCGGTGGACTACCCGTACGACCCGCCCGCGCCGCGCCACTTGAACAAGATGATCGATCTGGCCGCCCGGATGCTGCCGGCCGCGCTCGCCGAGCGGCGGCGCGCGGGGCTGTCCGCCCCGGGGCAGGCCCCGCATCTCGTACCGGCGGGGGCGCCGGGGCGGAGCCTGCGGCTGGAGATCGAAGGCGCGGCCGGCGGGGAGTGGCTGATCCCGCTGGACTCGCCCGCGGCGGTGGGCTCCGCGGAGTTCGAGGTGGCCCATGTCGCGCTGGACGGGGTGGAGTTCTGCCGGCTGGCCGCGGGCCATGTACCGCCGGAGGAGGCCGCGGCGGGGCAGGTCGGCGACCGGGAGGCGATCAGGGACGTGCTGTTCGCCGCGGCGGGGCTGAGCCGCATGTGAGACCACCGGCCCGGCTCAGCCGGAAGCCCGGCCCCCATACGAAATCCGGTCCCCCTGCGAGCATTCCGAAGGGGCGCGGGGAACTGCGCGACCAGCCCCATACACCCGGCGACCAGCCCCCCCTACACCCGGCGACCAGCCCCCGCACACCCGCACCCGCACCCGGGCGGGACGGTGACGGAACGCGACGCCCCGTCCCCTGGGCGCCCCGCCTCCTGGACGCCCCCGTCCCCTAGGCGAACACCACCGTCCGCCGCCCGTTGAGCAGAATCCTGCGCTCCGCGTGCCACTTCACCGCCCGTGCCAGCGCCTGGCACTCCACATCGCGGCCGATGGCGACCAGCTGGTCCGGGGTCACGCCGTGGCCGACCCGCTCGACCTCCTGCTCGATGATCGGCCCCTCGTCGAGGTCGGCGGTGACGTAGTGCGCCGTCGCCCCGATCAGCTTGACGCCCCGCGCATGCGCCTGGTGGTACGGCTTCGCACCCTTGAAGCTCGGCAGGAAGGAGTGGTGGATGTTGATGATCCGGCCGCTGAGCTGCTTGCACAGGTCGTCCGAGAGGACCTGCATGTAGCGGGCGAGGACGACCAGTTCGACGCTCTCCTCGCGGACCAGCTCCAGCAGCTGCGCCTCGGCCTGCGGCTTGTTCTCCTTCGTCACCGGAATGTGGCGGAAGGGAATGCTGTACGAGCCCACCAGCTCGGCGAAGTCGGTGTGGTTCGAGACCACGGCCGCGATCTCCACGGGCAGCGCGCCGATCCGGGCACGGAAGAGCAGGTCGTTCAGGCAGTGGCCGAACCTGCTGACCATCAGCACGATGCGCATCTTCTCGTCGGCCCGGTTGAGCTGCCAGTCCATGTGGAAGGAGTCACCGATCGCCGCGAAGCTCGCCCGCAGCTTGTCCACCGTCACCGGCGCCTCCGCCGAGAAGTGGACGCGCATGAAGAACAGACCCGTGTCGTGGTCGCCGAACTGCTGGCTGTCCTCGATGTTGCAGCCGGTCATGAACAGGTAGCTCGACACGGCGTGCACGATGCCCTGCTTGTCCGGGCAGGAGAGGGTGAGGACGTACTGGTCGGCGGGGGCCGTGGCTCGGGTGGACTGCTCATTCATGCACCACAGGGTCTCATGTCCGCCCCACCCGGGGTACGGATGTCCGCTGAACGGACCGCCTAGGCGGACCGCGTGAGGATCCGCAGCACCTCGAGGCTCTTCGGCGGCGCGTCGGGGTCCTCCCCGTCGCTCACCGACATGCGCACATGCGCGTCCCGGGCCGCCCGCACCGCCTCCTGCCACCCGTGGTGGTCGACGTAGGCGGCGACCGGCGCGTCCGGGCCGACCTGGTGCATGATCCGCAGCACCCGCAGGACGGCCGTGTCGACGAGCGCCGCCTCCTGCGAGTCGCGGAATATCGTGCCGACGTACTTCTCCGCGGACCAGCTGTCCAGCCAGGTGTCCTCCACCAGCCGGTACACGGCGTCGGTGACGTCGCCGTACCCGTCCACGCCTGCCAGCCAGACGTCCTGCTGGAACACCGGATCGGAAAGCATGTGCAGCGCGGAGCGCACATTGCTGCGCCAGCGCCACCACGGCATGTCGTTCAGTGGCATGCCGCCCATGGTGGAGGAGCGACGGCCGCGACGGGAAGAGTTCTCCGAACCTTGCACAGTCATCGATCGTACGTTCCTCGTCACAGGCGCCCCACCGACCCCTGCAATTCACCCCGCCGTCACCTTCCGTTGATCCGGGATGACTCCACGGTTAGCAGTGTGAGGGAATCGTGCGTGTCCATGACCGGCAGGCGACGCACCCCCCGTACCATCCTCCGATCCTTCTCCCGGCCCGTCAGAGCCACCGCCCGGTACGCGGGCGCTCTGGCCGCCTGTGCGTCGCTCACCGCCGGATGCGGGGTCATCCCCGGTGCCACGGGGGGCTCCGGGGATGGCTCGATCAAGGTCATGACCTGGGCGCCCGAGAACACGGACGCCACCAACAAGCCCGGCATGCCCGCGATGGCCCGCGCCTACGGCAAGTGGATCAACAGCCACGGCGGGATCGACGGCCACAAGCTGGAGATCCTGACCTGCAACGACCACAACGACAGCGTGGGTGCCGCGAAGTGCGCCCGGCGCGCGGTGGCCGAGGACGTGGTCGCGGTCGTCGGCTCCTACAGCCAGTTCGGCGACTCCTACCTCGCCCCGCTGGAGAGCTCCGGCATCCCCTACATAGGCGGCTACGGCGTCACCAACGAGGAGTTCACCGGCCCCATGTCGTACCCGGTCAACGGGGGCCAGCCCGCCCTCCTGGCCGGTCTCGGCAAGGCCCTGGCCGCCACCTGTGGCCCGGTCGCCCTGGTCCGCCCCGACAGCATCGCCGGCGACCAGCTGCCCGTGCTCCTCGACTCGGGCCTGAAGGCGGGCCGGCACGCGCCCGCCGGCGACCAGCTCGCCGCCGAGGACGCCACCGAGTACGGCGACCAGTCCGAGCAGGCGCTGCGGTCCGCGACCAAGGATGTGACCAGGAAGGGGTGTGTGGTGCCCGCGCTCGGGGACCGCACCGACACCTTCATGGACTCCTTCCGGCGCGACCGTGACAGCTTCCCCGCGGTGCGCACGGCGACCGTGCTGGGCAGCGTCGACCAGACCGTGATCAACGCGACGGGCGGTGCGTCGGGTCCCTACGAGGGGGCGTACATCACCAGCTGGTACCCGGTGGCGTCCGACACGCGCTGGGACCCGATGAAGAAGGTGATCAACGAGGAGGCCTTCGGCGACAACCGCATCGACCCCGCGGACGCCGGAGTGCAGACCACCTGGATCGCCTACTCCGTGTTCAGGGCCGTCCTGGAGAAGATCGGCAGCGGCGAGGTGAGCGCCGACTCCGTGCGGCACACCCTCGACGACGGCCTGGAGGTGTCCACGGGTGGCCTCACCCCGACGCTGCACTGGCCCTACGAGGGCAAGCTCGCCGGGGTCGGCTTCCCGCGGCTGGTCAACGCCGACGTGACGCTCCAGGTGGTGCAGGACGGCAAGCTGGTCGCGGCGAAGAAGACGGCGGGCTCGGGCATCAACGGGATCACCGACATGACGAGCACGCTGGAGAACGCGGACCTGAACTGAGCAGGCCCGCGTCCCCCGCCGTCCTCACAGCTGGGTCGGCTGGCGCTCGGTCAGGCCGTACTTGCGGGCGATGGCGTTCCACAGCGCGGCCGCCTTCACCTTCTGCGCGCTGGCGGTGCCGCTCTCCCGGTTGCCGGCCTGGGTCTGGGGCGTGGTGCGGGCCTGGCCCTTGTGGCAGCCCTTCTTGCCGCCGCCCACCTGGCCGGCCCAGGCCGCGTAGTGGTTGTCGGCGGCGGCGGACGCCTGCCAGGCCCTGGTGAGGGCCGCGGTCAGCTCGGCGTTGCCCGGCAGCTTGTCGACGGACAGCTTGCCGAGCCGGGTGACCAGCTCACCGCGCTGCTTGGCCGCGCCGCGCAGGTCGGAGGCGGACTGGTCCAGGTTGTCGCACCGTTTGACGTTCGCCACCGCCTGGATCACCGAGGCGCGGCTGCTGCCGCTGTCGGCGAGCAGCTTGTCCAGGTCGACCGCCTGCTGCTTGGCCGGGTCGGCGGCGGCCGAGGCGGAGTCCTGGGTGGCCGGGCCGGTGGCGGCGACGGGCTTGTTGTCGTCGCCCTTGTCCCCGCCGCCGCTGCTGAGCAGCGCACCGGCGCCGACCCCGAGGACGACGATGCCGACGCCGATGGCGGCGATCAGCGGCACCCGGGAGCCCCGACGGCCGCCCCCGTGCCCCTCGTCCTCGTCCACCGGCGGGCTGTACGACTGCTGCGCCGGGCCCGGGTAGGCGTTCGGCCGCTGGATGCGCGGCATCTGCTGGGTGGACCCGGCCGGGCTCTCACCGCTGGCCGGTCCGCTGCGGAACAGGCTGTCGAACTCGGCGGGCGGCTGCCGCTCACCGCCCTGCGCCTGGCCGGTGTACGGCGGGATGTACTGCGTGGCCTCCGCGTCGGAGTGGGCGGCCGGGGCGGCGGGCTGCTGTGCGCGCCCCAGGTACCGCGTCTGCTCCCCGGCGGACTCGGGCGGCAGCGCACCGGGGGCCACCGGCGGGATGTACTGCGTGGCGCCCTCGCCGGCGGGGGCCGCCGGGACCGGGGGCAGGTACTGGGTCGCACCCTCGGCCGAGGCGGCCGCGGGGACGGGCGGCAGGTACTGGGTCGCGCCCTCGTCCGCGGGAGCGGGTGTGGATATGGGGGCGGGCATGGGGGCGCCCGCGGAAGCCGGTGCGGATGCGGAGGGCACCGGCGGAAGGTACTGGGTCGCGCCCTCGTCGCCCGGAGGCAGCGGGGCGCCCTGCGGCACGCCCGGCAGCGCGTGGTGCGCCGGGTACGCGTCCGGCGCGGCCGGCGGCAGGGGCGCGGCCTGAGCGTTCTGCGCCGGGTACTGCTGCTGGTACGGGGCGGGGTCGCCGTACGCGGGCTGCCCCGCGCCGCCGTAGTGGGACTGCGGGCCGCCGGGAGGACCGTAGGCCGCGTTCTGGCCGGCGGAGTCGTACGCCGCGTTGTGGCCGGCCGTGCCGTAGGCCGCGTTCTGGCCGCCCGTGCCGTAGGGCGGGTTCTGGCCGCCGGAGCCGTACGCCGGGTTCTGGCCGCCGGAGCCGTACGTCTGGCCGCCGTACGACGGAGCCGGTGCGCCCTCCGGGGGCAGCGGGCCGGGGCCGTTGCCGGACGGGAGCTGCTGTTCCGGGGTGTCCCAGTGCCGGCCGGGCGCCGCCGCGGGCCAGCCCTGCTCGGACTGGGGTGTCTGCTGCGGGCCGGGGCCCCACGGGCCGCCCCAGGCCTGGCCGCCGGCCGGCCCGGCGGGGGCCGGGGCGCCCGTCAGACCCGGCACCAGCGGCTCGCCTCCGTCGGAGGGCAGCACGATGCCTTCGCGCGCGGGCCGCGCCGAGGGCTCCTCGCCCTGTCCACTCTGCGTCACCGGGACTCCTACGAATGGGGGACCTTCGGAATCGTCGGCTCACGCTACCGGGTCCCCCGAGCCAGGTGCCACGCAGCCAGGGGGGCGATCTTGTTCCCTGTGACAGCGGTAACAAAACCGCCCCGCGGTGCGCTGTATATGGCATCCGTCGCGCGTCCGGGTGCCGTTTTCCGTGCGTTCACGCAGCCGCGGGGCTGGTGTTCAGGCGGCCTGCTGGAGATCGAGACGGGCTCCGAACTCCCGCACGACCGCTTCGTCCCGGAAGGGTTCCAGGCGCTGCTGGAGGTCCTCCAGATACTCGGCGCCCCGGTTGGAGCGGAGCGTCTCCAGCAGCTCCACGGCCTTCAGACCGGTGCTGCAGGCCTGCTCGATCTCGCGCTGCTGCACCTGGGCCGTGGCGAGCAGCACATAGTCGATCGCGCGCCGCCGGGCCCGGGACTCGGGGTGTCCGGCCAGCGACTGCTCGGCGTACCGCGCCGACGCCTCGGCCTGGCCCAGGTCGCGGTGGCAGTGCGCCAGCTCGTCGGCCAGATAGGCCTCGTCGAAGTGCGCGATCCACACCGGGTCGTCCGCGGAGGCCGCGTCCGCCTGGTCCATGGCCGCGATGGCCCGCCCGGAGGCGTCCTGCGCGGCACGGACGTCGCCGAGCAGGGCGTGTCCGCGGGCCTCGGCCGCGTGGAACATCGCCTCCGCGCGCGGGGTCACGCGTCCGCGCGCACCCTCCTGCGCGGCCCGGGCCAGCTGGGCGATCTCGCGCGGGTTGCCGAGCTGCGCGGCCAGGTGGCTCATGGAGGCGGCGAGGATGTAACCGCCGTAGCCGCGGTCGCCCGCGGCCTGCGCGAGGCGCAGGGACTGGATGTAGTAGCGCTGGGCCAGGCCCGGCTGCCCGGTGTCCACCGCCATGTAGCCGGCCAACTCGGTCAGCCGGGCCACGGTCGCGAAGAGGTCCCGGCCGACCGCCTCCCGGTACGAGCCCGCGAGCAGCCCGGAGACGACGCTGTTGAGGTAGTGCACCACGACCGGGCGCACATGCCCGCTGCCGAACTGGTGGTCGAGGTCCACCAGCGCCTGGGTCATCGACCGCACGGCCGCCACGTCGGACTGGCCCACGCGCGGGCCCGCCTGCCGGGCGACCTGGGAGTCCGGCGCCGAGATCAGCCAGTCGCGGCTCGGCTCGACCAGCGCGGAGGCGGCGACGGACGAGCCGGACAGGAAGTCCCGCCGGCCCACGTCGCTGCGCCACAGCTCGCAGACCTGCTCGATGGCCCCCAGTACCGTCGGCGAGAACTGGAGGCCGACCCCCGAGGCGAGGTTCTTGCCGTTGGCCATGCCGATCTCGTCGATCGTGACCGTACGGCCGAGCTTGCGCCCGAGCGCCTCGGCGATGATCGCCGGGGCCCGGCCCCGCGGCTGCTGGCCGCGCAGCCAGCGGGCCACGGACGTCTTGTCGTAGCGCAGGTCGAGGCCGTGCTCGGCGCCGCACATGTTGACCCGCCGGGCCAGCCCGGCGTTCGAGCACCCCGCTTCCTGGATGAGTGCCTGCAGCCGTTCGTTCGGCTGCCTCGCGACGAGAGGCCTTGCGGCCATGTGCTTACCCCCTGCGTTGCGATCCCCTGGAGCGTGAAATTCCGGTCGGGTGGATCCGGCCGAGACGATCCGGTCGGGAAGATCACTGCCCAGCTGACATACCGTCAATGCGTGACATGTGCGGTTTGCCGGGGTAAAAGCTGATGCCCCCCTCCCTGGCTACCCAGCCCACGTCCCGCTTCCCCCCGCGCGCCCCCACATGTGCACCCATGCGCCCCACTTGCGGATTCAATGCCCCTCCCCCGCGCGCGCTCCAGCCGTAACTACAGGTGGGTGCGGGAGTTGAGTTCAGCGTGGAAGAGACGATCGCCGGCACCGAAGCCGCTCAGATTCCGCAGCAGCGCGGGGAATCGCTGCTGGAAACCGCCGTACGCTACGCCGAGGAGCGGCACTGGGACGTGTTCCCGGGCAGCTGGCTGGAAGCCGTCGACGGGGTGCAGCGCTGCTCGTGCGGCGACGCCTCCTGTCCCGCGCCGGGTGCGCACCCCACGCGCCCCGACTGGACGACGCAGGCGACCGGCAGTGCGACCGTCGCGCGCCGGATGTGGCAGAAGCAGCCGACGGCGTCGATCCTGCTGCCGACGGGGCGTACGTTCGATGCGCTGTCCGTCCCGGAGAGTGCCGGCTTTCTGGCGCTGGCCCGGATGGAGCGGATGGAACTGACCCTGGGGCCGGTGACGCTCACCCCCGACCGGCGGATGCAGTTCTTCGTGCTGCCGGGGGCCTCCGCGAAGGTTCCTGATCTGGTGCGGAAGCTGGGATGGTCGCTGTCCTCGCTGGATCTCGTGCCGCTGGGGGAAGGGGGTTATGTGGCCGCCCCTCCGACGCGGTTCGGGTCCCGGGGGGCCGTGCAGTGGGCCTGCCGGCCGACGCCCGCGAACCGGTGGCTGCCGGATGCGGAGGAGTTGATCTCCCCGCTCGCCTATGCGTGCGGCCGGGACCGGTAGCCGTCCCCTCCGCGTGGTTCCGGTGTGCCGGCGCGTGCCGGTGCGTCGTGGCCCGTCGCGCGGTTCCCCGCGCCTCTTCAGGGCGTTGCGGCCGACGTAGGGTTCCCCCATGACGGAGGCGGCAGTTCGCATACAGGGACTCTGGAAGCAATTCGGGCAGCAGGTTGCCGTGGGCGGGATCGATCTCGATCTGCCCGCCGGGAAGTTCATCGGGCTGGTCGGGCCGAACGGGGCCGGGAAGACCACCACGCTGTCCATGGTGACCGGGTTGCTACGGCCCGATCAGGGGTCCGTCGAGGTCGTCGGGCATGACGTCTGGCAGGACCCGGTGGCCGTCAAGGCCCGGATCGGGGTGCTGCCCGAGGGGCTGCGGCTGTTCGAGCGGCTTTCGGGGCGGGAGCTGCTGGGGTACTCGGGGCGGCTGCGCGGGCTGCCGGGCACCGAGGTCGACAAGCGGGCCACGCAGCTGCTGGACGTGCTCGACCTCGCCGGGGCGCAGCACAAACTGGTCGTGGACTACTCGACCGGAATGCGCAAGAAGATCGGGCTCGCGGCCGCTCTCCTCCACAATCCCGAAGTGCTCTTCCTGGACGAGCCGTTCGAGGGCGTCGACCCGGTGTCCGCGCAGACCATCCGGGGGGTGCTGGAGCGGTTCACGGCCTCCGGCGCCACCGTCGTGTTCTCCTCGCACGTGATGGAGCTGGTCGAGTCGCTGTGCGACTGGGTGGCCGTCATGGCGGCGGGACGCATCCGCTCCTCCGGGACCCTGGCCGAGGTGCGCGGGGAACACCCCACACTGCAGGACGCGTTCCTGGAGCTGGTGGGGGCGCGCGGCCGGGACGCCGGCTCCGATCTGGACTGGCTGGGCGGCGGGGCGGCCCGATGACGAACCCCACCTCCACCGTCGTACGGCTGAAGCTGTCCCTGCTGCGGGGCGGGCTCAGGCAGTCGGCCGGCCGGCGGGCCGCGTTCCTCGCCTCGGGCGTCCTCGCCCTGCTGGTCGCACTGGCCCAGTTGCTGGGCCTGGTGGCGCTGCACGGCAATCCGCACGCCGAGGCCGTCGCCGTGCCGGGCACGGCCGTACTGGCGCTGGGCTGGGCGGTGATGCCGCTGTTCTTCCCGAGCGGGGACGAGACGCTGGACCCGACCCGGCTGGTGCTGCTGCCGCTGCGGCCCCAGCCGCTGGTCCGGGCGCTGCTGGCCGCCTCGCTGGTCGGCATCGGGCCGCTGTACACGCTGCTGGTGTTGGCGGGCTGCTCGCTGTCGGTGGCGCACGGAGCTGCGGGATACGCCCTCTGCGTCGTCGCCGTCGCCCTCGCGCTGCTGGTCTGCGTGGCGCTCGCGCGGGCCGTCGCCACCGCCAACGTACGGCTGCTGACCAGCAGGAAGGGACGCGATCTGGCCGTACTGAGCGGGCTGGTCATCGCCGTCGGGGCGCAGCTGGTCAACTTCGGTGCGCGGCAGTTGGGCTCGGGTGGCCTCGGCCGGCTGCAGCCGGCCGCGGACGTGCTGTCCTGGGTGCCGCCCGCGTCGGCGGTGGCGGCGGTACGGGCGGCGAGCGAGGGGTCGTACGGCGCCGCGGCCGGCCGACTCGCCCTGACGGCCGCCGCGCTGCTCGCGCTCCTCGTCCTGTGGGCGCGGAGTCTGACCCGGCTGATGACCTCGCCCGACGCGTCCACGATCCAGGCCGCCGACGCCGGGGCCCGGGACCGCTCCTCGGCCGGGCTCGGCCGGCTGCTGCCGGGCGGGCGCACGGGTACGGTCATGGAACGCACCCTGCGCTACATCTGGCGCGACCCGAAGACGAAGGCCGCGTGGGTGACCTCGCTGGCCATCGGCCTGATCGTGCCCGTGTTCAACGCGGTGCAGGGCACCGGGTCCCCCTACTTCGCGTGCTTCGCCGCCGGGATGCTCGGCATCCAGATGTACAACCAGTTCGGGCAGGACACCTCCGCCTTCTGGATGGTGGCCCTGACCATCTCCTCGCCGCGGGACGCCTACGCCGAACTGCGCGGGCGGGCCCAGGCCCTGCTGGTGATCACCCTGCCCTACGCCGCGCTGGTGACCGTCCTGACGACCGCGCTCCTGGGCGACTGGGACCGGCTGCCGGAGGTGCTGGGGCTGTCGCTGGCGCTGCTCGGGGCGATGCTGGCCACCGGCGCCTGGACCTCGGCCCGCTTCCCGTACTCCATCCCGCAGGAGGGCCACAAGAACGTGGCCCCCGGACAGGCCGGGCTCGCCTGGATCTCGATCTTCGGCGGCATGGTCGCGGCAGCCCTGCTGTGCTCCCCCGTCATCGCCGCGACGATCTGGCTGAACGTGCGCGCGGACGGCGACGCGTGGACCTGGGTGCTGCTCCCGGTGGGGGCGGCGTACGGCGCGACGACCGGCTGTCTGGGCCTGAGGCTCGCGGCACCGCGCACGGCGGCCCGCCTGCCCGAGATCCTCACCGCGGTGAGCAAGGGCTGACGGACCCCTCGGCGCGGGGCACCTGCGACGTGGCAGACGCGAACGTGATCAAGCACCGGCCATCGCATCGAGGAACGGCTCGACGGCCCCCCGCCAGGCCACCGGCTGGTCGTAGTGGACCAGATGCCCCGCGTCGGCCACCTCCGCATACTCACCGCGGGGCAGCACCCGCACCATCTCCTGCGCCTCGGCCCGCCCCAGCTCCCCGTCGAGTCCACGGACGACAAGAGCGGGGCAGCGGACCTGGGCCAGTTCCTCCCAGTGGGCGTCGTAGACCCAGCTCTCCCGGGTCGCCAGCATCTGCTCCGGCTCGAAGACCGGCCGCCATCCGTCGGCGGACTCGTGCATCACCTCGGCGTAGAAGGCACCGCGGGCCGGGCTCGGCCGCTCCACCCAGGGATCGTCCTCGCCGAACCACTTGCGGACGTCGGCGAGCGTGGCGAAGGGGACGGGCCAGGACCGGAACCAGTCGGCCCACTCGCGCTGCGAGGCCGCGCCGAGCGCGGAGGCCCGCATGTCGCAGACGACCAGGCCGCGCACCAGGTCGGGGCGTTTCGCGGCGAGCTGCCAGGCGGTCAGGGCACCCATGGCGTGGCCGACGAGGACGGCGGGGGCGAGGCCGAGCTGCTCCAGGGCGGCCTCGGCGTCCTCGACATAGGCCTCGCGGGTGTACGCAGCCTGTGGCGGCTTGTCGCTCCGGCCGTGGCCGCGCTGGTCGAGTGCGACGGCGCGATGGCGCTCGGCGAGCCAGCGGGCGGTGGACGCCCAGTGCGAGGCGCGGCCCATCAGACCGTGGAGTAACAGCACGCCCGGAGCCCTGGATTCCGCCTCCAGTTTGGGAGGATCCGCGAACTCCCAGGCGGCCAGGTGCACCCCGCCCGCTCCCGTCACATCGATACGCCGTGCCATCGGCCTGGCACCCCCCAGCTCCGCCTGCCTCGTACCGGTGTACTGCCGTTGTCGCCGCCGTCGTACTGCCGCCGCAGACTATCGAATGCCCATTCGAGGATGCTGCCTCTGCGAAGAACACCCCTCATTTGAGTGACACCCCTCAAGGAATGATCGCCGCCGCCGAGGGGATCTTTCTGGCGGGAGGCGGACCGCTCGGGGAAAAACGGTCCGAGGGGGATGACCCTGAGAGCTCGGGGCTCCGGGTCAGCACAGGGGAGGACAGGCCCCGGCGCCAGACGGCGCCGGGGCCCTCTCATGCTCAGCGCTTGGCGACGAACACGTGCGAGGCGATGTCGGCCTCCAGCTCGGCCGCCTCACCGCCGCTGCCCACCAGCACGCCGCCCGGCGACTCCGTCACGCTCACCACCGAGCCGGGCTGTACGCCCGCCCGCCGCAGCGTGTACATCAGCTGCGCGTCGGTCTGGATCGGCTCGCCGATGCGGCGCACCACGACCGTCTTGCCGTCCGAACCCGGATCCAGGTCGGCCAGCGACACCATGCTCTCGTCCAGGAAGGGATCGGCGCCGTCCTTCTCGCCCAGCTCCTCCAGGCCCGGGATCGGGTTGCCGTACGGCGACTCGGTCGGGTGCCGCAGCAGCTCCAGCACGCGCCGCTCGACGGCCTCGCTCATCACGTGCTCCCAGCGGCAGGCCTCCGCGTGCACCTGCTCCCACTCCAGGCCGATCACGTCGACCAGCAGGCACTCCGCGAGGCGGTGCTTGCGCATCACCCGCGTGGCCAGCCTGCGCCCCTCGTCGGTCAGCTCCAGGTGCCGGTCGCTGGCGATGGACACCAGACCGTCGCGCTCCATCCGCGCCACCGTCTGGCTCACCGTCGGCCCGCTCTGGTCCAGACGCTCCGCGATGCGGGCGCGCATGGGGACTACGCCTTCCTCTTCCAGTTCGAGGATGGTGCGGAGATACATCTCCGTGGTGTCGATCAGTCCGGACATACGTGCCCCTCGATTACCTCTGCCGGAAGCCCGGCGCGTGCGCTGGCCCTAGCATCAATTCTGCCGGATCCCACTGACATGCGGGGGCCCCCGCGAAAACGGCGGGGCACAAGGGGGTACGACGCACGGTCGGCCGTATTGACACCGCATTGGTCCAGACCGCAGGGTGATCCGCGACACAGACGCTGCGAAGGGGCACCGCATGAGCGACGGCACGCCTGCCGACCTGTTCTTCGACGCCGCCGTCGGCCTGCTGCAACGGGTCCGCGAGGAGGAGGCCGAGGCGATCACCGCGGCCGGCACCCTGCTCGCCGACACCGTGGCGGCCGGCGGCCGCCTGTTCGCGTTCGGCGCCGGACACTCCTCGCTGGCCGCCCAGGACGTCGTCTACCGGGCGGGCGGCCTCGCCCTGATGAACCTGCTCGCCGTCCCCGGCGTGGTCGGCGTCGACGTCACCCCGGCCACCCTCGGCTCCGCCCTGGAACGTGTCGACGGACTCGCCAGTGCCGTCCTGGACACCTCCCCCCTCCGCGCCGGCGACACCCTCGTGATCATCTCCCTGTCCGGCCGCAACGCCCTGCCCGTGGAGATGGCCCTCAACGCCCGTGCGCTCGGCGTGAAGGTCATCGGCGTGACGTCGGTGGCGTACGCCTCGCAGACCAGGTCCCGGCACTCCTCGGGCGGCTTCCTGAAGGACCACTGCGACATCGTCCTGGACTCGAAGATCGCCGTCGGTGACGCGGAGCTGACCCTCGACACCATCCCGGCCCCCTTCGCCCCGGCCTCCACGGTGGTCACCGCCGCCCTGATGCAGGCCGTCATGGCCACCGCGGCCGCCACGCTGGCCGACCGCGGCATCGAGCCCCCGCTGCTGCGCTCCGGGAACGTCGACGGCGGCCACGAATGGAACGGCCGGATCATGGAGGAATACGGGGACCGGATCTTCTACCGGCGCTGAACCCGCCCCCGGCCCCGGAAACGGCTCCCCGGCCACAGCCCCCACGACCGCAAGCTCCCCCGGCCGCAAGCTCCCCCGGCCACAGCTGCCACGGCCGGGCTCCCCGCGCGGCAGCTCCGCGGGCGTCACTCCCCCGGCTTCTCCCGGAGGGCCTCGCCCAGGTCCAGTGCCGCCGCGATCCGCAGGGCCACGTCCTCCGCATAGGCGGCGTCCGCACGCTCGAAGCGGCTGCGCCCCGCACCGCGCAGGAAGGTGACCACGCCGAGCGTCCGGCCCCGGCTGCGCAGCACCGAGCACAGGGCGTGCACGGTCTCGCCGGGCCACTGCCGGGCCAGCGCCCACTCGCGCGCCCGCTCGGCCGTGACCGACCCGGCGTCCGCGCGCACGCTGCCGGTCCGTTCGACGCAGCTCAGCGCCGGATGCCCCTCCTCGTAGCGCACCGGCAGCCCGGCCGTGCCCGTGAGCGCACTGGGCCCGGGCGCACCGGCGGGCGTGGCGGCGAACCGGACCAGCCGCACCGGCACCCTCTCCTCGCCCTCCGCGCGCGGGGCGCCCGCCAGCCGGTCGAGCAGGGCGTGGTCGGCGAAGCCGGCGAGGGCGAAGTCCAGGTGGACGGTGGCCGCTTCCGCCGGGTCCTCGCACTCGGCGGCGGCGCGGGCCGCGCGGTGCAGCTGGTTGGTGCGGAAGCGCAGCAGGGCCGCCTCCTGTTCGCCCTGCTTGGCCTCGGTGACGTCCTGGAACAGCCAGCCGACCCCGAGCGGTACGGGCTCCTCGGCGAGCGGCGAGGCCAGCCGCACGAATCCGCTGCGCCAGCAGCGCCGCTTCTCGCCCTCGGGCGAGCGCACGGACACCCACATCTCGGCCGGCGCGGGCGGGGCGCCCTCGGCCAGGACATGGGTGAGGGCGCCCTCCAGCTCCTCCACGCCCTGCGCGAGCAGTTCGCCGAGCGGCCGGCCGAGCGCGGACGTACGCCCGATGCCCAGGGCCCGCGCCGCGTGCGCGTTGACGACGGCGGGCCGCAGATCGGCGTCGACCAGGACCACACCCCAGGACGCGTTCTCGAACAGCGCCTCGCTGAGCGCGATGGAGCGCTCCAGGTCGATCTGCGCATGGACCTCGCTGAACGCGCAGTACACACCCGCCGGCTTCCCGTCGGGTCCGCGCACGGAGGCGGACTGGGTCCGCACGAGAACCCGTCCGCCCTCCTTCGTGACGAGGGCGAACTCGTGCACCTGCCGGCCGGGCGCGTGCATGGCCGACATCAGGCGTTCCTGGACGTCCTCGGCGTCGGCGCTGCGCACCGCCCACCCGGCGAACCCGTGGCGCCCCACCGCCTCGGCGGCGCTCCAGCCCAGGATCCGCTCGGCCTCGCGGTTCCAGTGCGTGACGACCCCGTCCGCGTCGAAGGCGCACAGCGCCGCGTCCATGCCGTCCAGCAGGGCGGCGAGCAGATCGGACCCGCCGGTCTCCTCCGGACCGGCCGGACCGGCCGGACTGTCGGAGCTGTGCGGACCGTCCGGCTCGGGCTCGTCCGGCCCCAGCTCATCGGTGGTCCCACTCCGCCGGGAAGCACTCACCTGGACCCCCTGGAGGCTGCGTCGGCGCACGTACGGCGCTCGGTTCGCTCAGTGGTGTTCATTCAACTGGAACGTGACGCAGCACACATCCTGTTCCCGCAGATTTCAGCAATCAATGCCCGGTGCGGGGGTCCGTTTCCAGACGCAGATCGACCCATTCGTCACTCTCGCCGTCCAGCACGTACCGCTCGACCTCCACGAACCCGTGCTTGCGGGCGAACCGCAGCCCGTCCTCGTTCACGGCCAGCACACAGGTCTCGACGGCCTTCGCGCCGAGCACGCGCGCGTGGGCGAGCCCGTTCTCGTAGAGCGCCGTGCCGAAGCCGCGCCCGCGGAACCCGGGGAGCACGCGCGCGATGACCGTGGCGACGGCGTCCTCCCCGGCCGGCGGCCGGACGGTGGTGCAGCCGACGAGCTCGTCCCCCAGGTACGCGTTCTCCAGCCGGTACCTCGCGCGCCGCTGCCGTGCGTCCTGCAGGGACATGGCGGCGGGCGGGACGATCACGTTGTGGACGTGGCGCCAGTGTTCCAGCATGGGATCGCCGTCGACGGCGACGATACGAAGATCGGTCACACGGGGAGCGAATCGCCCCGGGCCGCCGGGTGTCAACCGCAGGGCGCAGGTGCGGCTCGCGACGGACGCCACGGCGCCGGTCAGGAAGCCGTCGCGTCGGACGTCCGCGAAAAGTCGCACGCCTCCGAAAATCGGTTGAGCACCTCCCGGATGCTTCCTAGGCTGTCTCATACGTGAGAGAGGAGGTGATCGGGTAAATGAGTGAAACCCGGACGCGCGAGGTGGCTGCGGGCTGACGGCCCGCCACCACACGAAGTGCGGTGCCGGACCGGCGTGTGCGACGCACACGCAGCCGGCCCGAATCCAACGCAGTCGCCCGACCCGCGAGCTCGCCGGCACGTCCGGCCGGCTCCCCCGCCGAACAGGCGGAGGAACCGAGCTCGCGGGTCGTCTGCTGTCCGGCGGGCGGCCGGACGCGGCTTCGCGGCTTCAGTGGGCGATGTCGGCGTACCCCTCGATGTCCCGCGGGCTGCGGGTCCCGGGGCCCACATAGCGGGCGGAGGGGCGCACCAGCCTTCCCGTGCGCTTCTGCTCCAGGATGTGCGCCGACCAGCCGGCGGTCCGGGCGCAGGTGAACATCGACGTGAACATGTGCGCCGGGACCTCGGCGAAGTCCAGCATGATCGCGGCCCAGAACTCGACGTTGGTGGCCAGGACCCGGTCCGGCCGCCGGTTGTGCAGCTCCTCCAGCGCCGCCTTCTCCAGCGCCTCCGCGATCTCGAAGCGAGGAGCGCCCAGTTCGCGGGCCGTGCGGCGCAGTACGCGGGCGCGGGGGTCCTCGGCCCGGTAGACCCGGTGCCCGAAGCCCATCAGCCGCTCCCCGCGGTCCAGCGCCTGCTTGACGTACGCCTCCGCGTCACCGGTCCGCTCGATCTCCTCGATCATGCCGAGCACCCGCGAGGGGGCACCGCCGTGCAGCGGGCCGGACATGGCGCCGACGGCGCCCGACAGTGCGGCGGCGACGTCCGCGCCGGTGGAGGCGATGACCCGGGCCGTGAAGGTGGACGCGTTCATGCCGTGCTCGGCGGCCGAGGTCCAGTACGCGTCGACCGCCGCCACGTGCTTGGGGTCCGGCTCGCCCCGCCAGCGGATCATGAAGCGTTCGACGACCGAGCCGGCCTTGTCGATCTCCCGCTGCGGCACCATCGGCAGTCCCTGGCCGCGTGCGGACTGGGCGACGTAGGACAGTGCCATGACGGCGGCCCGTGCGAGGTCGTCGCGGGCCTGGGCGGCGTCGATGTCGAGCAGCGGCTTGAGTCCCCAGACGGGGGCGAGCATGGCGAGCGCGGACTGCACGTCCACGCGGATGTCACCGGAGTGCACCGGGATCGGGAAGGGCTCGGCGGGCGGCAGTCCGGGGTTGAAGGCGCCGTCGACCAGCAGCCCCCACACGTTCCCGAAGGACACGTGCCCCACCAGGTCCTCGATGTCGACGCCGCGGTAGCGCAGGGCGCCACCTTCCTTGTCGGGTTCGGCGATCTCCGTCTCGAACGCGACGACTCCTTCGAGCCCGGGTACGAAATCGGACATCAGGCGGCTCCTTGTGAATGTTTCGGCGGCGGACACCCCGGTGATGCCCCGATCGGCCGGTGGTCACCCAATCCACGGGGAACCTGCACGATAACCCCGAGTGCCATAGTTGGGGAGACCACGCGACACTGAGTGCCACGGGCGTTCGATACGGCAGGATGACCGCGTGACCGACCGCGACCCCATCCTCGACCCCCTCCTGGACCCCGCCGCCATGCGCAAGCAGTACCGGGCGGCGGGCCTCGACGAGAAGGACCTCGCCGCACACCCCATGGACCAGTTCACCGGCTGGTTCGAGGACGCCGCCCGAGCGGCCCTGCACGGCACGCTCTACGAGCCCAACGCGATGGTCGTCTCCACGGCGGACGCCACCGGCCGCCCCAGCTCGCGCACGGTCCTGATGAAGGGGTTCGACACGGACGGCTTCGTCTTCTACACCAACTACGACTCCCGCAAGGGCCGCGACCTGGACGCCAGTCCGTACGTCTCGGTGCTCTTCCCCTGGCACCCGATCGCCCGTCAGGTCATCGTCACCGGGACCGCCCGCCGCACCGGCCGGGACGAGACCGCCGCCTACTTCCGCACCCGCCCGCACGGATCCCAGCTGGGCGCCTGGGCCAGCGCCCAGTCCGCGGTGATCACGTCCCGCGCCGAGCTGGAGGCGACCTACGCGGAGCTGGCCGAGCGCTACCCCGAAGGGGAGCAGGTTCCGGTACCGCCGCAGTGGGGCGGCTTCCGGATCGCACCGGAGACGGTCGAGTTCTGGCAGGGCCGCGAGAACCGCCTGCACGACCGGCTGCGGTACGTGGCCCGGCCGGACGGCGGCTGGGCGGTGGAGCGGCTGAGCCCGTGAGCCGCCGGCCGTGGGCGGGCGCCGGCCGGCGGCGGGCGCCGCTCACACCGGGGCGAGCAGCTCCGCGTGGTGCCGTTCGGCCGCCAGCGGATGTGCCCTCAGCTTTCCCTTCAACTCGTTGTAGCCGTACTCCGCGTACAACGGGTTCGAAGGGTCGGTCGTGATGCCGGGGGCCGTCGAGGCGTGCGGGAAGGGCAGCGGCTCGACCCTGGCGTCCAGGCGCGGGTTGTAGAAGAAGGGCACCGAGAAGCGTTCGGTGGCTCCGGGCGGGCTGATCACCCGGTGGTTGGTGGCGATCAGGTAGCCGTTGGTGGCCACTTCGAGGAGTTCGCCGAGGTTGACGACGAAGGCGTCCCGCAGCGGGGGCACGTCGTGGAAGAGGCCGTCCTCGCGCTGGACCTGGAGGCCGCCGACGGTGTCCTGCAGGAGCAGGGTGAGGAAGCCGTAGTCCTTGTGGGCGCCGACGCCCTGGTCGGTGCCGTCGCCCGCGCTGCCCGGATAGCGCACGAGCTTGAGGTGCGGATGGGCATGGGCGCCGAAGACCGGGTCGTAGAAGTCGGCGGGGGCACCGATCGCGGTGAGGAGTTCGTGCAGGAGGCGCCGGGCGACCTCGCTCAGTCTGTCGATCCAGGCGAGGGCGGCGGTGCGCAGCCCGGGAAGCGCGGCCGGCCACTGGTTGGGGCCCTCCAGCCACCAGTACGACGGCTCGCCGGGGCCGGGGACGCGGGCGGGGCGCTCGGCGCCTATGTCGAGCTGGTCGCGCCAGTCGCGGGCGCCGCGGGTGCGCTCGTCGCCGGTGCGCGTATAGCCGCGGAAGTGCGGGGAGTTGACGTTGTCGAGGGCGAGCCGGTCGGCCTCGGGGAGGTCGAAGAAGGCGCGCATGGCGGTGAGCAGCGCGTCGGTGTCGGTCCGCGTCACGCCGTGCCCGACGAGCTGGAAGAAGCCCACGTCGTGGGCGGCGCTGTGCAGCTGGGCGTGGAGCAGGGCGCGAGCCTGGGAACCGCGGTCGGCGGCCGACAGGTCGATGATCGGGAGCTGTTCGTACGACGGGGTCGTCGCAGTGTGCGTCGTCATGGATGCGTCCACAGGGTGTGTGGGCCACGGGCAGGCCGCCGAGGGTAGGGCGGCGCCCAGAATGCCGTAAGAAGGAGAGAAAAAGGGGCTGAATTCAGGCCGAAAGCCGACAGCCCATGCTCGTGACGCGCACGTAGTCCACGTGGCGTCGGCGAACGAGCATCGGAAGCATGGGCCCAAGGGTAACGCGCTCCCGCACAACCCCTTCAGCCCAGCGTCTCCTCCAGGAGCACCGCCCACTGGGCCACCACCCGCTCGCGGCGGGTGCCGTCGTCGGTGAGGAGGTTGGCGAGGCCGAGGCCGCGGGCCATGTCGAGCAGGCCCTGGACGGTCTCGCGGACGCCGGGGCGGGTCTCGTCGGCACCGAGGAGCTCGACGGCGATGCGGTGGGTCTCGCGGCCGACGCGGGCCTCCAGCTCGGTCACGCGGGCGCGCAGCTGCTCCTCGTCGGAGGCGGCGACCCACAGGTGCAGGGCGGCGCGGAACAGGGGGCCGGTGTAGAGGTCGACCAGGGCGAAGACGACGGCACGGCGGTCGGCGGCGCCGTCGGGGAACAGTTCCCTGAGGGCGGTGGAGCGCTGTTCGGCGACGTACTCGACGGCTGCCGTGAACAGGTCCTCGCGGGTCGGGAAGTGGTGCTGGGCGGCGCCCCGGGAGACGCCGGCGCGTTCGGCGACGACGGCGACGGTGGAGCCTGCCCAGCCGTGCTCGGCCAGGCAGGCCACGGCGGCCTCCAGGAGCCGCTGCCGGGTGGCCCGGCTGCGGTCCTGTTTGGGGCTGCGGTCCGGCTTCGGGTCCTGCCCCGGCACGCGGTCGCGTTCCGCCGTCGTGCTCACGTCCTCACACCACCCATGCCGCATCCCGCTTCTCCAGGAAGGCCGTCATCCCCTCCCGGGCGTGGGCGGCGGAGAACAGCCGGGCCGAGAGCGCGGTCAGCTCCGCCGTGTCCCGGTCGAACGTCTCCAGCACCCTAGCCGTGAGCAGCGGTTTCGTCTCGGCCA
This sequence comes from Streptomyces sp. NPDC107581, assembly GCF_055657175.1. Lineage (NCBI taxonomy): Bacteria > Bacillati > Actinomycetota > Actinomycetes > Kitasatosporales > Streptomycetaceae > Streptomyces > Streptomyces sp. NPDC107581. The sequence goes on from NZ_JBVKBH010000009.1 coordinate 133,555, forward strand.
GGGCCTGTGGGCAGGAGCGGCGCAGGCCGTCGAGCACGGGGGCGAGGGCGTCGTCCACGTCGTCGCCGGTGACGGTGAGCAGGCCCAGGCGTACGGCCTCGGCCGGATCGAAGCGTTCGCCGGTGAGGTAGTAGCGGGCGAGCGCGCGGGGGTCGGCGCGCGGGAGGACCGGCAGGGAGATCACCGCGGGGGCCACGCCGATACGGACCTCGGTGAAGGCGAAGGTGGCCCCGGTGGCGGCGGCGGAGATGTCGCAGGCGGCCAGCAGGCCGAGGCCGCCCGCGCGGACGTGCCCGGTGACGCGGGCGACCACGGGCTTGGGCAGCTCCACGATCTGCCGCAGCAGACCCACCAGCGCGTCCGGATCGGGCGGGTCGCGCAGGTCGGCGCCGGCGCAGAAGGTCGTGCCGGTGTGGGTGAGGACGACGGCCCGGACCTCGGGGTCCTTCGCGCAGTCGGCCAGGGCGCCGGCGAGGTCCCCGACGAGGGCCGCCGAGAGCGCGTTGCGGGTGTCGACGGCGTCCAGGCTGAGGGTTTCGACGCCGCGCGTGCGCGTGCGTCCGATCGGTGTGCTCACAGGTGCTCCCTGAGCTGTCGGCGCAGGATCTTCCCGGAACTCGCGCGGGGCACGGTGTCGATGAAGGTGATCCGGCGGATGCGTTTGTAGGGCGCGACGCGTTCGGCGACGTACAGCATGATCTCGTTCTCGCCCGGGCCGGCGGCGGTGGGCCGGCGGACGACGAAGGCGTGCGGGATCTCGTTGCCGTCCTCGTTGCGGGCGCCGACGACCGCGGCGTCGGCGATGCCGGGGTGGGTGAGCAGCAGGGCCTCCAGCTCGGCGGGGGCCACCTGGAAGCCCTTGTACTTGATGAGTTCCTTGACCCGGTCGACGACGAAGAGCCAGCCGTCGGCGTCCACGTGGCCGACGTCGCCGGTGTGCAGCCAGCCCTCGGTGTCGATCATGTCGGCGGTGGCGTCGGGGCGGCCGAGGTAGCCCTTCATCACCTGCGGGCCGCGGATCAGGATCTCGCCGGTCCCACCGGTGCCGAGGTCCTTGCCGGGGTCCGCCAGGGAGACGATGCGCATCTCGGTGCCGGCGATGAGTCTGCCGACCGTGCCGGCGGGCGCCTCGTGCAGGGCGTCCAGCGGGACGACATGGGTGCCGGGCGACAGTTCCGTCATGCCGTAGGCCTGGCCGATGGGCGGCAGGCCGAGCCGTTCGGCGCAGGCGCCGGCGAGCCGGGCGTCCAGCGGGGCGGCGGCGCTGATGACGTACTGCACGGAGGAGAGGTCGTAGCGGGCCACCGCCGGGTGCTTGGCCAGGGCGAGCACGATCGGCGGGGCGACGTACAGGCCGGTGATGCGGTGGTTCTCGATGGCGGCGAGGAAGGTCTCCAGGTCGAAGCGGGGCAGGACGACGACCGTGGCGCCCTTGCGCAGGGGCGCGTTCATCAGGGCGGTCAGGCCGTAGATGTGGAAGAACGGCAGTACGGCGAGGATGCGGTCGCCGGGGCCCGTGGGGACGGGGGCGTCCAGCTGGGCGAGGTTGGTGGCGATCTGCCGGTGGGTGAGCATGACGCCCTTGGGGACGCCGGTGGTGCCGGAGGAGTACGGCAGGGCGGCGATGTCGCCGGCCGGGTCGATGCCGACCGCCGGTTCGGGCGCGGCGGAGGCGATCATCTCGATCAGGGAGCGGTGTCCGGGTGCGCTGTCGCAGAGGAATATCTCCCGTATGCCGCCCGCGAGTTCGGCGGCCCGGCGGGCGGCCTGCAGCAGTGGGGAGACGGTGACGATCCAGCGGGCGCCGCTGTCGGCGAGCTGCTTGGCGAACTCCTCGGGCGTGGCGAGCGGGTGCGCGGTGGTGACGGTGGCACCGGCCCGGGTGGCCGCGTAGAAGGCGATCGGGAAGGTGATCGTGTTGGGGCTGTGCAGGGCGAGGACGTCGCCCTTGCGCACTCCCGCGTCGGCGAGCGCGGCGGACAGCCGCCGGTGGAACCGGTCCACTTGTTCGTACGTGAGGGTGGTGCCGTCCGTGCCGTCGATGAGGGCCGGCCGGTCGCCGAAGCCGGCGGCCGGGCCCAGGACGGCCTCGTGGATGGGGAGTTCTACGGGCGGAACGTCTGCGTACACGCTGCGGAACACGGTTCCTCCAAGCGGCTGCCGGTGGTGGCCTAGTACGACTTGGGCAGGCCCAGGGTCTGGTGGGAAACGTAGTTGAGAATCATCTCCCGGCTCACCGGAGCAATACGAGCCACACGTGCGGCCGTTATCAGCGAAGCGAGCCCGAACTCGCGCGTGAGGCCGTTGCCGCCGAGGGTGTGCACGGCCTGGTCGACGGCCTTCACACAGGCCTCGCCCGCCGCGTACTTGGCCATGTTGGCCGCCTCGCCGGCGCCGGTGTCGTCGCCGGCGTCGTACAGATGGGCCGCCTTCTGCATCATCAGCCGGGCCAGTTCCAGGTCGATGTGCGCCTGCGCGAGGGGGTGGGCGATGGCCTGGTGGGCGCCGATGGGAGCCTTCCAGACGGTGCGGTCACGGGCGTACTCGATCGCCCTGGCGAGCGCGTAGCGGCCCATGCCGATCGCGAAGGCGGCGGTCATGACGCGCTCGGGGTTGAGCCCGGCGAACAGCTGCAGCAGTCCGGCGTCCTCGTCGCCGACCAGGGCGTCGGCGGGCAGCCGTACGTCGTCCAGGACCAGCTCGAACTGTTTCTCGGCGGCCTTGAGCTCCATGTCGATGGGGTGCTTGTGGAAGCCCTCGGTGTCCGTCGGGACGATGAACAGGCAGGGCTTGAGGCGTCCGGTGCGGGCGTCCTCGGTACGGCCGACGATGAGGACGGCGTCCGCCCGGTCCACCCCGGAGATGAACACCTTGCGGCCGGTCAGCAGCCAGTCGGCGCCGTCCTTGCGGGCCGTGGTGGTGATGCGGTGGGAGTTGGAACCCGCGTCGGGTTCGGTGATGCCGAAAGCCATGAGGCGGGAGCCGTCGGCGATGCCGGGGAGCCAGGTCCGCTTCTGCTCCGCGGTGCCGAAGCGGGAGATGACCGTGCCGCAGATGGCCGGCGAGACCACGAGCATCAGGAGGGGGGAGCCCGCGGCGCCCAGCTCTTCGAGGACGATGGAGAGTTCGGCTATCCCGCCGCCTCCGCCTCCGTACTCCTCGGGGAGGTTGACGCCGAGGTAGCCGAGCTTTCCCGCCTCGGACCAGAGTTCGGCGGGATAGTTCCCCGCGGCGACGGTGCGGGTGATGTAGTCGCGGCCGTAGCGTTTGCCGAGGGCGGCCACCGCGGACCGCAGGGCCTTGTGCTCTTCGGATTCGATGTGGGTGGACATGCGATTCCTCCGGGTGCGGGTCGTTTGTGGCTGGGCGCGCAGTTCCCCGCGCCCCTAGGCTGGTTGCACGACCGCCAGCAGCGTGCCCGGCTCCACCTGTTGTCCCGGCTTCACCTGCAGGGCCGTGAGCGTGCCGGTGGCCGGTGCCGAGATCTGGTGCTGCATCTTCATCGCCTCCAGCCAGATCAGGGGATCCCCGGCCCGTACGGCCGCCCCTTCCGCCAGGCCCTCGGCGATGCGCACGACCGTGCCGGGCATCGGCGCGAGCAGGGATCCCGGGGCGTGCTGGGCCTTCGGGTCGGGGAAGCGGGGCAGGACGGTGAGGGTCGTGGAGTTGACGTGGACCTGGTCGCCGTAGCGCGCGACCTCGAACCGCCGCTGTACGCCGTCCACTTCGAGGACGACCAGGCGCGCGTCGGCGTGCACCACGCGTACCCCGTCGGCGGTGGGGCCCTGCCGGGTGTGCCGGTAGTGGACCTCGTGCTCCTCCCCCGCCATCGCGTACCGCTTGACCTGGGGCTGAGAGGGCACATTGCGCCAGCCGCCGAAGCGGGAGCGGCCGTGGGCGTCGGCCAGGGCCGCTGCCAGGGGGGCGTACGGGTCGGGGGCGGGACCGGTCAGGGCGGTGAGGTGGCGTTCGTAGAAGGCGGTGTCCATGCGGGCCGCCGTGAACTCCGCGTGCCGCAAGGAGCGCACCAGCAGGTCGCGGTTGGTGACCGGCCCGTGGATCGCCGACCGCTCCAGGGCTCCGGCGAGCTTGCGGAGGGCCTGCGCGCGCGTGGGGGCGTGGGCGACGGCCTTGGCCAGCATCGGGTCGTAGTGGACGCCGATGGTGTCGCCGTCGGTGTAGCCCGTGTCCAGGCGGATGCCGTCGGGTACGGCGAGGCGGTGCAGGGTGCCGGTCTGCGGGGCCCAGTCGCGGGCGGGGTCCTCCGCGTACAGGCGGGCCTCCACCGCGTGGCCCTGTGCGCGGGGCGGGTCGGCCGGGAGGGGGTGGCCCTCGGCGACCCGGATCTGCTCGGCGACCAGGTCGAGGCCGAAGACGGCTTCCGTGACGGGGTGTTCGACCTGGAGGCGGGTGTTCATCTCCAGGAAGTGGGCCCTGCCGTCGGCGACCAGGAACTCGACCGTGCCGGCGCCCACGTAGGACACGGACCGGGCCGCGCGCACGGCCAGTGCGTACAGCTCCTCGGTGAGCCGGGGCGTCAGACCCGGTGCCGGGGCCTCCTCGATCACCTTCTGGTGGCGGCGCTGCAGGGAGCAGTCGCGGGTGCCGAGCGTCCAGACCGTGCCGTGGGTGTCGGCAAGGATCTGCACCTCGACGTGGCGGCCGCGTTCGATGTAGGGCTCGACGAAGACCTCGCCGTCGCCGAAGGCGCTCGCGGCCTCGGCGCGCGCGCCCTCCAGCGCGGCCTGAAGCTCTTCCATACGGCGCACGATCCGCATCCCGCGCCCCCCGCCGCCCGCGGCCGCCTTCACCAGCACCGGCAGGTCGGCCGCGGTGACCTCGTCCAGGGGGGCGAGCCCCATCAGCTCCTTGGCCCGGGTCTTGGACGCCATCGCCTCGATGGCGCGCGGCGGCGGCCCGATCCAGAGCAGGCCGGCGTCGAGGACGGCACGGGCGAAGCCGGGGTTCTCGGAGAGGAAGCCGTATCCGGGGTGCACGGCGTCCGCGCCGGCGGCCAGCGCCGCCTTCACGATCAGGTCGCCGCGCAGATACGTCTCGGCGGGCGTCGCCCCCGGCAGCCGTACCGCCGTGTCGGCCATGCGCGCGTGGAGGGCGCTCCCGTCCGCGTCCGAGTGCACGGCGACCGTCCGGATTCCCCACTCACTGCAGGTCCGGAAGATCCGGCAGGCGATCTCGCCCCGGTTGGCGACGAGTACGGTCGAAATCACGTGATCCCTCACATCCGGAAGACGCCGAAGCCGCCGCGTGCGCCCTCGTAGGGGGCGGTGTGGATCGCGGACAGGCACAGGCCGAGAACGGTGCGGGTGTCGCGCGGGTCGATGACGCCGTCGTCGTACAGCCGCCCGGACAGGAACATCGGCAGCGACTCGGACTCGACCTGCTGCTCCACCATGGCGCGCAGGGCCGCGTCCGCGTCCTCGTCGTACGGCGCTCCCTTGGCCGCCGCCGACTGCCGGGCGACGATCGACAGCACGCCCGCGAGCTGCTGCGGGCCCATGACGGCCGACTTGGCGCCGGGCCAGGTGAACAGGAAGCGGGGGTCGTAGGCGCGCCCGCACATGCCGTAGTGCCCGGCGCCGTAGGAGGCCCCCATGAGGACGGACAGATGGGGCACGCGGCTGTTGCTCACCGCGTTGATCATCATCGCGCCGTGTTTGATGATCCCGCCCTGCTCGTACTCCCTGCCGACCATGTAGCCGGTGGTGTTGTGCAGGAACAGCAGCGGGATGTCGCGCTGGTTGGCGAGCTGGATGAACTGGGCGGCCTTCTGCGACTCCGCGCTGAACAGGACGCCCTGGGCGTTCGCCAGGATGCCGACCGGGTAGCCGTGCAGGGACGCCCAGCCGGTCGCCAGGCTCGTCCCGTACAGCGGCTTGAACTCGTCGAAGTCGGAGCCGTCGACCAGGCGGGCGATGACCTCGCGCGGGTCGAAGGGGATCTTCAGGTCGCCGGGGACGATGCCGAGCAGCTCCTCCGGGTCGTACTCGGGCGGGGCCGCCGGGCCCGGATCGCCGTACGCCTTGCGGTGGTTGAGCCGGGCGACCACGCGGCGCGCCTGGCGCAGCGCGTCCCGCTCGTCCACGGCGAAGTAGTCGGCGAGGCCCGACACGCGCGCGTGCATCTCCGCGCCGCCCAGGGACTCGTCGTCGCTCTCCTCGCCGGTCGCCATCTTCACCAGCGGCGGCCCGCCGAGGAACACCTTCGCCCGTTCCTTGACCATGATCACGTGGTCGGACATGCCGGGTATGTACGCGCCGCCGGCGGTGGAGTTGCCGAAGACGACGGCGACGGTCGGGATGCCGGCGGCGGAGAGCCGGGTGAGGTCCCGGAAGATGGCGCCGCCCGGGATGAAGATCTCCTTCTGCGACGGCAGATCGGCACCCCCGGACTCCACCAGGCTGATGCAGGGCAGCCGGTTGGCGAGCGCGATGTCGTTGGCGCGCAGGGCCTTCTTCAGGCTCCAGGGGTTGCTGGCGCCGCCGCGCACGGTCGGGTCGTTGGCGGTGATCAGGCACTCCACGCCCTCGACCACGCCGATCCCGGTGACCAGGGAGGCGCCGACCGTGTAGTCGCTGCCCCAGGCGGCCAGCGGGGACAGCTCCAGGAACGGGGTGTCCGGATCGAGGAGCAGCTCGATGCGCTCGCGGGCGAGCAGCTTGCCGCGCTCGCGGTGCCGCCCGACGTACTTCTCGCCGCCGCCCGCGAGGGCCTTGGCGTGCTCGGCCTCCAGGTCGGCGAGCTTGGCGAGCATCGCCTCCCGATGGGCCTGGTAGTCCGGGCCGTTGACGTCGAGAGCGGAGGAAAGGACCGTCACAGCAGGGCCTCCCGGATGTCCAGGGCGGTGGAAAGGACCGTCACAGCAGGGCCTCCGGGATGTCCAGGTGGCGGGAGCGCAGCCATTCGCCGAGCGCCTTGGCCTGCGGGTCGAAACGGTGCTGGGCGGCGACACCCGCGCCGAGGATCCCCTCCACGACGAAGTTGACGGCCCGCAGGTCCGGCAGCACATGCCGGGTGACGGGCAGGTCCCGGCTCTCCGGGATCAGCTCCCGGAACCGCTCGGCGGTCAGCTCGTGGGCGAGCCACCGCCAGGCCTGCGGCGAGCGCACCCACACCCCGACGTTGGCGTTCCCGCCCTTGTCCCCGCTGCGGGCCCCGGCTACCAGGCCGAGCGGGGCGCGGCGGACCGGGCCCGGCGGCAGCGGGTCGGGCAGGGGCGGCTGCGGTACGTCCCCGGGTACGAGGGTGTCCTCGGGCGGCGGCACCGTCACCCGGCGGCCGTCGGGCAGGACGGCCACATGGCCGACCGTGTCATGGGGCACGTACACGTCCTCGAAGACCCCGTAGGGCGCGCCCTTTCCGGGCGGGGCCAGCACATGGAACCCGGGGTAACTGGCCAGCGCCAGCTCGATCGCGGCCCCGCTCAGCGCCCGCCCGACGACCTGCTCGTCCGGATCCCGTACGACGAGCCGCAGCAGGGCGCCGGCCGTCTCCTCGGTGTCCGCGTCGGGCCGGTCGGTGCGCACGAGGTCCCACCGCACCTCCGCGGGCGGCGCCTTGGCGAGCACGTCGGCCAGCTGCTCCCGGACGAGGGCCGCCTTCGCCTCGATGTCGAGTCCGGTCAGGACGAAGGCGACCTCGTTGCGGAAGCCGCCGAGCCGGTTCAGCCCCACCTTGAGGGCCGGCGGGGGCGCCTCCCCGCGCACGCCCTCGATCCGCACCCGGTCCGGCCCGTCCGGGCTCAGCCGTACGGTGTCCAGCCGGGTGGTGACGTCGGGGCCGAGGTAGCGGGCGCCGCCGGTCTCGTAGAGCAGCTGGGCGGTGACCGTGCCGGGGTCGACGAAGCCGCCGGTGCCGGGGTGCTTGGTGATGACGCTGGTGCCGTCGGCGTGGATCTCGGCGAGCGGGAAGCCGGGACGGCGTACGTCCCCCTCGCGGAAGAAGGAGTAGTTCCCGCCGGTCGCCTGGGTCCCGCACTCCAGCACGTGCCCGGCGACGACGGCACCGGCGAGGCGGTCGTACTCCCCGGGCCGCCAGCCGAAGTGGGCGGCGGCGGGCCCGGTGACGAGCGCCGCGTCGGTCACCCGGCCGGTGATCACGACGTCCGCCCCGGCCCGCAGGCACTCGGCGATGCCGAACCCGCCGAGGTAGGCGTGGGCGGCGAGGGCGCCGGGGTGGGCGGCGGTCAGGTCGTCGCCCTCGACATGGGCGACCCGGACCGGGATGCCGAGCCGGCCGGCCAACTGCCGTACGGCGTCGGCGAGTCCGGCGGGGTTGAGTCCGCCCGCGTTGGTGACGATCCGCACCCCGCGCTCGTGGGCGAGGGCGAGGCAGTCCTCCAGCCGGCGCAGGAAGGTGCGGGCGTATCCGGCGGCCGGGTCCTTCAGACGGTCGCGGCCGAGGATGAGCATGGTGAGTTCGGCGAGGTAGTCACCGGTGAGGACATCGACCTCGCCGCCGGTGAGCATCTCGCGCAGGGCGTCGGCGCGGTCGCCGTAGAAGCCGGAGAAGTTGCCGATGCGCAGCGGACGCGTCGTCACCCGGCGGCCCCCTTCGGCGGGCGGCCGGCGCCGGGCGGGCCCGCGAAGGCCTGCGCGATGTCGAGCCAGCGGTCGGCGTCCGGGCCCTCGGCGCGCACGGCGAGGTCGGTGCGGTGGGCGCGCTGGGTGACGAGGAGGCAGAAGTCCAGGGCGGGTCCGGTGACGCGCTGGGGGGCGTCCTCGGCGCCATATGTCCACAACTCGCCGGAGGGTGCGGCCAGTTCCACGCGGAACTCGTCGGCGGGCGGGGTGAGCCCGTGCACCCCGAAGGCGAAGTCGCGGGTGCGCACCCCGAGCCGGGCCACATGCCGGAGCCGGTCGGTGGGCGGGCGCACCACGCCCAGGGCGTCGGCGACGTCCAGGGCGTGGGCCCAGGTCTCCATGAGGCGGGCGGTGGCCATGGAGGCGGCGGACATGGGCGGGCCGTACCAGGGGAAACGGGCGCCGGGCGGTGCGGTGCGCAGGGCCTCGGCGAGGGCGGTGCGCCCGGTGCGCCACACCGCCAGCAGCTCGGCGGGCGCAAGCCGGGCGCCCTCCTCCGCCCCCTCGTCCACGAACGAGCCGGGGGCGGCGAGCGCCTTCTCGACCAGCGTCCGGAAGGCGTCGGCGTCGGTGACGGCCACCTGTGCGGAGCGGTCGGTCCAGGCGAGGTGAGCGATCTGGTGGGCCACGGTCCAGCCGGGGGCGGCGGTGCCGAGGGCCCACTGTTCGGATGTCAACTCGGCGACGAGCAGGTCGAGTTCGTCGCTCTCGGCACGCAGGTCGTCGATGACGGGCGTCGGGTCGGCCATACGGGGAGCATGGCAGTGGGTGCAGAAACAATCAAGCGTGCTTGCATGAATTTCGGCCTGGTTCTCAGCCGGTGGGCGCGAGGTCCAGTTCGACCTTCTGCCGGGTGCCCCAGCCGGTGCGGTAGCACGTCGCCATGGCGTACCAGCGGACCACGCGGAAGACGGTGAACGCGAAGATCTGCGCCAGCGGCGCCGCCGCGAAGGTCAGGAGCTGGGCGGCGAAGGGCTCGTCGCTGCGCCGGAAGCTCAGATACCTGAGCGCCTGCCCGTACCCCACGAGCACGGGGATGAGGAGCAGTTCCCACGTCCAGACGCCCTGCACCAGCGGCAGGTACAGGAAAAGGGCGACGAAGATGACGGTGGAGAGCATCATCTGGATCCATCCGATGAGATGGCCCCAGTACGCGTAGTTGTCGAGCCGCAGGTAGCGGAAGCGCCAGAAGGTGCGGATGAAGGCGCCCCGCATCCAGCGCGTGTACATGCGGAAGAGCTGCGAGAAGTTGTCCGGCATCAGGGTGGTGGCGAAGGCCGTGGGCTGCTGGACCGCCTTGCCGTGCTGCAGGGCGTAGATGGTCAGCATGGAGTCGTCGGAGAACTCGACCTTGCGGCCGAGGAAGGTCTCGTTGAGGTAGCCGTCGAGGTTGTCCTCGACGACGTGCGCCCGGTACGCGGCCAGCACACCGGAGTTGACCAGGACTCCGCCCAGGGCCGACTGTGCCGACCGGTCCACCAGCTGCCCCACCACGAACCACAGGTCGGTGAGCCGGACGAGCACGTCCCGCCACCGCCTGCGCTCACCCTTGCCGTTCACGTTGCCGCGCAGGTTGGAGGCGAGCACGATGCCGGCCACGGACTGGATCTCCCGGTCTGCGAAGGGCTTGAGGATCTCCGCGACCGCCTGGCAGTCCAGGTTGGCGTCGGAGTCCACGGTGACGTAGACGTCCGTGGCGATGGCGGCCCTCCGCGCCGCCGCCAGGGCCAGGCCCTGCGCGTGCCGCTTGCCCGGCACCGCAGTGCACTCCCAGAGCAGCGGGACACCCCGCTCCTCGCACACCCCCTCGAACCAGGAGCGGACGGACGTGTAGTCGACGGAGTTGTCGTTCTCCACCACGACCACACAGTGCGGAAGGCGTGTCTGGTCGGCGATGGAGGCCAGACAGGCCTTGAAGGCGTTGGGGCCCTCGTTGCGCACCGGCACGGGCACGGTCACCCGCAAGGCGTCCAGCCGCTCCTGCTGTTCGGGCGTCACCTTCCGCGGCCGCTCGCAGAAGTAGAGCACGCACTGCCACATGAGCAGCAGGAACGCGAGGGCGTACACCGTGGCGAAGTGCTGCCCGTGCCCCTCCCATGTGCTGATGCCCGAGTAGATGTGCCGGACCAGCCAGACGGAGAGGGCCGCCACCGAGAGGGCGGCCCCCACCAGAATGCGGGTCCGGGTCCGACGCACCCGGATCGTCTTCATCGCTCGTGGACCGCCTTCCCCCGGCGGAACGACGTGCGCACGAGCACGGCTCCGAGACCGACCACGACGGCCGCCACGCCCAGCAGCCACAGCTGCTGGAAGGCGATCCCCCCGATCGTGATGGCCCCGGCCCCCGTTGCGGCGAGTGAGCCGCTCCCCCCTGTGTAGTTCATCCAGCAACCTTTCTCCGGTGTTCTTGCTCAAAACACAGAGTCAGGCCAGGGCCATGGGCTTGTCCGGCCTTTCCCCGTTCGCGCGACGCCCGGCGATCAAGTTCGAGGAGCATTTCGATCAAGGCCCTCATCAGGGGAAACGGCAGGCATGAACATCAACGGGAAGATCGCCGGCCCCGCCCCGTCGCCGGGCGGCTCACACCGCCGCCCCTGGCGCATGCACCGGCCCCTCGCCCCGGCGCACACACCGGCACGCCGGCTCCCCACCCCGCCGGGACCCTTCGCGGAGCCGGGCGGGCACCGGCCGTCGTCTCACTGGGTGACCAGGCTGACCGGGTGCCGGGGGTCGCGCCGCCGGGCCCACTCCAGGATGTGCCGCTCGCGCAGCACATCGGCAGGGCGGCAGCCGCTCCCGCGCTTGTGCGGAACCGTACAGACCGGCCAGGGCTCGTCGGCCGGCCACAGCAGCGGGCCGCCGACCGAACTGTCGTGCACCGTGGGGGCCCCTCGGCTGACGACCGTGCGCCGCAACGGCCGCCGGAGCGGGTTGCTGATACGGCGGCCGGTACGGCTGCCGGAGCGGTCTGCTGGTCAGGCGCGGGCCGGTACGGCTGCCCGAGCGGGCTACTGGTCAGGCGCGGGCCGGTACGGCTGCCGGAGCGGGCTACTGGTCAGGCGCGGGCCGGTACGGCTGCCGGAGCGGGCTACTGGTCAGGCGCGGGCCAGTACGGCTGCCGGAGCGGTCTGCTGGTCAGGCGCGGGCCGGTACGGCTGCCGGAGCGGGCTACTGGTCAGACGCGGGCCAGTACGGCTACCGGAACGGGCTACTGGTCAGACGCGGGCCAGTACGGCACCGGCTCGTGCCTGCCGGCCCACCTGTGGCGGGCCCGGCGCCAGGCGGCCGGAGCGGGCTACTGGCCCTCGGCCGGAATCGGCGGCATCTTCGCCCGGCCCGCCTGGGTCCGCACCGCGCCGATGCTCGCCGCGATGACCAGGGCGATCGCGGCGGCCTCCATGGCGGACAGGGACTGGCCGAGGAGCAGGAACCCGGCCGTGGCCGCGACCGCCGGCTCCAGGCTCATGAGGATGGCGAAGGTGGAGGCGGGCAGGCGGCGCAGGGCCAGCAGTTCGAGGGTGTAGGGCAGGACCGAGGAGAGCAGGGCCACCGCCGAGCCGAGGGCGATGGTGGTGGGGTCGAGCAGACGGGTGCCCGCCTGGGCGATGCCGATGGGGAGGAACAGCAGGGCCGCCACCGCCATGGCGAGGGCGAGCCCGTCCGCCTGCGGGAAGCGGCGGCCCGTACGGGCGCTGAAGACGATGTAGGCGGCCCACATGGCGCCGGCCCCCAGGGCGCAGGCGACACCCGTGGGATCGAAGTCGCCGAAGCCTCCGCCGCCCAGCAGGAAGACGCCTCCGAGTGCCAGACCCGCCCACAGCGCGTTGACCGCCCGGCGGGACGCGATGACGGACAGGGCCAGCGGGCCGAGGACTTCGAGGGTGACCGCGGCGCCCAGCGGGATGCGGGCCGCCGCGCTGTAGAAGAGGCCGTTCATCGCGGCCATGGTGATGCCGAAGACGACCACCGTGCCCCAGTCGCTGCGCGAGTGACCGCGCAGCCGCGGCCGGCAGACCACCAGGAGGACCACGGCCGCCGCAAGGAGCCGCAGGGTGACGACGCCGAGCGCGCCGGCCCTCGGCATCAGGGTCACCGCGAGCGCCCCGCCGAACTGGACCGAGATGCCGCCGGCCAGCACCAGCCCGACGGGCCCGAGCGAGCCGAAACGGCTCGGGGCGGCACCCGGGGGTACGGACGCTTGCTGCGTCGAGGGTGCGGCGGCGCGGGAGGTACTCACGGGCGGTCCTGGGGCTGGCTCGGATCGGATCATGTTCATCTCGATGTACTACCGAGTCCAGGGTAATAGACTCCTGTCAGGAGTGTGAACTCCTTATGTAGCTGTCCTGGATGCTGAGATGCGTCCCGTCAGATACCGGACCAGGGCTCCTCGTCCCGGAACAGGGGGCGCCCGTCGGGGAGGTGTCCGCCGGGCACCGGCAGGTGGGGCTCGTACACGGGCTGGGGCCAGACGCCGGCCTGGTCGGTGGCTTGGGTGGTGACTTGGGCGGTGGCCTGAGCCGTGACTTGGGCCGCGGCTTGGGCCGTGGCCTGGCCGGTCGCCTGGACGGTGTACGGGGTGTGGCCGTACGCCCCGTACCCGGCCGGGTACTCGTACACCGGCACCGGCGCGGCGGGCCGCGCCTCCTCGTACAGCGGCAGCCTCAGCTCGCCCGTGTCCATGGACGCGTTGTTCTGCGAACGGTGCAGCCGCGCATACGCCCCGCCCCGCGCGAGCAGTTCCTCGTGGCGGCCGGTCTCGACGACACGGCCGCGGTCGACGACGAGGATGCGGTCGGCGTCGGGGGCCAGGTTGAGATCGTGCGTGATCATGATCGTCGTACGGCCCGCCATCAGCCGGCGCAGCGGCTTGACCACCCGGCGGGCGGCCATCGCGTCCAGGCCGGTGGTCGGCTCGTCCAGCACCAGGACCGGTGCGTCGCGCAGGATGGCGCGGGCGATGGCCAGGCGCTGGAGCTGGCCGCCCGACAGCCGGGCGGAGTTGGGGTCGACGCGGGTGTCGTAGCCGTCGGGGAGCCGGACGATGAAGTCGTGCGCGTCGGCCGCCCGTGCCGCCTCCTCGATCGCCCGCTCGCTGGCGCCGGGCCGGCCGCAGGCGATGTTGGCGCGGACCGTGTCGTGCAGCACCAGGGTCTCCTGCGGGAGAAGCGTCACGTACGCGCGCAGGCGGGCCAGCGGAAAGTCGCGCACCGGGACGCCGTCCAGCAGGACCTCGCCCGCGTCCGGGTCGTAGAAGCGCAGGAGGAGCTTGGAGACCGTGGACTTTCCGGCGCCGCTCGGGCCGGTGACGATCACCAGTTCGCCGGGGCTGACGGCGAAGGACAGGCCCTCCAGGGTCGTCCGGTCGGCGCCCGGGTAGCGGAACGAGACGTCCCGCACCTCGACCGTGCCGTCCGGGCGGCCGGCCCCGGTGTCGTGCCGGGGGTCGGCGACCGAGGGCCGCACGTCCAGGATCTCGATCAGCCGCTCCGCGCCCGCCGTGGCCGCGGTGACCGTGAGGCCGAGCTGGGCCAGGCCCCGCACGGGCGGGTAGAGGTAGCCGAGGAACGCGGCGAAGGCGAGCAGCTGCCCGAGCGTCATCCGGCCGGTGGAGATCTCCCAGGCGCCGATGCCGATGACGGCGAGCACGCAGACCGTCTCGATGACCTGGACGAGCTGTTCGTAGGCCTCGTTGAGCCGGGTCGAGCGGACGGAGGCGCGGAACCAGGCGTTCGCCTCCTCGCGCAGTCGCCGGCGCTCGGCGTCCCGGCGGTCGTACGCCTGGGTGAGCACGATGTTGCCGAGGGACTCCTCGACCACGGAGGTGATCGCACCGTCGGCGACCCGGCCCGCGCGGGAGACGTCCTTGATGGAGCCGGAGAAGCGGCGCGCGGCCAGCCAGAACAGGGGCGCGAGGACGAAGGTGGCGGCGGCCAGGTCCCAGCGCAGCCAGAACGCGGCGGCCGCGTAGAAGAGGGCGGAGAACGCGGCCGAGGCCGCACCCACCAGACCGGACACGACCATCGTCTCGATCGCCTCGACGTCGCTGGTCAGGCGGGAGAGCAGATCGCCCTGGCGGTGGCGCTGGAAGAAGTGCGGGGGCAGCTGTTGCACATGGTCGAAGACGCGCTCGCGCAGCCGCATCACGAACCGTTCGGTCACCCACGCGGCAAGGGAGTTGCCCGCGTACGCGACCAGCGCGCCGACCACGGCGACGCCCAGCCAGGTGGCGGCCGGACTCCAGAACGCGCTGAGCGAGCCCTTCTGCAGGGCGTGGTCGGTGAGGTCGCCGAAGAGCAGGATGGCCTCGGTCTCGGCGAGCGCGGCGATCACCGTGCACACCCAGACGAGGATCAGCCAACGGCGCAGTCCTGCGGTCAGCGGCCAGAAACGGCGGAACGCGGTACGGGCGGGAATGATCGGGGTGTCCTCGTATTCGAGTTCCTCACCCATATCGATCCCATCGATCTTACCGATCTCATCGACCTGGCCGATCTCACCGATTTCCATAGGCACTTCCTCCGCTTGCTTTCACCTGCCCGGTCACCCTTGAGGAACTCATGAGAAAAGGGGTCGACGGTGCACCATCGACCCCTTTCGGCTCAGCGTCGGATCAGTGGTCCTGGCCGGGCAGCGGCTTGGGAAGCGGCTTGTGCGCGTGCTTCTTGGGCCTCGGCTTCGGCGGCGGCGGAAGCTGCTTCGACTTGGGCTTGGGGGGCAGCGGGGCAAGCTTCTTGAAGCTCATTCCTACTCCTGTTGTCTCGTAGTTCTTCGGCCGGGAATTCCGTGTACGGCTCCCGACACCGAGGAAGCTACACAGGTGGTCTGTGATTGCCCTTGGAGTACCTGGGAATTACTTGAGGGTGCTCAGCGGCGGGCCATGTAGACGTCGAACGCCTTGTGCAGCAGCCGGTTCAGCGGGAAGTCCCACTCGCCCAGGTACTCCACGGCCTCGCCGCCCGCGCCCACCTTGAAGCGGAGCAGCCCGAGCAGATGGTTGGACTCCTCCAGGGTGTCGGTGATGCCCCGGAAGTCGTAGACCTGGGCGCCCAGCTCGTGCGCGTCGGTCATCATGCGCCACTGCATGGCGTTGTTGGGCTGGACCTCGCGCTTGCGGCCGGTGGAGGCGCCGTAGGAGTACCAGACGTGGCCGCCGACGATCAGCATGGTGGCCGCGGCGAGCACATCACCCTCGTGGTGGGCGAGGTAGAGCCGCATCCGGTCGGGGTGTTCGGCGGCCAGCGCCGCCCACATGCGCTGGAAGTACGGCAGCGGGCGCGCGATGAACCGGTCGCGCTCGGCGGTCTCGGCATACAGGTCGTAGAAGGCCGGCAGATCCTCGTAGCCCCCGCGGACGACCTTCACACCCGCCTTCTCGGCCTTCTTGATGTTGCGCCGCCACTGCTGGTTGAGCCCGCGGTGGATGTCCTCCAACGACCGCCCGGCGAACGGGATCCGGCACACGTACCGGGGCTGACCGGCGGCGAACCCCTCCTCGCCGCCCGCCTCGGCCTGCCGCCAGCCCAGCCGGCGCAGCCGCTCCGCGAGGTCCCCGGCGCGCGGGTCGTACGACGTCGGCTCGGCGTCCCGCAGCCGGTGCGCGCCAGGGTCGGCGATCGCGGCCTTGACCGCCTCGGGGCTCCACCGCCGCACCACCACGGGCGGCCCCATCTTCACCGAGAAGGCGCCCCGGCTCTTCAGATACGCGAGCATCGGCTCCAGCCAGCGCTCCAGGTCCGGCGTGTGCCAGTCGATGACGGGTCCTTCGGGCAGATACGCCAGATACCGTTTCAGCTTCGGCATCGGCCGCAACAGCACCAGCCCGACACCGACCGGCCGGCCCTCCCCGTCGAACCAGCCCAGGCTCTCCGCCTGCCAGTCGGGCTTCACGTCCCCCCACGACGGCATCTGCATATGGCTGGCCGAGGGCAGGGAGGCCACGAAGGCCAGATGCTCGGCGCGGCTGATGGGGCGGAGGGTGAGCGTCATGCGCGGGACTCCTTCGGGGTGGCTGTTCCCCTCACCCTAAGAACTCCGCCGTCCCGCCCCTCGGTCCGAGCACCGCCGGCGCCTGCGTGTCCGTCGGGTGCCGACCGGTCGTACTCTTCCGTCACTGCTCCGCACCCTTGTCCCGCTCCTCCCGCCCCCGCTCCTCCAGCTGCTTCCGCTTCTCCCGCTGCTGCACCCCTTCAGCCAGCACCTCTGCCAGATGCCGCCCCCGCACCCCGGCCAGCTGCTCCAGCTGTGTCCGGCACGAGAAGCCGTCCGCCAGGACCACCGTGCCCTCGGCCGCGTCCCGTACCGAAGGCAGCAGCTGTTCCTCCGCGCAGGCCTTCGACACCTCGAAGTGCCCCTGCTCGAAGCCGAAGTTGCCCGCGAGGCCGCAGCAGCCGCCGCTCAGCCCGCCGATGAGGCCGGCGGACTCGCGCAGTCCGCGGTCGGCGGTGTCGCCGAGGACCGCGTGCTGGTGGCAGTGCGTCTGCCCGGCGACCGGGCGGTCCACGGCGGGCGGGGTCCAGTCGGGTGCGTGCCGCTGAAGCGCCTCGGCGAAGGTGAGCACCGCCGAGGCGAGCCGGGCCGCGCGCGGGTCGTCGTGCAGCAGCTCCGGGAGATCGCCGCGCAGGGCCGCCGCACAGCTGGGCTCCAGGACGACGACCGGAGTGCCCCTGCGCAGCACCGGTTCCATCAGGTCCAGGGTGCGGCGCAGCACCGCTCGGGCCCGGTCGAGCTGGCCGGTGGAGACATAGGTCAGGCCGCAGCAGACCTGCCCGCCGAACGGCCGGGACGGCGGCAGCTCCACCCTGAGTCCGGCATCCTCCAGCACCCGTACGGCCGCCTGTCCGACCGAGGGCGAGAGGTGCTCGGTGAAGGTGTCGGGCCACAGGACGAGCAGTTCTCCCGTGCCGCGCCGCTGCCGCCGTCGCCACCAGCGGCTGAAGGGCTCCGCGGCGATCTCCGGGATCTCCCGCTCGGGCGCGATCCCGCCCAGCCGCTTCCCCGCCCGCGCCGACAGCCCTGTGGAAGCGAGCCTGTTGAGCAGGGGGGCGGTGCGGGTCCGTGCCACCCAGCGCAGCCACAGCGGCAGCCGGCCCATCGTGTGGTGGGCGGCCGGGCGGCGCCTCCCCGCGTAGTGGTGGTGCAGGAACTCGGCCTTGTAGGTGGCCATGTCGACGCCGACCGGGCAGTCCGAGCGGCAGCCCTTGCAGGACAGGCACAGGTCCAGCGCGTCCCGGACCTCCGTCGAACGCCAGCCGTCCGTGACCAGCTCGCCCGCGAGCATCTCGTGCAGCAGCCGGGCCCGCCCGCGCGTGGAGTGCTCCTCCTCGCCGGTCGCCCGGAAGGAGGGGCACATCACGGCGGGCCCGGCCGCGGTGTCCGTACGGCACTTGGCGACGCCGACGCAGCGGCGGACGGCGGCCCGGAAGTCGCCGCCGTCGGCCGGGTAGCCGAAGGCCACGTCCACCGGGCGACGGGGCAGGACGGAGAAGCGGAGGTTGGTGTCGAGCGGGGCCGGGCGGACCAGCATGCCGGGGTTGAGCAGGTCGTCGGGGTCCCAGACCGCCTTGGCCCGCTCGAAGAGCCGCACCGTCTCCTCGCCGTACATGCGCGGCAGCAGCTCCGCGCGGGCCTGGCCGTCGCCGTGCTCCCCGGAGAGCGAGCCGCCGTGGGCGACGACCAGATCGGCCAGTTCCTCGGAGAAGCACCGGAAGCGGCCGATGCCCGCCTCGGTGATCAGGTCGAAGTCGATGCGGACGTGGATGCAGCCGTCCCCGAAGTGGCCGTACGGGGTGCCGCGCAGGCCGTGCGCGGCGAGCAGAGCGCGGAATTCGCGCAGATAGGGGCCGAGCCGGGCGGGCGGTACCGCGCAGTCCTCCCAGCCGGGCCAGGCCTCCGTGCCGTCCGGCATCCGGGTGGCCGTACCGCTCGCGTCCTCGCGGATGCGCCACAGGGACCGCTGGGCCGCCGCGTCCGTCACCACGAGGGAGCCGACGACGTCGGCCGCGCGGACGATCGCCTCCGCACGCGCCCGTGCCTCGGCCGCCGTCTCTCCGCCGGTCTCCACGAACAGCCAGGCGCCCCCCTCGGGCAGCCCGGCCGGGGAGCGCACCAGGTCGGCCGCCATGCCCTCCACCGTCAGCGGGCCGAGCGGCAGAAGTCCGGCGGCGGCCTCGGCGGCGCCGCCCTCGTCGCCGTACGCCAGCACCGCGAGGGCACGCGCGCGGGGGGCCTCCACCAGCCGTACGACCGCCTCGGTCAGGATGCCGAGGGTGCCTTCGGAGCCGCAGAAGGAGCGGGCGACGTCGGCACCCCTCTCGGGCAGCAGGGCGTCCAGCGCGTATCCGGAGATCCGGCGGGGCAGGTCGGGAAAGCCGGTGCGCAGGCGGGCCAGTTCTCCCTCCGCCAGGGCGCGCAGTCCGTCCGGGGCGCCGGCCCACTGCGCCCCGAGCCGCAACCGCTGCCCGCGTGCGGTGAGGACGGACAGCTCCCGCACACTGTCCGCGGTGGTCCCCCAGGCGACCGAATGCGAGCCGCACGAGTTGTTGCCGATCATTCCGCCGAGCGTGCACCGGCTGTGGGTGGAGGGGTCGGGGCCGAAGCGCAGGCCGTGCGGGGCCGCGGCCTCCTGGAGGCGGTCGAGGACGAGACCGGGCTGCACGACGGCCGTGCGGGTGCCCGCGTCCAGCTCCAGCAGCCCGTTCATGTGCCGGGTGAAGTCCAGCACCACGCCCGTGCCGGTCGCCTGGCCCGCGATCGACGTGCCACCGCCGCGCGCCACCACCGGCACGCCGCGCGCCCGGCACACCTCCAGCACCGCAGCCACGTCGTCGGTGTCCCGCGGGGCCACCACCCCCGCCGGGACACGCCGGTAGTTGGACGCGTCCATGGTCACGAGGGCCCGGGCGGTGACATCGAAGCCGACCTCACCCCGGACGACCCCGCGCAGCTCCGCCTCAAGACCCGAGAGATCCGTCATGCGTCCAGGATGCATCCGCTCACGCACAGTCACCGCGACTTTTCCACAGCCCCGCCCATATCGTCGTACAACCTCCAAGGTTCAGGGGTCGACGCTCTCGTCTCATCGGACGGACATGGTTCCGTCCCGTTTCGTCTGGGCGATACCCTCCGACTCGTGGCCGACATTCAGATTCCCGCTGACATCAAGCCCGCCGACGGACGCTTCGGCGCGGGCCCCTCCAAGGTGCGTACCGAGGCGCTCGACGCGCTCGCCGCCACCGGAAGCTCTCTGCTCGGCACCTCCCACCGCCAGGCCCCCGTCAAGAACCTGGTGGGCCAGGTCCGCGAAGGCATCAGCTCCCTGTTCTCCCTCCCCGACGGCTACGAGGTCGTCCTCGGCAACGGCGGATCCACCGCCTTCTGGGACATCGCCACCCACGGGCTGATCGAGAACAAGTCCCAGCACCTCAGCTTCGGCGAGTTCTCCTCGAAGTTCGCCAAGGCCGCCAAGCTCGCGCCGTGGCTGGCCGAGCCCACGGTCATCGCCACCGACCCCGGCACCCACCCCGAGGCGCAGGCCGAGGCGGGCGTCGACGTCTACGCCTTCACCCACAACGAGACCTCCACCGGTGTCGCCATGCCGATCAAGCGCGTGGCCGGCGCCGACGAGGGCGCGCTCGTCCTCGTGGACGCCACCTCCGGCGCGGGCGGCCTCCCGGTCGACGTCGCCGAGACCGACGTCTACTACTTCGCCCCGCAGAAGTCCTTCGCCTCCGACGGCGGTCTGTGGATCGGCGTCTTCTCCCCGGCCGCGATCGAGCGCGCCGAGCGCGTCCACGCGAGCGGCCGGCACGTCCCGGAGTTCTTCTCGCTGCCCACGGCAATCGACAACTCCCGCAAGAACCAGACGTACAACACCCCGGCCCTCGCCACCCTCTTCCTGCTGAACCAGCAGCTGGAGTGGCTCAACGGCCAGGGCGGCCTGTCCTTCTCCACCGGCCGCACCAAGGACTCCTCGACCCGCCTGTACAGCTGGGCGGAGGAGTCCAAGTACGCCACCCCGTTCGTCACGGACCCGGCCAAGCGCTCGCAGGTCATCGGCACGATCGACTTCTCCGACGAGATCGACGCGTCCGCCGTCGCCAAGGTGCTGCGCGCCAACGGCATCGTGGACACCGAGCCGTACCGCAAGCTCGGCCGCAACCAGCTGCGCATCGCGATGTTCCCGGCGATCGACCCGGCGGACGTCGAGGCCCTGACGAAGTGCATCGACTACGTGATCGAGAAGCTCTGACCCCTCGGGTACGAGCACGAGGGCGTCCGGTGCCGGCACCGGGCGCCCTCTTCCCGTTCACCCCCGGCGCCGCAGTCTCCGCAGCCCGAACAGTGCGGCGGCGCCGGTGGCGGCGACGGCGGCGGCGACCTTGAGACTTCCGCCGATCGTGGTGCCGTTGCCGGCGCCCGAGGCGGAACTGCCGCCGCCCGAGGACGACTTGCCCGGTGACGCCCCGTCCGGCGCGTCCTGCGCCTGGACCGAACTGCCCGCCCCCTCGCTGCCGTACATCAGCTTGGTGCCGTCGGGCGAGTACGAGACGGACTCCCCCTGCCCCTGGAGGGGCACGTCCAGCCGCCCCTTGCGCTTGATCCGGCCGCCGTTCCAGTCGTAGTAGATTCCGCCGAAGTAGCCCCGTACGGCGAGCTGTCGGCCGTTCGGCGAGAGAGCGGCGTCGGTGGCCCAGAGGTCGACGGTGGCGACGGGCTTGAAGATGTTCGCGCCGGAGGCGGACAGGTGCGCGGGACCTTCGTACAGATGCCCGCCGTCCTCCTTCTTGTCGATGATGTACACACGTCCGGTCGTGGGGTGGACGAGGAGCGACTCGGCGTCCCTCGGCCCGTCGGAGTACTTCACGACGTACTGCGTGGCCCGGACCGTCTGGTCCTTCAGCACCTTCGGCTCGGGCAGCCGGTAGATCCACACGTACGGCCACTTGCCGCCGAGGTTGTCGCCGATGTCACCGACGTAGATCTGGTGGTCCGGTCCGATGGAGATGGCCTCCACGTCGCGCGGGGAGCCGATCCCGCGCAGGGTCACCGTGGCGACGGTCTTCCCGGTCCGGCTGTCCACGGCGTAGATGTACGGCCCGTCGTCGCTGTCGTTGTGCGTCCAGTAGATGCCTGGGTGCAGCGTGGAGGCGGCCAGCCCGCTGGACTCGGTGATCCTCGGGTCCTTGATGGTGAAACCCTGGTCACCGGTACTGCCACCGTCGGCGGCGGAGGCGGGCAGCGCACAGGCACCCGCGAGCAGGGCCCCGGCAAGCAGGGCGAACGGTCGACGCATGCACCAAGCGTGCCATTCCCCGCCGGGGTTCACGGGGCGTGGCGGGCCTCACACCCCACGCGCGCGCGTGATCGTCCATCATGAGCGGATGCTCCGCTTCATGCCCGTAGGTGACTCCATGACGATCGGGAGCGCGGGCGACCACACGTGGCGTTACCGGCTGTGGCGGCACCTGTGCGAGTCGTACGGCCGTCCGTTCACCTTCGTCGGCCCGCGCGAGGAGCTGTACGACAAGACGGCCGATGCACCGACGTCGTACGCGTACGCCGAACCCGACTTCCCGCGCGCGCACCTGGCGGGCTGGGGCGAGGGCTGGATGCACATGGCTCCGCTGATCGGTGAGACGGTGCGCAGGCACCGGCCCGACGTCCTGCTCGTCTCCCTCGGCCTGATCGACCTGGGCTTCTACACGAACGCCGAGCAGACGGCGGAGAACGTACGGGCCTTCGTCGCGGGTGCGCGGGAAACGTCGCCGCGCGTCCGCATGGTCTTCCTCCCGGTGATCCCGAACATCCGCGCGGCCGCGGACGCCCCCTTCGCCGAGCAGGTGGAACGGTTCAACGTGCTGCTCGCCAAGGCGGTCGCCGACCTGGACGAGCCCCGCTCGCCGATCCTGCTGGCCTCGCCGCCCGAGTCGTACGACATCCACGCCGACACCTACGACGGGACGCATCCCAACGCGAGCGGGGAGCACCGGATCGCGGGGGCGTTCGCGGGGGCGATGTGGCAGGCGTGGGGGTTCGGACAGGCGTACGCGGCTGGAACAAGTTGACCTGATTTCGGCGTCTCCCGGTCACCGTGCGTATCGTTGAACCGCGCGGCTGCATGCGTCGACGGAGCAGCCGGGGAGGAGCGCCACGATGACCGTCCTCGAAGACAGGATCGCGATGGCCGAGAGCGACAGCGAGAGCACGCTGGACGAGATGTTCGAGCGGCTCGAGAAGATGCCCGTCCCCGAGGGATACAAGGTCGAGATCGTCGAGGGGACCGTCTACATGTCGCCGCAGCGGGACACCCACTGGGAAATCATCCTGGACATCGTCGAGCAGTTGCGGACCAAGTACCCCCGGAAACGGGTGAAGTCCGACGTCCGGATCGACTACCCGGGCCACCTCAACGGTTTCGCCACCGACGTGACGGTGATGGCCGAGGGGGCCGAGAAGACGGAAGCCGGCCACTGGCGCCACGAGGACGTCGAGTTCGTCGCCGAGGTCATTTCCAAGGGCACCGCGGCGAACGACTACGGCCCCAAGAAGACCGCCTACGCCACGGCGGAGGTCCCGGTCTACGTCATCGCCGACCCCTACCAGCGCCGTTGTCACATCTACACCCAGCCCAAGGAAGGCGACTACGAGATCGAGACCACGGTTGCGTTCGGCAGCGGCCTGGACCTCACCAACACCGTCGTCGGCCTCACCCTCAAGACCGACGACTTCCCCCGCGACTGAGGTGCTTGCATAGAGCGCACTCCAAGCCGTTGGCTGGTGGACCATGAAGTACACGCAGCTAGGACGCACGGGACTCAAGGTAGGCCGACTCGTCCTCGGCACCATGAACTTCGGCCCGCAGACCGATGAGGCCGACAGCCACGCGATCATGGACACGGCGCTGGACGCGGGCATCAACTTCTTCGACACCGCCAATGTCTACGGGTGGGGTGAGAACAAGGGGCGGACCGAGTCCATCATCGGGAACTGGTTCGCCAAGGGCGGCGACCGGCGCGACAAGGTCGTCCTCGCCACCAAGGTGTACGCCAACATGGCCGCCGACGGCGACGCCTGGCCCAACCACGACAAGCTCTCCGCCCTCAACATCCGGCGGGCCGTGGACGCCAGCCTGAAGCGGCTGCAGACCGACCACATCGACCTGTACCAGTTCCACCACGTCGACCGGGACACTCCCTTCGAGGAGATCTGGCAGGCCGTCGACGTACTGATCCAGCAGGGCAAGATCCTGTACGTCGGCTCCTCCAACTTCCCGGGCTACAAGATCGCCCAGGCCAACGAGACCGCAGCCCGCCGCGGCGGCACCACCGGGCTCGTCAGCGAGCAGTGCCTGTACAACCTGGCCGAGCGCCGCGCCGAGATGGAGGTCATCCCGGCCGCGCAGGAGTACGGCCTCGGGGTCATCCCGTGGTCGCCGCTGCACGGCGGCCTGCTCGGCGGCGTGATCAAGAAGGAGGTGCAGGGTGGACGCCGCGCCTCCGGCCGGGCCGCCGACGCCCTCGCCGACCCCGCCTCCCGCGCGCAGATCCAGGCGTACGAGGACCTGCTCGACAAGCACCGTGTGGAGCCCGGCGAGGCCGCCCTGGCCTGGCTGCTCACCCGCCCCGGCGTGACCGGTCCGATCGTGGGCCCGCGGACCGCCGAACAGCTGGAGTCGGCCCTCAGGGCCGTCGAGCTGGAGCTGAGCGAGGACCTGCTGACGGGTCTGGACGAGATCTTCCCGGGCCCGGGCCCGTCCCCGGAGGCCTTCGCCTGGTAGCACCGCGCAGGGCCGACGGCCCAGGAGTGCAAGGACCGACGGTCCAGGTCCAGGGGTGAGGGAACCGACGCCCCCGGGGTGAGAGGACCCACGTCCGGGGGATCCGGGAACCGACGCCCCCGCGGGGTGAGAGGACTGACGTCCCGGGGATCCGGGAACCGACGTCCCGCAGGTGCGGGGAACTGCGCGACCGGCCGCATGCGGCCGGCAGCCGATCGGATCGACCGCAGTTCCCCGGCCGCGCCCGCGCAGCGGTCCGCTACCTGAGCGCCGCCGACACGGCAACCACCACGAACATCAGCACAAGCACACCGGCCATGATCCGGTTCCGGGTTTTCGGGTCCACGTACCCGAGCCTAACCGGCCCCGCCGAGCGCCCAGCGGGCGACCGCCTCGTAGCGGGGCTGTTCCCCGGGCACCCCGGACCTGGGCAGGTTGCTGCGCACCAGCGCCAGGTCCGCCACGGTCCAGGTCCGGCTGGTGAAGCCGTGCAGGCTGTCGACGTACGGGCGCACGTCCACCGCGTCCCGGCTGCGCGCCACCGTCAGATGAGCCTTGTACCGCCGGTGCTCCCCCATCGGCACCCCCGCCTTCCGCGCCGCCGCCTCCGCCCGGTCGGCCAGCAGCCGCAGGGCCTCCAGATCGCCGGAGGCGCCCGCCCACAGGGCCCGCCCGTGCCCGAACTGCCCGCCGCCCGAGAGGGCGAGGGGGAAGGGCTCGGTGCGCTGCGCCGCGCGCGCCAGCCGGTCCGACAGGTCCGGTACGAGTTCGTCGTCGACCTCGCCGTAGAAGGCGAGCGTGAAGTGCCAGCCGGGGCGGCCGGTCCAGCGCAGCGCGCCGGCGCCGGGCAGGCCGCGCAACTGGTCGACCTCGGCGGCGAGTTCGTCGGTGACGTCCCGCGGGGGCAGCACGGCGGCGAAGAGTCTCATGCCGTCACCCTGGCAGGGACGGGGCCGGAGCGCACAAAGCGGCTGACCCGGCGCGCCCGGACATGGATGATCAGGAGCATGGACAAGAACGGGAAGATCAGCATCAGAGAAGGCGGGCCGGACGACATCCCCGTGATACTCGGCATGTTCGACAGCGCCGTGGAGTGGCTGGCGGCACAGGGGCGCACCCGGCAGTGGGGCAGCACGCCCTGGTCGGAGAACCCGAGAGCGGTGGCCATGATCACCAAGTACGTCACCGGGGGCAGCCCGTACATCGCCGAATACGACGGCGTCCCGGCAGCCACGCTCACCCTCACCGATGCGCCCGGTGACTATCTGGAGCCTGCCGACGAGCCCGAGCGGTTCATCCACATCCTCGCCTCGGACCGCCGCTTCAAGGGCCGTGGCACCGGTGCCGCGCTCCTCGCCCACGCGGCCGAGGAGACCCGCCGGGCCGGGATCTCGCTCCTGCGCGTCGACTGCTACGCGGGCGACGACCGCAAGCTCGTCGCCTTCTACGAGCGCAACGGCTTCATCCCGACCGAGTCCTTCACCGTCGGCGCGCCCGGCGACGACGCATGGCCGGGTCAGCTGCTGGCCCGGAGGGTCCTCTGACCCCCCGGACCCCCTAGCCTGCCTCTGAAGCCGCCGCGGCCGCCTCTCCAAGCCGCCGCGGCCGGTCTCTCCCAGCCGTCGCGGCCGGTCTCTCCGGCCACCACCGCCGGCCTTCTCAAGCCGTCGCGGCCGGCCTTCTCAAGCCGCCGCGGCCAGTTCCTCCCGCTCCCGTGGGACGAACCGCACCTGCGGGTGCCCGTGGTGCCAGCGCACCGACAGGCGCAGACCGCCGACGCGGACGAGGACCAGGCCGATGGAGGCGGCCGCGGCGGCGGAGACGATGCCGCCGAGGGCGAAGCCGATCCGGGGCCCGTAGGTGTCGGTGATCCAGCCGACGACCGGGGCGCCGAGCGGCGTACCGCCCATGAACACCATCATGAACAGGGCCATGACCCGGCCGCGCATGGCCGGGTCGGTGGCCATCTGCACGGCGGTGTTCGCGGTGACGTTGACCGTCAGGCCGAAGATCCCGATCGGCACCATGAGCAGTGCGAACAGCCAGTACGACGGCGCCAGCGCGGCCACGATCTCCAGCGTGCCGAAGGCCACCGCGGCGGCGATCAGGACCCGGAGCCGGGCCGTTCCGCGCCGGGCGGCGAGCAGGGCGCCGCCGAGCGAGCCGACGGCCATCAGCGTGTTGAAGAGGCTGTAGGCACCGGCACCGGCGTCGAAGACGTCGTCCGCGTAGGCCGACAGCCACACCGGGAAGTTGAAGCCGAACGTGCCGATGAAGCCGACGAGGACGATCGGCCAGATCAGCTCCGGGCGGCCGGCGACGTAGCGCAGGCCCTCCCGCAGCTGGCCCTTGCCGCGCGGGGCACGCTCGACGACGTGCAGCTCACGGGCGCGCATCAGCAGCAGGCCGGTGATGGGGGCGACGAAGGACAGGCCGTTGAAGAGGAACGCCCAGCCGGTGCCCACACCCGTGATCATGAGGCCGGCGACGGCGGGGCCGACCAGGCGGGCGGACTGGAAGTTCGCCGAGTTCAGGCTGACCGCGTTCTGCAGCTGCTCGGGGCCGACCATCTCGGAGACGAAGGACTGCCGGGCCGGGTTGTCGATCACCGTGGCGAGGCCGACGGCGAAGGCGGCGAGGTAGACGTGCCAGACCTGGACGTGGCCGGAGAGGGTGAGGAAGGCGAGCGCCAGGCCGGTGACGGCCATGGCGGTCTGGGTGACCAGCAGGGTGGGGCGCTTGGGCAGCCGGTCGACCAGGACACCGCCGTAGAGGCCGAACAGCAGCATCGGCAGGAACTGCAGGGCCGTCGTGATGCCGACGGCCGCGGAGGAACCGGTGAGGCTGAGGACGAGCCAGTCCTGGGCGATGCGCTGCATCCAGGTGCCCGTGTTGGAGACGACCTGGCCGATGAAGAACAGACGGTAGTTCCGGATCCTCAGCGAGCTGAACATCGAGGACTTGCGGAAAGTGGGGGTAGTAGGTGCCGGTGCGGGGGCGGAAGGTGCTCCGGATCCCGTACTCAAACGGGTTCGCCTCCTCTGTTGACGTCGACTGCTCGTTCGCGTGCTCGTTCGCCTGCGGGGCGGCTCACTCGCAGCGCGGCTTGCTTACAGGTGGGCGAGCTTCTCCAGCACGGGGGCGGCGGCGCGCAGCTTGGCCCACTCGTCCTCGCCGAGGCCCTCGACCAGGCCGGCCAGGAACGCGTTGCGCTTGCGGCGGCTCTCCTCGAGCATCGCCTCGGCCTGCTCGGTCCTGGTGACGACCTTCTGGCGCCGGTCCTCGGGGTGCGGATCCAGACGGACCAGGCCCTTGGCTTCGAGCAGCGCCACGATGCGGGTCATCGACGGCGGCTGGACGTGCTCCTTGCGGGCCAGCTCGCCCGGCGTGGCCTGCCCGCAGCGGGAGAGGGTGCCGAGCACCGACATCTCGGTCGGGCTCAGCGACTCGTCGACCCGCTGGTGCTTGAGCCGACGGGACAGCCGCATCACGGAGGAGCGGAGGGCGTTCACGGCGGCAGCGTCGTCGCCATGGGTAAGGTCCGGCATGTTCTTTAGAGTAACTCATTACTCTGGCTAAGTACCAGCGGGGCGCGCCCGTATGCCCGTGACTCCGGCCACCGAACCCGGATATCACTCATATGGGTGATCGATACGCGGAACGTGACGCATCGGCCGGAGGGGTGCCGCGACCCTCGTGTCCATGGGGACCAGCGTGCTCAGCCTGCGCATGGACAGGGAGCTGCTCGAACGACTCCGCCACCATGCGGCGAAAAGAGGAATGAGCGTGCAGGACTATGTGGTCCGCACGCTCATTCGGGACGACTTCGACCAGCGGTTCCAGGCCGCCGTGGAGGAGACCGAGAGGTTCTACGGGGTCCCCTGAGGTTCTAGGGGCCACCCTGAGGTCCACGGGCCCCGAGGCTCCACCGGGTCGCCTGAGGGCTCAGGTGAGACCGAGGGCCGGCATCAGGTAGTAGAAGACGAAGACCGCCGAGACGACGTACATCGCCACCGGGATCTCCCGGGCCCGTCCGGCGGCCAGCCGCAGCACCACGAAGGTGATGAAGCCCATGCCGATGCCGTTCGTGATCGAGTACGTGAACGGCATCATCAGCATCGTCACGAAGGCCGGGATCGCGATGGTGTAGTCCGCCCAGTCGATCTCCTTGACCGAGTTGGACAGGATCAGGAAGCCCACCGCGATCAGCGCCGGGGTGGCCGCCTGGGACGGGACCATCGTGGCGACCGGGGTGAGGAAGAGGGCCACCGCGAAGAGGCCGCCCGTGACGACGTTCGCGAAACCCGTGCGCGCTCCCTCGCCGACGCCCGCGGTGGATTCCACGAACGCGGTGGTGGCCGAGGAGGAGCTGGCACCGCCCGCCGCGACCGCGAGGCCGTCCACGAAGAGGACCTTGTTGATGCCCGGCATATAGCCCTGGGCGTCGGTCAGCTTGGCCTCGTCGCTGACGCCCATGATCGTGCCCATCGCGTCGAAGAAGCACGACAGCAGGACGGTGAAGACGAAGAGGATCCCGGTCAGGATGCCGACCTTGGAGAACCCGCCGAACAGGCTGACCTCGCCGATCAGGCCGAAGTCGGGGGTGGCGACCGGATTGCCCGGCCACTTCGGGACGGTCAGGCCCCAGCTGGAGACCGTGGCGACCGAGTTGATGATCAGCGCGAGGACGGTCATCCCGACGATGGAGATCAGGATCGCGCCCGGCACCTTGCGGACGATCAGGGCGAAGGTGAGCAGCGCGCCCAGGATGAAGATCAGCACCGGCCAGCCGTCGAGGTGGCCGTTGCTGCCCAGCTGGAGCGGGACGGTGGTCTGGGCGGCGTCCGGGATACGGCTGACGAAACCGGAGTCGACCAGGCCGATGAGCATGATGAACAGGCCGATACCGATGGAGATCGCCTTGCGCAGGCCGAACGGCACCGCGTTCATCACACGCTCGCGCAGCCCCGTGGCGACCAGCAGCATGACCACGAAGCCCGCCAGCACGACCATGCCCATGGCGTCCGGCCAGGACATCCGGGGCGCCAGCTGGAGCGCGACCACCGAGTTCACACCGAGGCCGGCGGCGAGCGCGATCGGCACATTGCCGATGACACCCATCAGGAGCGTGGTGAACGCCGCCGTCAGTGCGGTCGCCGTGACCAGCTGGCCGTTGTCCAAGTGGTGCCCGTACATGTCCTTCGCGCTGCCCAGAATGATCGGGTTCAGCACGATGATGTACGCCATCGCAAAGAAAGTGGCGAATCCGCCACGGACCTCACGGGCCACGGTGCTGCCGCGCTCGGAGATCTTGAAGTAGCGGTCGAGGGCGCCGTAGGCAGGCTCGCCGCCCGGCTGTTCGGGGGCGGGGACCTTGGCTGGTGCCGAGGTGGACATGCGAGACCTCATCACCAAAGGGGTTCCCCCGAGCCCCTTTGGAGTTTCATACGAGCAGAAGTGGTCAAAGACAAACGGTTTCAGTATGAACGTATGAGTGCTAGATCGCTATCTCCGCGCGTAGACCCCGGACGGGAACGGCCTGCCGCCCCGCCGCCCGCGCCTCGTAAGCTGTCTCTATGGCTAAGTGGACCCCCAAGCACGAGGCGCCGGAGCCCCTGGAGGGCCCCGTGGTCGCCACCATCACCGGCGGCACGATCGTGTGGTTCGTCCTCTTCCTGGTCCAGCTCCCCTTCTACGGCTGGTACGCCGACCACGGCCACACCTGGTGGCTGTGGACCTGTCTGGCCGGGGGCGGGCTCGGACTCATCGGCATCTGGTACGTCCGCAAGCGCGATGCGGCGATCAAGCGGGCGGCCGCTCCGCGGACGACGCCCGCCGAGTAGCCGTACAACCAGGGCACGACCCGGCTCCTCCCCAAGTCGGAACTTCGCCCCGCTCGGCAGGTGAAGGCGCAGAACCGCACGTACCGTCGAATGCATGACCCATATCGACGCGGGCGCCGAGCTCGACCCCGTGCACCCGGTCGCGCTGCCGGGCGTGTCCCCGGCCGGTCTGACCGGCGCCCAGGTCGCGGAGCGCATCGCGCGCGGGCAGGTCAACAACGTGCCGGTGCGCAGCAGCCGCTCCCTGGGCGAGATCGTCCGCGCGAACGTCTTCACCCGGTTCAACGCGATCATCGGCGTCCTGTGGCTGATCATGCTGTTCGTCGCGCCGATCCAGGACAGCCTCTTCGGCTTCGTGATCCTCGCCAACACCGGCATCGGCATCGTGCAGGAGTGGCGGGCGAAGCAGACCCTCGACTCGCTGGCGGTGATCGGCGAGTCCCGGCCGACGGTCCGCCGCGACGGCACCGCCGTCGAGATTCCCACGAACGAGATCGTCCTGGACGACCTCCTGGAGATAGGACCCGGCGACAAGATCGTCGTGGACGGGGTGTGTGCGGAGGCCGACGGCCTGGAGATCGACGAGTCGCTGCTCACCGGCGAGGCCGACCCGGTCGTCAAACACCCCGGCGACCGGGTGATGTCCGGCAGCTTCGTGGTCGCGGGCGGCGGCGCGTTCCAGGCGACCAAGGTGGGCCGCGAGGCGTACGCCGCCCAGCTCGCCGAGGAGGCCTCCCGCTTCACCCTCGTCCACTCCGAGCTGCGCACCGGCATCTCCACGATCCTCAAGTACGTGACGTGGATGATGGTCCCGGCCGCGATCGGGCTGGTCGTCACCCAGCTCGTCGTCAAGGGCGACGACCTGAAGGACGCGGTGGCCCGCACGGTCGGCGGCATCGTCCCGATGGTCCCCGAGGGGCTGGTGCTGCTCACCTCCGTCGCCTTCGCGATCGGGGTCATCCGGCTCGGCCGGAAACAGTGCCTGGTGCAGGAGCTGCCCGCCATCGAGGGCCTCGCCCGCGTCGACACCGTCTGCCTGGACAAGACCGGCACGCTCACCGAGGGCGGCATGGACGTCACCGACCTCAGGACGCTGGACGGGGTCGACGAGACATACGTACGCAGGGTGCTCGGCGCGCTCGGTGAGTCCGACCCGCGCCCCAACGCCTCCCTCCAGGCGATCATCGACGCCTACCCGGACAGCGAGGAGTGGCGCTGCGTCGAGTCGCTGCCCTTCTCCTCCGCCCGCAAGTACAGCGGCGCCGCCTTCAGCGAGGGCGACGGCGAGGCCAGTACCTGGCTGCTGGGCGCCCCCGATGTGCTCCTCGGCGCCGACGACCCGGCCCTGGCCGAAACCGAGCGCCTCAACGAGCAGGGCCTACGGGTCCTGCTCCTCGCCCGCGCCACCCGCGACCTGGACGACGCCGAGCCGGCCCGCGGCGCCCGCGCCACCGCCCTGGTGGTGCTGGAGCAGCGGCTGCGGCCCGACGCCGCCGACACCCTGCACTACTTCGCGGAGCAGAAGGTGCGCGCCAAGGTCATCTCCGGGGACAACGCGGTGTCCGTCGGTGCGGTCGCCGCCAAGCTGGGCCTGTCCGGTACGGCGGTG
Source organism: Streptomyces sp. NPDC107581 (assembly GCF_055657175.1). Classification (NCBI taxonomy): domain Bacteria; kingdom Bacillati; phylum Actinomycetota; class Actinomycetes; order Kitasatosporales; family Streptomycetaceae; genus Streptomyces; species Streptomyces sp. NPDC107581. Next base: position 165,382 of record NZ_JBVKBH010000009.1, read on the forward strand.
GATGCGCGCCGGCTGCCCGCCGACCGGCCGGGCATGGCGCAGGCACTGGACGAGGGGACCGTGTTCGGGCGGGTCACCCCGCAGCAGAAGCGGGACATGGTCGGCGCGCTGCAGTCCAGCGGGCACACGGTCGCGATGACCGGCGACGGCGTGAACGACGTCCTCGCTCTCAAGGACGCCGACATCGGCGTCTCGATGGGCTCGGGCTCGGAGGCGACCCGTGCGGTCGCGCAGATCGTCCTGCTGAACAACAGCTTCGCGACGCTGCCCTCGGTGGTCGCCGAGGGCCGCCGGGTCATCGGCAACATCACGCGGGTGGCCACGCTGTTCCTGGTCAAGACGGTCTACTCGGTGCTGCTGGCCGTCCTGGTGGTGTGCTGGCAGGTCGAGTACCCCTTCCTGCCGCGCCATCTGACCCTGCTCTCCACCCTCACGATCGGCATCCCGGCCTTCTTCCTGGCCCTGGCGCCCAACAAGGAACGGGCCCGGCCGCACTTCGTCCGCACGGTGATGCGCTACTCGATCCCGGGCGGGGTGGTGGCCGGGGTGGCGACCTTCGTGACGTATCTGATCGCCCGGCACCACTACACGGGGCCGGGTTCCCTGGACGCGGAGACCAGCGCGGCGACCCTGACCCTGTTCCTGATCTCCATGTGGGTCCTGGCGATCATCGCCCGCCCCTACACCTGGTGGCGGGTCCTGCTGGTGGCGTCGATGGGCGTGGCGTTCGTGTTCGTCCTCGCCGTGCCGGCCCTGCAGGGCTTCTTCGCACTGAAACTGGTGGGGATGGCGATGCCGTGGACGGCGGTCGGCATCGCGGTGGTGGCGGCGGCCGCCCTGGAGTTCCTGTGGAAGTGGGTCGACCGCCGCTTTCCCGTCTAGCGACAGGGGCCGTGCGGGTCAGCGCACGTCGACGTAGTCACCCGCCGCGCTGACCGCCGACGTGGTCGACACGCCCGCGAAGCTGTAGCGGTAGTAGCCGTCCGCCGAGGCCTTGACCGTGGTCTTCAGGGCGCCCGTGGAGGACGTCTTGACGGTCTTGACGGTGGTGTAGGTGCTGCTGCCCGCCTTGCGGTACTGGAGCGCGACGTTCTGGCTGCCGAACGCGGTGTACGTGCCGTGCTGCCAGTCGGCCCGGGTCAGCTTGCCGGTGACCGTGAGGGTCGCGCCCTTCTTGACCGGCTCGGGGGTGGCGTCGGCGGTGAGCTTGGCGGCGCGGCGGACCGGGATGGTGCCCAGGTCGTTCTGCCACTTCTGGGTGTTCGCCTTGGTGTCGAAGGCGACACCGCCCGTCTTCCAGGTGCCGGCGTCCGAGTTGTACAGCTCGTCCGCGGGGAGGGTGATGGTGGCCGAGCAGTTCAGCGTGGTGGAGCTGACCTTGCTGCAGGTGCCCGGGTCGTCGCTGATGACCTGGGTGTCGGCGTCCTTGGCCGAGGTGCCGCGGTAGAGCACCGGGCCGGTCAGGATGTTGGTGGTGGAGACGGTGGAGGGATGCGTCACGGTGTAGGTCGCCTTGACCTTGACCGTGGAGGTCGCGCCGAGGGTCAGGGCCTTGCCGCTGTTGACCTTCATGTTCGAGAAGGTGATGTTCGGCGTCGCCGCGGCGGCGTGCGCGGCCGGGACGGCGAAGGCGGACAGGGCCAGGGCGCCGGAGACGGCGGCCACGGTGGCACGTATGCGCATGTGCGTTCCCCTGGAGGGAGAAGTGATGGTGGAGTCGGCTGACTCACGCGATCAGATCCGTGAGGGGAGTGGGTGGTTGTACGGCGGGAGAGGTTCCCGGACAGATTTTGATCTTGCATTGCCTGCCCGTGGCACGAGCGAGAAGAAACGTTTCGGCCCCGGAGGCCGGAGGCTTCCGGGGCCGAGACGGGCGCCGCTTACTTCACGTCGACGAAGTCACCCGCGGCGTTGACCGCCGGGGTGGTCGAGGTGCCCGCGAAGGCGAAGCGGTAGTAGCCGTCGACCGTGGCCTTGGCCGTCGTCCTCAGGTTGCCCACGGAGTCCGTCCGGATGGTCTTCAGCGTGGTGTAGGTGCTGGAGCCCTTCTTGCGGAACTGCAGCTTCACCGACTGGCCGGTGAAGCCGTGGTACTTGTGGTCCTCCCAGTTGGCCCGGGACAGCTTGCCGGTGACCGTGAGGGTCTTGCCCTTCTTGACCGGCTCCGGGGAGGCGTTGACCGTCAGCGTGGAGTTGCGCTGCACCAGGGTGGTGCCGAGGTCGAACTGGACGGCGCTCTTCTCGCTGTCGAAGTCCAGGGCGACGGCGGCGCCGTGCCAGGTGCCGGCGTGGCCGTTCAGGAGGTCCGAGCCGTCCTCGGTCTTCGGGTAGATGTCGATCCGGCCCTTGCAGGTGGCGGTGGTCGCCGAGGCCTTGGTGCAGGTCGCGGGCAGGTCGCCGCCCAGGACGTTGTCCGGGTCGGCGGAGGAGCCGCGGTAGATCACGGGTCCGGAGGCGAAGTCCTCGGAGGTGATGTCGACATCGGCGCCGTGGGTCAGCGTGTAGGTGACCACCGTGGAGACGTGGGCGGTGGTACCGACCTTGACCGCCTTGGCGATCTTGAAGTTGGAGAAGGAGACGTTCAGGTCGCCGACCGGCTTGGCGGTGGCGGTGAAGGCGGTCCTGCCGGACGCGTGGTGCGAGAGGACGTCCGCGATGTCGGCGCGGTAGGACGAACCGCTGTCGGCGGCCTGCGCGGCCGGCACGACGAAGGCGGAGAGGGCCAGGGCGCCGGAGACGGCGGCCACGGTGGCACGAATGCGCATGTGTTCCCCTGTGAGGAGAAAGATGGGCACGGGGCCCAAGTGATCGTGGAGTCTGTTGACTCGGCGGATCAGACTCGCGTGGAACGTTGAGGGTTGTACGAGTGTTCCGGTGGATCCGCCCTCCGGAACACCCGTACGTTCACGCCCTGTCCGCGGCGCTTCCTACTTCACGTCGACGTAGTCGCCCGCGGCGCTGACCGCCGGGGTGGTGGAGACGCCCGCGAAGGAGAAGCGGTAGTAACCGTCCGCCGTCGCGGTGGTCGTGGTCTTCAGGTTGCCCCTGGAGTCCGTCTTGACGGTCTTCAGCGTGGTGTAGCTGCTGGAGCCCTTCTTGCGGAACTGCAGCTTCACCGACTGGCCGCTGTAGCCGGAGTACTTGGCCGCGTCCCAGTTGGCCCGGGTCAGGGCACCGGTGACGGTGAGGGTCCTGCCCTTCTTCACCGGCTCCGGGGAGGCGTTGACCGTCAGCTTGGACGCGCGCTGGGCCTGGAAGGTCCTGGCGGTGTCCTTGCGGACGTAGTTGCCGTCCTTGGCCTGGGCGATCGCCCAGACCTTCCACGTGCCCGCCACCTGGTTGATCAGGTTCTCCTGGGCCCTGAGGGTGTAGGTCGCGGTGCAGGTCGACTTGGTGGCGCTGACCTTGGTGCACTTGGACCGGCCGTCGCTCGTGTTGGCGACGGCACCGCTGTCGGGGTGGTCGATGTCGGGACCGTGGTACAGGACGGCCTGCGCCCAGTTGATGCCCGAGTTGTCCGTGGCGGTGAAGGACACGGAGAAGGTCTTGCTCCCGGTCGCACCGACGACGACGGGCTTGCCACCGTTGACCACGAGGTTCGAGATCTTGGTGTCGCCGTGGGCCGCGTCGGCGTGCGCGGCCGGGACGACGAAGGCGGACAGGGCCAGGGCACCGGTGACGACGGCGCCTGCGGCTCGGATGCGCATGGGTCGGTTTTCCCCCGTATGGAGTGTTCGAGGAGTCGGTCGACTCGCATGATCAGATCCACGACGGAAGGCGATGGTTGTACGGAAAACGCGACCTTTTCGACCCTGTGTTCGAGATCACTTTCAGTCGAACCACCGGTCCCGTGCCAGTTCCTCCGTCCGGGTCGGGTCCTCCAGCAGGGCCGCCACCTCGAAGCGGCGCGGCCACTGGCCGGCCGCCCAGGCCAGTCCCGCGGCGACGCCCTCCAGGGTGGCCGCGTGCAGGACGCCGTCGTCGGTCAGCCGCCAGTCGATCTCCACACCGTCCACGACCAGCTCCTCGTGCTCGACGTAGGTGTCCGGGGTGCGCGGACCGAGCAGCACCCGCACCGGCTGCGGTACGTCGTGCTCGGCGCCCTCGGAGTGCACCTCGCCGGTGACGGACTCGCTCAGCCGCCGCACCTGGAACAGCTCGGCCAGCTCGGCGGCCCGGGACGGGCGGACGGGCAGCAGCGGGACGCCGGCGGCGAACGGCAGCAGGTCCGGCGAGTCGACCACCACGGCATCGGCCGCGTCCACGACCGTCGCCCGCCCGTCGACCACGGCCCGCAGCTCCTCCGGCAGGGTCACCTGCTCCGGGTCCAGCTCGGCCAGCGCGCCGTACAGCCCGTGCAGCTGGGCCGGGGTGACCGGCCGCCCGGGGTCGGCGAGGCGCTCCAGCAGCTCGGCGGCGCCGCCCGGCTCGTCCAGCAGGGCACCCACCGAGGTCCGTACGCCCAGCGCGCGCAGCACCTGCTCGTCCTCGAACCCGGTGGCGTCCGCCTCGTCGTACAGGCCGTGCAGCAGCGGGTCCCCGCCGGCCGCGAGCAGACCGGCGGGCCGGCGCCCGTCGAGGACGGGATGCCCGCGCAGCCACCACGCGGTGTACGGCCGTACGACCTCATGGGTGCCGTCGGGCAGCAGGACGCGCACCGGCTGGGTGAGGGCGTCGCGCAGCGGCGGCCTGGCGAGCAGGGCTAGGGCCTCGGGCCAGTGGTCGTCGTCCACCAGGTCGAGATCGCGCACGGCGACGAGTTCGGTGGCGACCGGAGGCACCGGGCTGTCCGGGAAGCGGTCGAGGATGTCCTCGCACCACACGTCCACCGCGTCCAGCAGCCCCGCGTCGTCCGGCTCGGCGAAGTCGCCCTCCCTCGGGTCCAGTTCGTCCGGGTCCAGGACGACATCGGTGGCGCGGACGAGCGCGAAGTCCGCGAGCACACCGCAGGCGGTGAGGGCCTGTTCGCCCCACTTCGCCGCCAGCTCTCCGTCCACGGCGGGCAGTTCGTCCGCACGGATCACCCGGGCGAAGGCGCTGCCGGGGAAGACCAGCTCGCCCGCCGGGGCGAGTTCGCCGTCCTCGTCGGGCAGGGCGAGGGCGCCCAGCCAGGGCTCGTCACCGGGTTCGAGGCCGGCGTCGCGCACCAGGCAGAGGACCGTGTCGGCCAGCTCCTCGGCGTCCGGGGCGTCCTCCTCCCACAGCGCCCCGCCCTCGTCGTCCAGGGAGGCGGCCACCGCGGCCCGCACCTGCGGGGTGGTGAGCACCGCGCGCGGGGTCGCGGGCAGCGCGCCCAGCTTCTCCAGCAGCGGGTGCGCGGCGTCCTCGTGGGCGACCTTCAGCCCGAGCCGGCCGAGCACGTCGGGGTGGATGAGGGCGGCGTCCGGGGTGGGCAGCAGGATCTGCCGGGGGCCGATGGTGGTCCTGCCGTCCGCGAGCGGCACCGGAAGCCCCGACAGCCGCTCGGGGTCGACCCCGGCGAGGCTGTCGTAGAGCCGCCACCACCAGTCGGGGTCCTTCTCCAGGCCGGCGAGCCGGTCGACGGCGTCGGCGAGCGGGAGCCGGGCGACCCCGAGGGTGCGCAGCTCGACCCGGCGTTCGAGCCCGGCGGGGAGCAGCGTGGGCAGCACTTCGGAGAGCACCCGCACGGTGTCCGTCCCCGCGCCCTCCACCACTTCGGCGTCCCTGGGCCGCAGCGCCTCCGGAAGCTCGTCGTCGCCCTTCGCGTCGATGGCCGGCGGCAGGAAGGCGCTCCTCGGCAGCCGCTGCAGGATCGCCTGCCGCAGCGCCCCGTCCAGCTCGCCCTTGCCCAGCGGCCCCGGTACGAGGTCGATGACGCCGTCGTTCACCGGACGCCACTCGGCGAGCAGCTCGGCGTAGGCGTCCGCCGCCCGCTGCACCAGGAAGTCGGTCAGCGGACCGGGGGCCGCGTGCCGGCGGGTGGTGTCCAGCGGGAAGGAGGCGATGAGGAGCGCGGGAACGCCCAGGGGCTCGTCGCTGGGGGTGGGAGCGTGCAGGACGGCCGTGGTGCGCGGCCGGAACGGACGGCCCTCGGCATCCGCCGGCACCGCCCAGGTCACCGACCAGTGCGGCCGCAGACGCTCCTCCACCGGGCGGTCGGCGAGCAGGTCCGGGGTGAGCGGCCCGTGCGCGGAGACGCTGCGCCAGCGGGTGACCCCGTCCCGCGAGTCCTCCACGAGGGTGGCGGCGCCCTCGGTGCGGCGGCGCAGGGTGCGGGGGACGTCGCCGTTGACCTCCACCACCACTTCCTCCAGCCCCGGCAGGGCGAGGAGCAGGGCGTCGTCGACGGCGGTGAGGAGGCGTTCGGCGAGATCGGTGGCGGCGGTGTCGCGCAGCGGCAGGATGACGGCGGTGTCGTACGACTCCGGGGCCGAGCCCTCGGCGGCGAACGGGAGCCTGAGCAGGGGTACGTGCCCGTCACGGCGCCGGATCTCGTCCCCGAGCCCGGGGCTGTGCCGGGCCGTGTCGGCGGCCAGCTCGCGCGCCTCCGCCAGGGACCAGCGCACCCCGCCGTGCCGGCCGACGATCGCGGGCTCGTCCGTGACGGCGATGACGGCGGCGAAACCGACACCGAACCGGCCGACGGCACCGTGGGTGTCCTGCGCGTCCCGCTTGGCCGAGGCGCGCAGGGTGGACAACGACTCGACACCGGTCGCGTCCAGCGGGGCGCCGGTGTTCGCCGCGACCAGCACACCGTCGCGGAGCGTGAGACGCAGCCGGCCCGGTGTCCCCGCCCGTGCGGCGGCGTCGGCGGCGTTCTGGGCCAGCTCCACCACGAGCCGGTCCCGGTAGCCGCCGAGGACCAGGTCCTCCTCGGCGTTGGCGTCCTCACGGAAGCGGGCGGGGCTGGTGGCCCAGGCGTCGAGGACACCGCGGCGCAGACGGGCGGTACCGAAGGGGTCGGCGCCCTCGGCGGCCGGCCGCACGTACTTGCTCACGTTCACACTCCTCATCGACGTGAGGATGAAGGTACCGCCCCGCGGGCATGCGGCTTCTCAGGCCTCGGAGGCGGAGGCCGCAAAGCCCCTCCGGGCGGTGCGGCGACGGCGAGGACGGCACCGCCGGTTCACCCGGAGGCCCGGACGCGGATGGTTCCGGGGGTGGGGCGATCTCCGCGCAGGATCCGCTCCGGCTGCCGCTGCGGCTGCTCTCGAACCGGTCGAGGGCGGCGCACACTCACCCTGTCGGGTGAACATGCCCAACTGGACCGGCGTGGCGCCCGGTTGCGCGCTCTACGCTCAGCGCGACAAGGCCGCGCGACGAAACCGCGCGACAAGAGCGCAGGAATACGGCGGTCCCGCAGGCGCTGGTATTTCCCGGGCGAGGGCCCCATTCACCTGGGAAGCCGGACCGCCGGGGAGCGGTCCGGGGCGCCCGTGCGTTACGGGAACCGGAGGCCGAGGGTGTCACGGGAGCCGGGAGCCGAGGACGCCACGGGAACTGGAAGCCGAGGCGTTACGGAAGCCGCAGGCCGAGGACGTCACAGGAGCCGGGAACCGAGGACGCCACGGGAACTGGAAGCCGAGGCGTTACGGAAGCCGCAGGCCGAGGACGTCACAGGAGCCGGGAACCGAGGACGCCACGGGAACTGG